>NZ_JAWLHI010000025.1:0-25113 GCF_041690455.1 Marinobacter sp.
CTTGATGTGGAACCACCACACCTGCGGACAGTCGCCTTGGCCAGAAGCCTCAGCGTCACGCAGTAGGTTAACGAATTAGCCAGACGGGACACTAGTAGCCTGCATCCGGCGCCACTGGTCTAATGCCGTGCCGGCACAGTCCGGAGGCTGGTGCTATCTTTTGGCCCAAATACTTACAGTCTGTTGTCTGCCGCCCGGAGCCCGTTGTCATGACCCGAATGGTCGCTTCCCTGTCTGCTCTGATTCTGAGCATTGTGCTGCTGGTGAGCGGTAATGCCTTCCTGATGACCCTGCTGGGCATCCGGCTGAGTATCGAGCAGGTGGCTCCGGACGTGATTGGCTGGGTGCTGGTGTGCTACTCCATCGGTTTCGTGCTCGGCACCCTGTATGTACACCGGGTAATTGGCCGGGTAGGCCATATTCGGGCGTTTGCGGTGTTCGCGGCCATGGCCGCCGTGGCGTCCCTGATGTATCCCATGGCGGTGTCCATGGTGTTCTGGGCGTTCCTGCGGGTGCTCTCCGGCTTCAGTATCGCCGCCGTCCTCGTGGTGATCGAGAGCTGGTTCTCCAGCCGCGCCACCAATGCCAACCGCGGTGCCCTGTTCGCGGTGTACCAGATTGTCTTCTATCTGTCGGCGGCGGGCGGCCAGTTGGTGGTCAACGTGGGCGATCCAGCCAATTTCATGCCCTTCTCTCTCGCTGCAATCTTGTTGACCCTTGCGCTGGTGCCCCTGTCTCTGACCCGGATGGAAGCGCCCGCCATCGAACAGGCCAGTCGAATGTCCATCTTCACCCTGGCCCGTCAGTCCTTCTCCGGGGTTGCCGGTGCGCTGATCTGTGGCGTC
The DNA here is from genome assembly GCF_041690455.1 of Marinobacter sp. GTDB lineage: Bacteria > Pseudomonadota > Gammaproteobacteria > Pseudomonadales > Oleiphilaceae > Marinobacter. The sequence goes on from NZ_JAWLHI010000025.1 coordinate 846, forward strand.
ATGATTGGTGGCTTCTATGCCCTGGGGCCGGTCTACGCCACCCTGGTGGGCCTGGACGTGGCAAAGACCTCCACCTTCATGGCCAGTGCCATCGTGGCGGCGATGATCCTGGCCTGGCCGCTCGGCCGCGTATGTGACCGGTTTGACCGTCGCCGGGTCATGTTCTGGGTGGCACTGGTTGCGGCGGCGGCGGCCGGGGCCGTTGGTGTCCTGGAAACGACGAATCTCGCAATGCTGACTTTGCTGGTGGGGCTGTTCACCGGCCTCTCAGCCAGTGTGTATCCCATTGCCGTGGCGATTACCAATGACCGGATGGAAACCAGCCGGATAGTCTCGGCCAGCGCCACCCTGTTGCTCAGTTACGGCGTTGGCAGCGTAATTGGCCCCATTGTCATGGCCGAACTGATCGGGCTCCTGGGTCCCAGGGGGCTGTTCCTGGGTAACGCCGGATTCCTGGTACTGCTGGCGATGATCACCAGTTACCGCATCAGTCACACCGACGATGTACCGGTGGAGGAGCAGGAGCACTTCGTGCCCACCATGCCCGAGAGCTCTCCGGTGCTGACCGAAATGGATCCGCGGAACGAGGAATTTCACGAGTCTGCCGAGGTCGAAGAGATGAAGGAGGAGCTGCGTCAGACCGGCTGACCCGGCTTCCTCTCGGTTTTCCCGATTATATTTTTGATCTGATATCTGTTTTTATTTCAATGGTTAGCATACTATTGGTGACTTTCCCATAATGTGAGTTTTTTGGCCGATAGCCCCGGTACTTTCCAGTGACCGGGCGGCCACTGGACAGGAGTGATAACCCATGAGAGACCAGTTTCCCTTTGCCGTTGCCCGGGTTACCCGCCGCTGGCGGAAGATGCTGGACGAGCGTCTGAAGGATCTGGGTGTGACCCAGGCCCGCTGGAGCACCATGGTCTACCTGCAGCAGGGCGGTGAGGGACTTACCCAGCGCGAACTTGCCAGCCTGATGGCGATCGAGAATCCCACGCTGGTGCGGCTGCTGGACAGCCTGGAACAGCAGGGGCTGATCGAGCGCCGGCCCTGCCCCAATGACCGCCGGGCGCGCCGCCTGCACCTGACTGATGCCGGTCGGGCATTCATGGATGATCTCTCCGAGCGTGCGGCCAAATTGCGCGAGGAAATGCTGGAAGGCATCAGCGATGAGGATATCGAAAGCGCGCTGAAAGTGTTCCAGAAGATCATGGAAAACGCCGAAAAGCAGAAGTAGGAGCTTCATCCTGGCGGATAATTCGATCGACGGACTCCGGGCCCGTTACGGCGATCGCTGGCGCTGGCTGGCGGTGTGCACCGTAATGCTGGGCACAATGGCCACGGTACTCAGTGCCACGGTGGTCAACGTGGCCCTTCATGGCATCATGCTGGAGTTCGGTATCCGCCAGGGCCAGGTTCACTGGCTTGCGACCGGTTTCATCGCCGCCATGACCACCACCATGCTGGCTTCCTCCTGGTTGCTGGATCATTTCGGTGTCCGCAAGACCCTCGCCGGCGCCATGGTCCTGTTCACCCTGATTTCCATTGTCGGCGGCTTTGCCGGGACGCCTGGGCAGTTGATTGCCGCCCGGATCGGGCAAGGCGCCATGGCGGGGCTGATGCAGCCCATGGGCATGTATCTGGTGTTCCGGATTTTCCCCAGGGAGCGCCGGGGTCAGGCCATGGGCATCTACGGCATGGGTGTCATCCTGGCTCCTGCCCTGGGACCGGTGCTGGGGGGCTTCCTGGTGGACCAGCTGAGCTGGCGTTACGTCATGTTTGCACCGGCTCCGGTCACGATGCTGGGTGTTTTCATGGCCTGGCGGTTCCTGCCGCTGCCGCCGTCCCGTCCCGAACCTTACCGTTTTGATCTGCCGGGCCTGCTTCTGCTCGGGGCAACCATCGGCCTGGCCCTGGATACCCTCAACCGCATGCAGGAGCTTGCCGGGGCCGAGTGGCGCATCGGCCTGCAGGCGTTGGTGGCCGCCATACTGCTGGGGCTGTTCGTGGTGCGGGAGCGGTCCGCCCGGCATCCGCTGGTCAACATCGCGCTCCTGCGTAACCCCGCGTTTGTCTATGCCAACCTGGGTGCCATGGCCCTGGGGCTTGCTTTGTTCGGATCCACCTACCTGGTTCCCCTGTTTGTCCAGACCTCCCTTGGGTTCAGTGCCACGGAGGCGGGATTGCTGATGCTGCCGGCCGGCATCGTGCTGGGCATAACGTTTCCCCTCGCCGGGCGGCTGGCGGATCGCCAGAGTGCCCGCAAGCTGGTGGTATTCGGCATTGCCATGTTTGCGGCCTCGGCGATGCTGTTTGCGGTGTCGGATGTAACCCTGGCTTTCGGCTGGCTGGCCCTTTGGACCATCCTGGGGCGTATCGGGATCGGCTTCATGCTGCCGGCATTGTCCACCGGCGCACTCAACCCGCTCAAGCCGGAACAGCTGGGTGCGGCTTCCAGCACCATCAATTTTACCCGACAACTGGGCGGCGCCTTCGGTGTCAACATCGTGGCCCTGACCGTGGAGTTCGGGGAGCACAGCGACGGCCTGCCCACCATCAATGCCTTCCACAGCGCCTGGTGGCTGGTGGCCGTATTTGTGGCCGTGGCGGCGGTTCCGGTGTGGCGGATGCGGGCATAGTTGCGATACCGGCCTTAATTGGATAGCATTCACCCTCCTTCAGGGGAGTAGCCTCCGCGCCGGATGATCCGGCCGGACGGTGGTCAACATACTTGGGGCTCAATCCCCATGGCCACCGTGTCCCGCGTTCGCAATGCCGGGATTGGCAAGACCTGAGGCAGATCACCTCCAAAGGGCGGAAGGTGGGCTGTCTCATGTCTTGGATATCCGCCCTGGAGTTGTTTGATGGACGCCTTTCTCGCCTCTACTGCTGCCGTTGCCATCGCCGAAATCGGCGACAAGACCCAGCTGCTTTCCCTGTTCCTCGTGGCCCGCTACGCCAGGCGCACCCCGATCATCCTGGGTATCCTGATCGCCACCATCCTCAATCATGCGCTCTCGGCCTGGCTCGGTGCCTGGATTGCCAGCTTCATCCCGGAAGCCTGGCTGCCCTGGATTCTTGCATTAAGCTTTGTTGCTATTGCCCTGTGGCTGCTGATTCCCGACAAGGATGACAGCGAGGATTCCAAGTTTCTGGGGATGGGCGCGTTCATGGCCACCACCATCATGTTTTTTCTCGCGGAGATCGGTGACAAGACCCAGGTGGCCACGGTTGTGCTGGCGGCGAAGTTTACCGACACATTCTGGGTTATCATGGGGACAACCGTGGGGATGTTGCTGGCCAACATACCGGTTATCATGGCTGGTCGCTGGCTGATGGAGCGGATGCCCCTGGCAACGGCGAGAATCAGCGCCAGCGTCCTGTTTGTTCTCCTGGCGATAGTGACCGTCTGGACCACGGCCATGAACTCCTGATTGGGTTTACTGTCACCGTTAGCGTGCACACTGAATTTCGGAACAGAACTATGCGGTTTGGAAAGTATTGGAACATTCTGGCGCTGCTGGTTGCCCTGGCGACTGCCCAGGCGATGGCGGCGACAGATGCCGCTTCGGATAAAGAGTCTGAAGCCGAGCCTGACCGGAGCCCGCGGGTCCCCACCTTCGAGCTCAAGGGTGACCTCGCCGGTGAACTGCAGGCGTTTACCACCCGCTACGAGGATACCTTTGCCAACCTCGGAAACCGTCTGGCCCTGGGTTACCTGGAACTGGTGAAGGCCAATCCCGGCGTGGACCCCTGGCTGCCCGGGGAAGGCACGACCATCACCCTGCCCCGCCAGTATGTGATTCCCGACGAGGCCCGCCGCAAGGGTATCGTGATCAACCTCGCCGAGTACCGCCTGTACTACTTTACCGGGGATGGTGGTGTGCAGGTCTACCCGGTCGGGGTTGGTACCGAGGAGAATCCCTCGCCCCTTACCGATGCCGAAGTGACCATGCCGCTGGAGTCGCCGGCCTGGTACCCGCCGGCCAGTATCCGCGCCGAGTACGAGGCCAATGGCGAATACCTGCCCAAGATGATCCCGCCCGGCCCCGGTAACCCGCTGGGCACACACGCCCTGTTGCTCAGCGAAAAAGGCTACCTCATCCACGGCACCAATAAGCGTTTCGGGGTCGGGATGGCGGTCAGCCATGGCTGTTTCCGGATGTACAACGAGGACATCTCCCGTTTTATCTACCAGGTGGACAAGGGGACACCGGTCCAGGTGATCCGTGATCCGGTCAAGATCGGTATATCCGGAGGGGAGGTGTGGCTCGAGGTTCACCGTCCCGATGAGGATTATCCCCGGGAGGACCGGGACGAGCTCTGGCAAAGGGTCTTCGCCGAAGTCGAAGCGTTCCGCCAGCAGAATCCGGCGGTTGAGGTGAATCGCCGTGCCATCGAACTGGCAGTGGACCAGGCTGATGGTATTCCCACCATGATTGGAGAGCAGCTCACCCAGGTTGCCACCGACGAGAGTGCCGGGGAGGAATCTCCTGAAACAGGGAGTGGGCCGGAGCAAAAACTCTACTTCTGATGACTGAAAAGGGGGACGTGCCATGCAAGGGAAGCAAGCCATCAGAGCCGGAAAGTCCCGGCGACTGAACCTGTTTTCGGCGGTCTTTCTTCTCGGGGCTTTGCTCGCCGGAATCTCCCTCTCGCACCAGTTGCTTGCCCAGAACGGTCCGGACCGGGCCCTTGTGCTTACCGTCCAGGGTGCCATTGGCCCGGCGACCATGGACTACGTGACCCGGGGCATCCGACGCGCCGAGACCGAAGGCATGGGACTGGTCGTCATCGAGATGGATACGCCGGGCGGTCTGATGGACTCCATGCGGGAGATCATCAAGACCATCCTCGTTTCCGAGGTGCCGGTGGCAACCTATGTCTCTCCCCAAGGCGCCCGGGCCGCTAGTGCCGGCACTTATATCCTCTACGGCAGTCACATTGCCGCCATGGCCCCGGCCACCAATCTTGGCTCGGCGACACCAGTCCAGATGGGCGGTATTCCCGGGACCGAGCCCACGGAGCAGCCCGCTGAACCGCAGGAAACGGAGCAGGCACCCGAATCGGATGGCACGGCGGACGAACAGGAAGACAGCAAGCGTCGGGGCGAAACCGCCATGGAACGGAAGGTCCTGGAGGATGCGGTCAGCTATATCCGGGGTCTGGCGGAACGCCATGGTCGTAACGCCGACTGGGCCGAACAGGCCGTGCGGGAGGCCGTCAACCTGGGTGCCTCCGAGGCCCTGGAGCGTAACGTGATCGACGTGGTGGCGCCCAACCTGCGGGATCTGTTGCGCCAGATCGATGGCAGGACGGTTCGGATGGCTTCTGGTGACTTTACCCTGAATACCGCCGATCTGGAGCTGGTGCGCGCCGAGCCGGACTGGCGTACCAACTTGCTGTCGGTGATCACCGATCCGAATGTGGCCTACTTTCTGATGATCATCGGCTTCTACGGCATCATCTTCGAGCTGGCCAATCCCGGTGCCATCGTGCCTGGCGTCATCGGCGCCATCAGCCTGATCCTCGCGCTTTTCGCCTTCCAGGTGTTGTCGGTGAACTATGCCGGCCTGGCACTGATCATGCTCGGGCTGGCCTTTATCGTCGGCGAGGCCTTCGTGCCGAGTTTCGGCATACTGGGGGTCGGGGGCATTGTTGCCTTTGTCGCCGGTTCGGTGATCCTGATGGATGGCAGTCACCGGGATATCTCATTACCCACCATCGGTGGCACCGCGATCGTGGCGGCGGGCTTCATTCTCTGGACGGTGACCCGCTTTATTGGTCTGCGACGCAGACATCCGGTCAGCGGTTCGGAACAGCTAACCCACGAACAGGGCGAGGCATTGGATGACTTCACCCCGGGCCATGAGGACTACACTGGTCATGTGCGTATCAGTGGCGAACGCTGGAATGCCCGCAGTGAGCAGTCGGTAACGGCTGGTGATCGCGTGCGGGTCACTGGCATTGAAGGTTTGACGGTAACCGTCGAGGTCCTCGAAGACGAAGGCTGACCCGACGTTCAAAAGTTCACGGCAAACAAGGAGGCCGTATGATTGGTGATCTGATTCCCTATCTTGCACCCGCGGTGGTGTTACTGCTGATCCTCGGGTCGGCGATCAAGATCCTGCCCGAGTATGAGCGCGGCGTGGTGTTCTTCCTGGGGCGCTTTCAGGGCGTCAAAGGGCCGGGCCTGATCATTGTCATTCCCGGTATCCAACAGATCGTCAGGGTGGATCTGAGGGTCATTGTGCTGGATGTGCCAAGCCAGGACGTCATCTCCAAGGACAACGTGACGGTGCGGGTGAATGCCGTACTCTATTTCCGTGTGGTGGATCCGGAGCGGGCCATCATCCGGGTCGAGGATTACAACTCGGCCACCAGCCAGCTGGCCCAGACCACCCTGCGTTCGGTGCTCGGCAAACACGACCTGGACGAGATGCTCTCGGAGCGTGACAAGCTCAACGCCGATATCCAGGAAATCATCGATTCCCAGACCGAGGACTGGGGCATCAAGGTGGCCAACGTGGAGATCAAGCATGTTGACCTGAACGAATCCATGATCCGGGCGATTGCCCGTCAGGCCGAGGCTGAGCGGGAACGCCGGGCCAAGGTGATTCATGCCGAGGGTGAATTACAGGCGTCGAAGAAACTGGTAGAAGCGGCCCAGGTGATGTCTGCCGACTCCGGGGCCATGCAGTTGCGTTACCTGCAAACCATGGCGGATATGAGTGGCTCGAATTCTTCGACTATCATGTTCCCGATGCCCATGGACCTGCTCCGGCCTTTCATGGAAAAGTCGTTCCGCAACAAGCAGGGTGGATCCACCGAGTCCCCTGAATAGGGGGGACAGGCACAAAAAAAGGCCGGGAATCCCGGCCTTTTTCAGCTAGAGCGAGCCAATTACTTCTGGCTGGCGCTCTGCAGCATGCGCTTGGCACGCTCGTTGGCTTCGTCTGCAGCTTGCTGGGCTGCGCGGGCAGCGGCCAGGGCTTCTTCTGCAGTCTGCTGCGCAGTGCGTGCGTCAGAAGCAGCGCTGTTGGCAGTGTTCAGTGCGTTCTCAGCGGTCTGCTCTGCAGAAGTTGCAGTAGCATTGGCCTCGTCGATGGCAGCCTGGTTGCTGGCACAGCCGGCAGTCAGAGCAGTAGCCATTGCAAACCCAGCGATCATCAGTTTACGCATAGTAAATCCCCTTATTGGTCGTTTTATGTCCTGAGTCTCGGAAGTGAGTATAGACCACTTCCTGTAAAACCGGGTCCGACAGAAGATCTTTTTCCGTCGGAGTCGTTAAACAGTGTAAAACACTCCGAGACAAAATGTTAACTAAGGATACGCAAAATTTCTTAGCTTATGACAACAACTTAATCGTGGTGTCATGCCTTATTCACGGAAGAATGCGGATCGGGGTTCCATTGGAGACCAATTGCCAGATCTCATCCATGGCTTCGTTGGTGACGGCAATGCAGCCGTCGGTCCAGTCCAGACCGACATAGGCAAACGCCATGTCGCCGGCTTCGTTGGGCAGGCCGTGGATCATGATGCTGCCGCCGGGATCGAGTCCCCAGGCCTCGGCCAGTTCGCGATCCCGTGGGCTGGGGTAGGAAATGTGGATGGACTTGTAGAAATCGCTCTGGTGATTGCGCCAGTCCAGGACGTATTCACCTTCCGGCGTGCGTTCATCACCCTCGTAGAGCTTGTGCCCTTCGGGGTTGTCGCCAAGCGAGATGCGGTAACTGCGAACAACGTCCTCGCCGTCCAGCAGATAGAGCTGGCGTTCGGCTTTTTTCACCAGCACTTCGCTGATGTCGAAACGGTCCGGTTTGAACGATTGTGGGTCGGGCATGCGAACGTCTGCCTTCGCAAGCAGATCCGAGGCAATGGCAGTCCCTGACCCCAGCACCATAACGATAAATAGACAACGGCAGACGTTTCGAAGCAAACCCATAACCCTGACTTACCAAACATTAATATTTCTGCAGCGCCGTTTATATCATAGCTCAGGGTGAGGCTGTTAAGGGGTTTTGTTAAGTTTTATAGCCATCCCTTACGCCGCTCAGTCATTTTGTGACCTGTCCATCTTCATGCCCACCTTGGTGACCCGGTCGGCTTCTGTCGCCCGGGCGACCAGGGTAACCGGTCCCAGGGTCACGGTATCACCGACGACAGGGTGTCCCTTGGTACGTCGGGAGAAGCACTCCGCCAGGGTGATGTCCGGGGAAAGTTCATCGAACTCGATGCCATACACCTGTTCCACATCCCCGAGCAGCGCGTCCCCGTTCAGCACGAAGTCCCCGAAGAAGGCCCGTTCTGCCAGGTATTCCGGTGCATGGCGGCCGCTGAGCGCCTTGCCCAGTTCCGTAAGCACGCCGGGAGTGGCAAACATGGCGACCATATCGCCACTGGAGACTTCCAGGTCCGCCTTCGGCTGCAGGCAGACCCGGTTGCGGAACACGCCGGCCACGGCGGTATTTGCCGGGAACCTCAGCTGGCCCAGGCGCCGGGGTGTTTCCCAGTTCTTGCCGCGCAAGGGAAACAGCATCAGCTCGTGATCGCCAGCGGCGGGGGCGTCCAGGGGAAGACGACGGTAGGGGTCGTCACTGGCCGGCACTTCCAGCCGGAGTTTTCGGGCCAGGGGCGCCATGGTGGTGCCCTGAACCACCAGGGAAACCAGCACGATGAAGAAGGCGGCATGGAAGACCTGCTGGGCCTCTGGCAGGCCGGCGATGATCGGAAACAGCGCCAGCACGATCGGCACCGCCCCTCGCAGGCCGACCCAGCCGATAAAGCCGAGCTCCCGGCGTTTGAAGCCGAAAGGCCAGAGGGTGGCGAAGACGGTGGCTGGTCGGATCACAAAGATCAGCGCCAGGGCCAGGATCAGGCCACTGCCGGCCAGGGGCAGCAGCTCGGAGGGCGAGACCAGCAGGCCCAGCATCAGGAACAGGCACAGCTGGGCGAGCCAGGCGAGGCCGTCGTGCACCTGCAGGATCATCGGCATCATTCGCACCGGCCGGTTACCGATCACCACCCCGGTCAGGTAGATGGCCAGGAAACCGGAGCCACCCAGGGCATTGGTGGCGGAGAACACGGAGATCCCGGCGGCCGCCACCAGAAGCGGATACAGGGACGGGGTCAGGCGGATACGGTTGGCCAGCTCCACCACGGCAAAGCCCCCGGCCAGGCCGGCAATACCGCCAATACCGAATTGTTTGACCAGCATAATCAATGCCGACCAGGTAGCGCCCGTCCCCTCGTTTCCGATCAGGGTGACCAGTAACAGGGTCAGGAAAATGGCCATGGGATCATTGCTGCCGGATTCGATCTCCAGGGTGGCGCTGACCCGCTCGTTCAGGTGTAGCCCCCGGCCCTGGAGCAGCGAAAATACCGCCGCGGCGTCGGTGGAGGAGATAATGGCGCCAATGAGAAGGGCGGTCAGCCACTCCAGGTCAAATACCCATCGGGCGACCACCGCCGCACCGGCGGCGGTCATGAAGACACCGAGGGTGGCCAGCACCAATGCCGGTCTCAGGCCCACCCGGAAGGTTTCCGCCCGGGTGCGCATGCCGCCGTCTAGCAGGATCACCCCGAGAGCCAGGTTGGCGATCAGGAACGCCAGTTCGAAATCATCGAACTCGATGCCGCCGGGGCCATCCTCGCCCATCATCATGCCCACCACCAGGAAAATCAGCAGCACCGGCATGCCGACGCGGCTGGACAGCGGGCTGAGCACGATACTGATTACCAGCATCAGGGCTCCGACAAGGGTAAGGGTGGGGTCCATTCAATCTCCAGACACAAGGCTTGCCCAAACGCAGGCCGTCCGCTTATATTTCACTCGCGGCCAATGCTTATGCGGGTGTAGTTCAATGGCAGAACGGCAGCTTCCCAAGCTGCATACGAGGGTTCGATTCCCTTCACCCGCTCCACCCGCTCCACCCGCTTTCCCGGGCCGGCTTTCCCTTCAGTGTAGTTTCAGACGCGGGTGCATGGCACGGCTGATTTTATCCATCAGCCAGATGATGCCTGTCCGCACAAACCCGTGCAGGGCCACCTGGTGCATGCGGTACAGGGAGACATAGAACAGTCTCGCTACCTTGCCCTCGATGTACATGCTGCGCCCGGACAGGTTGCCCATGAGGTTGCCTACCGTGGTGTAGCGGCTGAAGTTGATCAGCGAGCCGTGGTCGTTGTAGACAAAAGGCACATCTTCCTTACCTTCGAGACGGTTGCACAGGGTCTTGAACAGGGCATCGGCCTGCTGGTGGGCGGCCTGGGCCCGGGGTGGCACCGGCCGGTCGGAGTCCGGTTGCGGGCAAGCGGCGCAATCCCCCAGGGCGAACACGTCGACATCCTGGGTGGTCTGCAGGGTCTGTTCCACCACCAGCTGGTTGCCCCGGTTGACTTCCAGCCCGTCCAGCTCGGCCAGGAAGGCGGGCGCTTTGATTCCGGCGGCCCAGATGGTCATTTCCGACGGCAGTTCGGTGCCGTCTTTCATGATGATGCTGTTTTCCCGGACTTCGCTCACCGGCTGGCCGGTCAGTACCTGGACATGCTGGCGCTCCAGTTCCCGCGTGGCCGCGGCGGAGAGTCTTCCGGGCAGGGCGGGCAGAATACGGTCGGCTGCCTCGATCACTGAAATGGAAACGTCCGAGGGCTGGAGGTGGTTCATTCCGTAGACCGGCAATTCGCGGGACGCCAGGCGCAACTCGGCGGCAAGTTCCACCCCGGTGGCGCCGGCACCGATAATGCTGATGTTGAGGGTGTGCTCATGGCCCTGGAGCGCTTCGTGGTTCTTGCGCAAAAACGCGTTCAGCATCAGGTTGTGGAACCGCCGGGCCTGTTTCAGGCTGTCCAGGAACAGGCAGTGCTCCTGCGCACCGGGAGTGCCAAAATCGTTGGCGGTGCTGCCGACAGCGATCACCAGGGTGTCGTAGCTGATGGTCCGAGCTGGCACCACCTCCCGGCCCTCCTCGTCATGAAACGGGGCAATGACCAGTTCCTTCGCCTTGCGGTCAAGCCCGCTCATACGCCCGAGCTGGAATTCGTAATGGTGTTTGCGAGCGTGAGCGCGGTAGTTGATTTCGTTGGCGCTGGCGTCCAGGGATCCGGACGCGACTTCGTGCAGCAGGGGTTTCCAGACATGGGTCAGGCCGGCATCGACCAGGGTAATCCGGGCTCTGCGCTTCTTGCCCAGCTTGTTGCCGAGGCTGGTGACCAGCTCCAGACCGCCGGCGCCGCCGCCGACCACCACGATATGAGGAAGGTTATCCATAACTGTCAGACCTTTAAGTGAAGAGAGCCAAGCACTCTTGTGGCCAAAAGTGCTTGGCTGTCCTCACTGGGAAAGGCATCGTTAAAGGTAGGGTGCTAATGCTGCCGAAGTAATACTAACGCGGAGCCGGTCGCCGGCACAATTAAACTGAAGGCGCGTTTGCCTCCCCCGAAATATTTAACTGCTTTGGTTAAACGCACATACTGTGTGACATTTCAGCAGTCGGAAAACGGGAGAAGTCGATGAAAGTGGCGGTCTATTGCGGGTCCAGGTCCGGCAACAATCCGGTGTTCGTGGACAAGGCCAGGGAGCTCGGTACCTGGTTCGGTAACCATGGTATTGATGTGGTCTTTGGTGGCGGCCACGTTGGTTTGATGGGCATCGTGGCCGATGCCACTCTGGCCGCCGGAGGCCGGGTCTATGGTGTGATTCCCGAGAGCCTGAGGGACAGGGAGCTGGCCCATGACCGCCTGACCGAACTGCATGTGGTCCGTGACATGCACCAGCGCAAGGCCCGGATGGCAGAGTTGGCCGACGGCTTTCTTGCCCTGCCAGGCGGTATCGGAACCCTGGAAGAACTGTTCGAGGCCTGGACCTGGGGGCAGTTGGGTTTTCATCAGAAGCCCTGCGGTCTGTACAACATCAACGGCTTCTATGACCCGTTGCTGGCCATGGTGCAGACCATGCAGGAAAACGGCTTCATGAACCAGGAATACATCGACATGATCATCCGGGCGGAGACTCCCGAGGCCGTGATTGAAGCCTTCGGTAACTATCGACCGCCACATGAGAAATGGCCGTTAGAGTGATACGGCAATAGAGCGGGCAGGGATAGCGCAACATGCAGGAGCTGGTTGATCAGATCTGGACGATCATCTGGGGGCCGTTGACCATCCTGCTGCTGGTGGGCACAGGCCTGTATCTGAGCATTCGGCTTCGTTTTATCCAGCTCCTGCGGCTCGGGCTGTCAATGCGGATCATGAGCGGGCGGGATGCCGAAAAGTCCCGGGTCGGGGAGTTGAGCCATTTCTCTGCCTTGACGGTCGCCCTGTCCGCAACCATCGGCAATGGCAATATCGCCGGTGTGGCCACCGCCATCGCCCTGGGGGGGCCCGGCGCCATCTTCTGGATGTGGGTCACCGCCGTCGTCGGCATGGCCACGGTGTTTGCCAGCACCACCCTGGCCCTGAAGTTTCGCAATTACGACCCGGAGACCGGCTATGCCGGCGGCCCGATGTATTACATCGAGCGTGGGCTGGGTGCAAAATGGAAGCCCATGGCCCAGTTCTTCGCCCTTTGCGCCGTCGTTGCCGCCTATGGCACAGGCAATATGGTGGAGGCAAACTCGGTAGCCGACACTATGGAGTTTTCCCTGCGGGATATTCTCGGCTATGAATCTTCCGGGCAACGCGTGTTCGGAGTCAAGCTGGCTATCGGCGTTGTCTACGGATTGCTGATCTGGATGGTAATCGTCGGCGGTATCCGGCGCATCGGCTCGGTGGTTTCCCGTCTTGTACCCCTGATGTTCGTCGTCTACGTGGGCAGTGCGCTGGTGGTACTGGGCCTGAACGTGGGGGCTATTCCCGGGGCGTTCGCTCTGATCTTTTCCGATGCCTTTACCGGAACCGCGGCCACCGGAGGGTTTGCCGGTGCTGCGGTGATGACCACCATCCAGTTCGGTGTGGCCCGCGGGGTATTCAGTAACGAGGCCGGTTTGGGAACCACCCCCATTGCCATGGCCGCGACCCGAGTGGATGAGCCGGTGCGGGCGGGGCTGGTGGCCATGAACGGACCTCTGTTTGACACTCTGGTGGTTTGCACCATCACGGCATTGGTGATAATCACCACCGGCGTCTGGACGACCGGTGTCAGCGGTTCAGAACTGACAACCATGGCGTTCAATGCCGCCGTGCCGGATCTTGGTAAACTGGCGGTGACGGTATCACTGCTGTTCTTTTCGTTTTCCAGTGTGGTCGGCTGGAGCTACTACGGGGACAGGGGGATCGGCTACCTGTTCGGCAACAAGCCGGTGCGGCTATACCGGAACCTGTTCTGCCTGTTGCTGCCGGTGGGTGCGGTGATGGATCTTGAGCTGGTATGGGCGCTGTGTGACATCGCCAACGGGCTGATGGCCGTGCCAAACCTGATCGCACTCCTGTTGCTTTCGCCCCTGGTAGTCCGGCTGACAAAGGATTACTTCCTGCGCCGGACAGCAGATGCGGCACTCTGACGGCGATCATCAGAGCGCCGGTGGGGAGTCCGGAATCAGCCGCTTTCCTCGCCCCGGGCCTTTTTCAGCTCTTCCAGTTTCTCGTGCAGCAGTTTCTCCAGCTTGATCAGCTGCTCACGATTCTTCTCGTTGGGTCTGTTGGTGTACAGGTCCACGTAGGTCTGGGTCACCGAACTCAGAATCGGATGCAGTTTCTTGTAGTCCTCTTCTTCACTCATACTCGCTCTCCTTGATGTGGGCTTTCTGATAGTAACTATGGTAGATCTGGCGTCATGATCAAGGGCATTTGCCCGAAGCTTTGACCCGGGTCATTCCTTGTTCTCTCTAGCCAATCGTTGTGCGGCATCGGAGGCTCCGTTGATTTCCGCGAGGTCCAGGGCGCGGGCCCCATCCCTATCGGTGACCTGAGGATCGGCTCCGGCCTGTAGCAGAAGCTCGAGTATTCCCACCTCATTGGTCATTGCTGCAGACATCAGCGGCGTTCGCAGCTGGTTGTTGGCCAGGTTGGGGTTGGCACCTTTCTCCAGCAGGAAGCGGACGGTGTCGGTATGGTTATGGCCGGTGGCCAGCATCAGCAGACTGTCACCGTCACTGGTCCGTATATCCACAGGCACGCCAGCCTCCAGTAGCGGCCGGAGCATGCGAGTGCCGCCGTTCCGGGCGAGGTCAAACGTGCCCTGGGCAAGGGCGATGGCATCCTCGTCCTTCTGGCTTTCGGGCTGCTGTGGACTGCCTGGGTTCTGGTCGCTCATAGTGACCTCGATCTCCGTCGGTTGGGGTATGGCAATGGCCAAACGTGGCATCCGCCGTCGTCTGCTAATCTGGACATAGGGTTGATACCACTGTTAAAACCGTTTGTATCAAAGATCTGGTCGCCAATTGGCAAAATCAACCAGGTCGCCGTCAATTATCAACAGGAGGCATTGCTGTGAAACTGCAGGTCCGAGGAATTGAAGAAGGTCAGCCGATCCCCGAGAAGTTCGCATTTGGCGTCTACAGCGAAGAAGACCATATGAGCTTTGGTCCCAATAAAAACCCCGAGATAACCTGGGAGGATGCTCCCGAGGGAACCAAAAGCTTTGTGGTCATGATGTTTGATCCGGATGTGCCAAGCGCGGCGGATGACGTGAACCAGGAGGGCAAAACCGTTTCGAAGGACCTGCCGCGGGTGGATTTCTTCCACTGGCTGCTGGTGGACATCCCTGCCAACGTGAACCGGATTCCCGAGGGCGAGGACAGCGATGGCGTAAGCCCGAAGGGCAAGGACCATGGCCCCGGCCCGATTGGTGTGCGCGGTGTCAATAACTACACCCAGTTCCTGGCAGGCAATCCGGACATGGCCGGTACCTACGCCGGCTATGATGGTCCCTGCCCGCCGTGGAACGATGAGATCATCCATCACTACCATTTCGAGGTTCATGCATTGGATGTGGCAAGCCTGGGCCTTGAGGGTGAGTTCGATGGCAACGATGTCCGGGAAGCCATGAAAAGTCATGTGCTGGACAGTGTCCGGGTGACGGGGACCTACACTCTGAATCCGGACCTTCGATAATGTCTGGCCGTTAACCAAACTGTCTTACGGGCGTAACCCGGTTGTCACCGGAGCTTGCCAAGGTTCTCTCAAGGACACCTGACTGCAAGCTCCGGCGAAACGGGAGGCACCGTGCGACAGTATCGCAGTGTATTCATTTCCGATGTCCACCTGGGAACGGCCGACTGCCAGGCCGAGTACCTGTTGGATTTTCTGCACAATATCCGGTGCGAAACCCTGTATCTGGTCGGTGATATTGTCGACCTGATTGCAATGCAGCGGCGCTCCCATTTCCCGGAGTCCCACCGCAAGGTTATCCACAAACTGATTGATATGGCCGCGTCCGGCACCCGCGTCGTCTACATTCCCGGCAACCACGACGAGTTCTTCCGGCGTTTCTGTGGCCAGACCCTGTCTGGTATCGAACTGAAATACAAGGCGATTCATGCCACTGCGGATGGCCGGCAGTTCCTGGTGTGTCACGGGGACCAGTTTGACCAGGTGGTGCGCTGCAGCCCACTGATGCTGCTCGTCGGTGACCGCGCCCACGGGTTGTTGCTGCGCCTGAACCGCTGGTTCAACGCTCTGCGCCGGCTGCAGGGTAAACCGTACTGGTCACTGGCGGCCTGGGTGAAGAGCCGGATCGGCAGGGCGCGTACCTTCATCCGCCGGTTCGAGCTGGCGGCGCTGACGGTGGCGGAAAAGGGCCATTACGACGGCTTTATCTGTGGCCACATCCATTCCGCAGGATTCCTGCGCAGTGAGGACGGGCTGTATTGCAATGACGGTGACTGGGTGGAGCACTGCACGGCGCTGGTGGAGCAGGAGAACGGGAGACTGGAGCTGTTGCACTGGTCCGAATCCCCCTCCGTACTGGCGGTGGAGCCGGATGCGCCCCATCCGGAGGTGTGCGGAGATGCCCGGCCAGTGCTCGATAGCGTTCCGGCCGGGTTTGTCGAGCAGGTGAATCGCCTAGCCAGCTGAGCCGTGGTCTTCATCCCCCGGGCTCTGGAGGCAGGTTGCCTTGTTGCCGCATTCGGCATCTTCCTTGCTGACCCCTTCAGCCTGGGCAGTTGCACCCATGGCGAAAGCGAACAGGATACCGATCAAGGTCAGGATTCTCATGGTTGTGTCCTCCGTGTTGCTGATTGCCCGCCACTTGTTTAAGGGTTCAAGAGGCGGTGTTCGCAATATGGACACACGAGATCAGGGAGCGTTACAGAGCTGCTCGAAGATTGGCTTCTTATTTCTTTAAGGGCCGGGGTCAGTCCGCACGATAGGCGTCGAGAATCCTCGCCATATCATCACCCAGGGCTTCCAGCTCATCATCAGGGAGGTTGCGCTCGGCGATGGAGCGTAACCCCATGATCTGGCTTTGCAACAGCCGGGCAAGGCGACCGGGATCGACGGATTCCCTCAGTTCACCCTGTTCCCTGGCCTGCTCAAGCAAATCCGAGAAGGACTGCTCTATCGCTCCCAGAATCGCTTGCGCCTGTTCGGACAGCCCCGCGTGGGTATTGCTGGATTCAAGAAGGGTCTTGACGATCAGGCAGGCACGGGAGGGCGCGGTGCCTTTTTTGGTACAGCCCTGCGCAATCCGGCGCAGATAGTCCTGCAGCCCTTCGATGATGGAATCGTAACAGGCCATGTGCTCGGCCAGCTCCGCGCCGCCGGCTTCGGCATAGCGGGTCAGGGCTTCCGAATACAGACCATCCTTGCTGCCAAAGGTGGCGTAGATGCTGCCGGGCCGCATATCCAGGGCCTGCTCGATCTGCTTCATCGAACTGCCATGGTAGCCCTTTTCCCAGAACAGGCTGACGGCCCTCGTGAGGGCGGATTCCCGATCATAACTTGGAGGTCTGGGCATACCGATACCATCTACCGTTACTTTGAATGTTCGCTCAATTATATCTTGAATGACTGCTCAATAACAGTTAGTCTCGATGTTGTTGAGTAAACATTCAAAAACGGAGCTGCACCATGGCTGATTTCAAGTTGCATGACACCGAATCTGCGCCGGAAGGCGCCAAGCCACTTCTGGAGAAGTCGCAAAAAGGTTTCGGCATGATTCCGAGCCTGCACGCAGTAATGGCGGAATCCCCCCAGGTGCTGGAGGCGTATCAGAAGCTGCATCAGCTGGTGCTGGACAGCAGTTTCGATAACGACGAGAAAACCGTTGTCTGGCAGACCATCAATGTCGAGAACGCCTGCCATTACTGTGTGCCGGCACATACCGGCATCGCCAAGATGATGGAGGTGTCCGACGACATCATTGAGCCACTGCGTAACGAGACACCGCTTCCGAACGAAAAGCTCGAAGCGCTTCGCGATTTCACCCTGGCGGTGATGCGCAAGCAGGGGAACGTTAGCGAGGAAGACCTGGATGCATTCTTCAAGGCAGGCTACGGTCATCGGCAGGTGCTGGACGTAATTCTGACCCTGTCCCAGAAGACCATGAGCAACTACATCAACCACATTGCCCAAACGCCGGTTGATGAGCCGTTCCAGAAGTTCGCCTGGAGCAAAAACCAGTAAACCTCTGGTTCAGGCCGTGTGGTTGATTCCACACGGCCTGCCAGCGTTTTTTTACCTTCCCGATGCCCCTGTGACGGGTAGAATACTCCGATGATCCGTTCACAGTGGTTGTTTCGTCTTTCTTTCCTGGCCCTCGTTGCGTTACTGATGGCCGCTATCTGGCTGCTGCTCCGGCAGCTGGGCATGCCCGCCAGCCTGGCGCCCGCAGCCCTGTCAGACTGGCTGATGCACCAGGGTATACTCGGGCCTGTGTTCCTGATGCTGATGATGGTTCTTGCCGTCGTCGTCGGGCCGATTCCCACGCTACCCATCAGTGCTGCCGCGGGTCTGGTCTATGGCATGTTCACCGGTACGGCCATTGCCGTGGCCGGGGCGCTTGCCGGCTCCCTCATCGCCTTTTACCTGGCACGGATCCTCGGGCGGGAGGCGGTACAACGCAAGCTGGACCAGAACCCGGTGTTCTCGGCCCGGGGGTCCCAGAGGTTTCTGTTCGTTGCGGTATTGTTGACCCGTCTGATTCCCCTGTTCTCCTTTGCTCTGATCAGTTACGCCGCCGGGGTCACGGCCATCCAGCTCTGGCGCTATGCATTGGCCACGGCCCTGGGGATGTTGCCGATGACCTTCGTTTTTGCCGGGCTCGGCCACAGTTTCGAGCTCAATCCGGTGCTGACGGTAATCGCCGCAGCCACCGTCCTGTTGGTCATGAGCACCTTGCCTTTGTACCTGGGCCGTCGCCCGCAATCCCGCCTTGCCCGTTGGCTGCATCTGGATGGCAGGGTGTGAGCATCTGCTCCGACGCTGTAACAGTTGAGCGCCGTTCGGGTCTGTAGCCACGTCTTCTGATTTGAAACGAACCGACTGAGCGAGGAGTGGGAATGCATCTCAAGCGGTCTTTTTCGATTTTTGTGGTCCTGACCCTGGTGCCAGTCCTGGCGTGGGCAGATATCAACCCCGGTCTTTTCCGGGAGTATCAGGGACTGCTGACCGAGTATCTCACGGAGCAAACCCTGCCTGGTAACGGCCTGGTCTCTGCCTTCGACTATGAAGCTGCACTGGTGGATGACAGGTTGGCAAAGACGCTGGCCAGCCAGGGCAAGGCACTGGAGCAGTTCAATCCGGAGACCCTGGATGGGCGTGAGGAGTCGGTGGCGTTCTGGATCAACGCCTACAATTTTTTCATGCTCGCCCAGATCCTGACCGAAAGGCCGGATGGCGAGCTGGTCTCGTCGGTCTGGGATTACGGGGGGCGGCTGAATCCGTTCGTCGACAGCATCTTTGAACGGAAAACGTTTGTGATTGGCGATGAGCGTTTCTCCCTGGATGGTATCGAGAAGGGGAAATTGCTCGGTAAGGATTATCAGTCCCGGGGGTGGAGGGACGCCCGTGTTCATTTTGCAGTGAATTGCGCCTCGGTCGGCTGCCCACCTCTGCGGCAACAGATTTACACTGCGGACAACCTGGAGGCCATGCTGGAAGAGAACACCCGGCGTGCACTCAACACTCCTCATCATCTCAGGATAAGCGGCGACACCCTTCACGGCACGGAACTGTTCAAGTGGTACGAGCAGGACTTTGTTGAAGCGGAGGGTTCCGTGCGGAGCTTCATTCAGCGCTGGGCCAGTGACGGGGTGGCCGACCAGGCAAGCGATACGTCGGAGCTGGAATACATTGATTACGACTGGTCACTGAACCGCCCGTCCAATTTCTCTACCGGTAATTTTGACCAGGAATAAGTCGGATCGGCTGGCATGGCAGTGCAGTGCACGGCGAGGCAGGGATGCCCCGCCGTGCCCATATGTGGAGGTTATTTTGCGGATACCCGCACATCCGCAACAGAGTCAGCGGTTTTATTGGGGTAGCTGCGGGCCTCGTTGATGTCATCCGCCTTTCCATTCATGGCCAGTGCTGTGGTGGCAGACATGGCCAGAACTAAAGAAGCCAGAATCAGGGTGATCTTTTTCATGATCCATACTCCATTGCCGTTTCAGTGATGGCAGCGTCTTTCGCGAAGTCGTTGCCGTTAGCGTATAGACACTGGAGTCGTGGGGGGCGTTACAGCGGAGCTGGCTTTTGAGTGGAAATTTTTCTCATTTGGATAGTTCCAAAAGATATAGATGTTCCTATTTTAATAACGCCAATCGTCAATCATAATGATCATTCAAAATCAATCTCCCTTTGGAGGTGCGCCCATGATTCGTTTGGCGACATTATCAGTTCTGTTTCTGTTCAGCGCCTTCTGCTACGCGGCCAAGGCCCAGGTGCCAGCCCTGGTGGACGCTGCCTGGTTGAATGACCGTCTGGGCGATGACCAGCTGGTGGTTCTGGATGTTCGCTCCGGCATTGATAACGGTGGTGACCGGAGCAGCTTCCAGCAAGGACACATCCCTGGCTCCGTCTATAGCAGCTACACCAATGATGGCTGGCGGGAAACCCGGGACGGCGTGACCGGCGTGATGCCCCCGGTTCGGTCTCTGGAGCGCCTGATTGGTGGTCTGGGCATTACCAATGACGCGACGGTGGTTGTCGTGCCCGCCGGAACAGGGGTAACCGATTTCGGCAGTGCGGCCCGGGTCTACTGGACCTTCCGGGTGTTGGGACATGACGCGGTAACGATCCTCAACGGTGGTTTTGCCGGTTGGGAAGCGGCGGGCTATAACGTTGCCACGGGCGATGGCGCAGGCTTGCCGGTGGCGCAGTTCGAGGGCGAGCTTCAGGAACCTCTCATGGCCAGCCTCGAGGAGGTCCAGCAAGCCCGAGAAACCCAGGCGCAGCTGGTAGACGCCCGCCCGGCAGATTATTTCCGGGGCGAGACCAAGTCGCCGGCGGCCAAAGCACCCGGCACCATTCCCGGTTCCCGGAACCTCCCCCATGACTCGTTCATCAACCAGCAGGACCAGGTGTTCTATCTGAACCGGCAAGCGATTACCGAAAAGGTAAACACAGCCGAGCTGGACCCCGGTGCCCGCACCATTGCCTTCTGCAACACCGGACACTGGGCCGCCACCGACTGGTTCGTGCTGAGCGAGTTGGCGGGTTTCGAAGAAGTGGCGCTGTACGATGGCTCCATGGCGGAATGGTCCCAGGACAGTGACCGCCCGATGCAGGTGGCGAAAAAAGGCCTCAGCAAACTGCTGGACCTGTTTAACTGAATGCCTGATTAGATGGAAACGAGATGACTGACTCCGCAGTTCTTCAGCCGGATCTCCAACAACCACCCTGGCAGGTAGACCGGTTTATTGTCTCGACCGCGTTGGCGGGCGTCGCTCTGCTGGGTGGGTTGATCTGGCTGGAAACGGCCCCCTTCATGGTGGTGCTGTTTGTGGTAGGCACCGTGCTGGGTATGGCCCTCTATCACGGTGCCTTCGGCTTTACCGCCGGCTGGCGCAACCTGGTGGTGAAAAAACGCGGCGCGGGCATGCGCGCCCAGCTGCTGCTGTTCGCGGTCAGCTCCCTGGTCATGGTGCCCATGCTCCATAGTGGTCAGGAAGGTCTGGTGGGTGCGGTGGCGCCGGTGGGCACTTCCCTGGTGGTTGGCTCATTCCTTTTTGGCATCGGTATGCAGCTGGGGGGTGGTTGTGGTTCCGGTACCCTGTTCACCGTGGGAGCTGGCAACATTCGCATGGTGGTCACACTGGTCTTTTTCATTGCCGGTGCCGTGCTCGGATCCATCCACCTGCCCTGGTGGCTGGATCAGCCCGGGTTCGATCCGGTACCACTGGTGAACAGCTTTGGCGTCAGCGGTGCTATTCTGGTGCAGTTTGTCGGTCTGGGATTGATCGCCTGGTGGGTCAACCGCATCGAGTGCAAGGCCCATGGTTCGATCGAGCGGGATGAACTGCTCTGGAAAGGCCAGAGCCACGGTGTGCTCAGAACTTTGCTGAGTGGTCGCTGGCCCTTCACCTGGGCCATCCTGATTCTCGCGGCCGGCAATGCCCTGACCCTGGCCATCGGCGGTGCCCCCTGGAGCATTACCTTCGCCTTCAACGTCTGGGGCGCAAAGGCTCTGGAAGTGGTCGGTGTGAACATGGCCCAGTTCGAGTTCTGGTCCTGGGATTACCCCGCCATGGCCCTGAAGGATTCGGTGCTGACCAACATCCCCTCGGTGATGAATTTCGGGTTACTGCTGGGCGCGATGCTGGCGGCGGGTCTGGCTAACCGTTTCAACGAGGCCAGTCGTAACCGGCCAGAAGGTCGCCAGTTCCTGGCCGCCGTGGTGGGTGGTTTGCTGCTGGGTTATGGTGCCCGGCTGGGGTTTGGCTGCAACATCGGCGCGCTGTTTTCCGGCATTGCCTCGGCCAGCCTGCATGCCTGGATCTGGTTTGCCTGCGCGTTTGCCGGTTCACTGATCGGAATCCGGCTCCGGCCGTGGTTCCGGCTGCCAAACTGACGCGGGAGGACACCATGGAAAAAGCTTACAGTCGAACCCGCATTCTGGTCATGTTCGGGGTGATTCTGGTGCTGATCATGGCCGATCACCTGAGCAGCCCCACCTTTGCGTTCAATTCCGGTCAGGGCAACGTGGAAACGGCCTTGATGCAGCGGGATGAAACCGCCTGTGCGCCCTGCGGGGCGCCTTGCCCGTCAACGCGAGACTGACCAGGTCCGGTTTACCAGCGCTTCAATATCCCGGAGGATCGCAGGCGCTTCGGTGACCCGCGTCAGCCAGCTGAGCGGGATACCGCGCTCACCGCCAACTCCGTGTATCGCTGCTATAGCCGGGCCAATAATCCAGGCTCGGCCACAGGAATCGCCACCACAGTGAATATTGGCGCGAATCGCCTCTGTATAACTTCTGGCGTGGGTCAGAATATGGAAGATCACCGGCATGGCTTCATGCAGGTAGCAGGTGCGGCCGAATGTGTCGCCGGCCTGTATCGCATCCAGCGATGAACCGGACTGGGCCCTGGCCAGGCTGGCCTGGTCCGGAGCTTCGGCTTTGGCCGTTTCCAGAGCCGCCGACATCGACTCGCCCCGGAAAAGAAGATCCAGAAGCCGCGCCGCGCACTTTGCCCAGACCACCGCTTCGTCATTGTGATTGGTGACCCGGACAGCGGCTTCGGTAAGCTCCATCAATCGATCACTGCCGCAATAACTGGCCACCAGGGGCGGCAGCTTGGATACTGCGGGCAGCTGCATGTCGTTGGCGCCGCTTTCCGGCAACAGGTGCTGGTCGATGGTTTCAGCGAGGTAAACGCCCGCTTCCTGAACCTCCGATTCATGGTAGGTCAGGTCGATGGCCCTGCGAACCGGTTCCGCCAGCTGCTCGCCACTCAGGCGCCGCGTGTAGGGCAGTACCTTCTGCACCAGTATCCGCCTTTGCTGATCGGTCAATTCGGCCCTGACGGTTGATTGGGCCTGTTCAATGGCTTCCTGCTCAATGGTGTTCAGGTTGTTCAGGGTGACCCGCGACGGGTTGTCGATATAGCCCTGCCACTGACCACCAGGCCCGAAGTACGCTCGAAAACGGCGCTGGTAATCGCGGATATCCAGCCTGCCCTCGTTTGCGAGCAGGGTGTCGGTGATCACATTGGTGGCAGCGCCATAATGACTGACGTCGCCAACCTGTTTGCCCTCATGGGCAAAGTAACCGAATCCGCCTTTGAAATAATCGTCATCCGGTGGCAGGAATTCCGGTGATTCACCGCCTACTTCCAGAATGCGCGCGCTGTCATACAACCAGTGCAGACCAAGGCTGGCTGAATCCCCGACCCAGCCTCCGGCCAGTGCGGCGATTACGTTAGGTTTTCTGTCGTTGGGCAGGTTGTTGGTCATCGGGAACCCTCATCATTAATGCGTGGCTCATGGATTAGTCGCCGATTGCTTTTTCAGACCGGTGTAATAGTTCCGGAACTCATGTGTCTCCTACCTGACCGCCCCTTCGGGTGGTGGCGGGCCACGAAGGCCCCAAATCATAACTCCATGATCGGGGAGAGAGACAATGTCCACAATTCATCCTCTGAGAAATGCGATTCGCACTTCGTTCGAACATCGTCGCGCCACCTGGTGGTCTGCGGCCCTGGTGACGGCCATGCTGGGCACCGGCGGGCTCGCAGCGGCAGCCTGTAGCCCCTGTTCTCCGTGCAAGAACAAGTGCAAGGCAGAGCAGTACTGCAAGGCCGGGTGTAACCCTTGCGCCGCCAAAAACCCTTGTGCCACCAAAAATCCCTGTGCCGCAAAAAAGGTCTCCAGGCCGGCCAACTATCAGCCCTATGAGGGGAATCCCAGCAAGCTGATGGCGCTGGGGGAGAAGCTGTTCAACGATACTTCCCTCAGCGGGAATGGTCTGTCCTGCGCGACCTGTCATAACGATGGTGCCGGCTACAACGCCACCTTTGCCAACGCCTATCCGCACTCCGTGGCCATGGCTCGCGACATGTTTGGTATGGATTCGGTGCATCTGGATGAGATGGTCCAGATCTGCATGGTTCAGCCCATGGCAGCCGAGCCACTGGACTGGAGTGGGGAACAGCTGGCGGCACTCACCACCTATATGGGTAAGGTCCAGGAGCAACTGGCGGCCAATCCCTGTGCCCTGAAGGGCGGTAAATGCGGTGCCTGCAACCCGTGCGCCGGTAAAAAACCCTGCGCCACGAAAAATCCGTGTGCGGCGAAGAACCCCTGTTCCGCCAGTGCCGGGAAACGGCGGGCAGATGCCGCTGCCTGAGGTTGCTGCAAATGTTCATGGGCGCGGCTTCCGGGAATT
>NZ_JAWLHI010000025.1:25123-30570 GCF_041690455.1 Marinobacter sp.
GAGGTGAAAGGCTATGACAGAACTTCGTATTCCCAGGCTGGCGAGCCTGACCGACGCGCAGCTCGCAATCAGCCTGGCGGCCATTGACGATATCCGGGAGTGTTATCGGGTGTTGGAGAAAGGCGGGTTGAATGTGGTTGGGGAAGTGCTCAAGGGCCAGGGGCCTTTCTATGAAATGGATCATTACCCGAAAGAGGACGTCTATGACCGGGAGACGGCGTCCCAGTATTACTACCACGCCCACCGGGAAGACTACGCGGAACATGGCCATTTCCATCTGTTCCTTCGCGACGCCTCATTACCTGAGGGGGCAGAGCCAGCCATGGGGCCCACGGGCGGGGACCGGGTGGCGCACCTGATTGCCATATCCATGGATGCCTGGGGCTATCCCACCGCCCTGTTCACGGTAAATCGCTGGGTGACCGATGAGAGCTGGTTACCGGCCGCAACGACTGTGACCGTGCTGGATCGGTTCGCCATTGACCATGCTTATCCCAGCTGGCCGGTGAACCGGTGGCTGACGTCCATGGTTCGGGCATTCCGGCCCCAAATTGAAGCGTTGTTGCATCACCGGGACGAGGTGATTGAGCAACAGCGAGTGCGAAGCCTGGAACAGGTGCTGGAGGATCGTTCCCTGGAGATTACCGGGACCATTCCGATCGATGTGGAGAGTTGGGCGGACAAGCTTGAGGCCGAACGGAAAAGACGAGTTCAGGCGGTTGGTCCAAGAGAAAACAAGGGCAGGCAACAAATTCCGGAAGTGTGACGATCCACGCCGGGAACATTCATTCGTCGTCCTTGTCCCGGGTTCTTCGCGTCTTGAGTGCTTCGGAGATCCGCTCGTCGATCCGGCGCAGGAGTTCCTCGTCCGGATGGCCGGCGGAGTGTGCCTGCAAAAGCTCGGTACTTGCGCGCAGGTTGCCGATAAAGGTTCGGCAGTCCTTGCACATCATCAGGTGCATTTTCACGGACAGGTTCTGCCGGCCGCTGAGTTCGCCATCGATGTAGTCACTGGCTATTTCGGCCAGGTCCCTGCACATTAACATTCGCCCGTCTCCTGGAAGGTTTCCACCATGAGGAAGATCTTCTGCCTCGCTCGGTGTAAAAGTACCCGAAGGTTAGAGGCACTGACATCCAGAATGTTACAGACATCCTCGGATTTGTGCTGGTGGGCTTCGTAGAGCATCAGGGCGGAGCGCTGGGATTCCGGCAGAGCGGACAGGTGTTTGTCGAGACAGTCGCTGAGTGCGCCATTTTCCATAAGGGTATCGGCGGATTCGTGGAACTGCAGCTTTGGCGGCACATCCCATCGGCCAGTGGCGTTGAAGCGTTCGGCCAGCTCCGGCTCGAGACTTTCGGAAAAATCGGTAGCTACTTCACGTTTGCTGGCGCGGAGCTTGTTCTTGCACCGGTTTGCGACGATCCGGTGGAGCCAGGTTTTAAGGCCGGAACGGCCTTCAAATTTGTGTATGGCATCAATCACCGTTACCCAGCAATCCTGGACAATCTCTTCGGCAGTGGAGTGGTCCAGGTAGAACCGGGCGACCGCCAGCATGCCCGGGGAGTACTTGCGTACCGCTTGCTTGTACGCTGTCGAATCGCCCTGTTTGAGTGCTTCTATGAGTGAGTCTTCGGTGTCCGGATGCACTGCTGTGTCCATGGGTTTCCGTCCCTTGTCAGTCTGGCTTCGATCGCTGTGTCTTTATAGTGGTTCGGATTCCGGAAAAGTTCCGGTATTCTGTAGCGATTGCTCAAAAATCTTAAATCAAGGACGATGTAACATCCAGCCGGTGATCGTGTCTCAGCAATAACAACGTACTGGTTTATACATTTTTTGCAGGTATGGACATGAATCGAAGCAAGCTTTTACTCATTCTGGTTATCGCCGCGATCGTGGCTGTGTTTATCGGCCTGGACGGCCACAAGCTGCTGACCCTGGAGAACCTGCAGTCGCATCAGGCTGCGCTGGCGCAATGGATTGACCGGCACCTGCTGGTGGCAGTTATCGGTTATGGGTTGATTTACGTGGTCGTGACGGCCCTGTCCCTGCCTGGTGCAACCATCATGACTCTGGCCGGCGGTGCCTTTCTCGGTAACCTTTATGGGCTGATTACGGTATCCATTGCTTCGACCCTGGGTGCCTCCCTGGCCTTTCTGGTAGCCAGGTTCCTGTTAAGGGATACCCTGCGGGAGCGCTACAAGGACACCATTGCCAAGATCGACAGAGGCATTGAAAAGGACGGTGCCTTCTACCTGGCAACCCTGCGCCTGGTGCCGGTTTTTCCGTTCTTCCTGATCAACCTGGCCATGGGCCTGACCGGTATGAAGTTGCGCACCTATGCCCTGGTTAGCTGGATTGCGATGCTGCCGGGGACCTTTGTCTACGTGAATGCCGGCACCCAGCTGGGTCAGATCCAGTCCACTGGCGATATCGTGTCCGCCGACCTGCTCCTGTCCTTCGCCCTGCTCGGGCTATTCCCCCTTATTGCCAAGTTTGTCGTGGGCTTTATCCGCCGCCGGCGGGTGTATGCCGGCTGGCAGAAACCCGAGCATTTTGACTACAACCTGCTGGTCATTGGCGGCGGTTCGGCAGGACTGGTTTCGGCCTACATCGCTGCGGCCGTCAAGGCAAAAGTGGCGTTGATCGAAAAGCACAAAATGGGCGGTGATTGCCTTAACACCGGCTGCGTGCCTTCCAAGGCCCTGATTCGCAGCGCCAAGGCGGCCGACACTTTGCGCCACGCCAACCGTTATGGCCTGGAGTCGGTGCCGGTGAAGGGCTCGTTCAGGAACATCATGAATCGGGTCAAGGACGTGATCGCCAAGGTCGAGCCCCACGATTCCCCTGAGCGTTACCGGAAGCTGGGTGTCGACTGCATCTCCGGCGAGGCGAGCTTCGTATCTCCCTGGGAACTGGAGGTTCGGCACAACGATGGCCGTACCGAACGACTGACGGCACGCAGTATCATCGTGGCTACTGGTGGAAAACCGGCCATGCCGCCAATTCCGGGACTTGAAGACATGCAACCGCTGACCTCCGAGAACCTGTGGGAACTGCAGGATCAACCGGAGCGCTTGCTGGTACTGGGCGGTGGCCCGATCGGCTGCGAGCTGGCCCATGCTTTCGCGCGCCTGGGCAGCAAGGTAACCCAGGTGGAGCGGGGTGAGCGTCTGCTGTCGAAAGAAGATGTGGATGTTGCCTCGGTGGTCATGAAGCAGTTTGAGGCCGATGGCATCGACGTCCGGCTGAAACATTCGGCCACCGAGTTTCGCATTGAGGAAGGCGAGAAGGTTGCCTACTGCGATCATGAGGGTGAACGCGTGAGAATTTCCTTCGATCAGGTGCTGGTCGCGGTGGGGCGTGCGGCCAACACATCCGGCCTGGACCTGGAGCGGATAGGCGTGGATACCCTGCCCAACGGTACCGTGCCGGTTGAAGAGGATATGAGTCTGCGTTATCCGAACGTGTTTGCCTGTGGCGATGTGGCCGGGCCGTACCAGTTTACCCACGCCGCCGCCCATCAGGCCTGGTACGCTGCGGTGAACGGCCTGTTTGGCCAGTTCAAGCGCTTCCGGGTGGACTACCGGGTAATGCCCTGGGTCACCTTCACCTCGCCGGAGGTGGCGCGGGTCGGCCTGAGCGAAGCAGAAGCGAAAGAAAAGGGAATTGCCTACGAGGTCACCCGCTACGGCCTGGATGACCTGGACCGGGCGATTGCCGAGAGCGAGGACTATGGCTTCATCAAGGTGCTGACACCGCCGGGCAAGGACAAGATTCTGGGTGCGGTTGTAGTAGGCACCCACGCCGGTGAAATCCTGGCGGAATTCACCCTGGCGATGAAACATGGCCTGGGCCTGAACAAGATCCTGGGTACCATCCACCCCTACCCGACCTGGAACGAGTCCGCCAAGTACGCGGCTGGTGAATGGAAACGCGCCCATGCGCCAGAAGGCATCCTCAGGCTTCTTGAGAAACTTCACGGTTGGCGCCGGGGAAAAAAAGATCAGAGCCGGCAGGAAAAGCGTAAAGAAGTGACAACGGGCTAAAAAATCAGGCGGTTGCTGTAACAGAACCGTCCTACCCGTGTCTGTGCCCAATAACATTGAATGATCGAGGAGCATCTATGCCCCTGACCGAAACCCGACCGGCCCGCAGTAAACGCATTCCGGCCGTGGAAGTCCTCGAACCCCGGGCGTTCGACAGCTGGACCCATACCCGCAACGGTGATCCCCGGGGTTACATCGATGCGGACAAGCTCAAAGAGCTGTGGATTCACACCGGCACCGCCTGCAACCTGGCCTGTCCCTTCTGCCTGGAGGGCTCCCACCCTGGCGACGGTCGAATTCCTGGCATGAAGCTCAGCGATGTGAAGCCGTTTATCCACGAGGCCATCGATATGGGCGTGGAGCAGTTTTCGTTCACCGGTGGCGAACCTTTCGTCATCCGGGATTTCGTCAACATCCTCGATTACGCCAGCCAGCACCGGCCCTGCTTCGTGCTCACCAACGCCACCGAGCCGTTGCTGAAACGTCGGCACCAGGTGTTGCCTCTGCTGGACAATCCCTATCCGATCCACTTCCGGGTCAGCCTCGATTTTCCGGACCGGGCCCGGCACGACAAGGACCGGGGTGAAGGCAGTTTCGACCAGGCTTTGGAGGGTATCCGCTGGCTGATCGAGCAGGGTTTCAAGGTGTCCATCGCGCGCCAGACCGACCCGGAGGAGATTCCCTCGGACGTCGAGGCGGCGTTCCGCGATATTTTCCGTGAGTGGAATATCCCGGAGGACCTGGCCTTTACCGCGTTCCCGGATCTGGGCACACCGGGTTCCGAGGATGGCAGTCCGGAGATTACCGAGACCTGCATGGAGAAGTATCCGACCAAAGAATCGCGGGCACACTTCATGTGTACCTATACCCGGATGCTGGTGAAGAAGGGGGATGCGGTGCGGGTGTATGCCTGCACGCTGGTGGATGATGATCCGCAGTATGACCTGGGTGGGTCGTTGGCCGAGAGCATGGACGAGCGGATCATGTTGCGGCATCACCGGTGTTTCTCCTGCTACCGCTTTGGGGCTAGTTGTTCGGCG
Organism: Marinobacter sp.; assembly: GCF_041690455.1. Taxonomy (GTDB): domain Bacteria; phylum Pseudomonadota; class Gammaproteobacteria; order Pseudomonadales; family Oleiphilaceae; genus Marinobacter. The sequence continues at coordinate 30,211 of NZ_JAWLHI010000025.1, forward strand.
CCTGCCTAGGCTTGGGCATTGTCGATTGCAGGACTGATGGCTGGTCATTGGCGGCCTGGGAGGTGAGGTTATTTTCCCTTGGGAAAAACAACTCGCTTCGCTCAGACATCTTTTTCCTGGCGGGAAAATAACCTCACCCCCCAGACCGCGGATACGGCTTTGCTATTCGGGACTGATGGCGAAGGAAACAAAAAGCACCTGAGTTTTGATTTTTTGGCATCTAATCCTTCGTCGGGGCAGGCGCGATTGACGTTGAACCAGGCGCTGGCAGGTAGAGGGTTCAAAAAATGTGGAGCGCCAGGGACGGCGCGACCAAGCCCCCCATGGATGGGTTCACGGGCGTTTTTTTGAACCCCCTAC
>NZ_JAWLHI010000025.1:30580-51948 GCF_041690455.1 Marinobacter sp.
TCCAAACCCCCCCCCCCCCCCCCCCCCCCCCCGACTCCACCCAAACCAGAAACCCGGGAAAAGCCCCGGAACCAAAGAACAAAGGAACGAGAACATGAATTTCACAGAAGCCTCCCTGTTCTGGGGATTTCTGCTGGTCTACGGCGTGGTGATGTATGTGCTGTCGCCAAAGAGCAAGAACGCGAACTCGTTCTATAAAGGCGCCGATGATCAGGGGAATCCGGTTGGTCAGTGGTCACTGACGGCCAGTATCTTTATCAGCTGGATCTTCGCCAAGTCGGTGACCAATGCGGCCAATCTGGGGGCGGCTTACGGCGTGGTCGGTGGTCTGGCGTACGCCAGTTACTGGCTGTCGATTCCGGTGGCCGGTTATGTCATCTACCTGATTCGGACCCAGACCGGGGCCCGCAGTTTGCAGGATTTTCTGACCTCGCGATTCGGCCGGCTGGCCAGTCTGGCGTTTGCGGCGGCGATCCTGATCCGGCTGTATAACGAGGTCTGGAGCAACACCGCGGTCGTGGGCGGGTACTTCGGACTGCCCGGGGAGTGGGAGTATTACGCCGCGGCGATGCTGTTCACGGTGTTTACCCTGGCCTACAGCCTGAAAGGCGGGCTGCGTTCGTCGATCTTTACCGATGTGATCCAGGCTTTTGTGTTCGTGTTCTTTGTCGGGGCGGTGTTGTTCTTGATCATTCCGGCAAACGATACCAGTGCGCTGCTGAGTAACGGCGAGTTCCGGCTTGATGCCGGCTTCGACCTGTTGCTGGTCGCCCTGCTGCAGTTGTTCAGCTATCCGTTCCACGATCCGGTGCTCACCGACCGCGGGTTCGTGAACAAGGAAAAGACCATGCTCAAGAGCTTTGTGGTCGCTGGCCTACTGGGCTTTGTCGCGGTGTTCATTTTCAGCCTGGTCGGGGTTCATGCGCGGCTGAACGGTATCGAAGCCATGGGCAATGCGCCGGCCGCTGTCGGGCAGTCCCTGGGGCTGGCGGCGCTGTTCTTCATGAGTGTGGTGATGATGACCTCCGCCGGCTCCACCCTGGATTCCACCTTCACCTCGCTGGCCAAATCCCTCGCGGTGGACCTTCCGCGGCTGGCGCGGCGGGCAAAAGACAGGCTGCCGAGCATGCGGGTCGGTGCCGTGGTTATGGTGGTGTTTGCGTTCCTCGGTAACCTGCCGATGTTTGCCGGCACCGACATTCTCAAGGCCACAACCATCTCCGGCACAATGGTGATGGGCCTGGCGCCGGTATTCCTGTTCTATGGTTTCACCCGCTGGTCGCCCTGGAGTTTTCATCTGAGTTTCTGGACCGGCCTGGGACTGGGTGTCCTGCTCGCCGTGGGCCTGATTCCGCCAAGCTGGGCCATTGGTGACGGCAAATACGCCATGCTGCTGGGTGTGAATGCCTGGGGCTTCCTGATCTGCTCCGCCGGGTTCTTTGTCCCGTTGGTGTTGCGGCGTCTGGCGGGACGTTCGCTGGCTGCCGGGGAGGCCTGATCCATGACGCAGGAAGGTCGCAGTTGTCCGTTGGCTTACCGCTACGATCCCGCCGATTTGTGCCGGCAGGTCAGTGAGAGTTCCGCGGATGTGCTGTATGTGATCGGTGGGCTCTACGGCAATATCCTTGCGCTGGACGAAATCGAGCGTATGGCCCGGGCGGAAGAGCGCGAGGGCCGGCACGTCCAGTTGGTGTTCAACGGGGATTTCAATTGGTTCAATGCCAGTGATGAACTGTTCCGGGCCGTCAATGAGCGGGTGTTTGGGCATACCGTCATTCTGGGTAACGTCGAGTATGAACTGGCCAATCCGAGCCCCGGTGCGGGGTGTGGTTGCGCCTACCCCGAGTTTGTTGATCAGGGCGTGGTGGCGCGTTCAAACCGAATCATCGAACGGCTCCAGAGAGTGGCGGCAGCCCACCCCGATATCCGGATGCAGTTAGCTGATCTGCCCCGATACCACTGCTTGATGTTTGGAGGCCTAAAGATTTTGGTGCTGCACGCCGATCCCGAATCCCTGGCGGGTTGGGGGTTGGCCCACGAGGCGTTTGCCGAAGGTAACGAAGTCAGGCTCGCGGAATGGTTCAATACGACCGGCGCCGACGCCATGGTCTGCACCCATACCTGCCTGCCGGTGCTCTGGTCCGGGCTGGTGGCAAATCAGGCCCGGCTGGTGGTTAATAATGGCTCTGCCGGCATGGGCAACTTGCATCGCGACCCCCGCGGGCTGATTGCCCGGATCAGTTCATACGGGCCCTCTGTTGAGGCTGTGTCAACGCTGGAGCGCCGAGGCCTGCACTTTTCACTGGTGCCTGTCGCCTTTGATCGCGAGGCCTGGCTGGGACGATTCGACGCGCTCTGGCCTTCCGGTTCCGATGCGGAGGCTTCCTACCGGAGCCGGCTTCTTAACGGCACTTCCCTGGCGCCCGGGGATGTCCTTTTCCCTTCCGGTTTTTAATCTGATTGTCACTGGCGATTGCTTCAATTCGGTCTATTCTTAAAAGGTCGGGACGGGCGTCTTGCCGTGGACAAATGGACCGCAACTTGAAATATATTTTGTGGTCTATATAATTCAGCACTAACTTTTAGAAGCGAATTGATCACGTTATGACATCAGAAGGTTCGAATACCACCGCCATCACGCTTCGCACACCCACGAAGGATGATGGCTACAGGCTCCACCAGCTGGTGGCCGAGTGCCCGCCGCTGGACCCCAACTCGATTTACTGCAACCTGTTGCAGTGCAGCCACTTTGCCGAGACCGGCGTGGCCGCGGAGAAGGAAGGCGATCTGGTCGGCTTTATCTCCGGATACATCCCTCCCCAACAGCCCGAGACCGTGTTTGTCTGGCAGGTGGCGGTTCACGAGAAAGGTCGTGGACAGGGCCTCGCCAAGCGGATGCTGAAAGAGATCGTTTCCCGTGATGCGTGCAAAGACGTCACCCACATGGAGACGACCATCACCGAGGACAACGAGGCCTCCTGGGCGCTGTTCCGTTCATTCGCCCGTGATATGGGAGCCGAGCTCACCTACCACGAGCACTTCGAGAAAGAGAAACACTTCGGTGGCAAGCATGATTCCGAATTCCTGCTGCGCATCGGACCTTTCACGAAGCCCGTCTGAGAGCCCTGGTCTCACGATCTCTTATCGTGAATGACTGACTGTGAATTGGACTAGCCGGCAGACCACCCGAGGTAGGTCTGCCACCAAGGCTTAAACCAACGCACGGCGGGCTTGTCGCGACCGAAATGTATTAACCGACAGGTCCCCGCGCATCTACCTCGAACCTGACATGCTAAGAGGCAAGACAATGGAAATTTTCAAGTCGACCGAATCTGAAGTACGCGTTTATTCCCGTGCCTTTCCGGTGATTTTTAACCGTGCCAAGAACGCACATCTGTACACCGAAGACGGCAAGGAATACCTGGATTTTCTGGCCGGCGCCGGTTCCCTGAACTACGGCCACAATAACGACATCCTGAAGAAAGCCCTGCTCGAGTACATCGAGGCAGACGGTGTGAGCCAGGGCCTGGACCTGTTCACCACCGCCAAGCACGACTTCATTGAGTCGTACAAGAAGTACATCCTTGACCCCCGTGGCCTGGACTACAAGATGCAGTTCACCGGCCCCACCGGTACCAACTGTGTGGAAGCGGCCATGAAGCTGGCCCGTAAGGTGAAAGGCCGTACCAACATCATTTCCTTCACCAACGGTTTCCACGGCGTAACTGCCGGTGCTGTTGCCGCCACCGGTAACGAGCATCACCGCGGTGGTGTAGGCGTGCCGCTTGGCCACGTGGACTTCATGTTCTATGACGGCTACCTGGGTGAAGACGTGGACACCCTGGAGATCATGGACAAGGTGCTGTCTGACAGCTCTTCCGGTGTCGAACTGCCTGCCGCTGTGATTGTTGAGGCAGTTCAGGGTGAAGGTGGTCTGAACGCCGCCCGTGCCGAATGGCTCAAGGGCCTGTCCGAGCTGTGCAAGAAGCACGACATCCTGCTGATCGTGGACGATATCCAGGCCGGTAACGGCCGGACCGGTGAGTTCTTCAGCTTTGAATTCGCGGGTATCAAACCGGACATCGTGACCGTGTCCAAATCCCTCAGTGGCTACGGCCTGCCGATGGCCTTGGTGCTGTTCAAGCCGGAGCTGGATGTCTGGGATCCGGGCGAGCACAACGGTACCTTCCGTGGTAACAACATGGCATTCATCACTGCCCGTACCGCGATTGAGACCTACTGGAAGGACGACGCCTTTGCCAACGAAGTGAAGGCCAAGACCAAGGTCCTGGGCGATGCTCTGCAGGCGATCTGTGACAAGTACCCGGGCGAGTTCAAGATGAAGGGCCGGGGCCTGATGCGCGGTATCGAAGCGAAGGACGCGGATCTGACCGGTCCGATCACCAAGCGTGCCTTCGAGCGCGGCCTGATCATCGAGACCAGTGGTCCGAACGACGAAGTCATCAAGTGCCTGATGCCGCTGACCACCAGTGAGGATGACCTCCGTAAGGGTGCCGCCCTGCTGGCGGAAAGTGTCGACGAGATCATGCAGGAAGGAGTCAGCGAGGCGTCGTAAGGCGCCCGCACTTCCGGGACATTCATTCTGCAGGATAGCGAAGGCAACTATATGACTACTGCACAGCATACCGTCGAGAAGATCGGCGGTACTTCCATGAGCAACTACGAGGCCGTTCGCGACAATATCATCATTGGTAATCGCAGCAAGGACGACCTCTACCAGCGCATCTTCGTGGTGTCCGCCTACGGCGGCGTGACCAACGAACTGCTCGAGCACAAGAAGACCGGCGAGCCCGGGGTCTATGCCCTGTTTGCGGATGCCGAGTCGGACTGGGCCTGGGGCGATGACCTCACCAAGCTGGTGAAATTCCTGACCGACATCAACGGTGAACTGTTCCAGGATCCGATGCTCAAACAGCAGGCGGACCAGTTTATCACCGACCGTATCGAAGGCGTTCGCGGCTGCCTGATCGATCTGCAGCGGCTGTGCTCCTATGGCCAGTTCCAGCTGGAAGAGCACCTGCTGACCGTTCGTGAGATGCTGGCGGGTATCGGTGAGGCCCACAGTGCCTTCAACACCGCCCTGAAGCTTCAGCAGGAAGGCATCAACGCCCGCTTTGTCGACCTGACCGGCTGGCGTGACAGTGAACTGCTGCCGCTCGACGAGAAGCTCCAGCAGGCCTTCGATGCCGTTGATCTGAGCCGAGAGCTGCCCATCGTGACCGGCTATGCCCAGTGCAAGGAGGGTCTGATGCGGACCTTCGACCGGGGCTACAGCGAGATGACCTTCAGCCGGGTGGCGGTGATCACCAACGCCCGTGAAGCCATCATCCATAAGGAATATCACCTGAGCTCCGCCGACCCGAACATTGTCGGCGCGGAGAAGGTGGTGCCCCTTGGGCGGACCAACTACGACGTGGCCGACCAGCTGGCCAACCTGGGTATGGAGGCGATCCACCCCCGGGCCGGCAAGGGCCTGCGCCAGAACGAGATCCCGCTGCGGGTGATGAACACCTTCGAGCCGGAGCACACCGGTACCCTGATCACCGGTGATTACATCAGCGAGACCCCGCAGGTGGAAATCATTGCCGGCGCCAAGGGTGTGTTCGCCATCGAGGTGTTCGACCAGGACATGCAGGGCGAGCCGGGTTCCGACCGCAGGATCCTGGACGTGCTGAGCCGCTTCAAGGTGCGCTTCATGTCCAAGGACACCAACGCGAATACCATCACCCACTACGTGGACAGCACGCTCAAGCACGTCAAGCGTGTGGTCAAGGCGCTGAAGGAAGAATTCCCGAACGCCGAGATAAATACCCGCAAGGTGGCGCTGGTATCGGCCATCGGCAGCGACATGAAGGTGCCGGGCATCCTGGCCCGTTCCGTCAAGTCGCTCGCGGATGAGGACATCAGTGTGCTGGCGATTCACCAGTGCATGCGCCAGGTGGATATCCAATTCGTGGTGGATGAGGACAACTATAAGAAGGCGATCAGTGCCCTGCACGCGAGCCTGATAGAGCCTCACAACCACGAGTACGCCATCGTGGCGGCATCCATCGAGTAAAGGATTACCGGTGGGCGGAACCGGTCGCTCCGCTCACTGGTAATGGAGGTCGTCTTGCCTCCAGATCGGGCGCCCGGTCGGCCGGCTCACCTGTGGTGAGTTCCCATGGCCGGGCGCGGCCGATCCCCTTCTCTGCCTTCCATTCCCGCTGCCTTCCTGACCTGGCTCAGGCCTCCGCATTTGCCCCTACCGCGCCAATCTGACCGCCCGCTCCAAACGTATCTTTTCAAGAATATTCTGATCCAGACCGGTACCGTAGCCATGCGAAAAAATGACAGGCTGGGACCGTCTCCGACTCCGCCCAACGATGGTGAAAGGGATTCCCTGGTCGGGCTGTATTTCAGGGATGCGTCCCGTTATCACATACTCTCGGACGATCAGGAGCGTCGTCTGTCCCGAAAGCTGTCCCTGTGCTTCCGGATTGTCAGCACCGAACTGGGACTGCCGGAATCGACACCCCAGACCTTTCGTGAGGTGATCGGCAGCTTCGGGGACGCCTGCGCTTTTTCCAGCCGATGCCGCCGGGCCTATCACCTGGCCATGGCCTGTCGGCGCAAGCTGATCCAGAGCAACCTGCGCCTGGCGGTGCACATCGCCCGGAGGTACAACCAGCATGGTATTCCCATGCCGGACCTGATCCAGGACGCCAATGTCGGGCTGATCAAGGCGGTGGAACGGTTTGATCCCACCAAGGGCTTCCGCTTCTCCACCTATGCCTACTGGTGGATCAGCGAGGAAGTGAAACGCTGTCTGCAGCGGGGCACCCGGGTGGTTCACACGCCGGAGAACGTGGTGGACGAGATTCGCCAGCTCCAGAAAGTCTCGCTCCGCCTGCATCAGCAACTTGGCCGTACGCCGTCGCAGTCCGAGCTGGCCAGCGCAATGGAGGCGACACCTTCGAGGATTGGTGAGCTGCGGGCGCTGGCGGCCCGGGAAGTGTCCACCGACGTGCCGATCCTGGAGGACGGTTCGGCGACCATGGCTGATGCCCTTCCGGCCGGTGACCAGCTGGCTCCGGACCATCCGATGAACCAGCGGGACCGGCGCAGCGAGCTGCGAATGATGCTGAGCGAGCTCAGTGATCGGGAGCGGGATATCCTGACGCGCCGATTCGGGTTGGACCTGCCTGATCCGGAGACCCTGCAGGTGATTTCCGATGCCCTGGGTATCAGCCGGGAACGGGTCCGCCAGATCGAGAAAGGCGCCTTGCGCAAACTGCAGAGCCGTTTCGGCTCTGCCGGAGATGAAACGGGCGCCTGAGTTCAGGCGCCGTGGAGAACAAAGAACCAGGCACCCACGGTCACCTGGCACACCAGGACCACCGTGGTGAGCAGCAGGCGCATCCGGCGGTACCAGGTTGGCCAGTAAACCCTCATCCATCGGGCGTCCACCAGGTAGAGCGCCGCGTAGGCCAGGGTATAGACCACAACCTGGGCCGTTGTCGGCACCAGCAGGCCGATACCGGCGGTGACGAAAAAGGCCTGGCTCAGCAGCATGGTCACCAGCGGCGACAGCGGATAGCAACGGTTCTCCAGTTGCATTGAGATGGGCCAGTAGATGCCTGCCATAAAGGCCAGGATGCCGGCGCTGTAGAGATAGAAATAGGCCAGGATCGCCACACTGTTCCCGGGCATCAGGAACAGCCCGGCAGTACCGGCGATGAACGGAATCAGCCCGGCGATACCCACCAGGACCGCAAGTCGTGCCACAGAAATCACTGGCGCTGCCTCTGGATCCTGATTCTCATCGGTTCGACATCGGACGGCGCCATGCCGACCATTTCGTGGTAGGCGGATGGGTGGACTACCTGGGTTTCGAGGATGTTGAACGATCCGAGGGTGTCCTGGATTTGCCAGGCGCTGCGGAACAGCGCTGTCCTGCCCCCGGCATCGGATAGCAGGAGGGTCTGGTTGCCGATCACCAGTCTGGCCATGTATTGCTGGCCTTCCAGCGATAGGATTTCCAGCAGGTCAACGACCAGGTCTTTGGTGTCCCTGAGTTCTTCGAGGGTGATTCTCACAGTGAATCTCCGGAGTTGGTGTTACCCCGGTATTTACGCACTCCCGGCGTGACAGGATCATCCGGCCAGCTGCGAACATTCGTGGTGTTGCGGGCACCCGGTCAGGTGGTCATTGACCATCCCGGTGGCCTGCATGAAGGCGTAGACAATGGTGGGGCCGACGAACGTAAACCCCTGTTTCTTCAGCGCCTGGGACATGGCCTCGGATTCATTGGTGGTAACCGGCACCTCCTCGAGCGTGCGCCACCGGTTCTGGATGGGTTGGCCATCAACAAAGGACCACAGGAAATCGGCAAACCCCTGGCCCCGTTCCCGAAGCGCCAGATACCCCCGGGCATTGCGAATGATCGACTGAACTTTCAGACGGTTACGGATGATACCGGGGTTGGCCAGTAGTTCGGCCACCTTGTGGTCACCATAGCGGGCAATCCGTTCGGGATCGAAGCCGTCGTAGGCGGATCGGTAATTCTCCTGCTTGCGCAGGATGGTGATCCAGCTCAGGCCGGCCTGCTGGCCATCCAGGCAAAGCTTCTCGAACAGGGCCAGATCATCGTATTCGGGCCGGCCCCAGACCGTATCGTGGTAATGCACGTAAAGCGGATCGGTGCCGCACCAGGGGCAGCGTCCGGATTCAGTCATGTTGCCTCTCACTCTGTCCTGGTTGCAGGGTGAATGATGCGCTGGACACGGGGTTCCCAGTAAGTGTCCAGGTCTTCCGCCTCTCCCAGGCCGAAGTCCTCGGCCGGCGGCTGCAGCAACTGGATGGAGGGCCAGCCGGGCTGGCCGGTGGCCCCGGATTGCCGGCAGACCAGCGTCACCAGGAACCCCTCGCATTCGTAACAGTAGGCCGACCAGTGGCTGTCGTCCTGATCGCCATAGAGTTCAAAACCCTCCAATACCTCCAGGGTCTGCAGGTTGTTGGCGATACCGCGGCCGGTAGCTTTCAGCCAGGCCTCCTTGAGGGTCCACGACACCAGAAAGTTGCCCGGATCATCGGCACGGAACAGCCATTCCTGCTCCCTCGGGGTAAACCAGCGTTTTACCACCTTGTGCCACTGAGGATGCCGCTGCAGAGGCTCGATGTCGACCCCCAGGCCCGCCACCGGGCTTGCCACACAGGCCGACAGGCCATGGCTATGACTCAGGGACAGGGAAAAGCCCGATGGTACCGCCGAGCGGTTCGGACGCCCGGGTACCGGACGGCAGTCGGTGACCGGTTCGCCGCTGGTGCGGCTGATGGCCTGACGGATCAGCCAGCGGCTGGTCAGGTATTCCCGTTTACGTGGGCCGCCGAATTTCGCGACCGTCTCCCGTTCATAGTCGATGAGCCATTCAGGAACCGCGGGATCCCCGCCCGGAGTCTCATGGCACAGCCATATCTGCGGCATCAGGCTCGATACCCGTTCAGGGTTGGAGTCGTTGGATGAGCCAGCCATCGCCTTCCCTCACATACTCGAAGCGATCGTGCAGCCGGCTGGGTCGCCCCTGCCAGAATTCGATCCGTTCCGGAACCACCCGGTAACCGCCCCAGAAACTCGGCAGCGGGACTTCACCCTCGGAGAACTTGCGTCTGATTTCGGCCACCTTCTGCTCCAGAAGACCGCGGGAGGTGATGGCCTTGCTCTGCTCCGATACCCAGGCACCAATCTGGCTGCCCCGGGGCCGGGAGGCAAAATAACGCAGGGATTCGGCCTTGCTGACCTTCTCGACCGGGCCCTGGATCCGTACCTGGCGGTTCAGACCAATCCAGGGGAACAACAGGGCTGCGCGGGGATTTTCCTCGATCTCGAGGGCCTTGCGACTGCCGTAATTGGTGTAGAACACAAAGCCCTGCTCATCAAAGTACTTGAGCAGAACCGTGCGCAGGTCCGGCATGCCGTCGTTGCCGGTGGTTGCCAGGGACATGGCGTTCGGCTCCAGTATGCCGGCTGTCCGGGCATCCTCGAACCACTGCTGGAACTGCCGGACCGGATTGTCGTCCAGATGCTCCCGATCCAGGCCTTCGCTTTCGAAATCACGACGCATGTCGCCGATGTCCATCCACTCCTCCTCGTCTTGCTCAACCGCCGCGGTAACCGTGTTCAGGTACGGCCTCAGAGCATAGCGGGTTCACACCATCGTGTCAGTCACCAGCGCTGGCAAGACCTGTTGCTAATGGTTACATATCTCTACATTTTTTTGAGAGCCAGTTCACATTGCCGGCGTAAATCCTCGGGCTTGCAGGCAGCGTTTATCCACAAAATTCGATGAGTACAGATAATGACGACCCATTACGATCTATCGCTTGTAATAGCTTCATACGTGGTGGCTGTACTGGCCGCATACACGGCACTCTTTTTCGGGGCCCGGCTCGGTTCCGTTGGCGAGGGCAAACGGCTGCCCTGGCTGGTGACCGGAGGCCTGGCCATGGGCACCGGCGTCTGGACCATGCATTTTGTCGGTATGCGGGCCATGCCCATGGACATGGCGATGACCTTCGATACCGGCATGACTGTCATTTCCTGGCTGGCGGCGGTGCTCGCCTCCGGCGTTGCCCTGCACATCATCGGGCGTGAGAAGATTGGCGCAGGACTGTTTGCGGTCGCCACGCTGATGATGTCCGGGGGCATTGTCATCATGCATTACCTCGGCATGTACGCCATGCGAATGTCAGCGCCGCCGGTGTTCGACGGCGTCTGGCTGGCGGTCTCGATTGCCATTGCCGTTGCTGCGTCCGCCGCAGCCCTGGGTGTGTCCCGCAAGATCCGGTCCCGACAGGGCAGTCGGGTATCGGCGGCCCGCTTCGGTGCCGCCCTGGTGATGGCGGCCGCCATCTGTGGCATGCATTACACCGGTATGTTCGCGATGACATTCCCGGAGGGCGCGATGCCCGCGGCTGACAATGGCCTTCGTGGCGACTGGATGGGTATCCCCCTGGCGCTGTTCTGTGTTGCCCTGCTGGCCGTGAGCGTGTTCATTGCTGCTTTCGACATCCGTCAGCAACGTCAGCTGGCCCGGCAGAAAACAGAAGACGATGCCCGGGTTGCGCGCATGGCGTTTCTGGATGCGGCGACCGGTCTGCCCAACCGCTCCGCCCTGGAGCAGCGGCTGCTGGACACCCTGGCCCGGGAAGATACCCGGGAGCATCCCTTTGCCCTGATTTACCTGGACATTGCCAACTACCGGGAGCTGTCCGGAAACCTGGGCTCGGAGTCCATGAACGCTGTTCTCCGGGAAATCACGCAGGCCATCAAGGATCTGGCACGGGAGCCGGTCTACCTGGCCCGGTATTCCGCCAGTACTTTCTTCCTGATGGTTCCGGATTATTCCGATCCCTCCTACAGCTTCATGTACAAGCGCCTGAGAGAGCTGGACCAGCGCATAGGTACACCGGCCATGCCGGTGACCTGGCGGGCCGGACAGTCGGTGTTCCCGCTCACCGGCAATTCCAGCCGTAAGCTGGTCCGGGCTGCGATGGTTCCCCGGGAACTGGGCGAGATTGGCCGGTTCGACAACGTAAAGGCCGATCCCGACCTGGTTTTGCCGGGCCAGAACACCGCAAGCTGACAAACGGACACCGGGCCGACTATCCTTGTGTCAGGCAGGGGGCTGTTCCAGCCCCGGTTTTCCGCCGATCACTAAGGAGAGTTTCGTGGCCCGGAGCCGTCAAAAGAGTCGTCTACCGAGGAACCTGGCAATTGTTGCCCTCGTTCTGGTTGTTCTTTATGCCGTTATAGGCTTCCTGGTGTTGCCCTGGTGGCTCAAGCGCACCCTCCCCGAGCATCTGGACCAGCAGATGGGGTGGCAGGCAGAGGTTACAGGCCTTGCCATCAATCCGTTTGCCCTGACGGTGGAAGCAACGCAACTGTCTGCCAGTGACAGTGACGGAGAGAAGGTTGTTGGCTTCGACCGGCTGTTTGTGAACCTCAGTTTTTTTCAGCTGTTCCGGGGCATCGTCGGTTTTCAGGAGATCCGCCTGCAGGAGCCCTATATCCGGGTTGACCTGCTCGACGACTACAGCATCAATTTCGCCCGTGACTGGCAGGCCGCTCACCCGGAATCACAGCCGGCGGCTGAACCCGAAACCTCCGGTCAGGACAGCGGTCCTCCGAAGCTGTTCTTCCAGCAGCTGGCCATTGATGGCGGCGAGCTCCTGTTCCGGGATTTCAGTCAGGCCGAGCCGGCCGAGTTCCGGATCACGCCCCTGGACCTTTCCCTCAACGAGCTGGCCACCTGGCCGCGGGAGGAAGGCGACAGCAACTACTATCTGCTGGCGGCTATTGGCAGCCAGACGGTTGAATGGCAGGGCGACCTGAGCGTGACGCCGCTCTATTCACGGGGCAGCCTGCGCATTGCCGACATCAGTTATGAAACCCTCGAACATTTCCTGGCACCTTATCTGCCCTACGACCTGCGTGGTGGCAGTGTCACCATCCAGTCTGACTACGAGCTCCAGGCCGGTGAGGTGTTTTACCTGGCCACGGAGAATGGCGAGCTGTCGCTGGCGGATCTGGCGGTCGCTCTCGACACGGAGTCGGAGGCCACCCGGCTCACCACCGGCCGTATCGGCGTTGACCAGATCGGTTTCGATCTGACCGCCCGGGAAGCACGGGTAGGACAGGTGACGGTGGACAACCTGGACCTGGCCATGGCCCGCGATGCCGAGGGGGCCATCGACTGGCTGGCGCCGCTGGCGGGGGACACCGGTGCAGAGGCTGAGGAAACCGTGCCGGAATCTGCGGCCGATACCAGGCCGTTCCGGTGGTCGGTCGAGGGCATCCGCATCGCCCGCTCCGCGGTGCGCTGGCAGGACCGGGTGCCGGCCACCGAGGCAGATCTCCGGCTGCAGGAAATTTCCCTCTCCACCGGGACCCTGAGCCACCGGCTGGAAGAGCCGGTCAGCTATGATTTCAGTGCCACCCTGGCCAGCGGAGGCCGGCTGGCGCTTCAGGGTCAGCTAACACCGGCGCCCTTCACCTTCGAAGCGGCGGTGTCCGGGTCACAGGTCACCCTGTCCGCTTTTGAACCCTACTTGCAGCAGGGCGCGAACCTGAGTGTCGCCAATGGCCAGCTGGGTTTTGACGGCAATCTCGACCTGGACAGCCAGCAGGAACCGATGACCGGAACCTTCAGTGGCACCGCAGAGGTCAGTAACCTGAATATGCGTCTGGCCGGCCAGCAGGACCGGCTGCTGTCCTGGCAGACGGTGCGACTTGCTCCCATTGAATACAACGTCAACCCCGCACGCCTGGAAATCGGCACCATCAGCTTGGTGCAGCCCGTTGCCAATATCGTGCGCGGCACCGATGCCGTGCATAACGTCGAGCGGATTCCTGTTTCCGGGGGTGGAGCGACCGCGGATACCGGAGCAGACAAAGCCGCGGACTCTGGAAACGGCCAGCCCTCGTTCATCTTCCGGATCGGGGAGCTGGCCATCGAGAACGGTTCGGTGGCCTACACGGACCGGACCCTGAGCCCGGCGTTCACCACCTCCTTTGACGAACTTTCCGGCTCGGTGATCGGGATCAGCAATATCCCGCCACAACAGGGCAAGGTGTCTCTTAAAGGCCGGGTTGGCCAGGTGGGTAACGTGAATTTCCAGGGCACCCTGGGCACCCTGGGCACCGATGACGTCAGTGATCTCACGCTGGCCATGGACAACCTGTCCCTGCCCGAGCTGTCCCCCTATTTCGGCCGCTACCTGGGTTACGGTGTGGACAGTGGCAAGCTCAACCTGGACCTGGATTACGAGATTGCCGGCAGTCGCATTGACGCCTCGAACCTGGTCGTTATGGACCGGTTACAGCTGGGGCAGGTGGTGGCCAGTGACGAGGCTGTCAACGCCCCGGTGAAACTGGGTCTGGCATTGCTGCAGGACCGGAAGGGCATCATCGAGGTGGATCTGCCGATCAGCGGCGACCTGTCGGATCCGGACTTCAGTGTCGGCCAGGTGGTCATGCGTGCATTCGTGAACCTGCTGGTGAAGGCGGCGGCCTCACCATTCAGCATGCTTGGATCCATTGCAGAGATGGCGGGGCTGACCGGGGAGGACCTCGGTCAGGTCAGTTTCGTGCCTGGCAGCGTTGAGCTGGCAGAAGGTGAGGCGGCCAAGCTGTCGGCTCTGGCCGATGCCCTGCGCGAGCGTCCCGAATTACTGCTGAACGTGCGTGGTGCGGTGTCACCGGAAACCGACGGTCTGGCGCTGTTGCGGGATGAACTGACCGATGGCGGCCAGAAAAAGCTGTCGGAGGAAGCCTGGGCACGGGCCCGTGAGGCCTATCTCTCGGGTGAACGGACCCTGTCACCAGAGGCGCTCAACAACCTGGCCCGGGATCGGGGCCTGGCGGTGCGCCGGTTGCTGACCGAAACCCAGGAGGTTCCGGGCAATCAGCTGTTCCTGCTGGACCCGGTGCGGGATGCGCAGGTGGGTGCCGAAGGCAATGTGGTGGTGCCCTTTACCCTGGATGTCCGCTGAGTGTGCTGTCAGTTGTCCCCGGAGTCAGGTGAAAGCGAGGGCGGCAGATCCAGTCCCCACTTCTGCACCAGGCTCTGGTAGCGACCGGTCTCGATCAGCGGCGCCAGGAGATCCATCATGTCCCGGGCGGTGACGGGGCCTTCGGGATGGGTGATGATACTGAGCTGGTAGCTCTGGTCCGGCTGGTCTGAAATCAGCAGCCTGTCCCGGTCTTCGGGATGTTGGTCCAGATGCATCTGCAGGTAGGAGTCGTTGATGATGGCCACCTGAGCGACCGAAGGCCGGTCTGCCTTGATCAGATTCAGGTTGCGATTGTGACTGTCCGAGAATTCGATGTTGAAGCGCTGTTCGAGTTCCTGTGGATCGGTTTCCATCCCGGCAAACCCATAGTGGTAGCCGGAAAGGGCGACAATATTTCGCTGCTCAAGGTCTTCGAAAAAGCTCGCGTCCCGGCCCGGCTTGTTGAGGGCGATGTAGATATCTTCGTCCATCAGGAGTGGCGGGCTGATCAGCGCCTGTTTGTCCTGCCACTCCCAGCTCGGGCTTTCAAAGAATATGACGTCGTACAGGTGGGCGTCGAAGTCCAGGTAACGGCGCTTGGGGGAGGTGTGGAAGATCCGGAAAGTGACATCCTGATGGACGGTTTCAAGCTCCCTGAGGAGGTCTCCCAGCAGGCCCTCAACCTTTCTGTCCTCGTCGATGCGGGCAACCGGCGGGAAATCGTAGACACCGACAACAATGTCTGTGTCTGCCCAGGCAGAGGGCAGTGATGCCAGTGAGAACAGCGTAGCAAATACCACCTTGCACAAACATCGGAGTCCGGGCACGTATAATCCACCTGCTAAAAGCGCAAAACATTCATCAGCTCTAAAGCTAACACGCAAATACCTGAAATAGGTTTCACGCGTCATCATTTAATGAAAAAAGGAATCCGGGTATGGCAGCGATCGTAAGCCACTTCTTTGCCTATGTTTCACGCCTGCGCTGGATCAAGCGCTGGGGTCTGATGCGTAATGCCATTGAAGAGAACGTCGCCACCCACTCCTGGGAAGTGGCTACCCTGGCCCATGCCCTGGCGATCATCCGCAACCACCGGTTCAATGGCACGGTCAATGCGGATCGCATTGCTGCCGCGGCGCTCTATCACGATGCCACCGAGGTCATTACCGGCGACATGCCAACACCGGTGAAGTATCACTCGAAGGTCATGCGCGAAGCGTTTGGCGACATCGAACACAAGGCTGAGGCGGAGCTGCTGGCCTTGCTGCCGGAGGACCTGCAGGAACCGTTCGCGCCCTATCTGCAGGAGTCGCAACTGGCACGGGAGGAGAAGGAGCTGATCAAGGCCGCGGACCGGCTGTCGGCCTGGCTCAAGTGCCAGGCGGAAATCCGTGCGGGCAACCAGGAATTCGGTCCGGCAGCGACCCAGATCCGGCAACGGTTAGAACAGGACGGATTGCCGGAAGTGCAGTATTTCCTTCAGGTTTTCGCCCCCAGCTATGACCAGCCGCTGGATAACCTGCTGGGCGACTGACCACACTGCCTGCCGCGGGGAGCACATGCTGCCATAGGCTCGGCCGTGTCCGGGGCCTACAGTGGTTTTCCACAGCAGTTCTGCTATACAAGGAAAACCACAACAAGAGGCTCCCGCCATGAAGGATCTGAACAACAAAGTCGCCGTTGTCACCGGGGCAGGTTCCGGTATCGGCCGGTCCCTTGCCAAGGCCCTGGCAGCCCGGGGCTGCCGACTGGCTATCTCGGACGTGAATGAAACCGGTCTGGCGGAAACCGCGGCCGATCTAAAGGGTGCGGAAGTCCGCAGCTACCGGCTGGACGTGTCAGACCGTGATGCGATCTACGCTCACGCGGAGGAGGTGGTCCGGGATTTCGGTCAGGTCAACCTGGTGATCAACAACGCCGGTGTGGCCCTGTCTGCGTCGGTCCGGGAAATGACCGACGAGGACTTCAAGTGGATCATGGATATCGATTTCTGGGGCGTGGCCCATGGCTCCCGGGCCTTTCTACCGCACCTGATTGCTTCCGGTGACGGGCACGTGGTCAACATTTCCAGTGTCTTCGGGCTGATCGGCGTCCCCAAACAAAGTGCCTACAACGCCGCCAAGTTTGCAGTGCGAGGCTTCACCGAGTCCCTGCGTCAGGAGATGAAGCTTGAGGGCCAGCCGGTGTCGGTAAGCTGTGTCCACCCTGGCGGTATCCGGACCAACATCGCCAACTCCGCCCGTATGGGCAAGTCCGAGAACGGTGCGGCCCAGCGCAAAGGTTTCGACAAGCTGGCCATGACCACCCCGGACAAGGCGGCAGAAACCATCGTCAAGGGCATCCTCCGGGATGAATCCCGGATCCTGGTGGGGCCGGACGCCTGGGGCATCGACGCCATCAACCGGCTCCTGGGTTCTGCCTACCAGCCCCTGGTGGAACGCTTCTCGCGCAAGAACCTCTATATCTGAGGTCTGCCAGTGACAGCAGGTTGGACGGGATGCCAACCTGCTGTACATTTTACATACAGTGTCGTCGGGCTATACTTGCTCTTCATCCAGGGAAGATACAGCATGAAATTGCCTCAGCATACGGACCTGGGAGCGACACTGGAGCAGAGTCGCTCGGGTCTCCGACAGGGTCATCGCCGCTCCCTGACGCGGCTTCTGTTTCTGGTCACCGGCAGTGCGCTGGTGGTTTTTGCCTGCCTGCAGATCCTTAACGGATTCCTCTGGATCGGGGTTGGCGAACTTACGGCCAGTGCCCTGCTGTTCTACGGTTTTTGGCGCCTCGAACGAACCCGGCGGTTGCAGCAGTGGATCTACGGCTATCTCATCCCGCTGTTCAGTTTCTTCCTGGTCATCATGCTGTTACCGGAGGCATCGGTGTCAGCCTTTGTGTGGGTGCTGATGATGCCGGTGCTTGCCTATCTGTTGCTGGGCAAGCGTGAGGGCATAATGCTGAGCGTACCCTTCATGCTGGCGGGCGGCGTCGTCTACTGGATTCACCTCGGTAACGTGGCCAGCCCCCATGCCCTGATCGACCTGCTGAACATGGTGCTCTGTGGCGCCCTGATGCTGGTGTTCATTCACATGTACGAGGTGCGGCGGGAAGCCGCCGAACAGCGGCTGGTAGACCTGGCGCAGACCGATGCCCTGACCGGGCTGGCCAACCGTTCCAGTTTCCAGGGCACACTGAGCCGGACCATCGCCGAGTGCGAGAGAAGCGGATCGGGGTTTGCCCTGGCGATCATGGACATTGACCACTTCAAACAGGTGAATGATACCCTGGGCCATGACGCGGGTGACCACGTCCTGGGCCACATCGGCTCCTGTCTGACCGAACGGCTTCGCAGCACCGATTCCGTGGGCCGGCTTGGCGGCGAGGAGTTCGGCCTGATCCTGAGGGATGTGAAGCCGGCGGACGCCTACGAACTGATCGACGAGTTGCGCCTGTGTATCGCCCGCAATGAACTGACCTATGGCGACAGAACCATCCGGGTGACCTCCTCGTTTGGCATTGCCCAGTGGCCGGAGCACGGGCGCGATGCCGAGACCCTGTTCCGGGTGGCTGACCATTGTCTGCTGGGCGGCAAACGTGCCGGACGCAACCGGGTGGCCGGGGCAGGCACGAACTTCAGTGTGGGCCAGGGTGACCTGCTGGCTGGCACAGGAACCTGATTCCGGTATTCTTGGGGTAAACCCGGAACCGTCAGGAAGTCATCAAGTCCATGTGCGAATTGCTGGCCATGAGTGCCAACACCCCCACCGATCTCTGTTTCAGCTTTACCGGCCTCACCCGCCGGGGTGGCGATACCGGGCCGCACAAGGATGGCTGGGGCGTGGCCTTCTATGAGGGCAAAGGCGTGCGTGCGTTCCATGATGCCGACGCCAGCGCCAATTCCCGCATTGCCGAGGTGGTGCAGACCCATCCCATCAAGAGCGAAGTGGCCATCTGCCACATCCGGCAGGCCAACGTCGGTTCCATCTGTCTCGCCAATACCCACCCGTTCATGCGCGAGCTGTGGGGCCGTTACTGGGTTTTTGCCCACAACGGACAGCTGAGTAACTTCCATGGCACCGATGGTTTTTATGAGCCAGTGGGCACCACCGACAGCGAGGCGCTGTTCTGCGATATCCTCAATCACCTGCGTAGTCACTGTGACCGGGATTGCCCGACCGATGAGATTGTTCGGCGCCTGGTCAGTCTGTCCCGGGACTATGCCCGCCAGGGTGTATTCAACCTGCTGCTGAGCAACGGGGACTGGCTGTTCACCTACTGCACCACAAAAATGGCCAGCATCACCCGGCGGGCACCGTTCGGGCCGGCGCGGTTGCGGGATGCCGATGTCACCGTGGATTTCGAGGCGGAAACCACCCCCAATGACATCGTCAGCGTGATCGTGACCGAGCCGCTGACCACCGATGAAACCTGGGATATCTACCAACCCGGGGAGTGGCGCCTCTGGCGCAAGGGCGAGGTGGTACAGTCGGGCCTGGCACCTGCCCGGCCCGACTGACCCCGTTTACTGCAGCGTGCGACGGTTACCGTTGCGGTACTGGGGTGCGATATGAGCCTGGATCTGTTCCTTGAACCGGGCAATCAGCTCGCTGTTGTCGTGATCCCAGGGATGGAAGTCCGGCTTGAAATACTCCAGCCAGGTGGGAATCAGGCTCGAGAAGGTTCCGTTCTTGCCCCACATGCGCCACAGACCCTTGCCGGCGTCCTTCAGTGAGAAACCCTTGCGGTCGTTCAGCATCATCCGGGTGGTGAAGTACGTGGCCATCACGCCCAGGGCGGCGGTGCTGAACGCCAGGTAGAAAGAACGCTCGGCGTAGGTGCCGCCGACCTGCTGGAACACATCGTAGGTGACCGCCTTGTGCTCGGTCTCCTCGATGGCGTGCCAAACCCACAGCGGGCGCATGGACTCGTGCATGTCCTCGCGCACGTCGTCCCGGGCCAGCAGCATGTCCGCCATCATCGCCGTCATGTGCTCAAGGGCGCAGGTGATGGCCAGCTGGTGACGTTTGGGCAGCTTGCTGGCGATCCCCAGGACCACCTCCAGATGCTTCTCCATCTCCTCCACTGGCATGCCCTGATCACGCACGTGCTGGTTCATGGCAATGTGTTCCAGGGAATGCATGGCCTCCTGGCCGATGAAACCCCGGACCTCCTCCTTGAGTTTGGGGTCGGTGATCTGGTCGCGGAACTGCCGGACCGAATCCACGAAGAACTGCTCGCCCTGGGGAAACAGCACCGACAACGCATTCATCATGTGGCTCAGCAGGTAATTGTCATTGAGCCAGTAACGGGGGACCTGGTCGCCGAACTCGAAGCCCATTCGCTGTGGTTTAATGGCAACGTGGTCCGGGGTCTGGGAAACCGGGGTGGTGGTTCCGGCAGTCTTGGTATTCAGCATGGTGCTACTCCTCTGTGCTTACGCACTTTGGCCGATGTCATGCCGCCAGTGTGCGCCGGTCAACGGGAAGGCTGAATGCTCGAACGGGACGGCCATCATTCAGGATGGGACACAGGCACCTTGGATCGATTGACTTCGTTGACGCTGCAGATGGTGTGTGTGGCCCCACTGTCCGGGCCGGCGGCTTCTGATAGAGTCCGAAAACAACCAATACAGGAATCAGGAACCGCGTATGGCAACAGGTACCCCGGACAACGAGCGGCAGATGCTGGGTTTTTTCCTGGTGCCCGGCGTGTACCTACGGGTGCTGGCGGAGACCGTCCGGAAACTGGGCCACAATGATCGACAGCTCTACGAGGGGCTGGCCTTCACCGCCGGTGACCTGAAAGCCAACGACAGCCGGGTATTCGTCACCGACGCCACCATCATGGCCCAGCGGGCCCGGGAGCTGGCCGGTGACGAGGGGCTGAGCTTTGCCCTCGCCCGGGAACTGCGGCTAACCATCCACGGCACCCTGGGTTTCGCCGCGCTGACCAGCCCCACCTTCGAGGGAGCGCTGGACTCCGTGCGCCGCTACCTGCAGTTGCGCGCCCCGTTTCTCACCATGAACCAGTCCCTGGCCGGGGACCAGGTCCTGGTGCAACTGTGCGCCGAATTCGACGTGCCGGAGCTGTATGCCTTCCTCGCCGAAACCGTCAGTGCCACGCTGATCCTGCTGACCGAACAGCTCCTCGACCGGGAAGACGCCGAAGCCAGAGGCTTCGCCCTGGAAGACGGCAAGCTCCCCGGCGTATCCGTCCACCTGAGCGCGCCGGAACCACCGTATTACCACAAGTTCGCCGACCAGCTGCCGGTGCGCTTCCAATACGGCCGGCCGGAACAAATGATGATCTTCCCAAAGACCATGCTGGACGTCCGCATGCGCCTGGCCGATGCCGACGCCTCCGCCATGGCCAGGGAACAATGCGAATTCGAACTGCAAAAGGCCCTGAAAGAACAGGGCGACATCGCCCTCGCGGTCCGTAACATGCTGCGCATGACCCCCGGCCCGTTACCCTCGTTGGAAGCGATGGCCGACCGGTTCTGCGTCTCCTCCCGAACCCTGAAACGACGGCTGGCAGACAAGGACACCAGCTACCGGGAAATCCTCGAAGCGGTACTCAAGGACCGGGCCATCCAGCTGCTGCGTTACACCAACCAGTCCGTCAGCGAAATCGCCTACGAACTGGGTTACGCCGACCTGTCCAACTTCAGCCGCGCGTTCCGCAAATGGACCGGGAAATCGGCCAGCGAATTCCGGGAAGACGGCCCAGATCCGGCGCCAGAGGTCGGCCCCTGAAGTCTTTGGTTTCAAAAGCGTTATTGCGAGGTCCAGCAGGACGGGGGGTGGGGAATTTTC
>NZ_JAWLHI010000026.1:0-44323 GCF_041690455.1 Marinobacter sp.
CGTAAACTTCGGGCCGGGTGTAGTGCGGACAATCCAGCAATCCATCGGCAAAGGAATCCTGCTCTGCCGACTGCGCATGACCCAGCGCTCCGGGGATGAGGCGTGTCACCGCATCAACAACGACCATGGCCGCCAGTTCGCCACCGGAAAGAACAAAATCACCCAGTGACACTTCCCGATCGACTTCCGTCGAGATCAGGCGTTCATCAACACCCTCGTAGCGCCCCGAAACCAGAATCAGTTGCTGCTCCTCCGCAAGGGATTCAACAACAGACTGAGTCAGGGTTTCTCCCTGGGGCGACAGGTAAACCACACAGGCTTTACCAGGTGCCGCCTCCCGAGCCGCATGAATGGCATCCCGCAGGGGCTGTATTTTCATCAGCATACCGGGACCGCCACCGTATGGCCGGTCGTCTACCGTGCGGTGACGATCATGGGTAAATTCCCGGGGGTTCCAGCTCTCGAAGGTCAGCAGACCTTCCCGAACCGCCCTTCCGGTTATCCCGTAATCCGTAACCGCACGAAACATTTCCGGGAACAGACTGACAGCGCCAATCCACACCCGTCAGAACTCCGGATCCCAGTCAACAACCAGCCGGTTGCCAGCCAGATCCACTTCCCGGACGACCTGATCCGGCAGATAGGGAATCAGCCGCTCGCGCTGGTCTGCCGAGTCCCGGGTGGCGCGCACCACCAGGACATCGTTGGACCCTGTTTCCATAAGGTGATGAACCTTGCCCAGGTTCAACCCCTCAACCGTGAACACCTCCAGGCCTTCCAGCTGGAACCAGTAGTATTCGCCACTGGGCAGCTCCGGCAACTCTGCCGTCGGAACCAGGATTTCTGCGCCACTGTAGGTGCGCGCAACTTCACGGTCATCAATACCTTTAAGCCTGACGACGATCCCCTGCCCCTGGCGGCGACCCTCCTCAAGCCTGGCCGGAACCCTCTTACCGTCCAGGACCAGCGTCCAGTCCCGGTAGTTAAGGATTCCTTCCTTGGGGTCAGTGTAGGAAAAGACCTTTAGCCATCCCTTGACCCCAAACACCGAGGTAATCCGGCCGATCACAGTTTCCTGCGAATTCTGTGTCATGCCATAAACCCCGGCTTCAGTACTTCTTACTCAGCAGCCTTCAGCAGCTGGGCAACGCGCTCGCTGGTCTGTGCGCCCTGACCGAGCCAGAATTCGACACGATCACGATCAACACGCAGACGCTCTTCCTGGCCGCGTGCGACCGGGTTGAAGAAACCAACGCGCTCAATAAAACGACCGTCGCGGGATTTGCGGCTGTCGGTGACTGTCAGATGGTAGAACGGGCGCTTCTTGGAGCCGCCACGAGCCAAACGGATTATTACCATTTCGACCAATATCCTGTTCTGTTGTACGAACTTTGTACGATTCACGCCCGCCGGAGACGGCTGACGCGAAGACCCATACTCGAAAGGGGCGCTATTCTATGCTAAAAAAGCGCCAAAGAAAACAGGGAAACCAGCTGTTTCCCCGTTTTCGGCATAAGGCTTTTTACATACGGCCAAACGGGGGCATCCCGCCACCGCCGCCGGGCGGCATCATACCACCCATGCCACGCATCATGTTGGCCATTCCGCCTTTCTTGCCAAACTTTTTCATCATCTTCGACATCTGCTTGTGCTGCTTGAGCAGACGGTTCACATCCTGGATCTGGGTGCCGGAGCCCGCCGCAATACGACGCTTGCGGGAGTTATTGATGACATCCGGGTAGCGGCGCTCCTTCGGCGTCATCGAGCAGATGATGGCTTCCATCTGGCCCAGGGACTTGTCATTGACCTGCTGCTGGGCCATCTGGGCCATTTGCCCCATGCCCGGAAGCTTGTCGAGCAGACCGCCAATGCCGCCCATGTTCTTCATCTGCTGCAGCTGATCCCGGAAATCCTCGAGATCAAAGCCCTTACCCTTCTTGATCTTCTTGGTGAGCTTCTGGGCCTTCTTCTGGTCCAGCTTGCGCTCGGCCTCTTCAATAAGAGACAGCACATCGCCCATACCCAGAATCCGGGAAGCTACCCGATCCGGATAGAACGGCTCCAGGGCATCGGATTTTTCGCCGACACCAAGGAACTTGATCGGCTTACCGGTGATATGACGGACCGACAGGGCAGCACCACCCCGGGCATCGCCATCGGTCTTGGTCAGTACGACACCGGTGAGCGGCAGGGCGTCGTTGAAGGCCTTGGCGGTATTGGCCGCGTCCTGGCCGGTCATGGAGTCGACCACGAACAGGGTCTCGACCGGCTTGACCGCCCGATGCAGGCGACCGATCTCGTCCATCATCTGATCATCGACGTGCAGACGACCGGCAGTATCGAGAATCACTACATCTATATGCTTCTTGCGCGCGGCACCAATTGCACCCTCGGCAATATCCACCGGGTCCTGGTCGGCGCTGCTCGGGAAGAACTCGACCCCCACTTCGCCGGCCAGGGTCTCCAGCTGCTTGATCGCGGCCGGACGATAGATGTCGGCACTGACCACCATCACCGATTTCTTCTGGCGCTCTTTAAGGAAGCGGGAGAGTTTGGCCACCGTGGTGGTCTTACCCGCACCCTGCAAACCCGCCATCATGATCACGGCAGGCGGCTGAACCGAGAGATTGAGGGACTCGTTGCCCTCGCCCATCACCCGTTCGAGCTCCTGCTGGACAACCTTGACGAACACCTGACCCGGCGTCAGGCTGCGCTGGACTTCCTGGCCAACCGCCCGCTTGCGTACTCCCTCCACGAAGTCCTTGACCACTGGGAGAGCAACGTCCGCCTCGAGCAAGGCCATGCGCACTTCGCGCAGGGTATCCTTGATGTTGTCATCGGTCAGTCGCGCCTGACCGGTAATCTTGCGCAAACTGCCGGAAAGCCGGTCCTGGAGATTTTCAAACATGCGTCTCTTCCGTACCCCGGAAATAAAATGTATACCGAATCAAAGAGCCACACGGGCCTCCTTGATTCCTGTTGCATAATCGCGACATTATAACCAGACTATCGCCCTGAAACGACCAACCCGGTCAAATCGGCTGACAAACAGCCGCTTATCCAGCCAGTAGAGTAGTAATAAGGAAGTCATGGGAACGCTGATTCTCGCGGTCACCTCTCTCTTTTTATACAGCGTTGGTACCGCGCTGCAGGCGCTCCATTTCCGTGGACGGGTGCAAAGCAACCTGGCAATCACCACCCTCATCGGGATCCTGGCGCTGACCAGCCATGGCCTGCTGATTGCCCAGACGGTCTACTACGACGGAGGCTTTGACCTCAGCTTTTTCAAAAGCTCACTCCTGATCTCGTGGCTGATCGCCTTCCTTTTATTGGGACTGAATCTGAGAAAACCAGTCCAGAGCCTGTTTCTTGGCGTGTACCCGCTCGCAGCCCTGACCATCATTCTGGCTCTGATCACCCATACGCCGTCCCGACTGGTATCAGAACAAAGCTACGGCATGCTCTCCCATATCGCGTTATCCGTGACAGCCTACAGCCTGTTCACGCTGGCCGCCATCCAGGCCACGCTGCTGTATTTCCAGAACCGCCAGCTCAAGCACAATTACAACAGCCTGCTGGTCCGCAACCTGCCGCCGCTGCAAACCATGGAGTCGCTGCTGTTCGAGATGGTCTGGGCCGGCGTTGTCCTGCTGGTGCTGGCGATTGTCACCGGCGCCCTGTTCATCGAGGACCTCTTCGCCCAGGACCTCGCCCACAAGACGGTGTTTTCCCTGCTGTCACTGCTGGTCTTCGTGGCCCTGCTGATCGGCCGGTATACCCAGGGGTGGCGGGGCATGACCGCCAGCCGCTGGACCCTGGCCGGCTGCATTCTCCTGATGCTGGCCTTTTATGGCAGCAAATTTGTCCTTGAACTGGTGTTCCACCGCGGGGGCTGAAAGGCCAACCGGACTCACCCGCTTGACACCTGACCGGAACAAAACCTATTTTCCCAACTTGTCAGTAAAATAAGGACCTTATCCTTTGAACGAAACATCGCTTTCCGCGCTGTTTTTCCTCCTCGTTGCCCTCATCTGCCTGTCGGCTTTCTTCTCGAGTTCCGAGACCGGCATGATGTCGCTGAACCGGTACCGCCTGAAGCATATGGCCAAGACCGGCCACAAGGGTGCCAGGCGGGCCCAGGGACTGCTCCAGCGCACTGACCAGCTGATCGGGATCATCCTCATCGGCAACAACTTCGTCAATATCCTGGCGTCATCCATTGCCACCGTTATCGCGATCCGGATCTGGGGTGACGCGGGCATTGCCATCGCTACCGTGCTGCTGACCATCGTCATCCTGATTTTCGCCGAGGTAACCCCGAAAACCCTGGCGGCCCTGTTCCCCGAGAAGATCGCTTTCCCGGCCAGCTACATCCTTGGCCCGCTCCTAAAGGTACTCTACCCCATTGTCTGGGCGGTCAACCTCTTTACCGGGCTGATCCTGAAACTGCTCAAGGTGTCCCCGGAGGACGCCGCCTCCGAACACCTCAGCCGGGAAGAGCTCCGAACCCTCGTCAACGAGGCAGGCGCCCTGATTCCCGCCAAGCACAAGGATATGCTGGTCAGCATCCTTGATCTGGAAAAGGTGACCGTGAACGACATCATGGTACCCAGGAATGAAGTGATCGGTGTTGACCTGGACGATGACACCGACACCATCCTCCGGCAGCTCAGAAGCAGCCAGCATACCCGGCTGCCGGTCTTCAAGGGCGACATCAACAACATCCAGGGCATTCTGCACCTGCGCAGCGCCTCCAAGCTGGTCCAGCAGGAGGAAGTCAACAAGGCAATGATCATGCAGCTGTGCCAGGAGCCCTACTTCATCCCGGAGAGTACTCCGCTGAACACCCAGCTGATCAACTTCCAGAAAGGCAAGCGCCGGTTTGGTATCGTCGTGGATGAATACGGGGATGTGCTCGGGCTGGCGACGCTGGAAGACATCCTCGAGGAAATCGTCGGGGAGTTCACCACCGACTACGCGGCCACCAGCCCGGACATCATTCCCCAGGACGACGGCACCTTTATTATCGATGGTACGACCGCGGTCCGGACCATCAACAAGACCCTGGGCTGGAAACTGCCAATTGATGGGCCGAAAACCCTCAATGGCCTGATCACCGAAACCCTGGAAAACATCCCGGACACCAACGTGTGCCTGAAAGTGGACGGTCACCGGGTGGAAGTGCTCCAGATCAAGGACAACGTAGTGAAGGCCGCTATAGTGCACCCCCGCAAGCGGAAGAAGCGGTCTCTGCACCTCGGCAGCCGCTGATTTTTTTGACAAGGCTCTCAGGATGGCTTTTATTCATGTTAATGTACGGCAAATTGCGGTAAATTTAATCAACAACGAGAACACATGGAGTTCCAGCTCGGTCATGTATCCGGTTAAGGCGTAGACAGGAGAAGGCCATGAATAAGCAGTCCGGCATACATTACCTCCGCGACCCCAAGCAAGCAGCCAGCAGCAAACCGGTTCCTGCAGAGGTTACGCGTATTCGTGACACGGTGGTCGCCGGACTGGGCGATCTGCTGCAGGGAGCCTTTGACGCTGTCGACGACTCCCTGTTCGAACTGGCGAACAACGCCCGCAGTAACAACGAGCAGAATCGCTACTTCGAGGCGATGCGGGAAATCCGTATCAAGCGCAAGGGTGTGGAGCGCCAGTTCCAGAATTCAGTCGCCGGATTGTTTGCCGATCCCCCTCGCACCGGCCAGACCCAGGGGGAAACCCCGGCCTACAGCACCAGTGCCGATACGCTGTCACTGGTCGGTGACGAAGACCTGGAAGAGCAGGTTGCCCTCAATGCCATGATCGGCAAGGCCAAAGCCCACTTCCAGGGTCCGCTGCTTCAGCTTCAGGCCCGCTTCAGCCAGGTCTATCCCGACGCCAGCGATGAGGCCCCGGTCAACCCCATGGCCCCGGAACATCTTTGCGGTGCCTTTATCGAGGCCATCCACGCGCTGGAAATCCAGATCCGGGAACGGCTCATCCTGCTCAAGCAGTTCGACCGCTACGTGGTATCGAACCTGGGCATGCTCCTGGACGAGGCCAACCGTATCCTGATCCAGGCGGGCATCATTCCCAATTTCCGGTACCACGGAAAGTCCGGCCAACAGGCGGAAAAGAAAAGTACCCAGGCATCGACCACGGCCTCGCAGTCGGCAGCAGAAAAACCCGGCACTGGCGGAGCAGCCGCTGGCGAGGAAGCCAGCCCCGTTTTCGAGCAGATCCGGCAGATGCTGGCCGTGCAGCGGGCTAACGCAGGCATTCCTTCCCGTTCATCCAACACCCAGATCCGGGTTGTGGGCCACGCCGAGCTGGCCAGCCTTCTGAGCGCTCTACCGCTTGCCGACTCCTATTCACCGGATGGCGACCTGAGCGAGGGCGAACCGGTGACCGTGGACCTCCGCGCCATCGTCGAGCAACTGCTGGCCCGGACAGAATCGAAGGACGGCCGCAAGCCCGCCCTTAACGAGGTAGACGAGGATCTCATCAACCTCGTGTCGATGTTGTTCGAATTCATTCTGGACGACTACAACCTGTCGGCACCGGTCCAGGTGCTGATCAGCCGCCTGCAGATCCCGATCCTGAAAGTGGTAATCCGGGACAAATCGTTCTTCAGCCAGGCCTCTCACCCGGCCAGGAAACTGCTCAACTCGCTGGCCCGGGCCGGCATCGGCTGGAGCAAGAGCGACGAAAAGGCCAAGGACAAGCTCTACAACCAGATCCACGAGACGGTCCAGAGAATCCTCAACGAGTTTGACGGTGATATAAGCCTGTTCGACACCCTGAACCGGGAGTTTGAACAGTTCCTCGAACGGGAGAACCGCAAGGCGTCCCTGGTCGAGCAGCGTACCCGGGAGTCCGAGCGCGGACGGATCAAATCCCAGCAGGCACAACAGACCGTCGACACTATCCTCCGGAAGAAACTCGCCCGGCACAGACTGCCGGACGTCGCCCGTGACCTCCTCATCAATGGCTGGAGTCGCTTCATGTTCCTCGCTTACCTGCGGGACGATGTGGAGCACCGCTGGCAGGAGTCGGTCAAGGTAGTCGACGACCTGATCTGGTGCCTTCACCCCCATAACGGGGATGACGAAAGGGACCAGTGGGTCCGGGTCGTTCCGGGCCTGCTCAAAACCTTGCGCGCCGGCCTTGAGGAAGTTTCCTACAACTCGTCGCGACTTGACGAAACCATGGCCCAGCTGAAACACGAACTGGCAGAAGCGTTTCGCACCAATGCGGTCGCGGAGACCGTGCAGGAATCGCCCGAGGCGGCCGCCGAAACCGGGGAAGAAGACGAACTCTCCGGCACCCAGAAGAGCGCGGTGGAACGCCAGCAGGAACTGGAGGAAGCAGCCATCGCCGAATTCGTCTCCCAGATCGACAGCATCGAAATCGGCGACTGGGTGGAATTCCGCCTGGTCAACGGCGCCAGCTTCCGGTGCAAGCTCTCGGCCATTATCGAAGAGGCGGATTCGTTTGTCTTCGTGAACCGCATGGGCCTCAAGGTGATCGAGAAGACCCGCCTGGAACTGGCCCATGAGATGCGTCGCGGGCGGCTCACCCTGCTGGAACAGGGTGCCCTGATTGACCGGGCACTCGACGCCGTTGTCGGCTCACTGCGGAGCAAGACCGCCTGACGCCAATGTCAGTGCCCTACCCTTCGGCAAAAGGGCTACCGGACAGCTACCGGATAGCCCTGGCGTTGTCCATCGCAATCCTCCTGCATACACTGTTCCTTTCCGGGCTCCCGTTCCCGCAACCGGATGCCCGGGAACACCATCACCGCCTGACGCTTGAGCTGCTGGCTCCCGGCTCTACCCCGACCACATCCAGCCAGCCGGCGGCACCCGCCAACACACAGGCCCGGGAGCAACCTGGAGAGCGAAATCCCCGGTTCGAAATTCCAGAACCTGCCGAAACAACACCTACAGCGCCCGCCCCGGTCACTTCGACATCGTCGCCCCGGACTGTCTCCGAATCTTCACAGGGGAACAACCCGGCGGCGCCCGACAAGGCCCGACCCGAACCAGTCGAACAGCAGGCCGAGCCTTCGAAGCCCGCCAGTGTCGCGAGTCAGGCCGGCGAGCCCGGGGAGATACAGGAAGAGGCTGAACACACGGAGCTGACCCGGATCACCCGGTCACCAAGCCAGCAGGATCCCTACCTGATCCGGCTCGCGGCACACCTGGCCGAGGAACTGGAACGACTTCGGGTACCGGCCGTTGCCAAACTGACAGACACCGCCAGAATGGAAATTGAGCTGCAGCTTATGGGAAATGGAGCCCTGACCCGGGCCAGAGTGGTGAAATCGACGGGGATTCAGACGGTGGATGACGCCGCTTATCGCGCGGCTCTTGCGGCAAGCCCCTACCCGGAGCCTCCTGCGTACAGTGAAACCGGGGACCGCTTCGAGGTGGAACTGGTGTTCTCCCCGAAGCGTCTCTGAGTTCCCTGGTGGAAATCAGGCCTCGGCTTGCTTGGCCGCTTCCTTGACCATCTTGGCCAGTTCACCGCTTTCGGACATCTCCAGAACGATGTCACAACCGCCCACCAGCTCGCCGTTGATATAGAGCTGCGGGTAGGTCGGCCAGCTGGAGTAGACCTTCAGCCCTTCACGCAATTCCTGGTTGTCCAGGATGTTGACGAATGCGAAACGCTCGCCACAGGCCATCAGCGCCTGCACGGTCTTGGCGGAGAAACCGCATTGCGGAGCCTGCGGAGTGCCCTTCATGTACAGAATGATCGGGTTTTCTTCGAGCTGGCTCTTGATGGTTTCATTGATGTCCATGAACATTCACCTCTGATTGAAAACGGAATCGCCCTCGGGCAATCTGCTGGCCTTATTGTACACGTGTCCGGGACCGGCCACCAAACACCCGGATGGGGTAGGCAGCGTTGTCATCCCTCCCCCGAAGGGCTAGACTTGATGCCCCGTTTTTTCCGGCACAGCTTTCCATCAACCAGACATCAGGAACCCCGCGAGTCGCGGTTTCATTGAGGTAAGGGCCATTTCATGGCGGCACGACATTTTCTGACACTGAATGACATGTCCACCGGCGAGCTGGAGCAGCTTCTGGACCATGCGAGCAAGCTTCGTAACGAGTGGCGGCAGGGCAAGGTACGCGATTCCCTGAAAAACCGCGTGCTGGCCATGATCTTCGAGAAGTCCTCGACCCGTACCCGAGTGTCGTTTGAGGCCGGCATGACCCAGCTCGGTGGTTCGGCCCTGTTCCTGTCTCCCCGGGACACCCAGCTTGGGCGCGGCGAACCCATCGAGGACTCCGCGATCGTCATCTCCAGCATGGTCGACGCGGTGATGATCCGCACCTTCGCCCATGACACCGTCGAACGCTTTGCGGCGGCCTCCCGGGTGCCGGTGATCAATGCCCTTACCGATGATTTCCATCCGTGCCAGCTGCTGGCTGACATGCAGACCTATCGCGAGCACCGCGGCAGCATTCGCGGCGCAACGGTGGCGTGGATCGGCGATGGCAACAACATGTGCCATTCCTACATCAACGCAGCCACCCGTTTCGACTTTCACCTGAACGTGGCCTGCCCGGAGGGCTATGAGCCCAGCGAAGCCCTGATGAAGGAACACGGGGACCGTGTCACCATCGTCCGGGATCCGGCCGAGGCCGCCAACGGCGCCCACCTGCTGGTCACTGACGTCTGGGCCTCCATGGGCCAGGAAGACGAGCAGAAAGCCAGGGAAAAGGCCTTCCGGGACTACCAGATCAACCCGGATCTGATGGCCGTGGCGGACAAGGATGCCCTGTTCATGCATTGCCTGCCGGCCCATCGCGGCGAGGAGATTTCCGTCGACATGATGGAGCATCCCGGCTCGGTGGTTTGGGATGAGGCAGAAAACCGCCTCCATGCCCAGAAGGCCCTGCTCGAGTTCCTTATTCTCAACCGGTTGGACTGATCTATGGGCGTGCCCGCTTCCCCCACCGGGGACTGGTTACTGGAAGTCAACAACCTGTCCTGTGGCTACGGCGCCGACTCCGTGGTCAAGGGCGTCAATCTTGCACTGAGCCATGGCGATATCGGCTGCCTGCTCGGCCCCAGTGGCTGCGGCAAGAGCACCATCCTGCGGGCGCTGGCCGGCTTTCTGCCCCTGAACAGCGGAGAGATCCGTCTGGAATCGCAGACCATCAGCCTGCCCGGTCGCACCCTGGCACCGGAGAAGCGCAGGATCGGTATGGTGTTCCAGGACTACGCCCTGTTTCCCCACCTGACCATCGCCGACAACGTCGGTTTTGGTCTGAAGGGCATGGGCAAGACGGAACGGCACCAGAAAGTCATGGAGCTGCTGGAGGTGGTGCATCTGCAGGACCTGGCAGACAGCTATCCCCACGAACTCTCGGGCGGCCAGCAGCAACGGGTGGCACTGGCGCGGGCACTGGCGCCCGAGCCAACCCTGATCCTGCTGGATGAGCCCTTCTCCAACCTGGATGCGGACCTGCGCCGGCGCCTGAGTCTGGATGTACGCGAGATCCTCAAGACCCTGGGCATCAGCGCCATCCTGGTCACCCATGATCAGCAGGAAGCCTTTGCCATGTGTGATCAGGTCGCGGTACTGAAAGACGGCCAGCTACTCCAGTGGGATGTTCCCTACAACCTGTATCATGAGCCGGCGAACCGGTTTGTGGCCAGTTTCGTAGGCCAGGGCGGGTTCATACCAGGCAAGGCCCTCGGGCCGGACACCATCGAATCCGAGCTGGGCATCATCCACGGCAACCGGGCCTATAAATGGGAACCGGGAACCCTGGTGGATGTGCTGATCCGGCCGGACGACATCGTCTACGACGAAGCATCGGACCTGCGCCCGAAAGTGGTGGAAAAGACCTTTGCCGGTACCTCGACCCTTTACCGCTTCCGCTGTTCCGAGGAAACCGAGTTCGAAGCCCTGTTCCGGAGCCACCTGGACTTCCACCTTGGTGAGCAGGTGCCCGTCCGGGTCGAAGCCGACCACCTGATTGCCTTCGAACGCACAGGCTGAAGCTCCTCAGCGGTTACACACCCGGTCAACCGCATCCAGCCAGCCGGCGTAGAGGGACTCCCGCAGAGACGGCCTCATGTCGGAACGGAACTGTCGCTCGCACTCCCATAGACGGGAAATCTCCTCCAGGCTGCCGTAGACCCCGGTCTGCAAACCCGCCAGATAGGCGACCCCAAGTGCGGTGGTTTCGGTAATCCGGGGCCGGTCCACGGTGACATTGAGAATGTCCGCCAGGAACTGCATCACCCAGTCGTTCACCGCCATGCCGCCATCCACCCGCAGGGATTCCAGGCGGGCGCCGTCATTCTGGATGGCCCGCACCAGATCCTTGGTCTGGTAGCACACGGACTGCAATCCCGCCGTCACGATCTCCCCGATTCCGGTATCGCGGGTCAGCCCCATGATCGCCCCGCGGGCGTGGGGATCCCAGTGGGGAGCACCCAGCCCGGTGAAAGCCGGGACGAGGTAAACGGCGTTCTCCACACCCACGCGCTCGGCGTGGGCCAGGGACTCTCCGGCATGACGAATCAGACCAAGACCGTCCCGCAACCACTGCATGGCGGCGCCGGCCACGAAAATACTGCCCTCCACCGCGTAGGTCGGCTGGCCGTCGAGCCGGTACGACATGGTGGTCAATAACCGGTTCTCGGACCGCAGTGCCCTGTCACCGGTATTCAACATCAGGAAGCAACCCGTGCCATAAGTACTCTTGGCCATACCGGGCTCGAAACAGGCCTGGCCGATCAGGGCCGCGTGCTGGTCGCCGGCAATGCCCGCCACCTGAAGCTCCGCGCCCAGCCACTCCCTATCGGTTGTGCCAAAGTCCGCGGCACAGTCCAGCACCTCGGGCAGCAGTTGACGGGGAACACGGAACAGGTCCAGCAGGGTGTCGTCCCAGTTCTGGGTGTGGATATTGAACAGGGCGGTACGGGAGGCATTGGTGGCATCCGTGTAATGGGAGCGGCCGCCGGTCAGGTTCCAGAGCAGCCAGCTGTCCACCGTCCCGAAGGCCAGTTCGCCAGCTTCTGCCCGATCCCGCGCCCCTTCCACATGATCGAGGATCCAGGAGATCTTGGTGGCGGAAAAATAGGGATCAATCAGCAGTCCCGTCCGCTCGACCACCGCATTCTCAAAGCCATCCTCCTTGAGCTTGGTGCACCAGGAAGCGGTCCGGCGATCCTGCCAGACAATGGCGTGGTGAATGGGCTTACCGCTCGCCCGTTCCCAGATAACCG
This sequence comes from Marinobacter sp., assembly GCF_041690455.1. Lineage (GTDB taxonomy): Bacteria > Pseudomonadota > Gammaproteobacteria > Pseudomonadales > Oleiphilaceae > Marinobacter. The sequence goes on from NZ_JAWLHI010000026.1 coordinate 12,247, forward strand.
TGGTCTCGCGCTGATTGGTGATTCCGATGCCTGCAACATCTGTCGCGTTGATCGCGGCCTTTTCCAGGGCTGCCCGGCAAACTGTCAGGGTGCTGTCCCAGATCTCGACCGCGTCGTGCTCGACCCAGCCGTCGCGGGGAAAGTACTGGTGGAATTCCTGCTGGGCCACGCCCACGATGGTGCCCGTTGGATCGAAGACAATCGCGCGCGAACTGGTTGTTCCCTGGTCAATCGCAAGCAGGTAGCGGGTCATGGCAAGCCTCCTTTGTTTTCCGCAAGTCTAACAGCAGAAAGCATTGAAGGAGAGGCGCGGGAGCCGGAAACGGGAGGAAGGGCATAAAAAAAGGGCCGGAAAAACCGGCCCTTAAATGACGAATGAAACAAGGAAAGTTCGTAAGAACTACAACCTCAAAAGTCATCCCTTACACTTTCAATTATGGGCATCCAGGCAAAAACCGTCAGTTGGCGTTATGTAGCAGCTTTGTTACATCAGGTGAGGCAGTGAGGCCTGGTTCACAAAACGGAGTCCGCCGGCTTCCGCCTCGGCCAGACCAGGCTGAAGCGCGCGCCGCCGAGCTCCTCGCTCCGGCTGACGAAGGCCTGGCCACCATGCCAATAAAGGATTCGCCGAACAATGGACAAACCCAGTCCATAACCTCCGGAGGTCCGCGTCCGGCTGTCGTCGAGCCGGGCAAACGCGGTAAAGACCTTTTCCCAGTCCTCTTCGGGAACCCCCGGACCGTCATCCTCAACATCCACCCGGCAGTTGTCCTCATCAATCCGGCAACGAACCAGTACGCGGCCATTGGCATAACGCCCGGCATTACCGACCAGGTTCTGTATCGCCCGGTGGATGTATCTTGGTTCGATATCCGACAGGGACCATCGCTCCGTGTCTTCGTCTATATCACTCTCGATGGTCAGGTTCGGGCGAATCAGCCGTTGTTCGGACACCACCTGGCGCACAACCTCCGTGACCGAGTGCTCCCGCAACGAGAACACCGGTCCACCCTGCTCCAGGCGGGCATAGGTGAGAATCTCGTCAATCAGCTCATCAAGCTCCTGGATGTCGCCATCAATCCCCTCCAGCTGTTTCTGCAGCATGTCCTGGTCCTGACAATCCTCGATCATCTGGACCCCGAAACGAATCCGGGCAACCGGCGTGCGCAGCTCATGGGAGACCGCATGAATCATCTCCCGCTGTACCTGGACCAGGCGTTGGATATGCTCCGCCATGCCATTGAAGGCCGCCGCCAGCCGGCTCACCAGGGTGCCGGTGCCTGCATCCACGCGAGCTCCCATCTCACCCCGGGCAATCCGGATGGCAACCGATTCCACCTGTCGCAGATTGTTGTCCACAGCCTTGATCGCCAGCCACAGAGCCAGCGCCAGAACACCGCCAACGAGTAACACCAGGAGAGTGATCACCGGCCATCCATAGGGCGAGAACGGCCCGGGCAGCCCGACGTTCACCAGGGCGCCGTCGCTCAGTCTCAACAAGGCGTCGTGCCGATCTCCGTGTTCCGGACCATACAGCACCACATCCCGTTCAGTGATCTGCTGTAACACCGGATCAGGGGGCAACATCCCGGCTTCATCCAACCAGGCGATGGACACTCCCAGGTGGCTGGCAAGGCGTACTGCCGTGTCTTCCCGCCCCGCCCTGTTCACCGACTCCAGGTGCCAGCGCACAACCAGGGCCAGGGCCCTGGAAACACCGAGGTATGGCTCCTCAAAGCGCATCTGCAGGATGGTCCCAGCCGGGGTCTCGACCATCAGCCGGTAACCGATCGGAGCTTCTTCCGCCACGACCTGTCCATATGCCAGGCGCTCGCGGATCACCGGCGATAATTCCATTTCTTCGGGGGGGAGATCTTTCAGGTCATACCAGGCCGCCAGCCAGTGATACTGTTGCTCCGGAGACGGTGTCGCGGCCAGCCATCGCATCAGCGGCTCGGGGAAACGTTCCAGCCAGAACTGCTGCCGGACCGAATTGAGTCCATTGAACAGGACAATACACAGGAAAACCACCAGTGCGGCCACACCGGCAAGACGGGCGTACAGTTTGAGGAAAAGCTTCAGGGACATGTCAGGAATCCTGGCAGGCCCGCCCCGCCCCCTTTACTGCCCGGGGAGCCGGAGCCGGCAACAGGAACGTCAGGCTTCCTTCACAAACAGGTAGCCTTTGCTGCGAACGGTCTTGATCCGACGCGGATGGATAGGATCATCGCCGATTTTCGGGCGGATCCGCGACACCCGTACATCAATGGAACGGTCCTGACCATCGTATTCAATACCCCGGAGGGCGGTAAAGATTTCTTCTCGACTCAGCACGCGACCGGCGTTACTGGCCAGTAACCAGAGCAGATCGAATTCAGCGCTGGTCAGGTCAATGCTCTGGTCGTTGAGCCAGGCTTCGCGCATGGAGCGGTCCACGATCAGATCATTGAACTGGAGTCGAACGGGCTCCTCACCGGCAGCCTCTTCACCACCACCCTGACCGGACTCGGTCACCCGTCTCAGCATGGCACGGATACGAGCCAGCAGGACCCGGGGCTTGACCGGCTTGCTGATATAGTCATCCGCGCCCATCTCCAGCCCGAGAACCTGGTCCAGGTCATCGGTACGGGCAGTGAGCATGATGATCGGGCCGCTGTAGAACGGACGCACCTTGCGACAAACCGACAGACCGTCTTCACCGGGCAACATCAGGTCCAGAACAACCAGATCCGGCTTTTCGCTCCGGATCCGCTCGACAGCAGCTGAACCGTTTGCCTCCAGGCTCACGATCAGTCCGTTGCTTTCCAGATATTCACGGGTCAGCTCAGCGAGCCGTTCGTCGTCCTCAACAATGAGAATTCGCCAACTTTCGTTCGTCTGTTCCACGCCATCCATCTCTGGTTTTGTTATTCCGGTTTCGGGTGCTTTCGACCCCTGACAATACAGGCAACCTGCTGTAACAGCAATTATACATGCAATTCAGAAATATACATGGAAGCGCCTCGCTGTTACAGCCCGTGACAAATCGACCCGTAGTGATAGCCCCTGTCATACAGCGGTCATTGGACGGTCACCCCAGTGTCACAGCCGGTTCATAGCCTTGTCGGTAAATGGACACAAAGAGACCAGGCCATGACTGCACAAACCGCGAAAGCCAGGCAAAGCTCACGACAGCTCCGGACCGCCATAACCCGTGACCCGGCCACAATCGAGCAGGCTCAGCGCCTTCGTTACGAGGTTTTCTCCGCAGAGTACGGCAGTGACCTCGGCGCCACCACACCCGGCCTTGACGCCGACGCCTACGACTCCCTCTGCGACCACCTGATCGTGACCGACAGCCGGACCGGCAACCTGATTGCCACCACCCGGGTACTGCCCCAGAGCCGGATCAGGGACGTCAGTGAATTCTACTCGGCGGGGGAATTCGATCTGTCTGCGCTGGCCTCCCTGTCCGGCAGCGTGGCTGAGCTGGGACGCACCTGCGTCCATCCCGACTACCGTAACGGTGCCACCATCAGCCTGCTCTGGGCCACCCTGGCGGAGTACCTGATCAAGCACCGCATCGACTACCTGATTGGCTGCGCCAGCATCGGCATGTCTGACGGAGGCCACAAGGCCTGGCGAATTGCCAATCACCTGCAGGACACTTACCTGGCCGACGAGTCTTTCCGGGTAACGCCACTGAGGGAGTTGCCGCACCTGACGAACACCCCGGCCACGGACCGGCCGGTCGATGTTCCACCGCTGATCCGCGCCTACATGCGACTGGGCGCGAGGGTGTGTGGTGCGCCCTGCTGGGATCCGGAATTCCGGTGTGCTGACCTGCTGGTACTGCTGGAAGTGGACAGCCTCGCCGCCCGTTACAGCCGCCATTTCATGGGCAGGGCGTCGTGAGCGTGGCAAGGCCATTCCGATGATCGGCTCGTTGCGACTGGCCATTCGCTTGGCCAGCTTCATCCTGTTTCTGGCGGCCATAGCCGTCCTCGCCCTGGCACTCAGGGCCGGGGATATCGTCACTGGGAAGAAACTGGACCGAACGCCCTGGGCCGGCCGCTGTTTCCGGGGCGCCTGCCGTTGCCTGGGGCTGCACATCCGTTGGCATGGGCGGACACCGCAGGCCAACTCCCTGGTGGTCAGCAACCACATCAGCTGGTGCGACATCCCCATCCTGGGCGGGCTGGCGCCGGTCCGATTCCTGTCCAAGGCCGAGGTGGCGGAATGGCCCCTGATCGGCTGGCTGGCCAGACAGGCCGGCACCCTGTTCATTCGGCGAGGCGGAGGACAGGCACGGCAGGTGAAATCCGCCATCCGCTCTGCCCTGGCGTCCGGGGAATCGGTGCTGATCTTCCCGGAGGGCACAACCAGTGCCGGCCTGACCGTACTTCCGTTTCACGGGCTGTTACTGAGCGCTGCCCGGGAGGCAAACGTCATGGTCCAGCCGGCGACCATCTGCTACCGGCGGGAGGGCAGGCCCGACCATGTGGCTCCGTTCATCGGGGATGATGCCTTCCACAGCCACCTGATCCGGTTACTGAAAAACCCGGCATCCCGGGTGGATGTCCTGTTCCATGAGCCGGTGCCAACCACCGGAGAACTGAAGCCGTCGGAACTGGCCCGCCAGCTTCAGGAGACGGTTCTGGACGGCCTGCGCCGGTTGCAGGCCGGCGAAGCGGACCCGGCGCCGGTGCCGGTCAGAACAGGGGCCGGCCCTGGGCTATCTCGTCTTCGGTAGCCTCGCGGCGGCCGACAATTTCCAGATCGAAATACAGGGTGAAGCCCGCCAGGGGGTGATTGGCATCCACCTTCACCAGGTTGCCGTCGATACCAACCACCTGCACCACCTGGGCCTCATCCCCGGTGTTGGTCTGGAACTTCATGCCGACCTGGAGATTCTCGACGCCCTCGAACAGTGAGCGCGGCACCTTGCGCACCAGATCTTCCCGATGTTCTCCGTAGGCCATGGCGGGTGGGATGGTGACCTCAAGGCAATCTCCCACATTCCGGTCTTTCACGGCCTCCTGGATGCCCTTGATGATCTCGGGGCTGCCATAGAGAAAATGCAGGGGTTCACTGCCCTCGGAGGTATCGACCAGCTCTCCGGCCTTGTTTTTCAGGACATAGTGAACGGTAAAGACATCGGGCTTGGTATCGGGTTCTTGCATCAGGTTTCCGAGTTTCCTGTATCCGGTGGTGTTTCAAGCTGCTGCAGGCCGTAAATGACCAGTCGCTGGTCCAGCTTTTCCCGCAGGCCACGGGGATTTCGCAATCCCATTCGCTCCAGCAGGGGCTGGTACCGCCCCCCCTCATCATTGGCCCGGGCAGCCTGCCAAAGGGTCGACAGTTTACCACGGCGGGTGGCCGTTGCGGCCTTGAGCCCTTTAAGGGCTTTCCCTAACGTCAATTCCTCGTCCGTGAAATCCCGACCAAACGGGAAGGCGGAGAACCGGTCGCCGTTGCCCGCGGCGGCCAAGGCCGACCGTACAGCCTGCGGCGTGTTATTACACCAGGAGGCTGGCAGGCTGAATGAGGGGTCCACCTTACCCGCCTTCTGGGCCTGCTTGAGCAACTCCTGCTGGAATCGGGAGTCGGCAATGCGGATCAGGCGCAGGTAGACCTGCTCGTCGGACTGGCCCCGGAGATCGGCAATGCCGTACTCGGTCACCACGATGTCCCGCAGGTGGCGGGGGATGGTGCAGTGGGCGTAGTTGAAGACGATATTGGAAACGGTCTTTCCTTTGGAGCTACGGGTTGCCCGCATGGTCAGGATGGAACGCGCGCCAGGCAGCTCATGGGCCATCGCGACAAAGTTGTACTGACCACCAACACCACTGACCACGCGGCCATCATCCAGGCCGTCGGAGACCGCCGCGCCGCTGAGCGTGTACATCATGGCCGAGTTCACAAACCGGCCATGCCGGCGCTGTGCCGCTTTCAGCCGCTGCCTGCCGAACGGGTGATCGTAGAGATGGTTGATGTAATTGACACTGGTCATGCAGATCCGGTCGCGCTGATGCTGCGGCATATCCCGCAACGACTGATAGAAGCTTTCCGGCCCCACGTAGAAGCCGCCATGCATGCTGATGCCCCCTTTCAGAGCGTCGCCCAGCATCCGTGATTCGATCAGCCGGCGGGTATCGGGATGGTTCAGGTCACCATCCACGGATTGCCCGGAGGCCAGCAGACGCCCGCCCTTGAACTCGACCTCCGGTGCTAAAATTCCCCAGCGGACAAGCCAGTTCACATCCCTGGCCCTGAGCGGGGAGTCAATCAGCTCCGCCTCTCTCAGGGTGTCCAGCATGGCCAGACTCGGGGTGGTATCGATGTCGCCCTGGTTGATCAACTCTTGCAGGCCGGCGTGATCAAACACCTGGCGGGACAGGATGCCGGCTTCCATCAGGTACAGGAAGCCATCCACCATCATCTCACTGCAGCCGTAGATTCCCTCATCGAAGGGGCCGGTGCCGCCATACTCGTTTACCACCGGAAACTCGTCGCCGACCCGTAGGTGGTCGAACAGGGCTCGCCAGTCATCGTTGTGCTTGTGACGCAGAATGGCACTGTAGACAAAGGCGGCGCCCAGTGAGCCGATCCCCACCTGCAGGGTTCCGCCATCTTTCAGCAGGCAACTGGCGTAGAATCCGATCATGTGATCTTCCGGACTGATCGCCATTTGTGGTGCCGAGAACAGGGGATAGTCGGTGGAGGGCTGATCCAGGACCACGTCGAAACTGCTCTCATCAATGGCAGCATGATGGCCCATGAAGGGCAGATTGGCGTTCAGTTCAGCCACCAGCGCCACTGGCGTGCCGCCGGCTTCCATCGCCCGCATCAGGGGAATGAGATCCAGGGTCAGGTCCGGATTGCAGCTCAGGCTCACTTTGCCCGGCGCGCCGTGGCTGTCGCCCGGCGACACCAGTTGCCCCAATACATTCACGCCCAGCGCCATCAGATCCCGGATGGCATGGGTGTAATTGGTGCAGACGTAATTACGTTGCTGACCCCGATTGTTCAGGTGGGAACCAGCCTTGAAGTAGAACTCCGAAACCGTGACATTCGCCGGCAGCCGGTTCTGTGCAACATCCCGGGCAAAGGCAAGATCCGGAATACGCCCGTAAAGGCGTTCGGCGAAGGGGCCCATGAACCGCTGCTCCAGGGATGAACTCCCCCGCGGCGCCAGCAGTGACAGCGCCGTGAAAATGTGCAGCTGAATGTCCGGGTCCTGCTTCGCCCGCTCATACAAGGCGTTCACGAATCGAATCGGCTTGCCAAGCCCCAGGGGCAGCCCGAGGGTAATCTCCTTGCCGACCCGGCGAATCACCTCATCCACACAGGCATCCACGTCTTGCAGGCGTTGACTGCTTTCCGACATCACCAAGCTCCTTCTTGCTTTCCGGACCACGACAGGGTTATGGGCAGATAATCACACGGGAGGGCCGCCCAGACAATGCGCCAGATCAGTAACCAGACTAGTTGGAATTGGAAAGGTGGGACAGGCAGGGAGGGTAAAAACAGGACAAGCGGGAATTCAGGAGTGGGTCAGATTCAGAAGTTCCACTTCAGGTTGAGGCAGGCACCCTCATTCAGCAGGGCGATGCCATGGTCCGCCTGCGCAGGATCAGAGGCGTATTGCTTATCGTCCGAACGGGACCGGGTGAGCGAGAGACTGAGCAGCCGGGAGCCGATTTCAGTGATGGCCTCAGAACTGTCATCCTCGAAGTTTCCCACCATCCGCTCCTGAATCTGATAGAGCTCCTGAACGGTATTTACCGGCTCCGGATCCTCGCCAAAAGGACGCTCCGCCGCATCGGCGCGGACGACAAAAGCGACGAGATTGAGAGCAAGCAGGGCAACAAAAATTCGAATAATCATGACACTGACAAAGACCTGTAAACCGGGATAGAAGATGCTCGATGACCTAGGCCAAAGTCTAATGAATGATCCCGGAAAAGATGTGACTTTGCACACAATCGCGCCGACTTTTTGTCAGTTTTTAGCCACTCTTTTGTCAAAAAATAATCCCCAGTTTTTCAGAACGTAACAACAGCTTTGAGCCCGACCTCAGTCCGGCCCAAAACTGCCGTTCTCCGACCCGGAAAATCAGGGACAGGGGTAGGTAAACTCCCGGTGGATCTCCTCGATCGCCTCCAGCACCGATTCACCCAACGTAATATTGGCAGAGCCGATATTCTCCCGGAGCTGATCCATCGTGGTCGCACCGATGATGTTGCTGGTGACGAAACTCCGGCTGTTTACGTAGGCAAGGGCCAGCTCGGTCGGCGTCAGGCCGTGCTGGCCGGCCAGCTCGACATAGGCGCGGGTTGCATCCATTCCGCGGTCCGACGTGTAACGACTGAAGCGTTCGTAGAGGGTAAGCCTCCCCTTCTCCGGCCACTTGCCGCCGAGATACTTGCCCGACAGCATGCCAAAAGCCAGGGGCGAATAGGCCAGCAGGCCGGTCTGCTCACGATGGGCGAACTCTGCCAGCCCCGCCTCGAACGAGCGGTTCAGCAGGTTATAGGGATTCTGGATACTGACCACCCGGGGCCAGCCTTTTTCCCGGGACAGACGCAGGTACTCGGAGGTCCCCCAGGGCGTCTCGTTGGACAGGCCGATGTGACGAACCTTTCCTTCCCGGACCAGTTCATCCAGCGCTGACAGGGTTTCCTCGATTGGCGTGGCGTCTTCATCCTGCTTGTGAACATAACCGAGTTTGCCGAAAAAATTGGCATTCCGGTCCGGCCAGTGGACCTGGTACAGATCGATGTAATCCGTCTGCAGACGCTTGAGACTGTCTTCGCAGGCTTGACGGATATGGTCCCGGGTCAGCCTCGGGCCGTTGCGCAGGTAGCTCAGGCCATTCCCCGGCCCCGCCACCTTGGAGGCGATCACCAAATCGTCCCGGCGGCCGCGCCGGGCCAGCCAGTTACCCAGGTAGGTTTCTGTCAGCCCCTGGGTGTCCGGTTTCGGAGGCACCGGGTACATTTCCGCCGCGTCGATGAAGTTGATCCCCTCACCCGTCGCATAATCCAGCTGTTCGAAGGCTTCCTGCTCGGTGTTCTGCTCGCCCCAGGTCATGGTGCCCAGGCAGATCAGGCTCACATCAATGTCGGTATTACCTAACTTTCGCGTCTGCATATCGTCTCCGCTTCAGTTCATTGCACGGGTAAAAGGAATGTCACGGGAGTGTCGCATAACTGTCATGTGCGCTTCCCATAGTGAAGGCATGTTAGAGGAACCACAGGAAACACCGTGACCCAGACCACCCAGCCCAGCCGGCGCCAGCAACACATTACCATTGTTTCCGAGACTTTTCCGCCGGAAATCAATGGCGTGGCCAATACGCTGAGACACCTGTGCCAGGGGCTGATGCAGCGGGGCCACCGGGTAACTGTGGTCAGGCCCCGCCAGCGTCATGAGCTCACCGGCTCCGTGGCCAGTGCCGGTGATGCCCTGTTCAATGAAGAGCTCGTGGTTCCGGGGCTGCCGCTGCCCGGCTATGCCGACCTCCGTTTCGGCATCACCAGCGTCCGGCGCCTGACGCGCCTCTGGAAAGAGGAACGCCCGGACGCGGTCTATGTTGCTACCCAGGGGCCGCTGGGCGTGGCGGCGGTCAGCGCGGCAAGACGGATCGGTATCCCGGTCAGCTCCGGTTTTCACACCAACTTCCACCAGTACAGCCGCTACTACGGCATCGGCGCCCTGGAACGGGTGCTTTGCGCCTACGGCCGCTGGTTCCATAACCGTACGGATGTAACCCTCGTACCCACCCGCAAGATGCAGCAGGTGACCCGTGCCATGGGGATTCCGGCCACCGGCCTGTGGAGCCGGGGCATCGACTGCAACCGGTTCTCCCCCCACAAGCGGGATAACGAGCTTCGCAAGCAATGGGGACTGGCGCCAAATGACCGGGCGGTGATCTATGTCGGTCGCCTGGCCCCGGAGAAAAACCTCCGGCTGGCGGTGGCCTGCTATGAACGGATCCGGGGACTGCACCCCAATTCCCGGTTCATCCTCGTTGGCGACGGCCCCCTGCGTCGCGAACTGAGCGAACGCCATCCCGAGTACCTGTTCTGCGGTATCCGTCGCGGTGAGGAGCTAGCGAAATTCTACGCATCCGGGGACCTGTTCCTGTTCCCGAGCAAAACCGACACGTTCGGCAACGTGGTGCTGGAAGCCATGGCAAGCGGCCTGGCGGTGGTGGCGTTTGACGATGGCGCGGCCAGTGAACACCTCCGGAACGAGGAGAACGGCCTGAAAGTCGCCCTCGAGGATGACGAGGGCTTTGTCGACTGCGCCCTGAGGCTGGCTGACCAGCCGACGCTGCTTGGCCGTCTGCGTAACCAGGCCCGGCTCGATGCACTGGAACTCAACTGGTCAGCCCAGATCGAACAGTTCGAACAGCTGGTCCTGAACCCGGAAAACAAGGCGGGGTACCATGCCCTCAACAAGCAAAGCATCTCGATTCTTTGAGCGGGCCGACCAGCGGGAATTCCTGCTGTGCCAGGCCATCAACCGGTCGGCCCGGTTCCGGCCGCTGCTGGGCTACTTCCGCACGGTCAGCCGGCTGGGCGATGGCTGGTTCTGGTACGCGCTGATCCTGACACTGCCGCTGCTCGAACCAGCTACCGGACCCGGCCTGGCCCTGTTAATGGCCATAACGGGGCTGACCTGCACAATCACCTACAAGCTGCTGAAACGGTGGCTGATCCGGGAACGGCCGTTCATATCCTTCCCGTCCATCAACTGTGGCACGCCGCCCCTGGACCGCTACAGCTTTCCCTCCGGCCATACCCTCCATGCCGTCTGCTTCCAGGTCATGCTGATGGCCGCGCTACCCGGGCTGGCGCTATATATCCTGCCTTTCACCCTGAGCGTTGCCGCCTCGCGGGTGGTCCTCGGCCTGCATTATCCCAGCGATGTGGTTGCCGGCGCGCTGATCGGGGGCACCATCGGCTACCTGTCGATCCACCAGTTACTCGGGATTGCCATCGCGATTATCGCCGGCTGATCAGTCGAACAGCCTAAGCTGGGTCACAGGCGCGTCATCATTGCGGAACCGCACCCCCACCCCGAGCAACCGGACCGGGCGCTCCGTGTTCGTGACCAGTTCATCCAGCAGGGGCTGATAATCGGCGACCCCGGGCTCGGCTAAGTGCTCACGGACCCGCTCCAGGGTGTGGGTGGAAAAATCACTGTACCGGATCTTGATAAACAGCTTGTGGATCGGCTTGCTGCGGCCCTTGCGGCTGAGCCGGAGGTTGAGGTCGGCCACCAGTGCGGGCATGACCGACTCGCAAGCGCTCTTGTCCGGCAGATCCTGGGAAAAGGTACGCTCGACACTCACCGACTTGGCGATACGGGACACCACCACCGGCCGGTCGTCCCGGCCATGGGCCATCTCGTGCAGGCGATAGCCCTGCTTGCCAAACCGGTCCAGCAGCACATCCGCCCCCAGCGCCTGCATGTCACCGCAGGTCTTTACCCCCAGGGCATGGAGCTTGGAGGCGGTCACCTGCCCCACTCCGAACAGCTTTTCCACGGGCAGGTCACGGACAAACTCCTGCACCCGGTCCGGGGTGATGACAAAGAGGCCGTCGGGTTTCTGCCAGTCGCTGGCAATCTTGGCGAGGAACTTGTTGGGCGCCACCCCGGCGGAAACGGTGATTCCCACCTCACGGTGGATGCGCTCCCTCAGATAACGGGCCATGAGGGTACCGCTGCCTTTATGGTCGGAGACATCAGACACATCCAGGAAGGCCTCATCCAGGGACAGGGGCTCCACCAGGTCAGTCAGCTCCCGCAGGATATCCATCACCTGGCGCGAGACCGCCCGGTACTTGCCCATGTCCGGCGGTACCGTCACCAGACCGGGGCACAGCCGGCGGGCTTCGCTACCGGGCATGGCCGAACGGACGCCGAAGGCGCGGGCCCGGTAATTACAGGTGGTTACCACGCCCCGGCCACCCTCGCCACCCACGGCCAAGGGAACATCCCGCAGGCTGGGGTCGTCTCGCATTTCCACGGCGGCGTAGAAGCAATCACAATCCACATGGATGATCTTGCGCTGGGGCATGGTCAGGGGGCTCGCGTCCACACTCTGTACATATATACAGCCTTGTATATTACGCTAACATGCCGAGAATGTCAGGGAACTCCAACAACACTACCCAGGACTACCGCGAGGCCCCATGAGCAACCCGATCCCCGAATCCGAACGCACTGAAATTGAAGCGGCGGCCTTCCGCCGTCTGGTCAAGCACCTGCGGGACAACACCGAGGTACAAAACATCGATCTGATGAACCTGTCTGGGTTCTGCCGCAACTGCCTGTCAAAATGGTACCGGGCCGAGGCCCAGGAGCGCGGTTTCGAGCTTTCCGATCCGGATGCCCGGGAAGAAATCTACGGCATGCCCTACGAAGAATGGAAAGAGCGCTACCAGATCGGCCCGAAGCAGGATCACAAGTAATGAACGTGAACGAGGCGGTGCGAATCCATCTGGCGGCGCTGGAAGCCGGCCACAGCGATTTCGATGACACCCTGGCGTTGATCGAACGCTACTTCGAGTACCAGCCGACCGGCTTTCACAACGGCCCCCTGTTCAATGCCGCCGGAGAGAACGCCGGTTCCTGCCGGGTGTTCGGGCTCGGGCGTCACTGCAATCTCGGTGAATCCGAAACCCTGCGCCTGTTTGCCCAGCATTACCAGCAGGTCCTGGATGAGCCCGCCGGCGACAGCCACGGCAATATCCGCCAGTTCATCAGCACCGGCTGGTCCGGCATCCGCTTCGACGGCGAACCACTGCGACCTCACACTGCGCCCGATACCAAGGAAGAGACACCTTCATGACCGATACCGCCAGCACCGGGGTACAACAGAGTTTCCAGTTCAAGAGCGCGAACATCTCGCTGACAGCCCTTGAACTCTATTACTTTGATAACGACGAGTTCGAGACCAACCTCCGGGAGAAGATCAACCAGGCGCCGGGGTTCTTCAAGGACATCCCGCTGATCATCAGCCTGGAGCGGTACGAAGGTCTGGACAGCGAACTGGATTTCTTCAAGATCATCGGTACCTGCCGACGGCACAACATCCAGGTGATCGGCGTGCGTGGCGGTAATGAAGACCAGCGCCGGTTGGCCCGGGGGGCGTCACTGGCACTGCTGCCAGGCTCCAGCCAGCGGGAGAAGCCCCAGGAGCCGGAGGCGGCAGCCGAACCGGAGAGCGAGCCGCAGACCGGTCAGCCCGGCGGCCCGGCACCGGCCCGGATCATCAGCAACCCCGTCCGTTCAGGCCAACAGATCCATGCGCCGGAAGGCGACGTGATCGTGCTCGGTCCGGTGCAGGCAGGTGCGGAAATCCTGGCGGCGGGCAACATTCATGTCTACGGCCCGCTTCGGGGTCGGGCCCTGGCCGGAATCCACGGCGGCGAATCCGCCCGGATTTTCTGTCAGTCACTGGAAGCAGAGCTTGTGTCCATCGCCGGACACTATAAAATCTCCGAAGATCTTCAGGACAACGGCTGGAAAAACGCTGTGCAGATCCAGCTCAGGGACGACCTGCTGGTGGTAACGCCACTGGACAAGGCCTGATGTTTACAACCAACAATAACGACCAAGAAGACACGACGAATCCACCGCGAAACAGGAACTGAACCTTGGCTAAAATCATTGTCGTAACCTCAGGAAAAGGCGGCGTTGGCAAGACCACCACCAGCGCCTCAATCAGCACCGGCCTTGCCAAGCACGGTCACAAGACCGTCGTTATCGATTTCGACGTGGGACTGCGCAACCTGGATCTGATCATGAATTGCGAACGCCGGGTCGTGTATGACTTCGTCAACGTTATCCAGGGCGAAGCCTCACTGAACCAGGCCCTGATCCGGGACAAGCGGGTAGATACGCTCTACATCCTCCCCGCCTCCCAGACCCGGGAAAAAGAAGCCCTGACCCGCGAAGGCGTGCAAAGGGTCATCAACGAGTTGTCGGAAACCTTCGACTACATCGTCTGCGACTCCCCGGCCGGTATTGAGCACGGCGCCCTCATGGCCCTGTACCATGCCGACGAGGCCATCGTGGTGACCAACCCGGAAGTCTCCTCCGTGCGTGACTCCGACCGCATCCTGGGCATTCTCCAGAGCAAGTCCCGGCGGGCGGAAATGGGTATGGACCCGGTGAAGGAGCACCTGTTGCTGACCCGTTACAACCCGGACCGGGTTTCCAAGGGCGAAATGCTGTCCGTGGGTGATGTGGAAGAAATCCTGGCCATCCCGTTGCTGGGCGTGATTCCCGAAAGCCAGGTGGTGCTCAATGCCTCCAACCAGGGCTTGCCGGTCATTCTCGAAGAAGACAGTGATGCCGGCCAGGCCTATGAAGACGCCGTGGCCCGCCTGTTGGGGGAGGAGCGGGAGCATCGCTTCATGAACGCCCAGAAGAAAGGGTTCTTCACGCGGATGTTCAAGGGAGGCTAAGGGATGAGTTTCCTCGATTATTTCAGGAGCAAGAAGAACGCAAGCGCCAGTGTCGCCAAGGAGCGTCTGCAGATTATCGTGGCCCATGAGCGGGGCCAGCGGGAGCAGCCGGACTACCTGCCCCAGCTCCAGCAGGAGCTGCTGCAGGTCATCCGCAAATATGTGCAGATTTCCGATGACATGGTGCAGGTCGAAGTGGACCGCAATGAACGATGTTCGGTACTGGAGCTCAACGTCACGCTACCGGAAAAATAGCCCGGCCCCGCTACCAGCGGGCGAAGTGATCCTCCATCAGTCCCCGTAGTCCTGCTACGGGGATTTTCGTTCCCGCCTCATCAGTAACCGTGCCGTTGAAGGTGCCCACGTACTGGCGAAAATTCGATGCCACGATGCCCGCATTGAGCTTCTCCTTGCGCACCCCCGCCGGCACAAAATTCAGATCCACCCGACCATCCGTCGTCGTTACATGCCAGTCGCTGCCCAGCCGGTAACGGTCAAAGGAAAACCTCGCCGCCTCCAGCTTCGAACAGACGCCGTCCAGCCATAGGGCGTTTTCCGTCATTCCGGTTTCGTTGACACCGGCGGCCAGGTTCAGCCCGAATGACCGGCCGTCCTCCAGCACACCCGCGATGGCTGCCCAGTTCCAGGCGGTTTCCCGGCGCATGAAGCCGCAACTCCAGTCGATGGAACCCCGGACCTTGTCATCGCAACGCCAGATCTGGTGGTCCCAGCGGACTTCACCTTCCACTTTCAGGCCGGCGGACTTGCGGGTAAACACCCAGCCGTTGTAGCCCGCCGGGCATACCAGGCGCAGCGGATCGTGATCTTCCCGCAGCTCCAGATCGATGCGGATTCCGCCCGGCGCCGACACCGAAACATTGCGCCCGCCGGTCGCCGGCGCAATGTGCAGGTCCACCTCCCCCTTTTGGAAACGGGCCAGGCCATGCTCGGGGTAGGGCTCAAGATGTGTTCCCATGGCCAGCGGCTGCAGGAATGACCGTTCCAGCATGGTTCCGGATTCGAAATCGTACAGATAGAAGAAGCCATTTCCGAGCAGCTTCAGATCCACCAGGGCCATACCGAACACCCAGCCAGGGCCCATGGCACTGACGAACTGGAACTGGTTGAACCGCCACCGGCGCGCCAGTCGCGAGCGGGGCCGGTCCATGACCGAACGCAGGTCATAGTCCAGGTAGTTGATGGTATCTACCGGTTCACTGAGCACCCCGGCAGGAACTCGTCCCTTGTCGTCAATCAGCTTTTTCATGGTCATAGCGGTCGTCAGATCGGGCCAATTCGCGGAACCATCAGCCAGTGGAGTTACCTGGTTCACAATCCCCTGTGTTCGTGCCTTTGCCGGCCTTTACCCCATGCTAGACTCGGCGGCATCGTCTTCAAGGAAGTGTACTCTATGAGAAGTTCAAGAGCCCATGGGTTTGCAGGCCGGGGCGTTGTCTTTGCGGGGATGGTCTGCACCTGGATGCTCGCTGCCCTGCCCAGTGCTGCGATGGCGGCAGAACTGCCCGATGAGCAGAACGCTGACTGGGAGCTGCGCACGGAAACCGACAACATCCGGATCTATACCACCGGGCAGCCCGATTCGAAATTCAAGGCCTTCAAGGCGGTTGCGATGCTTGATGTCCCGATCGAGAACCTGATGGCGGTGATGATCAACCCGGCCTCCTGCACCGAATGGGTCCACAACTGCAGCGAATCCTATGCTTTCGGCGAGGGCGACTTCCATGACCGCTACGCCTACTCGGTGAACGATATGCCCTGGCCGGTGGCGGACCGGGATTACGTCCTGCGGATCCGCACCCGGGGTGACCGTGCCAGTGGCGAGGTCATCATGGACCTGAATGCCACCCCCGACCTGCGGGCCGAAAGCAGCAACCGTATCCGGGTCGACCGTTCGGATACCCTGTACCGTTTCATCCCCGAGGGCGACAGCACCCGGATGATCTGGGTTCAACACACGGATCCCAACGGTGCCCTGCCCGGATGGCTAGTCAATTCCCTGCTGGTGGACATTCCGGTGCGCTCCATGCAGGCCCTTGAAGACGTTGCCCGCGCGCCCCGGTACCAGGGATTCGAGCTGGTCTGGGACGAACAAGGCAAGCTGAAGGATGTGGTGCGTTCGGATTCGTGAGGGATGACGCCCCCCGAAACACGCGCTAAGCTTTACGGAAAAGGACAGCAACAAGAGGCAGGCCTCACCCGATGACCGTTCTCGCCCACGAGATCATGACCCCCAGCATCAAAGCCGTACCCCAGAACTGGACGATGGACCGTCTGGCCCGCTTCCTCACCGATAACGAAATCACCGGCAGCCCCGTTACCGACGACAACGGGGAAATCGTCGGCATTGCCACCCTCAAGGACATCACCGAATTCCGCTGGAATGCGAGCCGATCGGACACCGGCTCCCGCCTGACCCCGGAGGAGGAAATCGAGGCACGGCGCCTGCGCATGGCCATTTTCGAGGAGATGGGCAAGGTCCCGGTGGAAGTCCGCGATATCATGACCCCGATCGTATTATCCGTTGACGAGCAGACGCCGGTGCGAGACATTGCCAATATCATGATGCGTGAGCACCTGCACCGGATCTTTGTCACCAGCGATTCAAGAATTACCGGTATCATCACGACCTACGACATGCTCAAGCTGATATCGGACAAGGAACTGACGCAGCGCTGCGCCGAGAACGACTGAGCCACCAAAAAGGTAGCCTCCCCTATGCCAAGAGCACCGCAAGCTCGGAAAAAGATGTACGTCCTCGACACCAATGTCCTGATCCACGACCCCAACGCCCTCCTCAACTTCGAAGAACACGATGTCATTATCCCGATGACCGTCCTGGAAGAGCTGGACAGCCTCAAGTCCGGCAAGCAGACGGTCGCCGCCGATTGCCGCCAGGCCATCCGGAACATCGACAAGGTCCTGGGCGATGCCAGCCCGAAAGAAATCGAGAAAGGTGTGCCGATCGTGCGGGGCAAGAAAGCCGCTCCCCTGGGCAAGCTGCTGATCCTGATGAGCACCGAGCATCTGGACTCCCATTCACTGCCCGAGCACCTGAACGACAACAAGATCATCAATACCCTGGCCGCGCTCCAGAACCGCCACAAGTCCCGGGATATCATCCTGGTGAGCAAGGACATCAACATGCGCCTGAAGGCGCGCGGATTCGGGGTCGAAGCCCAGGATTACCACAATGACCAGTTGCTCGATGATATCGACCTGTTGCCCAAGGGCTATCACGAGTTCAGCAACTCCTTCTGGGACAACATCGAGAAGGTGGAAACCGTGCAACGGGAAGGGGTCACCGAGCACATCCTGCGCCGGGAAGGACCTCTGGCCAAGATCAACATCAACGAGTTCGTACTCGATGAGCAGGGTTTTGTCGGCAAGGCGGTGGATCTGGACGAGGAACGCATCATCATCCGGGACCTGCACCAGCATGACCTGATGAACGAGGAAGTCTGGGGACTGGTACCCCGGGACATCTACCAGGCCATCGCCCTGAACCTGCTGCTGGACCCGGATGTCCACATGGTTAACCTGACCGGCTCTGCCGGCTCGGGCAAGACCATCCTGGCCCTGGCCGCGTGCATCGAGATGACCGTTGCCAGCAAGCTGTACAAGCGCATCATTGCCACCCGCTCCACCCAGGGCCTGGACGAGGACATCGGTTTCCTGCCCGGCACCGAAGCGGAGAAGATGGAGCCCTGGCTGGGCGCCATCGTGGACAACCTGGAGGCGCTGCACGAGGACGACGAGAACATGACCGCCTCGGTGGACTACATCCTCAGCAAGGTCCCGCTGCACTTCAAGTCCATGAACTACATCCGCGGCCGCAGCTTCCAGCACAGCCTGATCATCATCGACGAGTGCCAGAACCTGACGCCGCACCAGATCAAGACCATCATTACCCGGGCCGGCAACGGCTCCAAGGTGATCTGCCTGGGCAACCTGGCTCAGATCGATACGCCGTACCTGAGCGCCCTCAGTTCCGGCCTCACCTACATGACCGAACGCTTCAAGGGCTTCCGCCATGGCGCCCACGTTCACCTGCAGGGTGTTCCCCGTTCGGTCCTCGCGGAGTATGCCGAAGCCAATCTCTGACCCACGGCCCTGTTGACCCTGGCGACATGCGCCAGGGTCGATCCTGCCATCGCCGGCCGTTTGTTATCGAACTAATGTGATCCCTATCCCAAACGTGACACATCGTAATAACAAATGACAAAGGCGATACCATGCGAAACCTCATCCTGTTCACCCTTGCCGGGCTATCGGCCGCAGCCCTCAGTGGCTGCGGTGGCGATTCTTCCGGGAATGCCACAACCGACGTCCAGAGCCAACAGAAAGAGCCGGTTGTCAGCAGCGCCAGCCCCAGCCACTACAAGCGCCCACTGCCGGACAGCGACGCGGAACTTGCGGCCGCCTCCTGCTCCGAAGGCACCGACCTGACCGGTGGTCGCAGCTACCGGGTGCAGATGCCCTCCCGGGTTGATGGCGCCGCCATCGTGTTCCAGGTGTTCGAACCAACCCAGTTTGACTGCCAGACCCATCACCCCCTGATCCTGCAGGGACACGGTTTCAGTGGTTCCCGCTCGACCGAAGCGGGCAGCGATCCGCTGGCCCCCATAGAACCCCTCATTGATGCGGGCTATGCGGTCATCAGCATCGACCAGCGCGGTCACGGGGAAAGCGGCGGTACCATCCGGGTGATGGACCCGGACCTGGAGGGACAGGACCTGGTGCAGATCGTGGACTGGGCCGAGGCCAACCTGGATTACCTGAAATACGAGCGGGACAACCTGCTGCTGGGTGGCGTCGGTGGCAGTTACGGTGGGGGCTTCCAGTACCTGCTGTACAACGTCGATCCGGACCAGCGCATGGATGCCATGGTGCCCCACATCACCTGGCATGACCTCACCTACAGCCTGAACCCGGGAGACGTCACCAAGAACTACTGGCTGGCCTTCCTGTCGGTGATGGGAGACAGCCAGACCGGCCTGTCCATGGACCCGTACCTGCGCAGCTCCCTGGTCGACGGCATTGCCACCGGCTTGTTCCCGGACAGCGCCCTGGACTTCCTCCACTACCACAGCCCGAGCTACTTCTGGCAGAACGAGCGCGATCTTGCCCTGCTGGACAGCGGCAACACCGACGATTACCTGCTGGAGTCGATCACCGGGCAGCTCCCTCTGACCAGCGACGGCCGCTACATCGTCAAGACACCGCCCCGTGCCCCCTACCCGGTGGACGTGCTGATGTTCCAGGGCATGCGTGACAGCCTGTTCCCGTTCAACGAGGCGGCGGAGAATTACCGGATCCTCAAGGCCGCCGGCGGTGACGTCCGGCTGCTGACCTACCCGTTCAGCCACCATTACCTGGCCCCGAACGTCGGCCTGATCCAGGAAACCCTGGCCAACCTCACCTTCTACAGCGGTGAGCTGCCGACCCTGGCCACCGGCGACCTCAATGCCCTTGCCCGATGCGGTGACATCAGCGCCAACCAGGCCGCGGTGGCCTGGTTCAATGAGAAACTGCTTGGCCGTGGCAACGCCAACAATGTCATCACCACCGGTGACCAGATCTGCTACACCCTGGCTCCGGGCGACGCCATCTCGGCGCCGGGGATCACCACCGGCGGCACCACCTTCGAGGTCGGCTTTGATCTGCTGGGCACTCCCCTGCCTGCGACGGTAATGCTTGGTGCCGCAGGCCTTGCACCGACGGTGGTACCGCTGGAAACCCTGGAATCGGAGGCAGTTGTTGCCGGCATTCCCACGGCGGATCTGAGCATCGGCACCGGACTGCCGGATCTGGATAGCCAGTGCCTGGAGAGTTCCGACCCGATCCTGCATGCAGGCACCTGCGACAGCATTGTCTTTGCCGGTATCGGCGTGATTCGCCAGAACCAGCTGGCGCCGGAGCTGATCGATGAACAGGTGCATCCCCTGCGCGGCCTGGGCCAGCATACCGTGGAGCTAACCGGCATTGCCGAGCGGCTCAACCCCGGGGATCAGCTGGTACTGATGCTGTATGGTCAGCACCCGACCTTTGCCGGCGCGTTCTCCCGGGATCCGGTGGTGCCGGCGGTGCAGGTGACCGGCGAGGTGGCGCTGCCGCTGCTCAGCGCAGATGGCCAGTCACCCCTGGCGGAAGCCCAAAACGACTGAGGTCACCGCCCCGGACAGGGCTCAGTCCTTGAACTGGGCCTTGTCCAGGCCGTGCTTTTTCATCTTGTCGTAGAGAGTCTTGCGGGCAATGCCAAGCTGAACCATGGTGTCCTTGATGCTGCCGTGGCAGGCGTTGAGGGCACTGACTATCGCCGTGCGCTCGAAACTGTCCATCATCTCGGCCAGAGTCTGGCGGCCTGAGATATCGCCCTCGCTGCCGGGCTCATTCTCATCCAGGGCGGCCGGTCCAAGCAGGACGTAACGTTCCGCCAGGTTCCGCAGTTCCCTGACATTCCCCGGCCAGGACCGCTGCATCAGGCGGGCCGCCTGGCCGGCATCCAGGGGCACGCTCTCCCGGTCATAGCGGGCGGCGGCAATCAGCACGAAGTGGTGGAACAGCAAAGGGATGTCCTCCTTGCGTTCCCGCAACGGCGGGATATCCACCTTCACCACGTTCAGCCGGTAATACAGGTCGGCGCGGAACTCCCCGTCATCACTGAGTTTTTTCAGGTCTGCCTTGGTCGCGGCAATGATGCGCACATCCACATCCTGCACCTGGTTGCTGCCCAGGCGCTCGACCTTCTGCTCCTCCAGCACCCTCAGCAACTTGATCTGCAGGGGCATGGGCATGCTTTCCACCTCGTCCAGGAACAGGGTGCCTTTGTGCGCGTGCTCGATCTTGCCGATCCGCCGCTTGTCCGCCCCGGTGAAGGCGCCGGCTTCATGGCCGAACAGCTCGCTCTCGATCAGGTTCTCCGGCACCGCACCGCAATTGATGGCGACGAAATTGTGGGCGCTACGCGGGCTGTTTTCGTGGATGTAACGGGCCATGGCATCCTTTCCGGAACCGGTCTCACCGTGCAGCAGGATGTTGGCGGAGATATCCAGGATGGGATCGATGGTCGCCATCACCTTCTGCATGGACGGCGAATCCCCGAGGATCCGCGGTCCCGGTTTGGCCATCTGCCGCAGCTGGGCTTTCAGCCGCCGGTTTTCCAGCGCCAGGTGTCGTTTTTCCAGGGCGTGGCGCAGCAGCTCGATCAACTCCTCATGATCAAAGGGCTTCTCGATGAAGTCGTAGGCGCCCTGCTGCATGGCGGTGACCGCGGTACTGATGTCGCCCTGACCGGTGAGGATGATGACCGGAATGCTGTCATCCACCGCCCGGACCTGCTCCAGCATTTGCAGGCCATCCATGCCGGGCATGTTGTAGTCGCACAGGACGATGCCCTCGAAGTCCGCCGTGATGGTTTTCAGGGCCTCCGCCGCGCCTTCGAAACAGGACACTGGCAAATCCTCGAGGGTCAGGGTCTGGGCCATGGCCTGGAGAATGTGCGGGTCATCATCCACAAAGATTACCGAGGGTTGTGTCATTCCGTTGCCTCCCGCTGTTGCAAGGTCAGTACAAATTCCGCGCCGGGGCCGTCCGGGCGGTTCCGCCCGGTAAGGGTGCCACCCAGGGCGTCGACGATCTGCCGAGAAATGGACAGGCCAAGCCCCAGTCCCTGCTTGACCGACTTGGTGGTAAAGAAAGGTTCAAAAATCTGCTCGGTGTTTCCCGGCAGCCCGTAACCGTTATCCCGCACCGTACAGCGCCAGTGGCCGTCGACCACTTCCACATCGATGGTGATCACCGGCGCCTCGCGCTCTTCCACGGCCTGTGCCGCATTGGCCAGCAGGTTCACCATCACCTGCTCGATCCGTATCAGGTCGCCGTGGCACATCACCGGCTGTTCCGGACGGTTCCACCGGATATCGATACCGGCACTGTTCTTCTGGGCCTTGATGATTTTCAGGGCCGCATCCACCGACAGGCGCAGATCCACCACCGACGGCGGCCCTTCCGACTTGCGGGCAAACACCTTGAACTGCCGGGTGAGCTCCGCCATCTTGTCGCACAGGGTGATAATTTCAGACAAGTTGGCGTCCACCATATCCGTGGCCCCCTTCTCCAGAAAACGGCGGCTGTTGCGGGCATAGGTCTGGATGGCCGTCAGCGGCTGGTTCATTTCGTGGTTCAGTCCCGCCGACATCTGCCCCAGCACCGCCAGTTTGGCGGCCTGGATCAGCTCCTGCTGGGTTTCCCGAAGCTCGCTCTGGGTCCGTTCCCGTTCACTGATTTCCTCCAGCAACTGCTGATTGGAGTGCTCCAGATCCCGGGTGCGCTCGGCCACCCGGCGCTCCAGCTGTTCTCCCCGCAGGGCCAGCTCTGCTTCCCGCCGGTAACGCTCCCGCAGATACAGCCAGGCCAGCAGGACACCGACGTAGATGGCAAAGCCGGCAACCAGAAAGCCCAGCCGGGTCCACAGCACCGGAGCAGTCGACACCATGACCTGCAGCGTCCAGTCCAGTCTTGGTAACGGGGTCCGGACACTCAGGTATTCCTGGTTGCCCTCGGGAGTGCGGAACCGGATTTTCGACGATTGCTCTGACACCCCCCAGGGCCGCCCCAGTTCCACAATCTGCATGGGGTTCAGTTCGCGCTCCGGATAACGCTGCCGAGTTTCCAGCGGCAACGCGCCGTTGCTTCCCCCGGAAAAGTCCCGGTACAGCCAGGCAGGCCGACTGGCCAGGAAGCTGACACCGAACTGGTCCAGCACCACCATTTCCGCCTCGCTCAGGGACGCCGGCCGATGCCACTGGGACTCCAGTTCATGCACCAGCACCTTGACCGCAATGACACCGGCGATCTCGCCACCGTCGCTGCGCACGGGATGGGAAAAGTACAGGCCACGGACCCCGGACATCAGCCCGAGGGCAAAATAGATTGCCGAGTCACCGCTGGCCATGGCATCCGAGAAGTAGGGCCGGAAATCGAATCTCCGGCCGACAAAGCTGTCTTCCTGCTGGTAGTTATTGGCGGCGATGGTCAGGCCACTGGTATCCATCAGGTAGACATCGGAACTGCCAACGATCGTCGCCATCCTCTGCATTTCCTCATTGGCATCGAGAATGGTCCGGGGATCCTCCGGATTCTGCAGCGCCCGCGCCATCAGCGGATGCTCGGCCATCAGTTCCGGAATGGGGAGGTAGCGATTGAGCTCATTGGCCACCAGCTGTCGGTAGCGAAAGGATTCTTCCAGGCTCTCCTGCTCCACCTGACGATAGCCGGCCCAGCCACCCAGCACCCAGGACAGGCCGAGGGTGATCAGCAAGAGCAGGACAGCACCGATTCGCAAAGGCATGGCAGAGAGTTCCGAAAAAAGCGCTAGCCTAGCGCTCCGACCGGACCGGCACAACCGGGGCTGTGCCGGCCGGTCAGAATGCGGCTCAGGCCATCAGGATACCGCGGGCGCGAGCCGGGCCCGGCGCTGACGCTGCATCAGGAAGGCCAGCACCGCTGCGGCCACACCGCCAAGGTCGGTCCAGAGCCCGCCCTCGATCATCAGCAAGGCCGCACCGATCAGCAGCAGACGGGTGAACCAGGGCGCAGCCACCTTGGCGAACCAGCCCATGACACCACCGGAGAGCAGGTAAACACCGAAAGTGGCCGTGACCAGGGCGCGGGCGATCTCGAACCAGCCAGCTTCCATCAACAGTGCGTCGTTGTAGAAGAACATGAACGGCACGATGAACGCGGCAATACCAATCCGGAACGAGGCGACCGACGTTTCCATGGCGTTAGCGCCGGAGATACC
This sequence comes from Marinobacter sp., assembly GCF_041690455.1. Taxonomy (GTDB): domain Bacteria; phylum Pseudomonadota; class Gammaproteobacteria; order Pseudomonadales; family Oleiphilaceae; genus Marinobacter. The sequence continues at coordinate 36,538 of NZ_JAWLHI010000026.1, forward strand.
GGCTGCAGCGTAGGACGCCAGGGCCACCGGCGGCGTGATGGCAGAAACCACCGCGAAATAGAACACGAAGAAGTGGGCGGTGAGCGGCTCGATGCCCAGCTGCACCAGACCCGGTGCCACTACCGACGCGGCCACCGCATAGGCAGCGGTCGTGGGCATGCCCATGCCCAGCAGAATGGAGATGAACATCGCAAAGATCAGCGCCAGCAGGTTACTGTGCTCAGCTACGTCCAGCAGCAGCACCGAGAAACGCGCACCGACACCGGTCAGGGAGATGACCCCGACGATGATACCGGCGGCGGCACAGACCACGATGATCTGGATCGCCATGATCGACGCTATATCCAGCGCATTCAGGATGGAACGCAGCCCCATCTTGTTCGGGGAAATCCAGCTCACCACCGCCGCAGAGACAGTCGCCAGGGTACCGGCCCGGATCACCGAATAGCCCATGAACAGGGCAACGATGAGGATAATGATCGGAACGAACAGGTAGCACTGCTTCATCAGGCGGCCGAGCTTGGGCAGCTCGTCCTCACGCATGCCGCGCATTCCGGTCTTGGCCGCTTCAAAATCCACCATGAAATAAACGGAAGCGAAATACAGGATGGCCGGGATGATCGCTGCAATGGCAATCTCGGTGTACGGAATGCCGGTGATCTCCGCCATGATGAAGGCACCCGCCCCCATGATCGGCGGCATGATCTGGCCACCGGTGGAGGCAGCGGCTTCCACCGCGCCGGCGGAGGTCTTCTTGTAGCCCACCTTCTTCATCAGCGGGATGGTCAGGGAACCGGTGGACACCACGTTGCCGGCGCTGGTGCCGTTGATCATGCCCATCAGGCCGGATGCGAAAATCGACACCTTGGCGGGGCCACCGCGGGAGCGGCCGGCCGCGGCAAACGCGAAGTTGACGAAGTAATCACCAACCTTGGATGCCTGAAGGAAGGCAGCAAAGATGATGAACAGAATAATGTAGGTGGAGGATACCGCCGTGGTCGGGCCGAGGATACCGGCGTCGGTATACACTTGACTGAAGAAGCGCTTCACACTCAGTCCGGGATAGCCCAGGAAGCCGGGCAGGTAAGGGCCGGCAAACACATAGGCCAGGAACACCAGGCCGATAATCACCAGCGCCATGCCCGCCACGCGGCGGGTCAGCTCAAGAATGAGAGCGGAACCGGCTACAGCCGCAAAAGAAATCCCCACCGGCGAGAACGGCGTACCCGTGGACATCCGGATCGGGGTATTGAACACAACCAGCAGATAGGCCGCCACCGCGACCGAGCACACCATCAGCACCAGGTCCGGCAGGCTGAAACGCCCCCGTCCGCGCTGATGGAACCAGCTCATGACAATGCCTACAGCCGTTGCCGCAATCAGCGGCCAGCCGTAGTGCCAGGTCTCCAGTTCCGGTGCGATGCGCAGCGCGCCATCGTTGAGCATCTGGTGGAAGGCAAAGCTCTGGTAGACCGCGTACAGGGCGGGCAGCATGGCCACGCCGGCGATCCAGGTGGTCCAACGGTGGCGCACCTCGCCTTCCTCTGCCGAAGCAAAACGGGCCCCTGCATACAGCATGAAGCCCAGGAAAAGGGCACCCGCGACGTGGATGATCCGGAAGGACCAGGTCTCCAGCGGCGAAATATTCAGCGTGTACAGATGGAATGACGAGTAGGCAATGGTCAGCAGTGTGACGAGTTTGAGCAGCCCGCCGTCGAACATGCGACGGTTGGCCTCAACGGGCTCTTCGTCGACGTTATGGGCCAGGACATGGTCTTCGTCCTCGGTAATCCGGGGCGAATGCTGGATTTCGTGTTCAGTGGACATTTTGCAACCTGCTATCGGAAAAGCCGGGCCGGTTCAGAACCGGAAATTGGGGGGCCGTCATGCGGCCCCCTCAGACACAACGGTTACTTGCCGATCTTGCTTTCCGGAATCTCGTAGCCGTTCTCGTTGAACCAGCGTGCTGCGCCCGGATGCCAGGACAGTACGTTGTTCTTGGTGTAGTTCTCCGGGATGGTGGTCCGTGCCGCCTTGTGGATGGAGACCATCTTGTCGTTGTTCTCCATGGTCAGCTTGACCATCTCATACACCAGGCTTTCCGGTGCATCGCAGTTCGCGATGGCGAAGTTCCACATGGATACCACCCTGGACGGCTCTTCCAGGGACTGGTAAGTGCTGGCCGGAATCACGAACTCGGAGACCGGAAACGCCTCGGTGATGGTCTTGGCCTGCTCGTCGGACATGCCGATGATGTTGACGTCGGTCTGGACTTCCAGCTGGCTGACCGCAGGAATGGGGATACCGGCGGCAAAGGCCACCACGTCGATCAGACCATCCTGCAGCTGACCACCCAGATCGGACCAGCTGCCATTACGGCGCTCGAAGTCCACTCCCAGGGTTTCCATCATGCGCGGGAAGTAGGTGTCAGAGGTGGAACCGGAGGGACCGAAACCGATGGTGGCACCGTCCGGAATCTCGTCGATGGAGGTGATGCCGGAACTGGCCAGGGTGGTGATGGAGAACGGTGTTTCATACATCGGGAACATGGCACAGACGTTGTCCATCGCCATGCCCGGAGCCAGCGGGCTCTTGCCTTCCAGTGATTCACGGGCCGGCCCCATGGTGGTCAGGCCGAAGCTCAGGTCGCCGGTGTGTACCAGGGCCATGTTCTGCATCGGGCCACCGGTAATCTCGGCGCCACCGGAGATGCCCAGGTTCTCGGCCATGAAGTTGGCCCAGCCTGAACCGTAAGCGAAGTAAGTACCGCCCTGGCTGGCTGTACCAATGGTGAAGCTTTCGGGCCAGTCAGATTTGTCCTGGGCCATGGCCGGGCTGGCGATGGCGGCGGAGGCAACGGCTGCTGCCAGAATGGCTTGGATCTTCATAGAGGATGCTCCCCATATCATTTTGGTTGTCGGGTGCTTGACGCGGCCGTCAAAGGCCACGGTGAGTTCTAGTATCAGCAAGGACCGGACCAGCTTCGGAAAATACCTATAAAACATAGTCTTATTGGTCCGGCGCTGAAATGAACGACTCAAGAATGTGTGGATATCCACCCATTACCGGGAGGCAATGGGTGGATATCCATACCTGAGTGTAGACAGTGGAAGGAGGCTCGAAAGGAATTTGACGTAAAGCGGGTCTCTTACCACCGCCCCTGAAGCGTGGCGACAATCCGGCGGCTGCCGGCCCGGTCCCGGTGTTCGCAGAGATAGATTCCCTGCCAGGTACCGAGGGCAAGATGGCCCCGGGACACCGGCAAAGTGAGCGAAGGACCGATCAGCACGCTCTTGATATGGGCCGGCATATCGTCGGGGCCCTCCATGACATGCTCATAGTGAGGCGCATTCTCCGGCACCATGACATTGAAGTGGCGCTCCAGATCCCCGCGCACATCCGGGTCGGCATTCTCGTTGACTGCCAGGGAGGCCGAAGTGTGCTGGATAAACAGGTGCAGCAACCCCATCTCGCAGTTATTCAGGCTCGGGCCCTGGGCCAGCACCTCGTTGGTGACCAGGTGGAAGCCCCGCGGGAGCGGGGCCAGTTCAATGATGGTTTGATCCCAGATCATGGTAACTCCCGAGTTGCGGCCTATTTCTGAAGTTCGTCCCAGGGATGGACCGGCACCACCGCCTCACTGACCTCGGCTTCAAAGGAGCTGCGGAAATAGTCCATGGCCTTCTCGGCTTCGCTGAGTTCGTCGAAGCGGGCGATGTGGTAAATGGCTTCTCCCTCGTTCACCAGCGGCAGGTTATTCACGCAGATCACAATGCCGGAACAGGGCGAGGTAATGGCCACTTCGGTTTCGCCGAAGGGGTCAGCCACCATGGCCAGCTTCTGGCCTTTACGCACCTTCTGCCCGAGACGGGCCACTGGGCGCATGATGCCGTCAAGGTCCGCCCTCACCCACTGGGAGTTGGCAGCAGTTTCCGAACGCTTCTTCGGAGCCTTGGGCCCCTTCTTCGCCGGCACCATTTCCAGTTCCCGCATGACCCGGATCACACCCTTGACGCCGCTGGTGATGACCACGTCATCAAAGCGCAGCGCCTCGCCGCCCTCGAAGGTGATAACCGGTATATCCTGGGAATCGGCGTAGGCCCGCAGGCTACCCTCCCGAAGACTGGCATTGATGATGATCGGGGCACCGAAGGCTTCGGCCATGCGCACGGTTTCGGGGTTCTTCAGCTCCGCCCGGATCTGGGGCAGGTTGAACCGGTGGATGGCGCCGGTGTGCAGGTCAATGATGTGGGTGACCCGCTCCATCAACAAGGTACGCAGCAAATAGGCAATGCGCCCGCCCAGGGACCCGGTTTCACTGCCCGGGAAGCACCGGTTCAGATCCCGGCGATCCGGCAGATAGCGGGTACGCTGGACAAACCCGAAGATATTGACGATCGGCACGGCCACCAGGGTACCGCGCAGGTGCCGCAACGCGGAGTTGGTCAGCACCCGCCGGATAATCTCCACCCCATTGATCTCGTCACCGTGGATGGCACCACACACCATCAGCACCGGACCATCCCGGCGGCCGTGCACTACCTCAACAGGAATGTGCAGCGGCGTGTGGGTATAGAGCTTGGCCACTGGTACCTCAACGGTTTCCCGTGTACCCGCTTTGATCTGGGTGCCCGCAATCTCGAACGGTGCCCGCGCCATGGTTCAGCCCCTTCCCTTGGTTCTGGTTTTCCAGGGCTTCTGGTTCTTTTCGGTCCAGTTGATGATCATGCCCGCCACATTCTTGCCGGTGGCATTCTCGATGCCCTCCAGACCCGGCGAGGAGTTCACTTCCATGACCAGGGGACCGCGACTTGAACGCAACAGGTCGACACCGGCCACGTTCAGACCCATGGACTTGGCCGCCATGATCGCGGTCCGACGCTCCTCCGGCGTGATGCGCACCAGGGAGGCAGTGCCTCCGCGATGCAGGTTGGAACGGAATTCGCCCTCGGCACCCTGTCGCTTCATGGCGGCAATCACCTTTTCACCGATGACAAAGCACCGGATATCGGCACCGCCGGCTTCCTTGATAAACTCCTGAACGAGGATATCCGCTTTCAGGCCCATGAACGCCTCAATGACGCTCTCCGCGGCCTTGCGGGTTTCCGCCAGTACCACCCCGATACCCTGGGTACCCTGCAGCAGCTTGATCACCACCGGTGCGCCACCCACCATTTTTAGCAGCTCAGGCACGTTGTCCGGCTTGTTGGCAAAACCGGTTACCGGCATGCCCAAACCCTTGCGCGCGAGCAACTGCAGCGAGCGCAACTTGTCCCTGCTACGGGTGATTGCCACCGACTCATTGACCGGAAACACACCCATCATCTCGAACTGCCGCAACACTGCCGTGCCATAGAAGGTCACCGACGCGCCAATCCGCGGAATGACCACGTCAAAGCCCTCAAGGAGCTCCTCGTGGTAGCTGATCTGGGGTTTGGCGGAGGTAATGTTCATGGAACAGTGCAGACAATCGATAACCCGCACTTCGTGGCCGCGGTTGATACCCTCTTCCACCAGGCGCCGGGTGGAGTAAAGGTTCTTGTTCCGCGACAGTACCGCTATTTTCATTTATCAGTCCTTATAACCGGCTCACCGGCAAGATAGGAAGCTTCAGGAAGTACCACCGAGCGACCGTCCATGGCGGTGCGCCCCAGTAACATGCGAAATCTCATGGAGTCCCGGTTGGTAAGGGTCATTTCAATGGGCCAGCTCTGATCACCCACCACCACTGTGGTTTGAATGACCAGACGCAGCTCCCGGTGGCCACCGGAATCGGAAACGTTACGCTCGTCCAGAACCTTCGCGTCACACTCCACCACCTGATGCATATCGTTCTGAACCGGATGCACCCAGAAACGGACCCGTCGTTCGCCGTTCTCGGTATAGGGCTCGGTTCGGAACGTGTGCAGGCACGAAGTGCGGGCCCCTGTATCCACCTTGGCCTTGATGCGGGAAATATCCAGGTCCGGCAGCGCAACCCATTCCCGCCAGCCCAGGCTGACCCTTTCCTCCACCGGGACGGACTGCGCCTTATCGGGGGCACCACTTGCTTTTTTTGACATCCGGTAAGTCCCTTTTTTCTTTAGGCAAATCAGACTTAACTATAATCCAAACCTGCCACCCCGGCGAATATCCAAGTCGGTGATTTCATTGCAACAGGGACCGTGATTACCCTTACAGGAGCGTCCCGGAAGAACAGGATACCCAATGACACAGCTGGTCTGGTTCAGAAACGATCTCCGCACGGCCGACAACCCGGCACTCACCGCCGCGTGCAAGACTGACGATACCGTCCGCGCCTGCTACATCCTCACACCGGATCAATGGCAGGAACACGACTGGTCTCCGGCCCGGGTGGCATTCGTGATCGAGCACGCCAACGCCCTGGCCCAAACCCTGGCAAGCCTCGGCATCCCGATGACCTTCCTCTACGGGAACCGCTTCGACGACAGCCTGGACCTCCTGCTGGACCACTGCCGGGAGCACGACGTCACACAAATCCACTGTAACGAGGAATACGGCATCAACGAGCGCCGCCGGGACAAATCCCTGAAACAGCGCCTCGCCGACCTGCCGGTTGAACTGTGCAAATACCGCGACCAGACCGTCGCCCCGGTGGGCGACATCCGCACCGGACAAGGTGACCCCTACTCGGTTTTCACCCCCTTCGCCCGCCGCTGGCGGAGCTGGATCGAGGAAAACTCGCCACAACTGTTCCCGATCCCGGCCGCCCGGGGCGATGCGATCAACCCGGAACGGATTGCAGGTATACCGGAGGAATTCCGGGGCGCTCCGCCCGCCCTGGTGAAGACCGGCGAGGATGCCGCCCACGACCAGCTCGAAAACTTCCTGCAGGAACGGGCAGGCGCCTACAAGGACCAGCGGGACTTCCCCGCCATCGACGGCACCAGCCAGCTGTCGCCCTACCTGGCCAACGGCGTATTGTCCGGCCGCCAGTGCCTGCTGGCCGCACGACAATCCCAGGGTATGGGCGGCAACCAGGAGGGACTCGCCACCTGGACCAACGAAATCGCCTGGCGGGACTTCTACATCCACATCCTCTACCACTATCCGCGGGTCAGCATGCATCGGGCATTCAAGCCGGAAACCGAAGCCCTGGAGTGGAACACTCCCGGTGACAAGTTTGATGCCTGGAAAGAAGGGCGCACCGGCATACCCATCGTCGACGCCGCCATGCGACAGCTCAACGAAACCGGCTGGATGCACAACCGCCTGCGCATGGTCACCGCCATGTTCCTCACCAAGAACCTGTTCATCGACTGGCGCCTGGGCGAGGCCTATTTCATGTCAAAACTGGTGGACGGCTTCCTGGCCTCCAACAACGGCGGCTGGCAATGGAGTGCCTCCACCGGCACCGACGCGGCGCCCTACTTCCGGGTATTCAACCCGGTGACCCAGAGCGAACGCTTCGACCCGGACGGTGACTTTATCCGGCAATGGGTGCCGGAACTGGCAAAGCTGGACGGCAAACGGATCCACGATCCCGGTGCAAAGGGGGGTGTCATTCCAAAAGGGTATCTGAGACCGATTGTCGATCTGAAGGAAAGCAGAAAAGAGGCAATCGCAAAGTTTCAGGCATTAAAAGACTGACTCACAGGTGCGGGCAGTGTTGGCCGAGGCCTGCCCAAAACCCTGCGGAGCCATGGATGGCGGAGCGGAGCCTACAGGGACGTATTCACGGCGTGTTTTGGAAAGCTCAACCCCACGGTGTGCGGGCGGTGAACGAGAGTGGAGCGTACAGGGATGTATTCACAGCGTGTTTTGG
>NZ_JAWLHI010000026.1:44333-51622 GCF_041690455.1 Marinobacter sp.
GGGCCCGGCCCCCCCCCAACACTGCCTCCCCCGTCACCTTGAACAGACCGGACAATCCGGATCCCGCGCCAGCTTCATCTCGCGCCACTGCATTTCCCAGGCATCGAGCAACAGCAACCGGCCAACCAAGGGCTTGCCCACACCCGTGATCACCTTGATCGCCTCCATCGCCTGGGCCGAACCGATCATACCCACCAGCGGCGCAATCACACCAGCCTGGGAACAGGTCAAATCCTCATTACCCTGCTCCGGATAGAGACAGTGATAACAAGGGCTGTCCTCCACCCGGCGATCATAGACCGACAACTGCCCCTCGCCACGGATGGCGGCACCGGAAACCAGCGGCACGCGGGCCGCCACACAGGCACGGTTCAGGGCAAAGCGGGTGTGGAAATTGTCGCTGCAATCCACGACCAGGCTCGCCTCCTCCACCCAGCGGGCCAGCTCCTCGCCATCCAGACGAGCCTTCAGGGCGGTCACCGACACCAGCGGATTGATCCTGCGAACCCGATCCGCCAGGCTCTCCGCCTTGGAATCCCCCAACTGGCTCTGGTCAAAGCCGATCTGACGCTGGAGATTGGCCAGCTCGATATCGTCGTCGTCCACCAGCGTCAGGTGGCCAACCCCTGCAGCCCCTAGGTAGAGGGCTACCGGGCAACCAAGACCACCGGCGCCAATCACCAGCACCCGTGCGGATTTGAGCCTCTCCTGCCCGGCGATATCAAACCGGGGCATCAGGATCTGTCGACTGTAGCGCAGCAGCTCCTCGTCACTGAGCATACCCGCCTCCCCTTTTTGTCATGACTTGTTATCCGGATTGCCCGGCCAGCGGCCGAGCGTCATACGGTCACGCTGGCCATAATCCTGCCGGCTCTCCACCGACTCGAAGCCCCGGACCCGGAACAACGCCTGCACGGCCCCGGCCTGATCGTAACCATGCTCCACCAGCAGCCAGCCATTGCCGGCCAGCCAATCGGGAGCCCTGGTCACAATTTCGCGAATATCCTCCAGACCATCAACACCCGATACCAGGGCCGAGCCCGGCTCAAAACGGACATCCCCCTCGGCAAGGTGATGATCACCCTCCTTTATATAAGGAGGATTGGACACAATTAGATCAAAGCTGCCCGGAGGCAGATCGTCAAACCAGTGGCTTCGCACCACGGAAACGGAAAGCCCGAGCGCCCGGGCATTCTCGCGCGCCAGCGCAACGGCTTCGTCCACGGTATCACAGGCGCTGACCTGCCAGTCCGGGTGCTCCGAGGCCAGTGCCAGGGCAATGGCACCGGTGCCGGTACCCAGGTCGAGCACCCGTGCCTTGCCAGGCAATGGCAGCGAAAGCGCGACCTCCACCAGGCACTCGGTATCCGGCCTCGGAATCAGTGTGGAAGGGCTGACTTTCAGCGACAGGGACCAGAACTCCTGGTGCCCCAGCAGATAGGCGATCGGCTTGCCAGCGACCCTCTCGGTCACCAGGGCTTCGAAAGCCGCGACCTGTGCCGGTTCAACCACCCGCTCCGGCCAGGCCCGGAAACTGGTCCGGCCCAGACCGGTGACATGACTGAGCAAAAGCTCTGCATCAAGGCGCGAAGTGTCACTGGCAATCCGGCGCGAAGCCTCACGAATCAGGGTTTCACAGGTCAGAGAGGGGTTACTGGTCATCGGCAAGTGCGGCCAGCAACTCGGCCTGGTGTTCCTGCTGGAGGGGAACGATCACTGCGTCCAGGTCACCGGTAATCACTTCATCCAGCTTATAGAGAGTGAGATTGATGCGGTGGTCGGTCACCCGCCCCTGGGGGAAGTTATAGGTGCGGATACGCTCGGAACGGTCACCGCTGCCCACGAGGCTTTTGCGGGTTTCTGCCCTGGCTTTCTGCTGGCGCTCGATTTCCGCATTCTGCAGCCGGGAAGCGAGCAGGCTCATGGCCTTGGCCCGGTTCTTGTGCTGGGAGCGCTCTTCCTGGCACTCCACCACGATGCCCGAGGGCAGGTGGGTGATCCGGATCGCCGAATCCGTCTTGTTGACGTGCTGGCCCCCGGCGCCAGAGGCCCGGAAGGTATCCACCCGCAGGTCACCCTTGTTGATCTCGACGGCCTCAGCCTCATCGGCCTCCGGCATCACCGCCACGGTGCAGGCGGAGGTGTGGATACGGCCCTGGGATTCGGTCTCCGGAACCCGCTGAACCCTGTGGGCACCGGATTCGAACTTGAGCGCTCCGTAAACACCATCGCCGCTGACCCGGGCAATGACCTCCTTGAATCCGCCATGCTCACCTTCATTCTCGCTGAGCACCTCCACCTGCCAGCGACGGCGCTCGGCGTAGCGGGAGTACATGCGGAACAGGTCACCGGCAAAGATCGCGGCTTCATCGCCACCGGTACCGGCACGGATCTCGAGGAAGGCATTCTTACGGTCGTTCGGGTCTTTGGGCAGCATCAGGCGCTGGAGTTCCTCGTCCAGCTCCTCACTTTTCTGGCGGGCGCTCTTCAGTTCCTCTTCCGCCATCTCGCGCATGTCGGCATCGCCATCGTTTGCCAGCTCCTCGGCGGCTTCGATGTCTTCCAGGGAGTGCTGCCAGGCCTGGAAGCAATGAACTACCGGCTCGATCTCGGCAAACTCCCGGGACAGGTCCCGGAACTTGTCCTGATTGCCAATGACGGAAGAATCGCTCAGCAACGCGCTGACCTCCTCGAAGCGGTCAACCAGCTGTTCGAGGCGGGACTGAATGGATGGCTTCATAGTTTTTCCGGTGTGGTGGCGGCATCCGCTTCCAGGGCATCGAGCTGGTGCAGCTCTCGCAGCCACTCGGTAACCTCCGTACGGCCTTCGGTGGTGGCCTTACGAACCTGTACGGACGGTTCATGCAAAAGTTTGTTGGTGAGGCCCCGGGCCAGGCTGCGAAGGACCGTTTCCGGATCGCTGCCGTTGCGCAGCGCACGCAGGGCTTTTTCTGTTTCCGCATCCCGCAGCGTCTCGGCGCGCTGGCGGAACTGCTTGAGAGTGGAGACCGCATCCAGCGCCCTGAGCTGGTTCAGGAATGCCTGAACCCCGTCAGTGACCAGATTCTCGGCCTCCCGGGCGGCACCCTCACGGGAACGGATATTCTCCTCAATCACCTGGCGCAGGTCGTCCACCGTGTACAGGTAGACATCCGCCAGGGAGGCCACTTCCGGCTCGATATCCCGGGGCACCGCGATATCCACCATGAAATACGGACGGTGCTTGCGCTTCTTCAACGCCCGCTCCACGGCACCCTTGCCCAGGATGGGCAGCGGGCTGGCCGTGGAGGAAATGATGATATCCACATCCGGGAGATAGTCGGGAATCTCTGACAGGACAATCCCCTTGCCACCATGGGCTTCCGCCAGTGACTGGGCACGCTCCAGGGTCCGGTTGGCAACCACGAAGTCCTTGACGCCCGCCTCCGAGAGGTGCTGGGCCACCAGCTCGATGGTCTTGCCGGCACCGATCAGCAACGCACGATTGCGGGACAGGTCGGAGAAGATGTGGTGTGCCATGCTCACCGCGGCATAGGCCACGGATACCGGGTTTTCGCCAATCGCGGTCTGGGTACGCACACGCTTGGCCACCGAGAAGGTCTGCTCGAACATGCGGGAGAGGAACGAACCACTGGCGCCATGCTTGCGGGCCAGGGCGTAGGCATCTTTCAGCTGGCCGAAGATCTGGGGCTCGCCCAGCACCATGGAATCGAGACCGGCGGCAACACGCATGACATGGCGTACCGCATCCGCATCCCGGTGGACATAGACCGCTTCTTCCAGCTCGCCCGCATCCAGGTTGTGGAACCCGGCCAGCCAGCGCAGCACCATAGGCGCACAGTCATCATCGCCGGCAAGATACAGTTCGGTACGGTTGCAGTTAGAGAGGATCGCCGCCTCGCTGGCCCCGGAGGCAATACGGAGTTCGGCAAACGCCTCTTCCATGCGCTCAGGGGTGAACGCTATCCGCTCCCGGAGCTCCACGGGCGCAGTGCGATGATTGATTCCCAGCGTTACCAATGCCATTTCGAGCGAAAAGACCCCATGCGTATAAAGGATATATTGCCGACATTTTAACTGTCACCGCCCTGACCTGCCACCCGAAAGCCGCTGATCTTCGGCAAGTGCGGACAGGTTGGGCAAGATCAGATGCTTATGCCATTATAGGGACTCGGTAAAGGCCGGGACCCGATCTGCCTCAAGTTCAGGTCATCCTGATGTGTCGTTGACAAGTAACGGGAAGTTGCATGCACAAATCCGCACCGTTTTTGGCCACCTTTCTTATGGGCGCCACCCTCACTGCTGTTTCTGGCTGCGCCAGCCTGTCCGGATCAGAGGAAGAGGCCGCCCCGCAACAGCCCGAAACGCCCCCAGCCCAACCGACAGAACAGCAGATCAAGTACTCGGATTTCGAACCCGAGGTGCTTTACCTTCTGCTGAGCGGCGAAATTGCCGCCCAACGCGGCCGGTACGACGTTACCCTGGTTCATTATCTCAAGGCCGCACAGCAATCCCGGGACGAGGGCGTCATTGAGCGGGCCATGCGCATTGCCCAGTCCCTGAACGGTGACAACGCACAGACCCAGCTGGCGGAACTCTGGCTCGAAGTAAACCCGGACAGCACACAGGCGCACCGGGTTTCCGCGATCCAGGCGGTGAAACGCAATGACCTGAAAACCGCCCTCAGCCACATGGAAACCATCATGGACCAGGGCGGTGACGCAGACTTCGACAGCCTGGCGGTCATCGCCGGTAACATGCCGCCGGAGCAACAACAGGAACTGCTGACCCTGTACCGGCAACTGGCCGAACGCCATCCGGACACCCCCGAACTGGAATACAGCATCGCCCTGCTGATGAAAGTGTCCGGCCAGCCCCGTGATGCCCTTGCCCGCCTCGAGCCCTTGCTGGAGAAACACGAGAATTTCCAGCCGGCAATCGTACTCAAGGGGGACCTGCTTTACGAGACCGGCGAGGTAGGCGAGGCCCTGGATTACATGATGGTGAATACCCGCCGTTTTCCCGCCAACCGGCAGATGGGAACGCTGTACGGACGGATGCTGATCAATGAAGGCGAACTGCAAGCGGCTCAGGATGAATTTAACCGGCTGGTCAATCGTTACCCCGAGGTTCCCGGGCTGCGGCTGTCCCACGCCCTGGTCGCCCTGGAGAACGACCAGCTTGAACTGGCACGCAGGGAACTGACCCGCCTGGTGGAACAGGGGCACCACACCAACGAGGCCAATTACTACCTGGGCCGGATCGAGGACCAGGAAGGCAACACTGAACAGGCAATCGGTTACTACCAGAGCGTGAAGCAGGGCAATTATTACTTCCCAGCACTGGCGCGCTCGAGCGCCCTGCTGGCACAGGAAGGTCAGTTAACGGAAGCTCTTGAACATATCCGCAACATGCGGGAGTCACACCCCAAGCAAGCCGAGAACTTCTGGCTGCTCGAGGTAAACCTGCTGCTGGATGAGAACCGCCAGCAGCAGGCACTGGAGTCCGCCACCGAGGCTCTGGAGCAGTTCCCCGACAATGTCCAGGTGCGGTACGCCCGGGCCATGCTCTACGACACGCTGGATCAGCCGGACAAAGCAGAGACCGATCTGCGCCGGATCATCGAAGCCGAGCCGGAAAACGCGGTTGCTCTGAATGCACTGGGTTACATTCTCACGACCCGCACGGATCGCCTGGAGGAGGCCCGCACCTATATTGAGCGTGCCCTGCGCCTGGACCCGGAAAACCCCGCCATCCTGGACAGCATGGGCTGGGTACTCTTCCAGGAAGGACAGCTTCAGCCTGCTCTGGAGTACCTGAAAAAGGCGTGGGAAGCCTATCCGGACCCGGAAGTGGCCGCCCACTATGGCGAGGCTCTCTGGATGGCCGGAGAGGAAGAGCAGGCCCGAATCGTCTGGCAGGAAGGGCTCGATCAGGATCCGGAACACGAGATCCTGCGTGAAACCATCCAGCGGCTTACCGGTAACGGGGCCCAATAATGACCGCTGGAGTCAGACTTGTCCCGGCCCTGGTCCTGGCCGCCCTGCTGCAAGCCTGTACCACCATTCAACTGGAACCCTTGCCCGAGGGTATGACTGACCAGCCTCCGCCGGGCTGGGCCGACCGAACCCGCCAACTGAGCCGGTTCGACCAATGGGAGCTCTCCGGCAAGCTGGCGGTTCGCCAACCCACCGACAGCGGCACCGCCCTGATCAACCACTGGATCCAGGATGGCGAAGCCTACGACCTGGCACTCTCTTCTTCCTTCCTGGGCATGGGCAGCACCTCGCTGAAAGGGGTTCCCGGATTCCTTGAGCTCACCCTACCCAACGGCGACAGTTACCGTTCCAGCGAACCGGAAGAACTGGTCGAGGCAGCCACCGGCTGGCAGCTCCCCATCGACAATCTGGTGTGGTGGATCCGTGGCCTGCCTGCACCGGGCGGTGACTTCCGACTCCTGTTTGACGAACAGAACCAGTTGGCGATCATCCGCCAGGCCGGATGGGAAATCCGTTACGACCGCTGGCAGGACTTCCTGGCCGACTATCCCGAGCTGCCCGCCCGGATTACCGCACTCAAGGGTGAGAAGCGGGTCCGCATGGTGGTCGGCCAATGGCGGGACCTCGAGAAAGAGCAATGAACACCTCGATCACCCTGCCCTCGCCGGCCAAGCTCAACCTGTTCCTGCACATTGTCGGTCGCCGGCCTGACGGCTACCACGAGCTCCAGACCCTGTTCCAGTTCCTGGATTACGGTGATGACATCACCTTCACCCTGACGCCCGACCAGCCTGGCGTCCGGCTGGCGGAACCGGTGCCCGGGGTCGCGGATGAAGACAACCTCATTGTCCGGGCCGCCCGGGCCCTCGAGGCCCGCGCCACGAAGACCCTGCCCGGGGTCACCATCGCATTGGTAAAACGCCTGCCCATGGGTGGCGGCCTCGGCGGCGGCAGCTCCAACGCCGCCACTACCCTGCTGGGGCTCAATTACCTGTGGCAGATGGACCTCAGCCTCGACGAGCTGGCAGAGATCGGTCTGTGCCTCGGTGCAGATGTACCAGTGTTCGTCCGGGGCCACGCCGCCTTCGGCGAAGGCGTGGGCGAAAAACTCACGCCGGTGAACCCGCCGGAGGACTGGTTCGTTGTCCTCAAGCCAGCCTGCGACATCAACACCGGAAAGATTTTTTCCGAGCAAGGGTTGACAAGGGATACCCCCGGAATCAAAATAGCGCCCGCTTTTGAGGGAGACGCCTCGAGGTACCGAAACGACTGTGAGGATGTAGTTCGAAG
>NZ_JAWLHI010000027.1:0-51613 GCF_041690455.1 Marinobacter sp.
CTGCTGAGTGAAACCGAAGATCTGCAGACTCCGCTGACCCGGCGGCTTGCCAGCCTGGTCAGATCCATTTCCCTGGCGATCCTTGTCATCGCGGTGCTGATCTTCCTTGTCGGGATGTGGCGGGACAACTCACTGCTTGATAGTGCGCTTGCCGCCATTACGCTTGCCGTTGCTTCCATTCCCGAAGGTCTTCCCGCGGTTATCACCATCGCATCGGCCATCGGTGTACAGCGGATGGCGCGTCGCCGTGCCATTGTCCGTCACCTTCCCGCTGTCGAAACCCTGGGCAGTACCACTGTCATCTGTACCGACAAGACCGGCACCCTGACTCGCAACGAAATGACCGTCGAGGCATTGTGGACGCCGGATATGGAAGTTGAGGTAACCGGTATCGGCTACGCGCCCGAAGGCGAGCTGCGCGCCGGGGATCAGGCGTTGTCTCCGATGCCGGAGCAGATTCACGACTTGCTGTTGGCGGGTTTACTTTGTAACGACGCGGAGCTGGAGTGCAAGGACGGGCGCTGGCGAATCGTTGGCGACCCCACCGAGGGGGCTCTGGTCGTCGCCGCCGGCAAGGCGGAGCTCGATGAAGACTCGACGCGGGCCGCTTTCTCCCGCAAGGACGAGATTCCGTTCAGTTCGGAGAATCAGTTCATGGCGACCCTGCACGATTCCGGCGATGGCTCCGACATGGTGTGTGTGAAAGGCGCGCCGGAGGTGATCGCCGAGATGTGCCCGGTGTTCGCCGGAGGCCGGCCAATGGCCATGGAGCTTGTGCACGAAGCCGTGGAGGCGCTGGCTGCACGAGGTATGCGTGTGCTGGCAGTTGCCATGGCAAAGCCCTCCGCCGGCAAGGTGGATCTGGAGTCCAACGGCTGGCAAGGCGAGCTTTGTTTCCTTGGTCTGGTCGGCATGTCGGATCCGCCCCGGGATGAAGCCATTCACGCCGTCAGGACCTGTCAGCAGGCGGGCGTTGTGGTCAAGATGGTCACCGGCGATCACGCGGAGACTGCCCGGGCCATCGGCCAGAGCATCGGTTTGCTGGAGACCGGCGGCGAGGGTGCGCAGGTGGTGACGGGAGTGCAGATCGAGGCGGCAACTGATGCCGAACTGCTTGAGCTGGTGCACTCCACCAATGTTTTCGCGCGTGTGGCGCCCGAGCATAAACTGCGGCTGGTCAAGGCGCTCCAGGCCTCGGGGCAGGTTGTCGCCATGACCGGTGATGGTGTCAATGATGCGCCGGCACTGAAGCGGGCAGAGATCGGGGTCGCCATGGGAATCAATGGCACGGCGGTTGCCAGGGAGGCCAGCGACATTGTGCTGGCGGATGACAATTTCGCCTCCATCAGCGCCGCAGTAGAGGAAGGACGACGGGTCTACGACAACCTCTCCAAGTCCCTCGCGTTCGTGCTACCCACCAGTCTCGGTCAGGCAATGATCATCCTGGTCGCGGTACTCTTCTTCCCCGTTACCGACGGCCATCTTCTGATGCCGATCGAGCCGGTGCAGATTCTCTGGGTGAACCTGGTCGTTGCCATTGCACTTGCGCTGCCATTGGCCCTGGAGGCCAGGGAGCCGGGCTTGATGAAGCGACCGCCGCGGCCGCCGAAGGAGCCTTTGCTGAGTCGGTTCCTGGTGGTTCGTACCTTTCTGGTCGGCGCCCTGATGACGGGTGGGGCGGCGGGGCTTTTCCTGCTGGAGTACACCGCCGATCTTTCCGAAGGGGGTGCGGTTGATGTCGCCCGGGGTAAGGCGCAGACCATGGCGGTAACGACCATCATCCTGTTCCAGATGCTGTATCTGCTGAACTGCCGCTCACTCACCCAGACGTTCTGGCGGGTCGGCCTGTTCAGTAATCTCTGGGTGTATCTCGGTATTGGGGTGACCCTGGTGCTGCAGCTGGCCTTCGTCTATCTGGAACCTCTCAATCAGCTATTCCATACCCGGCCGCTGGAGGCAGCCGACTGGTTGATGTCCGCCGGTGTGGCGTTTGCGGGGTTCCTGATTATCCTGCTGGAGAAATGGCTGTGGCGGCAGAATGGCGGCGGGGGGGCAAGTTGAAAATGGGGTCAGATGAAGGTCTTCATCAGACCCCTGGGGCTTGGGCCTGACTCCGGGGCGATGGTCTGGAATGGGGTCAGATGAAAGTGTTCATCAGACCCCTGAGCAAAGACTGGCCTCAGGGTGGCGACCTGCAATGGGGTCTGATGAAAACCTTCATCTGACCCCGTCTTGCATATTCCCCCACATTCGCCGACCCTGCGGCTTTCACGTATAATCACCCGCTTTTCCAGCCCCAGGGGCGAGCAACACATCGACGTTCGGGAGTTTTCAATCATGAGTCAGGCCGGTGAGCATGGCACCCTGTTTGTGATTTCTGCCCCCTCGGGTGCGGGCAAGACCAGCCTTGTGGCAGAAATGCTGAAAAATGATGCGAAGCTCGGCGTGTCGATCTCCCACACCACCCGCCCCATGCGGGAAGGGGAGCAGGATGGGGTGAACTACCACTTCGTCAGCCGGGATGAGTTCGAGGCCATGATCGCCCGGGGAGATTTCCTGGAGCATGCCGATGTCTTCGGCAATTACTATGGCACCTCTCAGGTCTGGGTGCGTGAGACCCTGGCCCGGGGCGAGGACGTAATTCTCGAAATCGACTGGCAAGGGGCCGAGCAGGTGCGCCGGCTCATTCCCGAATGCGTCAGCATCTTCATTGTTCCTCCCTCGGCCGAGGTGCTGCGGGAGCGCCTGACCGGACGCGGCACTGACGCCCCGGACGTTGTCGAACGCCGGCTCAGGGAAGCCACCGAAGAGTGCTCCCATGCCCTGGAGTTCGATTACCTGGTGGTGAACGACGATTTTCAGGTGGCACTGGCGGATCTGCTGGCGATTGTCCGCAGCCAGCGCCTGCGCATGCAGGTCCAGCAGGTCAGGCACAGGGATCTGCTGGCAGGACTGTCTGGCAAGGCCTGATACGCGGTTTTCCTGTATACAAATTGAGCCGGTAGCAGTAAACTACGCGGTCTGCTGAAACAGTCATTTTATTTGTCGGGGAAGTTATGGCACGAGTTACCGTTGAAGATTGTCTGGAAAACGTTGATAACCGCTTCCAGCTGGTGATGCTGGCTACCAAGCGTGCCCGCCAGATTGCGACCAAGGGCTTTGAGCCGATGGTTCCGGAAGAGAACGATAAGCCGACGGTCATTGCGTTGCGTGAAATTGCCGAGGGCAAGGTGACCCGAGATCTTCTGAAAGAAGAAGACGAGGATTGATCACTGCGCAGGATATTTACCTATGCGCAAGTGAGAAGCATTGAAATCTGTCCCCGCGGTTTTATAGTGTATCTATAGAACGTTGCTGGAAGGACCAGGAAGGACCCGGATGCGTGCATTCGGGTTTTTTTGTCCCTGAAATTTGAAAAGTGTGGAGGCGCGGTGTCGGCAGAGCCTACGGTTGAAGGTCTGGCGGGAGAGCTCAGTACCTATCTGGATACCAATCGCATCAATCAGGTGCGACGGGCCTACTATTACGCCGAACAGGCTCACGAAGGGCAGATGCGTAAGAGCGGGGACCGCTACATTACCCACCCCCTGGCGGTTGCCCGCATCCTCGCCGAGCTGAAGCTCGACCACCAGAGCCTGATGGCGGCCATGCTCCACGACGTCATTGAAGACACCGGTATTCCCAAGGACGCCCTGGCCGAGCAGTTTGGCGAGGACGTGGCGGAACTGGTGGATGGCGTCAGCAAGCTGACCCAGATTGAATTCCGCTCCCGGGCCGAAGCCCAGGCGGAGAACTTCCAGAAAATGACCCTGGCCATGGCCCGGGACATCCGCGTGATTCTGGTAAAGCTGGCGGACCGGCTGCACAACATGCGCACCCTCGGGCCCATGCCTTACGAGAAACGCCAGCGCATCGCCACCGAGACCCTCGATATCTATGCCCCGATTGCCAATCGCCTGGGCATGCACTCCATCTGCACCGAGCTTGAGGATCTGGGCTTCTCGTCCCTGTATCCGATGCGCGCCAAATATATCTCCAAGGCGGTGAACAAGCTGCGGGGCAGTCACCGGGAAATCATCGAGGAAATCCGCGGCAGGCTGCAGGAAAAGCTGGAGGAAAGGGGATTGCCGGGCCGCATCCTCGGCCGCGAGAAGCACCTGAACAGCATCTACAACAAGATGAAGTTCAAGCATAAATCCTTCCATGAAATCATGGATGTGTACGCTTTCCGGATCATCACCGACACCGAGGACGACTGCTACCGCATCCTTGGGGCGGTGCACAGTCTGTACAAGCCGCTGCCCGGTCGTTTCAAGGACTACATTGCCATGCCCAAGGCCAATGGCTACCAGTCCCTGCACACCACCCTGTTCGGCATGCACGTGAACATCGAGATCCAGATCCGCACCGAGGAGATGGAGCACATCGCCAACAACGGTATTGCGGCCCACTGGATGTACAAGAACGAGCCGTCCAATGTCACCAGCGTCAACCAGGCCAGGGTAGACCGCTGGGTCAAGGGGCTGATGGAAATGCGCGAACGTGCCGATGACTCCCTGGAATTTATCGAGCACGTGAAGGTGGACCTGTTCCCTGACGAAATCTACGTGTTCACCCCCAAAGGCCGGATCATGGAGCTGCCCAGCGGCGCCACGCCAGTGGATTTTGCCTACGCCATCCATACCGACATCGGCAACGCCGCGGTGGCATGCCGGATCAACCGCAATCTCGGTTCCCTGAGCCAGCCGCTGCAAAGTGGGCAGACGGTGGAGATCATCACTGCGCCGGGCGCGCGGCCGAACCCCGCCTGGCTCAGCTTCGTGGTCACCGGCAAGGCCCGCAGCAGTATCCGCCATGTCCTCAAGACCCAGAAACGGGCGGAATCCCTGGAACTTGGTCGCACCCTATTGAAGAAGTCACTCAAGGGATTTGGCACCAAACTCGCCGACATCAGCGACGGCCAGAAGCAGGTAGTGGTCAATCACAACCAGGTGAACAGTTTTGATGATCTGATCAGTGACATCGGCCTCGGTAACCGTATGGCCTACCTGGTGGCGCGACAGCTGGTCAACGGAGCCGAAGGTGCAGAGAGTGCCACAGTTGAAGCCGGGCGGCCGGCAGATCGAAGCCCGGTGACTATCCGCGGTACCGAAGGGTTGCTGGTGAAGTTCGCCAGCTGCTGCAAGCCGATCCCGGGGGATCCGGTGGTTGGTGTCATGGATTCCGGCAATGGCATGGTGATTCACTCCGACACCTGTTCCCGCCTGCCGGAAGACGACGAGGGCAGGGCACGCCTGACCCACCTCAAGTGGGCCAAGGATATTACCGATGAATTCTCGGTCGAACTCCGGGTGGAGCTGGAGCGCCAACGGGGCGTCATCGCGGAGCTGGCCAATGCGGTGGCCATGGCAGATGGCAACATCGAGCGCATCAACGTGGAGGACCAGAATGCCAAGTTCGGAATCGTCAGCCTGGTGGTTCACGTCAACGGCCGCCGCCACCTGGCACGGGTGATGCGCCGGATCCGCAACATCCGCGCGGTGACGCACATCAACCGGGTTCGCCACTAGGATCGACCAAAGGCCGGTTGACAGCTGCGGCCGTCAGCGGCGAGCATTGGCGTTTTGGAAGAGAGGAATTCTGAGATCATGACCAACAAATCCGTAATCCAGACCGAAAATGCTCCCCAGGCGATTGGCACCTATTCGCAGGCGGTCAAGGCAGGGGACACTGTCTACCTTTCCGGTCAGATTCCGCTGGATCCGGAAACCATGGAAGTGGTTCCGGGGGATTTCTCCGCCAAGACCCGTCAGGTATTCGAGAACCTCAAGGCTGTCTGTGAGGCTGCCGGCGGTGAGCTCAAGGATATCGTCAAGCTCAATATCTACATGACGGATCTGGCCAATTTCGCCACCGTTAACGAGATCATGGCGACTTACTTCCAGGAACCGTATCCCGCCCGTGCCGCCGTTGGCGTAGCGGCACTGCCGAAGGGTGTGCCCGTCGAAATGGAAGCGGTGATGGTGCTCAGCTGAGGCTGTCAATCATCTCCCGGTACCCCGCCCGAAAGTCGGGGTACCGGAACGTAAACCCGCTCTCCAATAACCTCCTGTTACTGCATCGCTTGCTCCCGGCCCGACCTCCCTTGCGGGCATCCGTCTGAGGCGGTTTGCAGGCAACCTGCTCACGGACCCAGTCGACTACTTCGTCCAGTCGCACCGGCTCGCAATCACTGGCGATGTACACCGGTTCCAGTGTCTTTCCCGCCAGAGCCCTATCCACCAGATGAACGACCACCCGTGCAGCGTCCACTTCGTGGATCCGGTTACTGAACGGAGCTGGTGATTGGGGATTCATCCGCCCTTCGAGAACCTCCTCGAGGAAGCGCTGGCGACTGGGCCCATAGATCCCGCTAAAGCGCACGATGGTAGCCGGGTGGATGCTCTCGAGCGCGATCTGTTCGCCGGCGATGATCTGCTGGCCGCTGAATCGTGCCGGGGCGGTCTCGCTGGTTTCATCCACCCAGCCGTCATCATCCTGGGCGTAAACGCTGGTGCTGCTGACGAAGATCAGGCGCTTCAGCGGATGATTCCCGATCGCGTCAAGCAGGTTGGCCAGCCCGGTGACATAGGCGTTCCGGTAGCCGTCTTCGTCGTAGCTGGAGGGGGTGAGACAATAGATGACCACGTCCAGCCCGGCGGGAAGGGCGCCCACCAGTGTTTCCGGGCGGGTCAGGTCGGCACTGATACCGGTTACTCCTTTGGGTACCTTGCTTGCGTCCCGGCGCAGACCGAAGACCTTGGCATTGTCGAGCAAGGCACTGGCAATACTGCCACCGAGTTTCCCGCAGCCGGCGACCAGGATCCGTGGCAGATGCCCGTTTTCAGTGTTTGCCATAGACAATTTCAATCCTTATGCTTGACCTCATAAATAAGTGAAACTTCGACCCGTACCTATCTGACCGGAGCTCACCATGACTCTTACCGAGTTACGATACGTCGTTACCCTCGCCCGCGAAAGGCATTTTGGCCGGGCTGCGGAGCGATGTCATGTCAGCCAGCCGACGCTCAGTGTTGCCGTGAAGAAGCTCGAGGACGAGTTGGGTATCCCCCTGTTCGAGCGGAGCAAAAGCAGTATCCGCGTGACAGAAACCGGTCAGCGCATCATCGAGCAGGCCCAGCGGGTCCTGGATCAGGTGAATGTGATCAAGGACATGGCCCAGGACGGGAAAAACCAGCTGAACTCACCGCTGAAGGTCGGTGCCATCTACACCATCGGCCCCTACCTGTTCCCGCATCTGTTACCGGAGTTGCGCCGGGCGGCACCGGACATGCCCTTGTATATCGAGGAGAACTACACCGCCAATCTGCGCCAGAAGCTGCGGCAGTCGGACCTGGACGCGATCATCATTGCGCTGCCGTTCGAAGAGCCGGAAGTTCTGACGCTGCCACTGTATGACGAGCCTTTCGTGGTGCTGCTCCCGGCCGGTCATCCGCTGGCCAAAAAGGAACAGCTCACCGCCGAGGAGCTGGCCAAGGAACAGCTCTTGCTGCTGGGCCCGGGGCACTGTTTCCGGGACCAAGTGCTGGAATCCTGCCCGCCCATGGTGGAGGCGATCACCAAGCGGGTGGACAACGGCTCTCCCTCGCTGGTGACCGAGGGCAGCTCCCTGGAAACCATTCGCCACATGGTGGCCTCCGGGCTCGGGGTTACTGTGTTGCCCCTCTCCGCGGCTACGGCCATGCAGTATCACGAAGACATCCTGGCCGTCCGGCCGTTTGCCCCTCCGGTGCCATTCCGGACAGTGGCTTTGGCCTGGAGGGTAACCTTCCCGAGGCCCAAGGCAATTGATGTGCTGTCCCTGGCGGCCAGTCAGTGCCGGGTGGTGGAGAAAGCGAAAACGGATAATCCGGCCGTCGCCGAATCCGCCTGAGCCCCACATGACGGCACTGGACGACATCCCCGTCACTCAGCTCAAGGGCGTTGGAAACGCCCTGGCGGAGAAGCTCGCCAAGCTGGGGATAGAATCCCTGCAGGACCTGCTATTTCACCTGCCTCACCGCTATGAAGATCGGACCCGGGTGATCCCCATGGGCAACCTCCGCATCGGAGATGTGGCCGTGGTGGAGGGTGAGGTGATGAAGGCGGATCTGGTCTTGGGCCGGCGCCGAAGCCTTCAGGTCACGCTCAGGGACAGCAGCGGCTTCCTGGTCATGCGCTTTTTCCACTTCAACGCCGCCCAGAAAAACCAGCTGGCCGAGGGCGCCCGGGTGCGCTGCTTCGGGGAAGTCAGGCCGGGCCGTGCCGGCTACGAGTTCTATCATCCGGAATACCAGGTGAATCCACCGCCCATGCCACTGGAAGGCCAGGCAACCCTGACCCCGGTGTATCCGCTTACTGAGGGCATCCAGCAGCCCAGGGTGAGAAATCTCTGTCAGCAGGCTCTGACATACCTGGACCGGTTTCCGATCCGGGACTGGCTGCCAGCAGGGCTGCTGGCGGATTACCAGTTACCGGGCATCACCGAGGCGGTGAGGCTGGTCCATGCACCACCGGCGAACGCCCCAGTGCATCTGTTGATGGAGGGCAAGCATCCGGCGCAGCAGCGCCTGGTGATGGAAGAATTGCTGGCGCACCAGCTCAGCCTGCTGCAGGTGCGCGAACAGATCCAGACCCGGGAAGCACTGCCGCTTCTGCCAACCGGTGATCTAGCCGCACGCTTTCTCGACAGCCTCCCGTTTGCCCTTACCGGCGCCCAGAAACATGTCGTGAGTGATATCCGTCAGGACCTGAGCCAGCCTATCCCGATGCTCAGGCTGGTCCAGGGTGACGTAGGCTCCGGGAAGACGGTGGTGGCGGCCCTGGCGGCCCTGCAGGCAATCGGTGCCGGCGCCCAGGTGGCGTTGATGGCACCCACCGAGATACTGGCCGAGCAGCATTACCAGAATTTCCGCGCCTGGCTGGAGCCCCTGGGTATCCGGCTGGCCTGGCTCTCCGGGAAGGTCAAGGGCAGGGCCAGGCAGGAAGCGCTCGATGCTGTGAGCTCCGGGGACGCCCCGGTGGTAATCGGTACCCATGCGCTGTTCCAGGAAGACGTCCGGTTCGACCGGCTGGCACTGGTGATTGTCGACGAGCAGCACCGGTTCGGCGTTCATCAGCGCCTGGCGTTACGGGAAAAGGGCGTGGGTGGTTCCCTCGCACCCCATCAACTGATCATGACGGCAACTCCGATTCCCCGTACTCTCGCCATGAGTGCCTATGCTGATCTCGATACCTCGGTGATCGATGAATTGCCTCCGGGGCGCAAACCCATTGAAACTATTGTGATTCCCGACAGCCGGCGCGATGATGTGATTGAGCGGGTGCGCAACGCCTGCCGGGATGGCCGCCAGGCCTACTGGGTCTGCACCCTGATTGAGGAATCCGAAGCGCTGCAATGCCAGGCGGCGGAAGTGACGGCACAGGAACTTTCCGAGCGGCTCCCGGGGTTGCAGGTCGGCCTGGTTCACGGTCGGCTGAAAGCCCGGGAGAAAGCCGAGGTGATGGAGCGCTTCAAGGCCGGTGAGTTGGATCTGCTGGTGGCAACCACGGTGATTGAAGTGGGGGTGGATGTGCCCAATGCCTCGCTCATCATCATCGAGAACCCCGAACGCCTCGGCCTGGCACAGCTGCATCAGCTACGGGGCCGGGTCGGGCGTGGTGAGCAGGCCAGTTTTTGTGTGTTGCTCTACCACCCGCCGCTGTCGTCCAATGGCAAGGCACGGCTGCAGGCGCTCCGGGACAGCCAGGATGGCTTCGTAATCGCAGAGAAGGATCTTGAAATCCGTGGCCCCGGGGAGGTCCTGGGCACGCGGCAAACGGGCATGATGCAATTCCGGCTTGCGGATTTTGAAAGGGACAAGGGCTGGATCGAGCCGGTCAGGGAGATGGCTCCTTCGCTGATGAAGCACCCTGACGTTGTCAATGGACTGATTCGCCGCTGGCTGGGCGAACGAATACGCTATGGCGACGTCTGAACCAGGGAGATCTTTATGGAACTACCCCTCGCGGTGCGGCAGGCTCTTGGAGATTCTGCCCAACGCGTGTCACTGACGACTGTCCGCCAGGCCGATTCGCTGTCGGCATTGAGGATGCTGTTGCTCAGTGATGAACAGGGCAGCCTGCAGGTCATCTGTCGCAAGCATGATCTGATCGACCTTGAGCAGCTTAACCAGCAACTTGGTCGTGACTTCCGGCTTATGGAGCTTCCGGAACAGCGGCGTATTGTGGAGCGGACCGGGCTTTCCGAGCTGCCTGCGTTGCCGTCCCTGACCGAACTTCCGACGGTCGTGGATTTCCGGGTCCGGGACCTGGAGACAGTTGTACTGGAACTGGCCGGAGATAACCTGGCCATTGTGATGTCCGCCAGTGACTTCCGTCCCCTGGCGGAAGCAGCCTGGCATTGTTCCTTTGCAGTCGATCCTGCCCTGATTCCTGCGCCCGGCAAAAAGTCTTCCGTTGGCACGGAGCAGTTCCACTCCAGCATCAAAAAGTTTACTGCCCTGAGAATCCAGCAGCGCCTGGAGGACACCCTCGAGTTGCCCCCGATGCCGGAAACCGCGCAGCGTATTGTGCACCTGCGGGTGGACCCCAATGCCGTGATGGGAGACCTGGTGGATGTTGTCGAGAGTGATCCAAGCCTGGCGGCCCAGGTGGTGAGCTGGGCTTCCTCCTCGTTCTATGGTGCGGCCGGCCACGTCCGGTCAGTCCATGACGCGGTTTCGCGGGTGCTGGGGTTTGACCTGGTAATGAACCTGGCCATGGGCCTGTCCATGGGGCGGGGACTCAAGCAGTCCACCGATGGCTCCGAAAATTACACAAGCTATTGGCGGCGGGCCCTCTGGCAGGCGCAGTCAGCTGGCATCCTGGCCAGCATGATGCCACGGGGCACACGCCCCACCTTTGGTCTGGCCTATCTGGCCGGCCTGCTGCACAACTTCGGAGAACTCGCGCTGGCCCAGATTTTCCCGCCCCATCACCGACTGGTCTCCAGGGCCCAGGAAGTGAACCCGCACTTCGATCCTGCGGTGATCGAACACTACCTGCTGGGCATCAGCCGGAATGATATCGCAGCCCGGCTGATGGAGAGCTGGGGGATGCCGGAGGAGGTGATTCTGGCGATCCGGCACCAGAACGATCCTTTCTACCAGGGGGCAAATCAGGTTTACCCGAGACTGCTCTGGCTCTGCCAACAGCATCTGGCGGCGCTGGGGGTAACCGGCAGGGTCGCCGAGGAGGTTCCGGAGGCTTTCTACGACGAGCTGAGTCTGCAACCGGATCGTGTTATCAGGCAGTTCGAGGAGTTGTTGAAGGGCAAAGACAGTATTCTTGCCGTGACCGGGAACGCGGATACACCACCGCCCGGCTTGTGACCACCAAAAAAGCCGGCCCAATGGCCGGCAAGCTCACCCGCTTTTTGCAGAGTCGTCCTAACTTATCAGGAGAAAACAACGTAGGGCGTTACCGTCGCAGATTTTGGCACCACCCTGCTTTCAATTTAGATCAGGAAGACAAAAAGAAAAGTCAACAGGTCGGAGGGAAAAGGAGTGAGTCTTGCCTCAGTTTAACGGGATTTTCGAAGCTATTGATTTACTTTGCTAAAGTTTCAGGTTTTCCGCTTTTCCAGTTACAAATTGTTACAAAAATGAGGTCGGACCAGTTGCGGGCTCTGCTGGCTAGTCGAACTGGTGATGACGGATAGCGGTTGCCGCCCGGCGGATTTCGTCGGCATGGGTTTCTTCGACTTCGAAGCGCTCTTTATCCATCTTTTCGACAAACCGGGTTTCAGTCGCCTGCCGGGCCCGGTGCGTGGGCATGTGTTCCAGTTTCTCGTGGACTGTCTGGAAAACCCGGAATGGGGCTTCCTCCAGCAGTTGCGGTGCCACATGGTCCAACAGCCCCTTGATACGCAGACAGGCCTCGGAGTATTCGATCTGATCTTCCTCAACGGCCATGGCAATCACCCGGATACTGCCGATCATGTCCTCACGGCGTTTTGTCTGGAACTCCTCGGCTTTCTGCTGGCGTCGGCGGCCCTCGGCGAGCAGCCTCGTCTGTTTGCGGATAAACCAGAGCAGACAGGCTATGGCAGCCAGGCCGGCAATAATCAGGGTCCACTGCAGCCAAAGGGGCATGACATCTCCTTTCTCGATCAGGCGGAATGACGTTGCTTTCCGGAACGCCAGACTCTGACAGTTACTGACTGACCATTCAATACGGAAGTTCCGGACAGCTGGTCTACCTGGTTGTCTTCCAGCACGTCATTGATCGATGCACCGGCATGGGCGCTTGCCACCGAGAGGCCTGTGCCCTGACGGTCATGGCCCCAACCATGGGGTATGGACGCCACCCCCGGCATGATGTCCTGGGTAATCTCCACCGGCAGCACAATGGCCTGACCGGCGCCCTGGACCTCGGCCGATTCCCCGGCCTGAAGGCCAAGGCGAACGGCATCGTCCGGGTGCAGCATCAGTGTGCACCGTTCCTTGCCTTTGACCAGCCGGCGACTGTTGTGCATCCAGGAGTTGTTGCTGCGCACGTGCCGGCGGCCGATCAGGCAAAGCTGATCATCCGGCTCGGACACCAGGTGCTTGTGAAGGCGGCCGAGATCCTGGAGATAGCGGCGGGGCGCAAGGTGGATGAGTCCATCCCGGGTGAACAGCCGGTCCGGCAGGGATGGCTGGAGCGGACCCAGATCCACGCCGTGGGGGTTGTCCCTGAGTGCCGACAGGGACAGGCCCTTGGGCAGGGCGTTCCACTGCCGGTTAACCGGGCTTAGCCGTGCCAGACCCCGAAGCGGGTGACGCTCGGGCAGAATATCCAGCACCAGATCAACCGCGGGCTGGAGGAATTTCCTGGCCGGACCGGTATCGGCGCCGTAAGGGCCGGAACGCAGCAACAGATCCAGGATCGGATCCGGACCGATCTGTTTGAAGGCGCGCCAGCCCAGCTCGGATCGCAGTGGCAGCCGGCCACCCTTGCGCTGCTGCTCCAGCCGATGCGCCAGTTCCAGGAGGATCTGCCAGTCGTGCTTCGCATCTTCCCGGGGCTCAAACAGGGCGTCGCTGTATTTGGCGTAATTGCGCACCGCAAACATGCTGAAGATCAGGTCGTAATGACTGCGCTCCAGCGCGGCGGTGGGCGGCAGGATGACATCGGCATGGCGGGTGGTTTCGTTCAGGTAATAGTCCACCGAGACCATGAAATCGAGTTTCTCTAATCCCTGCTCGAGCCTTCGGCCGTTGGGGCTGGACAGTACCGGGTTACCGGCGACCGTCACAAAGGCCCGGATCTGGCCATCACCCGGGGTAAGGATCTCATCCGCCATGGTGCTGGCAGGATACTCGCCGGCAAACTCGGGAAGATCCCGGACCCGGCTTCGGCGCTTGTCGAAATGCCCGTTCTGGCCGCTCATGGCCCCCAGTGCCACCAGATCAATGGCCGGCTGGGTGAACAGTACTCCGCCCACCGAGTCGAGCTTTCCGGTCAGGATGTTCAGGCAGTAGGCCAGCCATGTCGCGAGGCCGCCGAAGGCCTGGGTGCTGGTGCCCATCCTCGAATACAGGGCCGCTTTGCGGGTGGAAGCGAGTTGGCGGGCCAGGTCACGGATGGTCTCGGCTTCGATGCCCGTGTGGCCGCTCACCGCTTCCGGCGTGTAGGGGACGGCAGCCAGCTGCAGCAACTCGAGATCCTTGACGAGACGTTCCGCCGGACCCGGATCCACCAGGTTCTCCTCGAACAGGGTATTCACCATGGCCATCAGCAGCAGGGCATCGTTGCCCGGGCGGATGAAGTGAAACTCATCAGCCAGTTTGGCGGTTTCCGTGCGCCGGGGGTCGATCACCACCAGTTTGCCGCCCCGCTGCTTCAGGGCCTTAAGCCGGCCCCGGACATCCGGCACCGCCATCAGGCTGCCATTCGAGGCCATGGGATTGGCGCCGATACAGATGAACAGGTCGGTATTATCGATATCCGGAATGGGGAACAGTATCTGGTGCCCGAACATTTCCAGGCTGGCGAGCATGTGTGGCAGCTGGTCATTGGAGGTGGCGGAAAACCGGTTCTGGCTGCCTATGGCACGGAGGAACGGCATGGTCGCCACCAGCGAGCCATGATTATGGACATTGGGATTGCCCAGGTAGACCCCGATGCTGTTGCGGCCGTGTGCCTTACGGGTCTGGTGCAGGCGCCGGGCGACCAGATCAAAGGCTTCGTCCCAGCCGATCTTCTGCCAGCCGCTTGCGGTCTTGCGCATGGGCTGACGCAGCCGTTCCGGGTCCTCATGGAGATCCTGCAAGGCAACGGCCTTCGGGCAGATATGGCCCTTGCTCAGGGGATCGTTCTCATCGCCCTTGATGGAGGCAATGCGGCCGTCCTTCACCTCGATGGCCACGCCGCACATGGCTTCGCAGAGGTGGCAGGTGCGGTAATGGGTGCCGTTGTCCATGGAATCTCCCGGGGATTATTGTTCTGGCAGCAGGTTTCGTTGTGCAACCAGATTAGCAGGTTTGGCGGGGGAGGGGAAAAGTCAGGAGGGGACAAGGGGAAGAAAAAAAGGCCAGTCCGGAGACTGGCCTGAAGCGGAGACATTTCGTTTTATTGCTGGGCCGGGATCTCCTTTATGGGATTGGAGATGAAGTTGAGGTAGACGCCTTGCTCTGGGATGAACAACGGGATTCTGACCGCTCCGGAGGACTCCGTTTCACCACTCAAGAGATCCTCGCAGGCGGTCGTGTCACCGGTCAGTAGTCCTCCAAGGCAGCTCGCAAAATCGACCGCTCCTCCAAGAATCGCGTTGTCTGTGGTAACCAGAACGTCCAATTCCGGGATATTGGTGTTGCGTTGCTCGATCTGCATCCGGCCGTCATCGAAGAAGGTAATGGGGCCCTCAAGCTCCAGGGGGAATGGGTAGCTGTAGAGGTTATGGCGAAGAGTTCCTTCCAGGGGCACCGTCAGGTCCGGCGCATCCAGGGTAAGGTCCGCGGTGGTCATGAAAGTTGGACGACCGTCTGGCCCCTCAACGATCACACCTTCCACCAGGCCAAGTGGATTGTCCTCGGTAGGCTCACCATAAGTCATCCGGAGAATCTGGGGGCCAGTCCGCTGCTCGCCAAGGCCATCAAGGAAAACGCTGGCATTGGTGGTCATCAATAATGTCGGGTAGAGCAGGACCCTTACCCCGATTGTCTCACCTGCGTCATTTTTGGCCGGACCGATGACCTCCGTGTCGAGGCCATAAGTCTGGTAGATGAACTTGTTTTTCGGACAGGAATCGGTTGCTTCACATCCCACGGCAGCACCCGCAGGAGCCCCAAGAACCGTGGCGGTCTTATCGGTAACCAACAGCTTGGAAGCGTTTGCTGATGGTTTGAAACCATCCTGGTCGTCGGGCTCATGTGCGAATGGCTCGGGACAGTTGGTTCCCCCAAGAGTGCCACAGTCCACTTCATAGTTGGAATTGGTGTCCCGGACAGGCAGGTTCCGGAGGGGTGTAAAGACGCTCGACACAGAAGTGGCGCCGGTAAAATAGATCTCCATGTCCGGGCCGCCGTATTCTATGTTGCCATCCCGGTCGGCGTCTTGGCCCATGAGCAGGTCTGTATCCAGTGGAAATCCCTCGTCTGAGCAGATGTAGTTCCCGCTTGTGCAGTCACCGTTGGCAGCCGAGCGCAGGGTATATCGGTAGGTTTCCCCTTCGCTCCAGGGCATGTCCGGATAAAAGCGGACCCGTTGGTTGTTCAGTTCAAGCCGGCCGGGGACTGCGGTTTCGGTACCAACTTCGGTCGGCGATGCCGGATCAGCAATCTTTTCAACCACGAAGGTTTGACTGTTGATTGTTGACAGATCCATCGATTGGGAGAACTTGATAACAATTGGACGATCTTCCGGTAGCGCAGTGACCGGAAGCTGGTCTCTTTCCAGCGTCTCGGACAGCTCCACAGGAGCATTGTCCACACACGTTCCATGGCTGCCCTCTGCAAGGTCAAGATTCTCAGTTACGCAGGGAAAACCAGGGTACGTCGTAAGTGCAAACGGCGATCGAACCGTGACCTCAGAACCTTGGGCAAGTTCGGGCAGTGAGAACGTCAGCGACTGATCCATGGCAGGGTTGCCGGCAAGGTCGGTCAGCGCATTGCTGATATTGAGTGAGTAGTCCACCCCATGCTCCAGTCCACCGACCGGATTGACGACCACGGCAGTGCCATCGACGAAGGCTTCAAGGGTGCCGTCCGCGATGGTGAGTGCCGTACCGCTACCATCATCGAGAGTCAGGCCGGAAACGACAGTATCGGGGTCAATGGGTTCGTCGAAGTTGAGAACGACCGGATCCCCCGGACGCTGCATCGACTGACGGGTTTCGGGAATGGCATCGTCCGGTCCCGGCATCCAGCTCACCAGTTGAGGTGGAGTAGTGTCCATCTCACGCAAGGTTTCGGCATCGAGAGCCGAGTCCACGTCGGTTGCTGCCTCGAGGTGGAAGGCGATGGTGGAGTCGGTGTATTCCTGTCCGAGCAAGTTGGGCTCGACCATGCCGATGGCGTCGATTGTCAGCACCCCATTTTCAACCAAGGCGA
The DNA here is from genome assembly GCF_041690455.1 of Marinobacter sp. GTDB lineage: Bacteria > Pseudomonadota > Gammaproteobacteria > Pseudomonadales > Oleiphilaceae > Marinobacter. Next base: position 16,614 of record NZ_JAWLHI010000027.1, read on the forward strand.
TACCACGCAGTTCGACACCCATCAGGTCCTGGGATAGTGACGCGTTCGGCTGCGCTTCTTCCGTGTTCATGGATACATCCATGAACAGGGTGATATGACGGGGGGCGTTCAGGTCATCGGTGTAGGGGTTGGGACTCATGTAGCCACTGGCATCGGAGATCATGGTGACCTTGATATCACCCGTGGTCTGCAAGGGGCCAGTTGGTTCTCCGTCCCTTGTTGCTACAGTTACCGGCACTTCCCCTCCGATCAGCACATCCAGGCTGGTGCTTTTGAGCACACTGCCCTTGGCGATTCGGAGAGGTATGGCCTCATCGGCTTCAAAGGAGGGTGCATAGGCGAGCTCCGCAAACAGGTCACCGGTTTGCTGGGACGGGCCTGCTTTCCCCTGGAGTACCGAGTTCAGAGTGACGCCATTGATGGGCTGGCCGTTCATGACCGACTTGATCGCGTTGTCTTCATCCAGGCCGGCTGCCAGACCGGAGTCAATGGCGCTCTGCTGCAGCACCACGGTTGGTCCGGTATCCCGGGGCGTGAACGTGAATTCATTGCTGAAACGCTCTCCCTCGGGCCCGTTGGTCAAACTGGCCAGGTTCTCAAGCTTCAAGGTATAAGTCTGACCGCTTTCCAGGATGTCCTGCTTGCCGCCGCATTCGAGGGGATCATCGGTGACGCAGGGGTCAACCGTGATCCGGTTGCCTTTTACCAGAACCGTTGCCGGTACAGCCTGGCCTTCCGGATCGAGTAGTTCGATGGTACCCCCAAGGGCCCGCCAGTCTGGATGGACCGGCTGTGTCAGTGCCAGGCGGAAGGTGGAGAAGTTCATGGCCTGGAACGGGCTGTTACTGGCTGGCACTTGCCAGGCTACGTCGAACTGACCGGATGTGTTGGCTAGATCCGCGATACCGGAGAAGGACCCACGGGTGTCGAACTGGATGCCGGGTTCGCCGACGGCATTGGGCGTTGATATGGAACGACCGCCTTCGGCACCGAGGGGCTCACTGAAACTGACAGAGTAGGGCGCTCCCGCCGGCAACTCACCGTCGATGACCAGTTTCAGGCTTTTCCCTCCGTCGATTTTTTCCACGGAAACGGGGATCTCCGTCTCCCCGGAGGTCAGTTTGATCTTGCTGGCGAGGTCGTCAGTTTCATCGGTGACTGCATGAGAGAAACGCAGTACCAGATCGGTTTTCGGGCTAACCGACTTCTGGCCATCCATGGGGTAGGAGTACACCATGGACCCAGGAGTGGTGGTTGGTTTCATCGCCTGCTCCTCACCCCCACAGGCGGCCAGGAAAATGGCGGGGACGAGTGCCAGTGTCTTGTTGTACTTCATGACTGAACCTCTCCTCAGAACTTCAGGGTGATGGAACCGCTGACCACGTGGACATCGCCATCGGCGGTCACGTCGGTCTCGTTGCCGTCATAGTCCACCAGGGTGAAATCACGCTCCTGCAGCTGCTGGTACTGGTAGCCCAGGTCCAGTCGGACCGGGTAGGCCAGCAGGCGGGTACGATCGTAGGTGGCGCTGATGCCGAGGCCGATCACGATCTTGTCGGTGTCGAGGTAGTTGATCTCGGGGTTGCGGGTGGACTTGAGGGGGGACTCCTCATAGGCCACCCCGCCGCGCAGGGCGAAGTTCTTGTGGAACTGATACTCACCGCCGATACGCGGAATCAGGATGTCGTCAAACTCGATCCGGCTGGCCGCTGCCACCGAACCCTGGTCCTTGATGCTGTCGGCGGCGAATTCCTCCTCCAGCTCGGACCAGTTCTGCTGCTCGATGCTGCCACCAATTCGCCAGTTCTCGCCCTGGTACTGGGTGCCGATACCGACGGTTTCCGGCTGGAAGGAATCGATGGTGGACACCGCAAGGCTCAGACCCGGCTCCGGAATGGTCTGGGTGACGATGATGTTGGAATCAATGGTGGTCGATGCAGAGGACTTTGTCCGGTAGATAAGCGCGGATTCCCAGCCATCCAGGAAACAGTCGCTTTCGGGGCAGAAGGTGCTGCCCAGGTCGATATTCGTACCCAGGATGGTCTTCATGGCCGGCTCGGCGTTGACCGAGAGCCTTTCCCGGCTGGTTTCGCCACCCAGAGTGGAAACGGCATCCAGGTTGGCAGTCGCATCCAGAGTCACCCGAACCGATGCCCCGGCGGAGATGCCGCGCCAGATTGGTGTGGCGCCCCCGATGTTCAGGAACAACGGCTCCTTGCCATATTGGAGGAATTGGCCGGTTTCGGTGGTTTCAGAGCTGAACGCCAGCATTTCCTTTCCGTATTTTTCCACGCCGGCAATGAAACCGAGATAAATCGGATGATCAAAACGGGTCAGGGAACCCAGGTTCGTCTTCATGCCGATCAGCACGTGCTGGCTCGGGGAGTTGGAGAGCACATCGCCGTCCGCGTTGGGGTTGGCGGAACGCAGCTCCTGTTCTGCGTGCAGAATACCTGCGGTCAGTTCGCCGCGAGTGTCCTTGGTGAGGTACGCCGGGTTGTAATAGGTGGCGGACACCTGGTCATTGAACATGGACAGGGACTGGGCGGTGGCAACGTCAACCGGCATCACACCGTAGGTGGTGCCGAGGTTGCCCATGCTGGCAGTGGCGGACAGTGAAACACCTGCGGAGACCGCAGCAACTGCAAGGGACATGGCCCGTACTGAAAACCGGGGGGTGGTTACCATTGATACACTCCGTTATCTCGTTGTTTTTGTCCGTGCGCCGGTGCTTCCTGAAGGTGGCGCCACGTTGGTTCAGGATTGCAGTGTATGTGGCTTGTCTTTTCGGGACTTTGGCTTTTTTGACACAGATCAATGTCTGTAGAACCACGTATGTTAAGCGTCAGGTTTAAAAATAACCTGAATACATGGCTTTATCAGGATTTGGAGTGTTTGTTTTTGTAGTCTGATGTTTCTGGGCGGGAACGAAAAAGGCTCCTCATGGAGGAGCCTTGGAGGGTGTAAAGAAATTCGACTCTTATATTACTCAGACGCTTTTTTTCTGCGTGCGAGTCCCAAGCCAACCAGGCCCAGGCCCAAAAGTGCAAGGGTACCGGGTTCCGGAACGGTTACTGTGCCACCGTTAAACTCGGTGACGTGGCTCAGTTCCAGCTCTTCAAGCTTGTGGGTTCCGAAATAATCCTCCAGATCGAAAACCCCCCAGAAAAGGCTGGCCACATTCTGGAACAGTATTGATGTTTGAGCATCCTTGACCAAATACCAGCCGGGCCCGCTAGCCAGTTCAAACGCAATGATGGAGGTCTCACCGTCAACGACAGTGAAGCTGGTATCTTCGGTTTTATTGGTCAAAGTGACGTCAAATCCGAGAGCTCCGGATACCCAATCAGTTTCAGCCTGCTCGCCACTGAGAACCCCGGTTCCATCGACGTAAATGTCAAGGTCACCGACATCTGTGGCACCGTCGCCGATGTAGTACCCGAATGCGGTTCCGCTCATGCCAAACGCAACCGCGGCCGCTGTGCCTATGAACAGTTTTTTCATCCTCATGTTCGAATCTCCTTCTCCTTATTGGTGGTGTTGTACCACCCTTTCCCTCGAGCGCTTTACGTTTTCGAGATGTCTGCTATTTCAGAAGCAAGCGTAGTGCCATGTTCATAGTTGTATGAAAAGTTGAGATTTTTCTTTGGGGCAGGAAGCCTTTCGAGCATTTTTCGTAAAAAATACTGACAGATGAGGCGGTAGGGGATAGTGAGGAATGGACTGAAAGGAGTGGTGGGCCCAGCTGGACTCGAACCAGCGACCAAGGGATTATGAGTCCCCTGCTCTAACCAACTGAGCTATAGGCCCGAACAGAATTGCTTTCTGGAGAGATGTTTCCGGATGGGGAAACAGAGCGGGCGCCATTATACCGGTGAGGTGTGGCGCCCGCTACTGTTGTGGAGCTTATCCGTTGCCCTGGTCGTCAATAAAGCCGCGCAGGTGATCGGAGCGTGACGGGTGGCGCAGTTTGCGCAGGGCCTTGGCTTCGATCTGACGGATCCGCTCGCGGGTGACGTCGAACTGCTTGCCGACTTCTTCCAGCGTGTGGTCGGTGTTCATCTCGATGCCGAAGCGCATGCGCAGTACCTTGGACTCCCGGGCGGTGAGGCCGGCCAGCACGGAGCGGGTGGCTTCCCGCAGGCCTTCGGCGGTGGCGGAATCCACCGGGGAGAGGGCCTGGATGTCCTCGATGAAGTCGCCCAGATGGCTGTCTTCGTCGTCGCCGATCGGGGTTTCCATGGAGATCGGTTCCTTGGCGATCTTCAGGACCTTGCGGATCTTGTCCTCCGGCATGTCCATGCGCTCGCCCAGCTCTTCCGGAGTCGGCTCACGGCCCATCTCCTGCAGCATCTGCCGTGAGATGCGGTTGAGCTTGTTGATGGTCTCGATCATGTGCACCGGAATCCGGATGGTGCGGGCCTGGTCCGCGATGGAGCGGGTGATGGCCTGCCGGATCCACCAGGTGGCGTAGGTGGAGAACTTGTAGCCACGACGGTATTCGAACTTGTCCACCGCTTTCATCAGACCGATGTTGCCTTCCTGGATCAGGTCCAGGAACTGCAGGCCGCGGTTGGTGTACTTCTTGGCGATAGAGATAACCAGACGCAGGTTGGCCTCGACCATTTCCTTCTTGGCACGGCGAGCCTTGGCTTCACCGATGGAAACGCGGCGGTTGATTTCCTTGATGTCGGCTACGTCCAGGTCCACTTCGGTCTGGACGTTATGGATGCGCTTCTGCAGCCGAACAATTTCGTCCAGGCGCTCGCCGATGGCGGCAGCGTAAGGCTTCTTGCTCTTGGCGATCTTGTCCGCCCAGTCCAGGTTTACCTCGTTGCCGGGGAAGGACTTGATGAAGTCCTTGCGCGGCATTTTGCAGTCGCGCACACAGATCTGCATGATGGCGCGCTCGTTCTCACGTACCAGATCGTTCGTGGAGCGAACAACGTTGACCAGTTCCTCGAAGGCCTTGTTGGCCAGCTTGAACGGCGCGAAAACCTGCCCGAGCTCATTCAGGGCGTCCTGGGTTTTCTTGTCGGAACGGCCATACTTCTCCAGCGCCTTGTTGGCGGCGTCCAGCTTCTCTCTCAGTAGCTCGAAACGCAGGCGGGTCTCTTCCGGATCCGGGCCGTTGTCGTTGTCATCGTCGCTGGAGCTGTCGTCGTCATCGGAATCGTCGGAGTCGGCGTCTTCTGTGCTGGTTTCCTCCGGTGCCGCGGGCTCTTCGCCCATGAACGGCTCGGCGTCATCCGGGTCCAGGAAGCCGGTAACGATGTCGCTGATGCGGCCTTCATTCTCGATAATGCGGTCGTAGGCCTGAATCACTGTCCCGGCGGTGCCGGGGAAGTGGGCCACGGCGGCCATCACATCCCGGATACCCTCTTCGATGCGCTTGGCAATAACGATCTCGCCTTCGCGGGTCAGCAGTTCCACGGTGCCCATTTCACGCATGTACATGCGGACAGGATCGGTGGTGCGGCCGGCGTCGGTTTCCACGGCCGCAAGCGCTGCGGCAGCTTCGGCGGCGGCAGCTTCGTCGGCGGTGGAATCACCTTCGGTCATCAACAGGGTATCGGCGTCGGGAGTTTCCTCGCACACCTGGATACCCATGTCGTTAATCATGCGGATGATGTCTTCGACCTGATCTGGGTCGGCGATGTCTTCCGGGAGGTGGTCGTTTACCTCGGCGTAAGTCAGGTAACCTTGTTCCTTGCCTCGTGCAATGAGGTCTTTCAAACGTGATTTTTGCGAATTGCCTGACATAGACACCCTGTGAACTCGCTTTTAAAAGGAAAAAAGTTAAACAGCCATTATAGCTGTCACGTGGTTGCTCTGCCACCGACTGTTTAGATTGTGGCCAATCGGTTAAGTTTCAAGTGCGGTTATTCCTGAGTACCGCCACTCAGCTCCCGAAGCTCGTTACGTTCCTCGGCAGAGAGGTTCGCAAAATTCCTCAGCAGCGTTGCCAGCCGTTGCTGGCGCGAGGTCTCCTCACTCGGGCTGATCAGCTCGCGGGCCGAGGCCAGCGTGCTCTCCCGTGAGGGAATATGCTCGATGCCATCAAACAGATGGTAGAACCGGTCCCGGGCCTGTTGGTCCAGGGCCAGTGCGCCGATCAGTTTGCGGCGGTCCCGGATCCCCTTGTCCAGGATCCAGGAAGCCAGACTCATCGCCTGGGGAAACTGCCGCGATTGCCGGGCCAGTTCGCTGACCTCGGTGGCCAGTTCCGGGGCTTCCACCAGCGCCAGGCAGAGCGTACTGTCCTTGTTGAGTTTGACGTCCACGCGCTCTTCGGCCGGCCGGTCCCGGAATTCACCGTTGCGCCATTTGCCCCGCTGCTGCGGCTGGCGTTTCTGCCACTGGTTGCGGCCGCCGCACAGGCGCAGCATTTCATGCCACATGGCATCCCGGAGCGTGCTGCGGGGCATTCTGTTCAGCAGCGGTTCCACCCGTGCGCGCAGCTCCCCCCGGTGTTCCGGTAACTGCAGGTCCAGACCCTCGCCCTGCCGGTCAAACAGATAGCGGGACAGGGGCGTGGCACCCTCGATCCGTTTCTGGAACGCTTCGGTGCCCTCTTTGCGGATCAGCGTGTCCGGATCCTCGCCCTCCGGCAGCATCAGGAACTGCAGATGCAGTCCGTCCGCCATCAGTTCCAGGGCATTCTCCATGGCCCGGTCGGCAGCCCGGAAGCCCGCGTTATCGCCGTCAAAGCAGAAAACCACATGCCGCACCTGTTTCAGCAGTGCCTGCAGGCTGTCCTGGTTGGTGGCGGTGCCAAGTGTGGCAACGGCGTAATCGATGCCGTACTGGGCCAGGGCGATGACGTCCATGTAGCCTTCCACCACCAGAAGCTTGTCCAGCTGGCGGATCGCTTGGCGGGCCTCGAACAGCCCGTAGATCTCCCGGCTCTTGTGAAATACATCCGACTCCGGAGAGTTGATGTACTTGGCCTTGTCATCCCCCAGGGTCCGCCCGCCAAAAGCCACGGTCCGGCCCCGGGTATTGCGGATCGGGAACATCACCCGGTTTCGGAACAGATCCCTCGGGCGCCCGTAGCGGTCCGATACCGTCCCGGTCTCGATCAAGGGGCCTTTCAGGTCCTGTGCCGCCGCGTCGTAAAGTGCTGTCCCGGTACCGGGGGCGTAGCCCAGTTGGTACCGTTCGATGATCGCGTCATCCAACCCGCGCTGCTTCAGGTAGTCCAGGGCATAATTGCCGGCCGGGCTGCTCAGGGCATTACGGTAGAACTGGTTGGCGAAGTCGAGCGCGTCGGTCAGGGTCCGGGCCTGCTGCATTTCCTGGCGCGCAGCCCGGTCGTAGGGCACTTCCAGTCCGGCCCGCTTGGCGAGTTCTTCCACCGCCTCGGTAAAGCCCAGGCCTTCGAATTCCCGCACAAAACTGATGGCATCGCCATGGGCGCCACAGCCGAAGCAGTGATAGAAGCCCTTGTCCGGTCGCACGTTGAAGGATGGCGTTTTCTCATCGTGGAAGGGACAGCAGGCTTTGTAGTTTGCGCCGGCTTTCTTGAGGGTGATCCGGGACCCGATCAGTTCCGCAAGGTCAATGCGGTCCAGCAGGTCTTCAACGAAGCGTTGAGGGATCAGTCCACTCATGGAGACTCCAGGTCTGCCGGCTCGTCAGTGCCGGTACTTCAGGTGTTGGCCATAGCCAAAAATGCCGCCGAAGCCAGGCCTCGGCGGCATTTTGAATCGCTCTGTGCAGCCTGTTGCTGACAGGCAATCAGTGCTTTGCAGTCAAGCGGCGTCTGGTTGTAGCTTAGTACAGACGCTCGAACTTGCGCTGTTCCCGCTGAAGCTTCTTGAGATGACGCTTAACGGCAGCGGCTGCTTTGCGCTTGCGAACAGCGGTCGGCTTCTCGTAGTGCTCACGACGACGTACTTCAGACAGTACACCGGCCTTTTCGCAGGAACGCTTGAAGCGACGCAGTGCTACGTCAAACGGTTCATTCTCTTTCACTTTAACAGCTGGCATTCGAAAATCACCTACCTGATAGATTCGGTTTCCATTTGCTCCGCACGGCGATGCCTGTGCGGCTCGATACCTGGTCAGATTGGCTAAAACTCGACCAGTGCATAATTTAGGGCGGCAATGATAGCCCCTGGACGATGGCAAGGTCAATGTTTGTTCGATGAAACTGCCTTCCGGTTTCGGGTTTCTGCTAAAATGCGCTCCGTTCTCATTCACGGCAACCTGATGTGGCCTGATTTTATGCTCATTCTCGGTATTGAAACCTCCTGTGACGAAACCGGCGTGGCCCTGTTCGACACCGACAAGGGGCTGCTGGCCCATGCCCTGTTCAGCCAGATCGACATGCATGCGGACTACGGCGGTGTCGTGCCGGAACTGGCGTCCCGCGACCATGTGCGCAAGTTGCTGCCTCTGTGTGATCAGGTGATTGCGGAAGCCGGGTGCACCCGCAAGGATATCGATGGCATTGCCTATACCGCCGGTCCCGGACTGGTGGGTGCACTGATGGTGGGTGGCTCGGTGGCCCATGCCCTGGGCTTTGCGCTGGGCGTGCCGGTACTGGGTGTCCATCACATGGAGGGGCACCTGCTCGCCCCGATGTTGGAGGATAACCCGCCGGCGTTCCCGTTTGTGGCGTTGCTGGTCTCCGGTGGCCACACCCAGCTGGTCCGGGTCGATGGTATCGGTGAGTACGAGATGCTCGGTGAATCGGTGGATGATGCCGCCGGCGAGGCCTTTGACAAGACCGCCAAGATGCTGGGTCTGGATTACCCGGGTGGCCCCCGCGTCGCTGCCCTGGCCGAGAAGGGAGTGCCTGACCGTTATCGCTTCCCCCGCCCGATGACGGATCGGCCGGGCCTGGATTTCAGTTTCAGCGGGCTCAAGACCTATACCCTCAATACCGTGAATGCAGCCATTGATGCCGGGGAATTTTCGGAGCAGGTCAAAGCCGACATCGCCCTGGCCTTTGAGGCTGCAGTGGTGGATACCCTGACCATCAAATGCCGCCGGGCACTGGAGCAAACCGGTTGCGGGCGCCTGGTGATCGCCGGTGGTGTCAGTGCCAATAAGCGCCTGCGGGCCGGTCTCGAGAAAATGGCCCGGAAATTCCAGGCCCACGTGTTCTACGCCCGCCCGGAGTTCTGTACCGATAACGGCGCCATGATTGCCTACGCCGGGGCCCAGCGAATGCTGGCGGGTCAACAGGATGGTGAGCGTATCGTGGCCGTGCCCAGGTGGCCCATGAATACCTTGCCGCCGATTAACGAAGCGCGCGCCAACGGGTTGGTGGACTGAGCAAGCGGTCAGAAACCGGCTTCGCGCCCCTGGGCGAGCCGGATCAGGTTGTTGCGGTGCCGCACCACGATCAGGATGGTAAGTAGTCCGAACAGGGGCAGGGTTTCCGGTTCGATCAGGGCGCTGATCAGTGGTCCGAAGGCAATGGCCACCAGGGAGGCCAGGGCAGAGATACGCCAGCGCCACATCACGCCGGCCCAGATGGCTGCCATGATCAGGGTTGTGACCGGCGCCAGCGCCAGGCCCGCGCCCAGGGCGGTGGCGACCCCTTTACCGCCCTTGAACCGGTAGAACAGTGGAATCATGTGGCCGGTGACGGCGCACAGGGCAACCATCGCCTGCACCATCACCGAGAGCCCGGCAACGTGGGCGATCCACACCGGCAACCAGCCCTTGAAGGCATCGAGGGCGAGGGTGACCAGGGCCGGCGCCCAGCCGCCGTTACGATAGACGTTGGTGGCACCGGGATTACCTGATCCAAGGGCCCTCGGGTCGGGCAGTTTCCAGATCCGGCACACCGGCAGCGCAAACAGTACCGAGCCGAACAGGTAGGCAAGGGTGCAAAGTGCAACGGTGGCGACGGCAGGGCTGGTCAGATCCATGGTGTCATTCCGGAGGCGGAGACGAATCGGTGCAATCTGTGCGAAAATGCCGGCCCGTTTGGCACCGGCCAGCCTGATCACAGTATCCGGTGGTTGTGTGCATTTCAATCAGCAAAGAGTGGAAGACTCCGGGAGATCCCCTTGGCAGACAGTGTCCTGATCGAAGGTCTGGCGGTGGAAACCGTCATTGGCGTTTATGACTGGGAACGGGACGTGACCCAGCAGATCCTGATCGATCTCGATATGGCGTGGGATAACCGTGCGCCGGGGCAGTCCGACGATGTTGCCGATGCTCTGGATTATGCCGCGGTCAGTGAGCGGGTTGCCCGCTGCCTGCAGGAACTGAAACCCCAGTTGCTCGAACGGGCGGCTGAAGTGCTGGCGGATCTTCTTATGAAGGAGTTCGGGGTGGGGCAGCTGACGTTGACCCTGCGCAAGCCCGGCGCGGTACCCGCGGCCCGGTCCGTGGGTGTGCGAATCGAACGGGGAAGCAAGTGATGACAGCAACAACCCGGGTCTACATCAGCATCGGCACCAATATTGACCGGGAGCGTTACGTGACCGCGGCACTGGATGCACTGGCGGACTGGTTCGGTGACATGCAGATTTCCCCCGTGTATGAAAGCGAGTCCGTCGGTTTTGACGGCTCACCCTTCCTGAACCTGGTGGTCGGGGTGGATACAGATCTCAGCGTCGGTGAGCTGTCCCGGCGCTTCAAGCAGCTGGAGACTGAGAACGGCCGCCGACGCGATGTGCCGAAATTCAGTGCCCGGACCCTGGACCTGGATATCCTCACCTACGGTGACTGCACCGGCACCATTGATGGCGTTGAACTGCCCCGTGGCGAGATTCTGAAGAACGCTTTCGTTTTGCGTCCGCTGGCGGATATTGCGCCGGATGCGCTGCACCCGGTTTGCGGCCAGAGTTACCGGGAGCTCTGGCATGCCTATGACACCGGCCAGAAGCTCTGGCCGGTGGACTTCATGTGGCAGGGACGGAAAATCTCAGAGGCCGTTGGCTGAGCGGAATTTACGGATCAACTGGTCGGTGGAGCTGTCACCGGCGGTGCTGATGGCGTCCTGGCTCAGCAGTTTGGGCAGAATGCCCTTGCCCAGCTGCTTGCCCAGCTCCACGCCCCACTGGTCAAACGAATCCACGTCCCAGATCACGCCCTGAACAAAGGTCCGGTGCTCATAGAGGGCAATCAGGGCCCCCACCGTTTCCGGCGCGACCTTCTCCATGATCAGTGTATTGCTCGGCTTGTTACCGGGAATCACCTTGTGCGGCGCGAGGGCTTCAACGGCTTTCTTATCCAGGCCTTCGGCCTCCAGTTCCGCCCGGGCCTCGGCCAGGGTCTTGCCCGACATCATCGCCCGGGACTGGCTGAGGCAATTGGCGAACAGGTCCGCATGGTGGGTCGCCACCGGATTGTGGGTCTTCAGGGGAATGATGAAGTCCGCGGGAATCAGCCGGGTGCCCTGGTGGATCAGCTGGTGATAGGCGTGCTGGCCGTTGGAGCCGACACCGCCCCAGAGCACCGGGCCGGTCTGGTAATCCACGGGCTGCCCCGCCTCGGTCACGCTCTTGCCGTTACTCTCCATGTCCAGCTGCTGCAGGTGGTCCGGCAGGCTGCGCAGATAATGGTCGTAGGGCAGGATGGCGTGGGTCTCGGCATCCCAGAAGTTGTTGTACCAGACACTGAGCATGCCCATGACCACGGGGAGGTTGCGCTCCAGGGGTGCTTCCCGGAAATGGCGGTCCATGGCATGGGCGCCGGCCAGCAGGGCCCGGAAGTTGTCCATGCCGATGGTGAGAGCCACGGGCAGGCCAATGGCTGACCAGAGGGAATAGCGGCCACCGACCCAGTCCCACATGGGGAACACATTGTCGGCATCAATGCCGAAGTCCTCGGCTGCCGGAACGTTGGCGGTCACCGCCATGAAATGCCGGGCGATGGAAGCTTCATTACCACCGTTATCCAGGAACCACTGCCGCGCCACCTTGCTGTTCTCCAGGGTTTCCTGGGTGCGGAAAGACTTGGACTGGATCAGGAACAGGGTAGTTTCCGGGTTTACCTGGCGGAGCGTTTCGCAGATATCGGTACCGTCGATGTTGGCCACGTAGTGGCACCGAATGCTGCCTTGCCAGAAGGGTTGCAATGATTCGCCGACCAGCTTGGGGCCAAGGTAGGAGCCGCCGATCCCGATGCTGACCACATCCGTGAAGACCCTGCCACTGAAACCGGTCCTGGACGCGTCAAGAACGCCGTCGACAAAGGCTTCCATTCGGTCCAGGGTCCGTTGCACCTCGGCAACCACATCCACGCCATCGACCAGGATGGATTCGTTTCCCGAGTGGCGAAGGGCAGTATGCAGTGCCGGCCGGTTTTCCGTGACGTTCACCTGGCCGCCACCGAGAAGCTCATTGCGCCGTTCTTCCAGTCCGCAGCTGCGGGCCAGGGCCATCAGTTCTGTCAGAGTCTCGTCCGTGAGCAGATTCTTGGAGAAGTCCAGGGCCAGGCCGGCGCCTTCGATGAAATACCGGCTGGCCCGATCTGGATCCTGCGCGAAGAGTTCCCGCATGGTCATGCTTCGCAGCTTGTCCCGCCGCTGGTTCAGTGCCTGCCATTCGGGTTTCGAGGTCAGTACTGCCGGGTGTTCGGGCATCAGGGCATCCTTTTCCTTGTGTAAGAGTCAGCGGGTCACCGACAGGTTGTCGATCAACCGGGTGGTGCCCAGGAAGGCGGCCACCAGGATAGTCAGCTCATGGTCGTCCGGTGAGGCCGGCTTGAGCGTGAGGCTGTTCACGATGTTGAAATAGTCCGGCCGCAAGCCAGCAGCGCTCAGCGACTGTTCAGCTTCGCTTTCCAGCGTGTGGAAGTCAGTACGACCATTGGCGAGTTCTTCGGCGGTGGCTTCCAGTGTCTGGAACACGACCGGTGCGATCTTGCGTTCCTCTTCTGAGAGATAGCCGTTGCGGGAGCTTTTGGCCAGTCCGTCGTCCTCGCGGACGGTGGGGGCACCGATGATTTCCACGGGCATGAAAAGGTCCCGGGTCATCTTGCGGATTACGGCGAGTTGCTGGAAATCCTTCTCGCCAAAAATCGCCAGATCCGGTTGCACCATGTTGAACAGCATGGTGACCACGGTGGCAACGCCCTCGAAGTGCCCGGGACGGCTTGCGCCGCAATGGCCGTCACTGACTTCCGGCACGATTACCTTGGTCTGCTGGGCCAGGCCCTCTGGGTAGATCTCTTCCACCGGCGGTGCAAACACCAGGGTGTTGCCGGCGGCTTCAAGCTTTTCCTGGTCGTCGGCGAGGGTGCGGGGATACTTGTCGAGGTCCTCGTTGGCCCCGAACTGCATCGGGTTGACGAAAATGGTGGTCACCACCACGTCCGCGGACTCGGCCGCTTTACGCACCAGGGATATATGGCCCTCGTGCAGGTTGCCCATGGTGGGGACCAGCCCGATGGTCTTATCCTGCCGGCGGTAGCCGCGCAGGATGGTGCGAAGTTCTTTGAGGGAATGGATCGTTCTCATGCTTTGAACGTATGCTCCTCGGACGGGAAAGTGCGGTCACGGACCTGCTGGACGTAGGTAGCAAGCGCCTCCTGAACGGAGTCAGTCTCGGCCAGGAAGTTCTTCACAAACCGTGGCTTGCGGCCGGGCGTCAGTCCCAGCATATCGTGCACCACCAGTACCTGGCCGTCGGTGTCAGAACCGGCGCCAATGCCGATCACCGGTGCCTTGACGGCCTGGGTGATACGGGCCGCCAGCGGCGCGGGCACGCATTCAAGCAGAATGATGTCGGCCCCGGCTTCCTCGAGTTCGCAGGCGTGCTCGATCATCATCTCCGCCGCTTTCTCATCCCGGCCCTGCACCTTGTAACCACCGAACTTGTTGACGAACTGTGGAGTCAGGCCCAGGTGGGCGCAGACCGGAACCCCCCGTTCACTCAGCGCACTGATCGTGTCTTTCATCCAGTCCGTGCCTTCCAGCTTCACCATGTGAGCGCCGGCCCGCATCAGCTCCGCGGCATTCTCTAGGGCCGCCTCCACGGTGCCGTAAGACATGAACGGCATGTCCGCCATGATCAGCGAGCCGCGGTTGCCTTTGGCCACGCAGCTGGTGTGGTACACCATCTGATCCATGGTGACCGGCAGGGTGCTGTCATTGCCCTGGAGTACCATGCCCAGGGAGTCGCCGATCAGGATGACATCAACGCCGGCTTCGCTGACGATCTGGGCAAAGGTTGCGTCGTAGGAGGTCAGGGCAGAGAAGGCCTCGCCGTTCTGCTTGTATTCCCGCAGGGTATTGATGGTAACAGCCATAGAATCCTAGCCTTTTGGGTGGATGGGCGTGGACTGCGCCGTGGTTCCGGCATTCAGGTGCTAAGGGTAATCCGGGGGTATGCCTGAGGCAATAGTATCACGGGGTAACCGGGGGCGGGGTGCCCGCGTTTCACTCCGGAGCGAAGGGCTCGCGCGGGATCGGCGGTAGCTTGCGCAGGCCGTTGTCCGGACAGTTCTGCCTGAGCTCAGCCACTGTGCGGCCATCCGGCAGGGTCAGATCCGGTTTGAGATCCAGCAGCGGCTGGAGCGCAAAGTCCCGATTGGCCAGTTCCCGGTGGGGCACGACGAGGCGATCGTCGTCCAGGGTTTCCTGTCCGAATACCAGGATATCCAGATCCAGGGTTCGCGGTCCCCAGTGGCGCAGGCGCTCCCGGCCGTGAGCTTGCTCGATGGTTTGCAGGTGATCCAGGAGGGCATGTGGTGTCAGATCCGTTCTGAGCCACACGGCGCCATTGATGAAGTCCGGCTGATCCTGGGGGCCTACCGGTCGGCTGGCATAAAAGGGGGACTGTGCGACCAGTGTGGTTTGTGGCAGTGCCGCAAGTTCGGCAACCGCCCGGGCCAGCTGGGTAGCGGGATTCTCGAGATTGCTGCCCAGTCCGATAAACACATCCGTGGTCATTGCGCGGCTTGGCGCTTCACCGGCTTGCGACGGCGACGGCGTTTTTTCGGAGCGTCGCTGCCCAGCTGGGACAGCATGCGTTCCTGCCCCCGCTCATCCGCCTGCTGGAACTCGGTCCACCATTGCCCCAGTCCCGGTTCGATCTCGCCAGCTGCTTCCCGCACCAGCAGGAAGTCATAGGCTGCCCGGAACCGCGGGTGGGCCATGGTGCCGAAGGCCCGTTTGCCCTGGCGGCGTGGCAGGCGCATCTGCAGTTCCCAGATCTCCTTCATGGGTCCGGAGAAGCGCTTGGGTATGGAAGTGGCCTGCACCTGGCGGCCAATGACCTTGCCGATGGCGCCGTGGAGGGCCGGTTGTACGGGGTCGCCGTTATCCTGGCGGCGGTGCCACTCGGCCTGAAGGGCGGGCCATAGCATGGCGGCAAACATGAAATAGGGGGTGACAGACTTGCCCTGGGCGATCCGCGCATCGGTGTTGCGCAGGGCCTGGCGGATCAGGTCGTCCGGCTCGCCGGCCTCGATGGCTTTCACTGTTTCCGGGAACAGTGGTGCCAGCAGGTTGTACTCATTGAGCAGGTCGTAGGTTTTCTCGCCATGGCCAGCGGAAAACAGTTTCAATACCTCGTCAAACAGGCGGGCTGGGGGAATATGGCCGAGCAGCGGGGCCAGTTCGCGGATCGGCGCCTCGGTTTCCGGCTCGATCTCGAAGTCCAGCTTGGCGGCAAAGCGGATGGCCCGGAGCATGCGTACGGGGTCTTCCCGGTAACGGGTTTCCGGATCGCCGATCAGGCGGATCTGTCGGTTGCGCAGGTCCTCGATGCCATTGGCAAAGTCGATCACGGTGAAGTCGCGGATGCAGTAATACAGGGCGTTAACCGTGAAATCCCGCCGCAGCGCGTCTTCTTCCTGGCTACCGTACACGTTGTCCCGCAGCAGCAGGCCGTGCTCGCTGGTCCTGCGATCATCGTCGGTGCTGTCGTCATCGGCGTCGTTGGCATTGCCGCGGAAGGTGGTGACTTCGATGATCTCCCGGCCGAACACCACGTGGACAATGCGGAAACGGCGGCCGATCAGGCGCGAGTTGCGGAACAGGTCGTGCACTTCTTCCGGGGTGGCGTTGGTGGCAATGTCGAAATCTTTCGGTTTGCCGCCGAGCAGGATGTCGCGAACGCCGCCGCCCACCAGGTAGGCCTCGTAGCCGGATTTGTTCAGGCGATGCAGGACTTTCTTGGCCGGCTCGCTGATCACGGAACGCGAAACATTGTGCTGGTCCCGGGGGATCTCCCGTCGCTGATAGGTGCGAGGCTTTTTCCGTCCGCCGGGGATGAAGGATTTTATTCTGTCGACAAGTCGTTTAGGCATTGAAATCCGTATTTGCGGTGAGCAAAAACCGAGAGTTTAACGGTTTGGGCAGGATTTGCACACGCCAGATAATCAAAAGGCGGATCCGTTTTCACGAATCCGCCCTGAAAGCGTTGACGATCTGCATTGTTTTTATTGTTGCCGGGATTTTTCTTCGTTTTTGTACCCCACTGTGTGCCTCCAAGTACGGAGGATCTCAGCAGTGCAAACGGAAAGCTTTGAATACACAGAGCGGTCAGGGACATCGGGCGAGTCTGTCAGCAGATGCAGTGTCGTCTGGAAGGCGATTCTTCTCTACATCTACAACTCACACGTGCCGTGGGACCACTAAAAAGCAAAGTACCCAAAACACTCAGTTCGCTCGCGTTCTGTTTTTGTTTTTGTTACCGAACGTCTTCCTGCAGCTTTTTGTATTTGTTTTGACGCTGCGTTTGCCACTTCTTGTTTTTGTTGTTGTGCGCTTAATAGATTGCAGAGTGCGTGCCAGTTTTTGAAAAAGCTTTATTAACAGTACCTTACGGTTTTGGAGGGAATAAGTGTTACCCCGTACTCCCGATAAGTGTTACTGAGATCACAGTTGTTCCGAGGGGAGTGTTACCGTGGGGAACAGGGGGTAACAACTGAGCTCGAATTCATCCTTTGGCCCCGGCCGACATGAAAAAGGGGCCAACGGCCCCCTGATCAGTTGCTGGTTTTCTTGCGCGGTATCCCCAGCCGTTGGCGTCGTTCCCACAGTGACTTCCGGCTGATGCCCAGCTTCTGGGCCAGCTCCGTCTCGCTCATCCGGTCCTGGTTCTCCAGGACGAAATGCTGGAAGTAATCCTCCAGGGACAGGTCGTTGGCGGAGTCCGCATCCCGGGTAGGGGTCTGTTCGTTGTTGCCCTCCACCAGGGTCTCGGGGATGTGCTCGTCGCCGCCTTCACTGTCCAGGTCGAGCAGGGACGGTGTAATCACATCCCCGTCACACAGGATGGTGGCCCGCTCTATGGCGTTCTCCAGTTCCCGGACGTTGCCCGGCCAGCGGTGCCGCTCCAGGACTCGCATGGCTTCAGGGCTGAGATTGAGGTTCGGCTTGCCCATTTTCTCGCCCTGGCGCCTGAGGAACTTTCGTGCCAGGCCAAGAATATCGCTCTGGCGCTCGCGCAGGGGCGGGATCCGGATCTGCATCACGTTCAGCCGGTAGTAAAGGTCTTCCCGGAACTCGCCGGTACGGGTCATCGCCTTCAGGTTCCGATGGGTGGCCGCGATCATTCGCACATTGACCTTGCGGCTTTGGGTGGAACCGACCTTGCGGATCTCGCTCTCCTGCAGCACCCGGAGCAGTCGCGCCTGGGCCTCGGCCGGCAGCTCGCCGATCTCGTCCAGGAACAGGCTGCCGCCGTCGGCGGCTTCGATCAGACCGGTACGGGCAGACACCGCACCGGTGAAGGCGCCTTTCTCGTGGCCGAACAGTTCCGATTCGATCAGGCTCTCGGGAATGGCGGCGCAGTTCACCGAGATCAGTGGTTTCGATGCCCGGGGGCTCAGCAGGTGCAGGGCACGGGCGGCCAGCTCCTTACCGGTTCCCGATTCCCCCTGGATCAGCACCGTGGTTTCCGTCGGTGCCACCTTGCGGATCAGGGTGAACACTTTCTGCATGGCCTCGCACTGGCCAAACATGATGTTGGCCGGATCGCTCTCCTGAGGCTTGTCGCCGGAGCCCGTGCCGTTCCCGGATTCGGCATCGGCAGGCCCCTGGCGCGCCAGGATGTTCTCGACCGCGGCCAGCATTTCATCGTGGTCAAAAGGTTTGGCAATGTATTCGACGGCGCCCATTTTCATGGAGTCGACCGCCGATCGCAGGCTGGCATAGCTGGTCATGATCAGTACCGGCGTGTTGGGCGCACGGTTGATCAGTTCGGTGCCCGCCGCACCGGGCAGGCGCAGGTCGGAGATGATCAGGTCAAACTGATCCGGTTCATGGTTCTGTTCGGCTTCCTCCACCGACCTGGCGTCGGCCACTTCATAGCCGGCGTGCTGCAGTAGCTTGCGCACGGCGGAACGAATGATGTCTTCATCTTCTACAATCAGAATGCGGGGCATAACTGTTTCAGGACCTTTCGTTCTGGCTGGCAGAGGTATCGTCGACTTCGGGCCGGTACGCCGGAAGCCTCAGGCGCACACGTGTACCGGTGCCGGTCTCGGTACTCGCCGGACTCTCAACCTGGATGTTGCCGTAGTGTTCCTCGACGATGCTGTACACCAGGGACAAGCCAAGGCCTGTGCCCTTGTTGGGGGCCTTGGTGGTGTAAAAGGGCTCGAAAATGTGGTCGAGCTGGTCTTCCGGGATACCTGAGCCTTCATCAATGACCTCGATGATAGCGGAGTAGCTGTCGCCGTTTCCACTGACCCTGATGGTACCACCCTCGGGCGAGGCATCCCTCGCATTGGCGAGAAGATTGACGAACACCTGTACCAGGCGCTGTTCGTCCCCCAGCACCAACAGATCCTCGGGAACTTCGTTCAGGTAGCGGATGCCCATGCCCTTGTCGCTGAGCGACAGCAGGTTGACCGACTCCTCCACGCAGCGATGGATGGAGACCGGTTCATAACGGTTGGCGTGGGCATGGTTGCCGGTCCGGGCAAAATTCATCAGCGATTGCAGGATGGCAGAAATACGCCTGGTCTGCTGCTGGATCTGGTCGGCGGTGTCCAGTATGTCCGGGTTGTCGGTCTCCAGTTTCAGGTTCTGGGCCAGCGAAGAAATCCCGGTGACCGGGTTGCCGATCTCGTGGGCGACCCCGGCGGCCAGTCGACCGACCGAGGCCAGCCGCTCGCTGTGCATCAGTTCGTCTTCCAGCAGGCGGGTTTCGGTCTGGTCTTCCACCAGGATGATGCTGCCGCCCTCGGTGTGGTCAGGCCCGCTCAGTGCCGCCTTGTGCAGGTTCAGCCAGTGCGGCTTGCCGCGCAGGTCGAGGCGGTGCTTGTAACGGTGCAGTTCCTCGCCGCGATTGAAGTCCTCCAGCAACAGGTGCCAATGCTCCGGCAGGGCCATCAGCCGGGCACCCACCACATCGTCGGCGGTGATGCCAGTGAGCTCTTCCATGGCGTGGTTCCACATCAGGATCTCGCCGTCCTCGCCCACCGAACATGCAGGAATCGGAAGGTTCTGCAGGGTCTGGCGGTAATGCCGGCGCAGGTTGTCCAGTTCGCCGGCCAGACCGGTCAGCCGGTTCTGGTAGTCGCCCAGTGCGCGCTCCACATAGCGGATATCCTGGCCAGTGTTGCCGCGGGCCATCGGCTTGAAGCCCAGATGACGGTGCACCATGTCCCGGGCCACAGAAGGGCCGAGCAGGCCGGAGAGGTTGATCTCCACCTGATCCCGCAGCCGTCGCAGCTGGTAAGGGCGGTACTCGATATTGGGCAGCTTCAGCTGGGCCAGGGCCCTTTCCACTTCCCGCCTGGCCACGCCATAGCCCAGAGGGTCCGCGAGCTGGCGAATGAATTCGGTGGAAGAGCTGGCCAGCAGTTCCCGCCGCTGGGGCCGGGACAGCGCACCCATGGAGCAGGCCTGGGCGGCACTGGTTTCCTCCGCCGAGCTGGCGCTGAGGATGGAAAACAGGCCGAAGACGGTAACATTCGCGGTAATGCTGATGAACGTGAAGATATGCCAGTTGCTGTAATCCGGAACCAGCGGCACGTTGAACCAGGCCAGCGGGTTGATGGTGTGGGAGAAGGGCAGAACCAGGGTCGCCAGCCAGATCACGAGCCCGGTAATCAGGCCGGCAATCAGCCCGCGCCGGTTACCCTCCGGCCAGTAGATGACGCCCAGCGCGCCGGGCAGCAGCTGGAGCATCCCGGACAGCGAAATGGCGCCCAGGATGGCCAGGTCCAGCTCCTGGCCCACGGTTTCATGGAACAGCAGGGCAAAGAAGATGATCACCGCGATCAGCAGCCGCTTGACCCACTGCAGCCAGCGGTAGATGTCCGCCTGGTCCCGGGGGGTCTTGACCGGCAGCACCATGTGGTTGAGGACCATGCCCGCCAGTGCCAGGGTGCTGACAATCATAAGGCCGCTGGCGGCGGACAGGCCGGCAATATACATGAGCAGCGACAGCAGCGGGCTGTCCAGGGCCTGGGCGACGCCAAGCGCATAGAAATTGGGGTTGGTGCCCACATCCAGAGCCTGACCACCCCAGAGAATCACGGGAACCGGCAGGGCCAGGAGCAGGAGGTAAAGCGGCAGGCCCCAGCTGGCCTTGGCCAGGGATTTGGGCGATGGATTCTCGCTGAACGTCATGTGGTACATGTGTGGCAGTACCAGGGCGCCGGCGAAAGACATCAGCATCAGGGCGCGCCAGCTGCCGTCGTCAATGGCCAGTGTCATGGTTCCGGTGGCGGCCTTGTTCATGGCGAGCCATAGCTCCAGCCCTTCCATCCCGTCAAAAACCTGGAACAGGATTACGCCACCAAGAGTCAACAGCGCGCCCACTTTCACCAGAGAGTCGAAGGCAATAGCCAGCACCAGCCCCTGGTGGTTTTCCGAGTTCTGGTTGCGGCGGGCGCCGAACAGGATGGCGAACAGCAACACGATCAGGCAGAACAGCAGGCTCATGGCCTTGGGCGAGGTGTCCGGGGCCAGGATGCTGGCGGAGACGGCCACTGCCTGGATCTGCATGCTCAGCAGCGCCAGTATGGCAGCGCCGGAGCAAAGGGTTACGAGGGTTCCCGCCCATTGACTGCGGTAACGGTAGGCAAAGAGGTCGGCCAGGGACGTCAGCTGGTAGGCCCTGGCGATGCGCATGATCGGGTTGAGCAACACCGGTGCCAGCAGGAAGGCGCCACTGATGCCAAGGTAATAGGCGAGGAAACCGTAACCGGTTTCAGCGGCCATGCCGATGGCGGCATAAACCGCCCAGATACCGGCATAGACGCCAAGGCTCAGCGTGTAGACCAGGGGGTGGCGTACCCACTGTTTGGGCAGCATGCCCTGTTCGGTAATCCAGGCCACACCGAAAAGCAGGAGCAGGTAAACCAGGCTGGCCAGTACCAGGCCCGAGGCACTAAAACTCATTGGGATCCCGTCGCCATTCAAGCCAGAACCCGATGGCGATCAGTCCCGCCCAGATGACATAGGGGCTGTACCAGACGTTACCCGGCGCAGTCCACCAATCCAGGATGTTGGGAGAGAAAATGTATATGGCCAGAACCAGCAGGAAGACCAGACGGTAGATGTACATCAGGCTCAAGGTCCGCACTGAAGTGTAAGAAGGGCTTTATACCATGCCAGTTAGCGGGCTGTCAGGTCCATTGCCTGCCGGCGCCAGTGCTGGCAGGCCCAGACCAGGATCTCATCCGGGCTTGATGCCTGCAGTGACGCCGGTGGTTCCTGGCCGAGGGCGTCCAGTGCGCGGAACAGGTTCTCGGAGGCCCGGTCATCGTCAAGGGCGGGCGCGTGGGTCTGCTTGCTGAGCTTTTGCCCCTGTTCGTTTAGGATCACCGGTATGTGCAGCCATCCGGGTGGCTCGGCACCCAGGGCCCGATAGATCTGTTGTTGCTGGGCAGTCATGTCGAGCAGGTCCGAGCCCCGGACCACGTCGGTAATCCCCTGATCGATATCATCCACCACCACGGCCAGTTGGTAGGCGTAGAAGCCCTCCTTGCGCAGGAGGACCGGGTCGTCAAGCTCTGCCTGAACTACCTGATGTTGCGGGCCAAGCAGCTCATCCTGCCAATGGCATTGCTCATCGTGCAGGGTAAACCGGACCGCAAAAGGACGGTCGCCCGGCTGGAGCCTGGCTTCCCGGCAGTGATGCGGGTGCCGGCCGCCATTGGCCAGGAGTTCCTTGCGGGAGCAGGGGCAGCGATAGGCATGCCCGGTGGTCAGCAACCGGTTGATGGCGTCCTGGTAGGCGTCATGGCGTCGGGACTGGAACCGGACCGGCTCGTCCGGAAACAGGCCGTGGGCTTCCAGGCTTCGGAGAATCTGGCCGGTGGCCTCCGGAGGTTCCCGGAGCGGATCCAGGTCTTCAATGCGAATCAGCCACTGGCCGCGGTGGACCCGGGCTTCGACATAGCTGGCGACAGCGGTAACGAGGGAGCCGAAATGCAGTGGGCCCGTTGGGGAGGGTGCGAAACGGCCCCGGTAGCGTGGATTGGCCATGGGAAAGTCAGTCTGCCGGTCGCCTTCCGGTTTCCGGCAGACAGCTGGTTTCGGGATCAGATGCCTGTCTGGCGCTCACGGATCTCGGCAAGCGTCTTGCAGTCGATGCACAGGGTGGCAGTCGGGCGAGCCTCAAGGCGGCGGATACCGATCTCGACACCACACTGATCGCAGAAGCCGTAGTCGTCCTTGTCGATCCGGTCGATGGTCTGGTCGATCTTCTTGATCAGCTTGCGCTCACGATCACGGGTACGCAGTTCCAGGCTGAACTCTTCCTCCTGGGTTGCGCGATCACTCGGATCCGCGTAATTTGCTGCGTCTTCCTGCATGTGGTGCATGGTGCGGTCCACTTCTTCCATCAGCTCCTGTTTCCATTGCAGGAGCAGATCCTTGAAGTGCTGCAACATCTCGGCACTCATGTACTCTTCACCCTTCTTCATTTCATAGGGGGTGAAGTTGGTAAAACGTTCGCGTGACTGTTCTGCAGTATTTGCCATTGAACCCGGCCTCTTGTTTGTACTTCACAAGAACGCTTTGCTTCCCATCATGCCAGCCCGGAGGCTGTGCGATTGTACCCTGGATGAAGCATTCGTCCTGAAACGGGAATTTGCGGAAAATAGCAGATTAGTCACGGGGGTGCCAGCCTTGTGACACTGACTTTTGCGGAGATGACATGAAGTTTTCTGAACCTTTGGTCGAAGGCCGGCTTATTCGCCGCTACAAGCGCTTCCTTGCGGACATACGGTTGCCCGACGGCACTGAAGTGACGGCCCACTGCCCCAATACCGGTTCCATGCGCGGCTGCCAGCCGGAAAACGCCAGGGTCTGGCTCAGCGAGAGCAACAATCCCAAGCGCAAGCTGAAGTATACCTGGGAGTTGGTGGAGACCCGGCCCGGAGTGCTGGCCTGCGTAAATACCGCCAGACCCAATGCCCAGGCGAGGCATGCGATTGAAGCCGGCGTGGTATTGGAGCTGGCCGGGTATGCTGAATGTCGGTCGGAAGTGAAGTACGGTGGGGAGAAAAGCCGTATCGATCTGCTACTGTCCGGCCATGACAGCCGGCCCGATGCCTGGGTGGAAGTGAAGAACGTGACCCTGGATGAGGACGGGGCCGGGTACTTCCCCGATGCCGTCACCACCCGTGGCCAAAAGCATTTGCGGGAGCTGATGGGGCAGGTGGCGCAGGGCGAGCGAGGAGTCCTGTTCTTCGTGGTCAATCACACCGGCATCGACGAAGTGCGGCCCGCGGACCACATTGATCCGACCTATGGCCGGCTACTTCGGGAGGCGGTTGCCGCCGGAGTTGAGGTTCTCGCCTATCGGGCCGCGCTGGTAAATGCTGAAGGTGATTTTTCGGGCAGTCTGGTGCTGACCGAGGCCGTTCCGGTCAATCTGGGAGCCTGATCTGCCATTGGCCGTCCTTTTCCATCAGCTCCAGTGCGGTCAGGGCATCGCCCTGGCACGGACCGGCGATGCATTCGCCTGTGCCGGTCTTGAACAGGGCGCCGTGGGTAGAACACTGGAGGAAGAGGTTGTCCGAATCCATGAACCGACCCGGCATCCAGTTAAGCTCGATGCCAAGGTGCGGGCACTGGTTCAGATAGGCCCTCGGTTCGCCGTCATCGAGAAACAGGAAGCCGGTCAGGGGCATTCCCTCCGGTTCCCGGGCCTTGACGGTCAACCGGAACTCGATGAACTGTCCCGGCTGCAGGTCTGCGGTGGAGCAGACCGGTTGCCAGGGATTGGTGCCTTCAGACATGGAATATCTTACTGCCTTCTCAGTGGCCCTGCAGCCCGAAATGCTGGCGGATACGGTCCGCCACCGCCTCGGCCACATGCTCCTGGTCGGTGTGCAGATGGATGGTGTGGGCCTTCTCCATCGCGGTGAGCGGCTCGAACCAGCTTTGCTGGGCATCCAGCAGTTCCTCGGTGGCCTCGGAGGCATCCCCGGAACGGCTCCGGATCCACTGCCGGCGCAGGTCCTCGGGCGCTTCGCAATGCAACAGGGCGAAGGGCGCGGCCCGGTCTTCGGCTACAGCGGCAAACAGGTCCCGCTCACTCTGCTTCAGGCAGGCGGCATCAACGACTACCGGAATGCCTGCGGCCAGGAGCTCAGCTGACAGGTCCGCAATGCGCTGGTAGGTCCGGGTTGTGGCCTCCGGTGTGTAGAGGCCCTCACCGGTGTCGGACTTGCTGTCCTCCAGTGGCCCGAGACCATGCAGGCGTTTGCGCTCGACGTCAGAGCGCAGCCGGATCAATCCCAGTTCCCCGGCCATGGCGGCGCTGACACAGCTCTTGCCGCTGGCGGACAGGCCGGTGGTGGCCAACAGGTAAGGGTTCGGAATGATGCTGTAATCCTCGGCCAGCTGTGCATAGCCCCGGTAGCGCTGCATCAGTTCAGCCTTTTCGTCCTCACCCATGTCCGGATTGCCCATGGTGAACAGGGCAATCTTGGCCCGGACCATGGCGCGATAGGCCTTGTACAGGGGCAGCAGTGGCAGTGCCTCGAAGTCGCCCCGGTACTCCAGATATGTGTTCAGTACGCGGTTGGCCAGGGCCCGTTCATGGCGGGATTCCAGGTCCATCAGCAGGAAGGCCAGGTCGTTGATGACGTCGATCCAGCGGAAAGGCTCGTTGAACTCGATGCAGTCGAACACGGTGACTTCGCCTTCATACACCGTGATGTTGGCAAGATGAAGATCACCATGGCATTCACGGACAAAGCCGTTGTCGTGGCGCCGGGCGATCAGCTCCCGGTGTCGTTCAAAGGTGGTCAGGGTCCAGGCTTCGAGGTTGTCCAGCTGTGCCAGCAGCGTCTTGTCGTCGATCAGCGGGCGGATCTGGTCAAAGTTCTCCTGCATGGCGGCGTAAACCGCTTCCGGAGTGCCCAGGGGCTTGTCCTCCGCTACGGGCGGCAGCTGTTCGTGGAATTCGGCCGCCTGCCGGGCCACGCTGGTGAGCAGTTCCGGTGTCAGCTGACCGCGCTCCTGCAAGCGATCAAAGAGCTTGTCCTGGTCGAACTGGCGCATCCGGATGACATACTCGAAGGGTTCTCCCTCACCACCGATAACCGGTTTTTCCGGATTGCCGGTGATAGGAAGTACTTCCAGATAAAGCTTGCTGGCCAGCCGACGGTTGAGCCGGAGTTCTTCCTCGCAGAAGTGTTTGCGCCGCTCCAGAGTGGAGAAATCGAGGAAGCCGAAGTCCATGGGCTTCTTGATCTTGTAGGCGTAGTCGCCGGTGAGGATTACTTGGGAAATGTGCGTTTCGATCACCTGAAATTCCCGGACAGGGTGGTCATACAGCGCCGAATTCTGCAGTGCCTGAATCAGCGTATTGCCGGACGTCTCGCTCACGGTGTTCTCCTCGCATTCCCTGAACTCGTTGATTTTTGAAGCCCTATCATAACGGGCAGATTACAGAAATAACACACAGCGGGCCTGCCTCACCGGGGTATCCCTTCGCTATAATCGCGCCATGGCAAAATCAAAGACTCCCCGTAAATCCCCCCGCAAATCCCCGAAATCCAGCCGCCAGCCCTGGTTCTGGCGTCTGTTTTTCCGAATTTCCCTGATCGCCCTGGTGTTGCTGGCCGGCTGGATGGTGTATCTGGATGCCGTGGTGACCTCCCGTTTCGAGGGCCGCCGGTTCGAGATTCCCTCCCGGGTATACGCACGGCCCCTGGAACTTTATGACGGAGCCAGCGTCAGCACGACGGCCCTCCAGAGAGAACTGGAACTATCCGGTTTCCGAAGGGGGGACGGTACCAAGGCCGGCAGCTACAGCCGCAATGGCAATCGTTTCGTGATCAGTACCCGGGGCTTCCGGTTCCCGGATGGCGAGGAGGCACGACGTCGGATTGCCTTTGGCATCTATGGTGACCGGGTCGAAAACCTCCGGGTCCTGAGTGGTGACCCTGCACCGATCGTGCGCCTGGAGCCGGCGCAGATCGGTGGCATCTACCCGACCCACAAGGAAGACCGCATCCTTGTCGAGCTGGACAAAGTGCCGGACTTGCTGCCGGCGACCCTCATGGCGGTGGAAGATCAGCATTTCTATGACCATTTCGGCGTTGCGCCCCTGTCCATCGCCCGGGCCATGCTCGTGAATCTCCGGGCTGGGGAGATTGTCCAGGGGGGCAGTACCCTGACCCAGCAGTTGGTGAAGAACTTCTTCCTGACCCGGGAGCAGACCCTGTTGCGCAAGGGTAACGAAGCGCTGATGTCGGTGCTGCTGGAATGGCACTATGAGAAAGACGACATCCTTGAAACCTATCTGAACGAGGTCTACCTGGGCCAGGCGGGTACCCGCAGCATCAACGGCTTCGGTCTGGCCAGTCAGTTCTATTTCGGTGAATCCCTGAATAACCTCGAAGTTCACCAGATCGCCCTGCTGGTGGGAATGGTCAAGGGACCGAGCTACTACAACCCCCGCCGGAATCCGGAACGGGCCACCGAGCGCCGGAACCTGGTGATCTCCGAGATGGAAGAGGCGGGGCTGATTGATCCGAGCCAGGCGGCCCGGGCCCGGGGGTTGCCTCTGGGCGTCAGTAAACAACCTTCCTACTCCGAGAACCGTTATCCGGCCTACATTGATCTGGTGCGTCGGCACCTGGCCCGGGATTATCGGGAGGAAGATCTGCGCAGCGAAGGCCTCAGGATTTTCACGACCCTCAATCCGGCTATCCAGTATGCGGCCGAGTACGCAGTGGAAGATACTATGCCCCGGCTTGCCAGCGGTGAAGTCCGGGAAGCCCTGGAGGCGGCCCTGGTGGTTACCGCCAAGGACAGTGGCGAGGTGTTGGCTCTGGTCGGCGGCAAGGACCCCGGGTTTGCCGGCTTCAACCGGGCATTGGACGCTGAGCGACCCATCGGTTCCCTGATCAAGCCGTTTATCTATCTTTCCGCGCTGGCGCAACCGGATCGCTACACCCTGATTGCACCGGTCAATGACAAATCATTTGCGCTGGAATTCGATGATGGCAGGCGCTGGGAGCCGAAGAACTACGACAAAAAGGAGCGGGGTGAGGTGCCCCTGCATGAGGCCTTGTCTCATTCCTATAACCTGCCGGCGGTTCGGGTCGGGCTGGATATCGGTGTCGATGTGGTCGCCGAGACCCTGCAGGCGTTCGGCGTGACATCGTCCATCTCCCGCTATCCGTCCATGCTGCTCGGCTCGGTGTCCATGACGCCGGTCACCGTCGCCCAGATGTATCAGGGGCTGGCCACGTCCGGCTTCAATACGCCTTTGCGCACCATCCGAGAGGTGACGGATTCCCAGGGAGAGCCGCTGAATCGCTATCCGCTGGAGGTGGACCAGGTTGCTGACCCGGCCGCCGTGCACCTGGTGCAGTACGCAATGCAGGAAGTCATGCAGGAGGGAACCGGTCGCTCGGCCTATTACACCATCCCCGAGCAGTTGACCGTAGCAGGCAAAACCGGCACCACCGACGATGGCCGGGATTCCTGGTTTGCCGGTTTCAGCGGTGATCTGCTGGCGGTTGCCTGGGTAGGTCGTGATGATAATGGCCCGACCTCGCTGTCGGGTGCCTCCGGTGCGTTGCCGGTGTGGTCGCGGTTCATGGCTGGCGTGCCCCAGCATGGTTTCTCGCCAGTGGTACCGGACGGTGTGACCTATCATTGGGTCAACGCCGAGAGGCAGGCATTGACCGATGAATACTGCGACAATGCCCGCTTCGTACCATTCATAACCGGCAGTGAGCCGGATCAGGAGGTTTCCTGTTCTGGTACCCTGCAGCGTCGAATTCAAGGCTGGTTTGAAGGATTGTTCCGATGAAGATATCTGTGCTGACCCGTGCCGGTGCCCTGGGCGCCTTTCTTGCTGTGGCAGGCTGTGCCAGTGGTCCCGGTTCCATTTATGTGCCGATCGGTGGTGGTGAGACCTCCAGGGCCCCGGAGCCACCACGGACCTCCACCAGCGAGCCGGAAGAGGAGCCGGTATGGCGCAAGAGCGAGCAGCCGGAGGAGGAGCCCACGGTTGTTGAGGAGCGCCGCGACACCGCGCCCAGCTATCAGGACTCGGGAGAGAGTCTTTCCCCGGCGGCCCAGAGCCTGGTCAGTGAGGCTGATAACCTGCTGGCCCAGGGCAACACCTCCGGAGCCATTTCCCGCCTGGAGCGGGCGCAGCGCATCGCACCCCGTTCGGCGGAGGTCTATTTCAAGCTTTCCGAGGCCTACGTGGCAGCCGGTAACCTGGGCAGCGCCGAACAATTCACTCTGAAGGGGCTGTCGCTGGCAGGTGACAATGCCCGTCTGCAGAGGGCAGGGTGGTTGTTGCTGGCGGATATTCGCCGGGCCAGGGGGAATGTGGCCGGGGCGGATCAGGCGGAAGCTAGGGCTGCGGCGCTTTAGAAATAGAAAGGGCGCGAATCACTGTCGCGCCCTTTCCCCCATTGGGCGGAGCTCTTTACTGAGCTACTTGAGTATCAAAGTCCGCAGTTGCAGTCTCACCCTCAGTCACTTCTACATTCTGCCTTCCTACAAATGTCAGGTCGTCATCGGCGGGTTGTCCATCAGCTGTCTCAACGAAGTCATCGCCGCAAGAATAACTGACGGTATATTCCCCCGTCGGAATGAATGCTGCTGTGTATGTGCTTTCGCTGCCATTGTAGGTTACGGGGACAACAACCAGCGGTTCGTTCGCGCTGCCAATATCATCCGGAGCCTGATTAAACTCCTCGTGCACATAGATGTTTCCGAGGAAGGACTCCTCCATGGTGGTAACGTCAGTGCATTGTTCGTTAATGAGTTCCGCCGTTACAGTTCCGCTAATCGTCCCTACGGTAGAGTTGTCGACGAGTCTCACCACAGGCTTGAGCTTGTAGATTGTATCATTCTGTGGATTTACGATGGATTTTCGGACATCAAAGTCGATGGTCAGCGCCACTTCTCCACCGGCAGGAACCACGAAGCCGCTTGTCTGTACACCGCGTGCTGAGGGGGTGGTGAGGTCGTAGACAGCACCATCAATTTCAATAGTGTTGTTGGTGCCAACTTCCAGGCGCATCCAGCTGTATTCGCCAGCCGGAACTTCTTCATCCTGAATCAGAGCTTCAACGGCGCCGCCCTGCAGTTCGAGAAGGTTGAGTGGCTGTGGGAAGTCGAATTCATACCGGAGTCGGTCACCGTCTGGTGATTGCAGGACCAGTGCCTCAACTTCGATGTTTACGGCATCGGCATTATCAATCGGTGCGTCCGTGAGCCCGACGCTAACACTACCGGTAGACGAGCCACCATCACTACTACCACCGCAAGCGGCAATACCCGCTGCCAGCGCAGATACGGCGAAAATCTGGATTGAACGCTTCATACAACCTCCGTGGTTTTTGGCTGAATCTCCCTCAATCCACGACACAAATTCCGGGAGGGTTCCGGAAATTTTGTTAACCTTTCCTCACTAACCGGTAATACGGCGGTTTCCGGGCCCCGCCCGTAACTGCAACCGCGTGCCAGTCTGGTATAGACTTGCCGCTTCAACAGCGAACCACACGGGTAGTAACGGTTTTGTCGATTCTTTCCTTCAAGTCGGGTAAAAAACGGCGTTTCGAGATCCTGATCCAGCCCCATCTTGAGCCCATGTACCGTTTTGCCTTCCGGCTTGCGGGTCAGCAGCAGGATGCCGAGGATCTGGTCCAGGATGTTGTGGTCAAACTGTATCCCCGTCTGGAGGAACTGGAGACGGTGGACCAGTTGCGCCCCTGGTTGAATCGGGTGCTGTACCGGCATTTCATCGACCAGCTGCGGCGGAAGAGCCGGCAGGGCGACCGGCCCATGAGTGAACTGGTGGAGGCGGATAGCCAGGCGGACTGGCTCGACAGCCTGGAGGCCGAAGATACCGGGCCGATGGCCCTGTTGGAGCTGGATCGGCTGGGCCCGGAGCTGGACAGGGTCATTGCTACGCTCGAGCCCGACCAGCGTACATTGTTGCTTCTTCACGATGTGGATGGCTGGCGCCAGGATGAGATTGCGGAAATTCTGGATATCCCCCTGGGGACAGTGAAATCCCGCTTGCATCGGGTCCGCGCTGCACTGAGAAAAAAATTACAGCAACAGCTGGAACCAACAGCAGGCGCCGGGCGTGTGGAAAACTGAGGTGATAACTATGTCCTGTCGGGAAATCCGCGTAAGCCTTGTTGCTTACCTGAACAATGAGTTGCCAGCCCAGCACCGGGAGAAGGTGGCTGAGCATCTGTCGGTATGCACAGCCTGCAGCCGGGCACTGGAGGCGGAACGGCTGTTGGGTGAGAAATTGAAGGTTCGCCAGCGCATTCCCGAGCCATCCCGGGGGTTTGAGTCCCGGGTGCTTTCGGCGGCAACAACGGACCCTGTCCGGCAGGTGCGCTGGAGCCATCGAGTACTTGGTGGAGCTATCGCGGCGGCGCTGGCGTTGGGTGTGTCGCTGGGTGTGATTGTGAACAAGGGAACCTCTCCCGAACCACAACAGCTGGCAGGCCAGCAGGCATTGGAGCCTGTGGTTTTCGAGCCCGTTGAGCAGATGGTACGGCTGGCATTTCGTTCTGGCCAGGCATTGGACAATGTCACCCTGACGCTTGAACTGCCTTCGAACGTAGAGTTGTCTCCATGGCCGGGGCGCCAGGAACTGAGCTGGCAGATCAGCCTCGATGCCGGTGAGAATGTGGTTTCCTTGCCCTTGAAAGTCCTGTTTCCGGGCAGGGGAGAGTTGGTCGCTCACCTGAATACAGGAGAGCAGCAAAAGAGTTTCCGGGTCGAGATTCCCGGTGCGATTGAAGATCAGGAGGTGCCGGCATCATGAGATGTTATGTTCCGGTAATAGTGCTGGTTGCGTTGTTCGCTTCCGAGACCCAAGCGCGTGAGGACCTTGATGTCACCATGCGCATGGTTCTTGATGAACGGGCTCTGACCGAATCCGTCGTCCGTGAGATCGAATTGCCCGAACCCGTGTCCGTTGAACGGCCGGATCGGGCCAGAGAGAACCGGGATGCACCGGGGGTGGACATGGCCCGGGATGCCCGTGAACAAGGCCGGGAATTCGGTCAGGAAATGGCGGAAAAGGCCCGCGAATCTTCCCGGGAAAAGCCTGACAGGTCTGAGTTGCCTGAACAGGTCCAGGAAGTTCGAGACAACCTGCCCGAGGCAGCCAAACCCCGCAATTGATTCTACTGCCCGCCACGCCCCGGCGGGCAGCCATTTTGCCCTCTCCCTGTTATACTTGTCGCGTTATCGTTCGGTAACGCTGGCTCGCTGTCAGCCCGCCGACTCATCCCCCTGGTCCGGAACAAAACGGAAGGTGTTGTTTGCTGGCTGCCTGCCTCACCCGTAAGCTGCTTCTGAGTTGCTCGCTCCTGTTTGCCTCCGTGCCATCACTGGCGCAGGATCCCTCCGGGGAATCGCCGGCGCAGGCGGACTTCCGAAAAGGTGTCGATCTTTTCCAGCAAGGCGACCTGAAGGCCGCGCGACAACGGCTGGAAGCGGCCCGCGCGGCCGGTCTGGATTCCATGACGCTCCATTACAACCTCGGTGTGGTGTATTACCGACTGGGTCAGCTGGATGCCGCAGAAGAGTCGTTCGCTCGTCTCTTGTCTTCTCCCCATGAAACCCTGGCACGCTATAACCTTGGCCTGATTGCCCTGGCGCGGAACGACGAACCGGTCGCCCGGGATTACTTCCTGTCGGTCATTGAGAGCGACGGCCCTGACAAACTGCAGGACCTCGCCCGGGCCAGGCTGGTGGAAACCGGCGTTCAGGTGCCGGTGTCCGGTCAGCGCCCCCGTCGCCTTTATCTGGCTGCATCCGGTGGTTACGACAGTAACATCGCCGGTCTCCCAGAGACCGCCACCACCCGGGAGGGCGGCCTGTTCCTGGATGCGGTGGTTGCCGGCAGCGTCCGTGTCCGCGGCGACAAGAACACCGGCTGGGATCTGGAAGCTGCCTTTTTTGGCCGGGACTATCCGGACGACGATGACTACAACACCCGATTCCTTCAGGGCAAACTTGCCTGGTCAGAACAGGGTTCGGGTCTGAGCCGGCAATTGGGGGCGGTACTGAGCCAGTCCTGGTTCGGTGCGGACGCGTTCGAAACGCGTTATGGCGTGGAGGGTCTCATGGCCTGGACCCAGTGCCCGGTTGCGCTTCCGGTCGATGGCTGCGATATGTCCCTGGCAGCTGCCCGGGTCGACGGGGGCAGCTCGTTCGAGGCCTATGATGGTCAGTGGTATCGACTGCGGGCCAGGGCGGCGCGCAGGATCGGGGCGTGGAAGCTGGAAGGCAAGTACCTCTGGGAGTTGAATGACCGGAGCGATCTGGCTTCCGGCAGCCAGTTTGTCAGTGTCTCACCGCAACATCACGCCATTGAAGCGGTCGCCCGTTACAGCGTTCAGGCAGATATGGTGCTGGGCGCCATGGGCGGATTCAGGTACAGCCGTTATCAGGATTCCCACCGTTTGCTGGAGGGCGAAGCGGTGGTGGTTGAACGCCGCACAGACCGGCGCTGGGAAACCGGAACTTTTGCGGAGTATGGCCTGAGCCGGAGCTGGCTCCTGCGGGGCGAGTGGCTGTTCCGAGACAACAGTAGCGCGATAGACAGTTACAGTTACCAGCGCCACACATTCATGGTGACGCTGGAAGGCGTACTCTGAGCCCGGCCTTTCGGCCGGACCCGGAGCTCTGCAATTACAGCGTCGCCATCACTTTGCGGGCCGCGGCAATCGTGTGCTCGATGTCCTCGTCGGACAACGCCGCACTGGTGAACCCTGCCTCAAAGGCGGAGGGTGCCAGGTAAACCCCTTCCTTCAGCATGCCCTGGAAGAACTTCTTGAAACGCTCCACGTCGCAAGCCATCACCTGGTCGAAACGGGTGATCGAGGGTTCTTCGGTAAAGAAGAAACCGAACATGGCCCCGGCGCTCTGCACCGTCATCGGAATGCCGGCTTCGTCAGCCACCTGTTTCAGGCCATTGCGCACCTCAATGGTCTTTTCGGTGAGCCGGTCATGGAAGCCGGGCTCGGAAATGGCGTTGAGCGTGGTCAGGCCCGCTGCCATGGCCAGTGGATTGCCGCTCAGGGTACCGGCCTGGTAAACCGGACCCAGGGGCGAGATGTGCTCCATGATTTTCCGCTTGCCACCGAAGGCGCCCACGGGCAGGCCGCCGCCGATCACCTTGCCCAGGGCAGTCAGGTCCGGGGTGACGCCGTAGTAGCCCTGAGCCCCACCCAGGGACACCCGGAAACCGGTCATGACCTCGTCAAAGATCAGGACAGATCCATGCTGATCGCAGACTTCACGCAATGTTTCCAGGAAGCCCGGGACCGGCGGGATGCAGTTCATGTTACCGGCGACCGGCTCCACGATGATGGCTGCGATCTGGTCACCCATTTTCTCGAACGTGTCCCGGACTTCGTCGATGTCGTTATAGGTCAGGGTCAGGGTATGTTCCGCCAGGCTGGCGGGAATGCCGGGGGAGTTGGGTACTCCCAGGGTCAGGGCGCCGGAGCCGGCCTTGACCAGCAGTGAGTCCACGTGGCCGTGATAGCAGCCCTCGAATTTCACGATCTTGTCGCGGCCGGTGTAGCCTCGCGCCAGTCGAATGGTGGTCATGGTGGCTTCGGTGCCGGAGTTCACCATGCGCACCAGGTCAATGGAGGGCACCAGTTCGCACACCTTCTTGGCCATTTCGGTCTCGATGGCGGTGGGGGCACCATAGCCAACGCCAAGGTCGACCTGGGTATGCAGGGCCTGCTTGATGCGCGGGTCGGAGTGGCCGAGGATCATCGGGCCCCAGGAACCGATGTAGTCAATGTAGCGGCGATCGTCTTCGTCAAACAGGTAAGCGCCTTCGGCGTGCTTGAAGAAAATCGGGGTGCCGCCCACGCCACGAAAGGCCCGTACCGGTGAATTCACGCCACCGGGAATGTATTTTTGCGCCTCTTCGAACAAGGTTTCGGAGTGTGTCATGGTTCGGCTCCTGTTAATCCGATAATGAGAAAAGTGGATGATGGGCAGCGAACAGCCGCCCGAAGGCTCTCGCCCTCTGTTCAATCTGTTCCGGTGTGCCGCCGAATACGCCCCCGACCGCGGCCAGCAGGTCGGCTCCGGCCCGGATAAGGGAAGCACCGTTTTCCGCCGTTACCCCGCCGATGGCCGTCACCGGTTTGCCGAGATGTTTTGCCTCGGTCAGGACAGCCGGATCTGCTCCGGGTGCCTCCGGCTTGGTACCGGACGAGTAGAAGCGTCCGAAGGCCAGGTAATCGGCTCCCTCCGCAAGCGCATGGCGGGCCAGCTCCAGTCTGTCATGACAGGTGACCCCGATAATCGCATCGTCACCCAGCAGTTGGCGGGCCAGCACCAGCGATCCGTCGCTCTGGCCGAGATGTACACCCGCGGCTCCGATGCGCTTTGCCAGCTGTGGATCATCGTTGATGATCAAGGGCACACCGGCATTAATGCAAATGGCCTGAAGGTCCCGGGTCTGGCGCCACCGCTCTGGCCAGGGGGCGGTTTTCTCCCGGTATTGTACCAGTACGGCGCCGCCGCGCAGTGCGGCTTCCACGGATGCCCGCAGGCGATCAGGCGGGGTGAGTTTGCTGTCGGTTATGGCATACAGGCCGGGACGAAGGCCTTTTTCTAGCGTTCCCAC
>NZ_JAWLHI010000028.1:0-51492 GCF_041690455.1 Marinobacter sp.
CAGACAGTCCCGGGAAGCTGTACCCGCCCGCCAATTCAATCATTGGCAGTTACCGCCCATAGCCTGGCCGACTTTCGAGCCGTTATGGCGATTCAGTTGCTGGCAAACCCAGTCGCCGGTGGCGACCAGTTTGTCCAGATCGACACCTGTTTCGATGCCAAGACCGTTAAGCAGATATAACACGTCCTCGGTCGCCACGTTGCCGGAAGCTCCTTTGGCATACGGGCAGCCGCCCAGGCCGGCGACGGAGGCGTCGATTACGCTCACGCCTTCTTCCAGCACCGCGTAGAGGTTGGCCAGGGCCTGACCGTAGGTGTCATGGAAGTGGGCGGCCAGGCGTTCCATGGGAACGTGTGTGGCCACCGCTTCCAGCATACGCTTTGCCTTCAGTGGCGTACCTACGCCAATGGTATCGCCCAGGGAGATCTCGTAGCAGCCCATGTCGTAGAGGGCTTTGGCGACTGTGGCGACCTGTTCCGGAGCAATGTCGCCCTCGTACGGGCAGCCCAGAACGGTCGAGACGTATCCGCGTACGGGAATGTTGTGCTTGCGGGCTTCCTCGACCACGGGAGCAAACCGCTCCAGGCTTTCGGCGATGGTGCAGTTGATGTTCTTTTTGGTGAAGGATTCGGAGGCGGCCCCGAACACGGCTACCTCGTCGACCTTCGCCGCCAGCGCGCCTTCAAACCCCTTCAGATTGGGGGTGAGGGCGGAATACCGGACGCCGGCCTTGCGGTTGATTCCGGCCATGACATCGGCGGCATCGCCCATCTGTGGCACCCACTTGGGTGACACAAAACTGGCGGCCTCGATGTGGCTCAGGCCGCAGTCGGCAAGCCGGTCGATCAGGCCGGTCTTGATGTCGGTGGCGATGACCGGGCCGGGCTCGTTCTGCAGACCATCCCGGGGGCTCATCTCCACCAGTCGAACCTGTTTCGGAAAAGCCATCAATCAGCCTCCTCGGTTTCGATGGCAATGAGTTCGGCACCTTCGGAGACCTGGTCGCCTTCGGCGAAGAAAATCTCGCTCACCACGCCGTCGGCCGGGGCCTTGATGGCGTGTTCCATTTTCATGGCTTCCATGATGACCAGGGTCTGGCCGGCGCTTACCTTGTCGCCCACCTTGGCCTGAACGGCAACGATTGCGCCGTTCATCGGAGCGGCCAGGCTGCCTTCGCCGGCCATTTCCTCGAAACCGTAGGTTTCGCGGTAGACGGTGCACTTGAAGGTGTCGCCTTCGTAGAACAGGACCAGTTGGTCGTCGTGCAGGTTCCCGTGAACACTGATCCGGTGGCCGTTTACCACCGCCTGCAGGTAGTCGTCGTCCAGTTT
This sequence comes from Marinobacter sp., assembly GCF_041690455.1. Lineage (GTDB taxonomy): Bacteria > Pseudomonadota > Gammaproteobacteria > Pseudomonadales > Oleiphilaceae > Marinobacter. The sequence goes on from NZ_JAWLHI010000028.1 coordinate 1,332, forward strand.
CGCGTTCAGGTGGTACACGCTGTCGCCCACGAAGACCTGGTAGCGGTCGTCCCGCTCGAGGATCTTGAGTTCGTGGATGTCATCGCCCACCTGCAGCTTCAGTGGCTGGGCGTATTCCGAGTTCATGCGCCAGCTGTTCTTGCGGCTGAACGGGGACCAGGGATCCGCGGTCACCGGCTCGGAGGATTTGCGCTGCTCCAGCACGAAGCCGGCGGCCAGCACCAGGGCCTTGTGGGTGTCGAGCCTGGATTTGGGAAACAGCAGTTCCTCGTGGGCGCTGATGAAGTTGGTGGTAAGGTCCGCTTCCCGGAACGGCTGGGCGTCGGCCAGGGCGTGCAGGAACCGGATGTTGGTTTTCACGCCGGCAATGCGGTAGTGCTCCAGCGCCTGGACCATGCGGTTGATGGCCTGGTCCCGGGTTTCGTCCCAGACGATCAGCTTGGCGATCATCGGGTCGTAGTGGATGCTGATCTCGTCGCCTTCGGTGACGCCGGTGTCCACCCGCACGTGGGCGGATTCGTCCGGGGTGCTCAGGTAGCGCAGGGTGCCGGTGGCCGGCAGGAAGTCCTGGTCCGGGTCCTCGGCGTAGATCCGTGCTTCCAGGGCATGGCCGCGGGTTTTGACCTGGTCCTGGTTCAGGGGCAGGGGCTCGCCCCAGGCCACTTTCAGCTGCCATTCCACCAGGTCCTGGCCGGTGACCATTTCGGTGACAGGATGCTCCACCTGCAGACGGGTGTTCATCTCCATGAAGAAGAAGGAGCCGTCCACGTCGTACAGGAACTCGACGGTACCCGCGCCCACGTAGTTGATGGCCTGGGCGGCGCGCACGGCGGCTTCGCCCATGGCCTTGCGGGTTTCCTCGGTCAGGCCCGGGGCCGGCGCTTCTTCCAGGACTTTCTGGTGGCGGCGCTGGACCGAGCAGTCCCGCTCGGCCAGGTAGATGCCGTTGCCGTCCTGATCACAGAAGACCTGGATCTCCACGTGCCGGGGCTGGGTCAGGTAACGCTCGATGAGCATGTCCGGGTTGCCGAAGGCATTCTTCGCCTCGCGCTGGGCGGCGGCCAGGGCATCGTCGAATTCGGACATGTTCTCGACCACCCGCATGCCCTTGCCGCCACCGCCGGCGACGGCTTTCAGCAGCAGGGGGAAGCCGCACTTCTCGGCTTCGGCACGGAGCACTTCCGGGGACTGGTCCTTGCCGTGGTAACCCGGTACCAGCGGCACGCCGGCTTTCTCCATGATGGCCTTGGCCGCGGACTTGGAGCCCATGGCTGCAATGGCGGAGGAGGGCGGACCGATAAAGACAATGCCGTTGGCTTCGCAGGCTTCGGCGAACCCGGTGTTTTCGGACAGGAAGCCGTAACCCGGGTGGATGGCCTGGGCGCCGCTCTGTTTGGCAATCTCGATGATCTTTTCGCCCCGGAGGTAGCTCTCGGAGCTGGGCGCCGGGCCGATATGGAACGCTTCGTCGGCCATGGCCACATGCCGGGCACTGGCGTCCGCGTCGGAGTAGACCGCGACACAGCGGATCCCCATGCGGTGGGCAGTCTGGATTATCCGGCAGGCGATTTCGCCCCGGTTGGCAATCAGAATCTTGCTGAACATTGTTGTTATTCCTCCGGAACCCAGTTGGCCTTGCGTTTGTTCAGGAAAGCGCTCAGTCCTTCCTGGCCTTCCACGCCCACGCGGATGTCTGCGATACGGTGTGCGGTATCGTCGATCACGGTTTCATCGATCGGCTTGTGGCTGACGGCAAATACCAGGTCCTTGGCGGCTTTCATGGCCTCGGGGCCGTTCATGGCCAGCTGCTGGAGCATTTCGTTGCAACGCTGCTCCATGGCATTCACGTCATCGCACACGATGTGCACCAGCCCATACTCCTGAGCCTGCTTCGCGGTGAAGACCTCGGCGGAGATGAAGTACCGGCGGGCCTGGCGTTCACCGATGGCACGCACCACGTAGGGGCTGATGACCGCCGGAATCAGGCCGAGCTTCACTTCACTCAGGCAGAAGCTGGATTGCTCGGTGGCGATGACGATGTCGCAGCAGGCGGCGAGGCCGACGGCGCCGCCGAAGGCCGCACCCTGCACCAGGCCAATCACCGGCTTGGACAGGTGGTTGAGTACACTCATCAGCCGCGCCAGTTCCCGGGAATCGTCCAGGTTTTCCTGGTGGGTGTTTTCGGCCATGCGACGCATCCAGCCCAGGTCCGCGCCGGCAGAGAAGTGTTTGCCCTCGGAACGCAGGATCACCACTTTGGTCCGGCTGTCGGCGTTGACGTCGGTCAGCGTATGGATCAGCTGCTGGATGATGACGTCGTCAAAAGCGTTGCGTTTCTCCGGGCGGTTCAGCACAACCTCGGTCACACCGCCTTCGCGGCGTTTCAGCAGAACCGCAGATTCCTGTTCTGACATGATCGTTCTCCTCGGTTACATGCGGAACACGCCGAAGCGTGTGGGCTTCGCGGGCCGGTTCAGTGTGGCGGACAGGCTCAGGGCAACCACTTCCCGGGTCTGGGCCGGGTCGATCACGCCGTCGTCCCAGAGGCGGGCGCTGGCGTAGTAAGGGTGGCCCTGGTGCTCGTACTTGTCGGCTATGGGCTTCTTGAATGCGACCTCATCTTCTTCACTCCAGGTCTCGCCCTTGCGCTCGAGGCCTTCGCGGCGAACCTGGGCCATAACGCCGGCGGCCTGTTCGCCGCCCATGACGGAGATGCGGGCGTTGGGCCACATCCACAGGAAGTCCGGACTGTAGGCGCGACCACACATGCCGTAGTTGCCAGCGCCGTAGCTGCCGCCGATCAGCACGGTGATCTTGGGTACTTCGGCACAGGCGACGGCCATGACCATCTTGGCACCGTGCTTGGCGATGCCTTCGGATTCGTACTTCTGGCCGACCATGAAGCCGGTGATGTTCTGCAGGAACAGCAGCGGGATGTTGCGCTGGCAGCACAGTTCGATGAAATGCGCGCCTTTCTGGGCAGACTCGCTGAACAGGATGCCGTTGTTGGCGACGATGCCCACGGGGTAGCCGTGAATATGGGCAAAACCTGTGACCAGGGTCTGGCCGTAGTAACGTTTGAATTCGTCGAATTCGGAGCCGTCGACGATGCGTGCGATCACGTCGCGCACGTCAAACTGTTTGCGCAGGTCGGTGCCGACGATGCCGTAGATTTCTTCGGAATCGTACAGCGGTGCCCGGGGCTTCTGGACTTCCACCGGAACCGGCTTGCGGCGGTTCAGGTTGGCCACGCAGCGGCGGGCAATTTCCAGGGCGTGGGCGTCGTTCTCGGCGTAATGGTCGGCAACACCGGAGATCTTGCAGTGCACGTCGGCTCCGCCCAGGTCTTCGGCGCTGACCACTTCACCGGTGGCAGCTTTTACCAGGGGCGGGCCGGCCAGGAAGATGGTGCCCTGGTTGCGGACGATGATGGATTCGTCGGCCATGGCGGGCACGTAGGCGCCTCCCGCGGTGCACAGGCCCATGACGACGGCGATCTGGGGGATGTCGTCGGCGGACATGCGGGCCTGGTTGTAGAAGATGCGGCCGAAGTGGTCACGGTCGGGGAAGACTTCGTCCTGTCTCGGCAGGTTGGCGCCGCCGGAGTCGACTAGGTAGATGCAGGGCAGGCGGTTTTCCAGGGCGATTTCCTGGGCGCGCAGGTGTTTTTTCACCGTCAGCGGGTAGTAGCTGCCGCCTTTTACCGTGGCATCGTTGGCGATGATCATGCATTCGGTGCCGGAGACGCGGCCTACACCGGCGACGACGCCCGCAGCGGGGACTTCTTCGTCGTAGACGTTGTAGGCGGCGAACTGGCCGATTTCGAGGAACGGGGAGCCGTCGTCGAGCAGGCGGTTGATGCGTTCCCTGGGCAGGAGTTTGCCGCGGTCGGTGTGGCGCTTCTGGTAGTCGGGGCCGCCGCCTTGCTGGATCTTGGTGACTTTTTCCCGCAGGTCCGCTACGGCTGCTGCCATGGACTCTTTGTTGACCTGAAACTCTTCAGATCTTGGGTTTATTTTGCTTTGGAGAATGGTCATTTTCCCAGCCTTCTGATTCGGGGCATCCGGGGGTGGCGGGCGGTCCTCCCGGGAACCGCTACGAGCACGTCCATGTGCGCTTGTTTCAGGCCTTCCCTGGCCTTCAACATTCCCGGGAGGACCACCCGCCACCCCCTCGGCTTACCGTGGGAGTTATAGTCCGTGAGTCGATTGGATCGAGCGTTCGTTACTTATTGAGGAACAGCTCGCGACCGATCAGCATCCGGCGGATTTCGGACGTACCGGCACCGATTTCATACAGCTTGGCGTCCCGCAGCAGGCGGCCTGTCGGGTATTCGTTGATGTAGCCGTTGCCGCCGAGCAGCTGGATGGCGTCCAGGGCCAGTTTGGTGGCCATTTCGGCGGAGTAAAGGATGGCGCCGGCGGCGTCTTTGCGGGTGGTTTCGCCACGGTCGGCGGATTGGGCCACCATGTAGACGTAGGATTTGGCGGTGTTCATCCAGGTGTACATGTCCGCCACTTTGCCCTGAACCAGTTCGAATTCACCGATGGCCTGGCCGAACTGTTTGCGCTCGCGGATGTAGGGGACGACCACGTCCATGGCGGCCTGCATGATGCCCAGGGGGCCGCCGGAGAGGACGAGGCGTTCGTAGTCGAGGCCGCTCATGAGGACTTTGGCGCCGTTGCCTTCGCCGCCCAGGATGTTTTCCTTGGGGACTTTGCAGTCTTCGAACACCAGCTCACAGGTGTTGGAGCCACGCATGCCGAGTTTGTCGAGTTTTTGGTGGCGGCTGAAGCCCGGGTAGTCGCGTTCGACGATGAAGGCGGTGATGCCCTTGGAGCCGCCTTTCGGGTCGGTCTTGGCGTAGATGACGTAGGTGTTGGCATCCGGGCCATTGGTGATCCACATCTTGTTGCCGTTAAGGACGTAGTGGTCGCCTTCGTCACGGGCGTGGAGTTTCATGGAGACAACGTCGGAGCCGGCGTTGGGCTCGGACATGGCGAGGGCGCCGATGTGTTCGCCGCTGACCAGTTTGGGCAAGTATTTCTGTTTCTGTTCTTCGGTGCCGTTGCGGTGAATCTGGTTCACGCAGAGGTTGGAGTGGGCACCGTAGGAGAGGCCAACGGAGGCGGAGGCGCGGCTGATTTCTTCCATGGCGATGACGTGGGCCAGGTAACCCATGTCGGAGCCGCCGTATTCTTCGCTCACGGTAATACCCAGCAGGCCCATGTCGCCCATTTTCCGCCACAGGTCCATGGGGAACTCGTTGTTGCGGTCGATTTCTTCGGCGCGCGGGGCGATTTCGGAGGCAGCAAAGCCGTTGACCTGCTCACGCAGCATGTCGAGGGTTTCACCGAGGCCGAAATTCAGCTCTGAGTATTGTGATTTCATCGTTGGCTACCTTCTTGTTTTGAAAGCTAGATGTTTGGTTTCCGTCACTTGTGGGCAACGGCTTCTTCTGTCTCTTTCGATACCAGGCCCTGTTCTTTTTTCTTCTTCTCCAGGTCGGCCAGGGCTTCGCGGCACCGGGCCTCGGCGGTATCTATTTCCATTTCCGCCTGCGCTATGTCGTTCTTCTGCTGTTCCAGCATGGCCTTACGGGCTTCCAGGATTTCCAGCATTTTCAGCAGCTGTTTTTCATTGCCGGTCAGGGTCTCGTCCCAGAGGTCGAAAAGTTCCTTGGTTTCTGCAAGGGTGAAACCCATGCGTTTACCGCGGAGAATCAACTTCAGGCGCACCCGGTCCTTGGTACTGAAAATGCGTGTCTGCCCGCGGCGCCTGGGTTTGAGCAGGCCCTGATCCTCATAGAAGCGGATGCTTCGCGTTGTGACATCGAACTCCTGCGAGAGCTCGCTGATGCTGAAGGTTCTTTTTTCGACCATGACGATTTCCTTTTTCGACTAAGGTTAGATAAAGTTTACGTAAACGTAAAGTGGTTTTCTGGTCCGATTTCACACAAGCGGATTACAAAAAGAGGAGTGAACGATGGATTTCAATAATGTACCGGCCATTGTAACAGGTGGAGCCTCAGGTCTTGGTGAGGCGTCGGCCCGGGCGCTGGCCGCTGCAGGCTGCAAGGTGGCGATCCTGGATGTGAATAAAGAGCAGGGTGAGAAGGTGGCAGCCGAGCTCGGTGGCATCTTCGTTGAGTGCGACGTGACCTCCCCGGAAAGCGCCGAGGCGGCCATCAGTGCGGCCCGGGATGCCCACGGCCTCTGCGGCATCGCCGTCAACTGCGCCGGTATTGCCCCGGCCTCGAAGATTCTGGGTCGCGATGGCGTGATGCCTTTGGAGAAGTTCAGCAAGGTTATCCAGGTTAATCTGATTGGTACCTTCAATATCCTGAGACTGGCAGCGGCGGACATGGCCCAGCGTGAGCCCAATGCCGATGGCGAGCGGGGTGTGATCATCAACACCGCTTCCGTGGCGGCGTTTGAAGGCCAGATCGGCCAATCCGCCTACAGTGCTTCCAAGGGCGGTGTGGTGGCCCTTACCCTGCAGGCCGCCCGTGAGCTGGCCCGGGAGGGTATCCGGGTGAATACCATCGCACCGGGCATTTTCATGACCCCGATGATGGCAGGTATGCCCCAGGAAGTTCAGGATAGCCTTGCCGCCACCCTGCCGTTCCCGAAGCGGCTTGGCAAGCCGGAGGAATTTGGCATGATGGTGGACCAGATGGTGCGCAACCCGATTCTCAATGGCGAGGTGATCCGCCTCGACTGTGCGCTGCGCATGGCGCCCAAGTGATTTGACGAACAGGATCTGCCACAAGCGGATCCTCAATACCCACGTGATCTGCCAAAAGCGATCTGATAACCACAGGTGAGCGACATGACCAATCCTGTCGATCAAGAAGAACTGGCGCTGTTCCGGGACTCTGTTATCAAGGCCCTGGAAACCGAAGTGGCGCCCCAATACGAAGCCTGGGAAAAGTCCGGCATCGTCCCCCGGGAACTCTGGAACACACTCGGCAACGCAGGGATGTTGTGCGTGGATGTGCCCGAAGAGTGCGGTGGCTGTGGCGCGCCTTTCCAATACTCTGTCGTGGTTGGTGAAGAGCTGGCCCGCATGGGCTTCGGTGCGCTTTCCACCAATGTCATGGTGCATTCCGACATCGTCGCTCCGTACCTCAGCCACATCGGTAACGAGGAACAGAAGCAGCAATGGCTGCCGAAGATGGTCTCCGGCGAAGCCGTCGGCGCCATCGCCATGACCGAGCCGGGCGCCGGCAGTGATCTCCAGGCCATCCGCACCAGCGCGGTCCGGGACGGGGATGACTACATCCTCAACGGCTCCAAGACCTTCATTACCAACGGCCAGCATGCCGACATGGTGATCGTTGCGGCCAAGACCGACCCGAGCGCCGGTGCCAGGGGCATCAGCCTGTTCCTGGTGGACACCTCCCTGCCGGGCTACAGCAAGGGCCGCAATCTGGACAAGATCGGCCAGCACTCCGGTGACACCTCCGAACTGTTCTTCTCGGACATGCGCGTCCCCGCCTCCGCGTTGCTCGGCGAAGAAGGGCAGGGCTTCGTTTACCTGATGCGCGAGCTGCCACGGGAACGCCTGGTTATCGGCGCCCTTGGCGTCGCCGCTGCCCGCGGCTCCCTGGACATGACCATCACCTACACCCAGGAGCGGGAACTGTTCGGCCAGAAGCTGGCCCAACTGCAGAACACCCGTTTCGAAATCGCCCGCATGGAAACCGACTACCGGGTGAACAAGGCATTTGTTGACCAGTGCATCCGCGAGTATGAGGAAGGCAAACTCGATGCCCCGACCGCATCCATGGCCAAGTACAGCGCCACCGAGATGCAGTGCCGGGTGGCCGATGGTTGCCTGCAGCTGTTTGGCGGCTACGGCTACACCACGGAGTACCCGATTTCCCGGAACTTTATCGATGCCCGGGTGCAGCGGATTTACGGCGGCACCTCGGAAGTGATGAAAGAAATTATTGCCCGCTCTGTGCTGGGTAAAGCCTGATTAAGTGAGGACATCAATGAGCAACAACGACGTAGTAATCGCAGGATCAGCAAGAACCCCGATGGGCGGCATGATGGGCTCCCTGAGCTCCATACGCTCCCCGCAACTGGGCGCCACTTCCATCAAGGCGGCCATCGAGCGGGCCGGTCTCCAGCCGGCGGACATCCAGGAAGTCATCATGGGCTGCGTACTGCCCGCCGGCCTCGGCCAGGCCCCGGCACGCCAGGCTTCCCGTGCTTCCGGCATACCGGACAGCTCTGGCTGCACCACCATCAACAAGATGTGTGGTTCGGGCATGCAGGCGGTCATCATGGCCCACGACCAGATCAAGGCCGGCACCAACAACATCATGATCGCTGGCGGCATGGAAAACATGAGCCAGGCGCCGTACCTGCTGCCCAAGGCCCGTGCCGGCATGCGCATGGGCCATGGCCAGGTGCTGGACAGCATGTTCCTGGACGGCCTGGAAGACGCCTATGAAGGCGGCCTGATGGGCGTGTTCGCCCAGCGCACTGCCGACAAGTTCGATATCAGCCGTCAGGCCATGGACGAATTTGCCATCGGCTCCCTGCAGAAATCCCTCGCCGCCATCGAAAACGGCTGGTTCAGGGACGAGATTGTTCCGGTGACTGTCTCTGGCCGCGGCGGTGACACCGAAGTGGATACCGACGAGCAGCCTGGCAACGCCAGACCGGAGAAAATCCCGCAGCTGAAGCCAGCGTTCGCCAAAGACGGCTCCGTGACCGCAGCAAACTCCAGTTCCATCAGTGACGGTGCCTCCGCCCTGGTACTGGCCTCTGCGGCTGAAGCTGACGCCCGAGGCCTGACACCCCAGGCCCGCATCGTGGCCCATGCCACCAATGCACGCCTGCCGTCCGAGTTCACCATCGCGCCGATCGGCTCCATCGAGAAGGTCCTCAAGAAAGCGGGCTGGACGCTGGACGATGTCGATCTGTTCGAGATCAACGAAGCCTTCGCAGTGGTTACCCTGGCCGCGATCAACGAGCTGAAGCTTCCGGCGGAGAAGGTGAACGTCCATGGCGGCGCCTGCGCCCTCGGTCACCCGATCGGCTCCTCCGGTTCCCGGATCATCGTCACCCTGATCAACGCGCTGAAACAGCGTGGGCTCAAGCGTGGCGTGGCTTCGCTCTGCATCGGCGGTGGTGAAGCCACGGCTGTGGCTATTGAGTTGATCTGATCGGCTTATATTCCCTGTAGCCTGTCAGTTCGGGGGCGGGCTTGCGGGGTGGCAGGTGGAGTTTTTCTTGGAAAAAGAACTCGCTTCGCTCAGGCACCTTTTTCCGGCGAAAAAGCCACCTGCCACCCCGCGCCGACTTACCTTGGCTGATTCACAAGGTTAATGATTCCTCACCTGAAACTGTCGCGGTTCGATTTTCAGTTTTTTCAGGCGTGAGGACAGGGTGGTCGGTTTGACGCCCAGTAGTGCCGCGGCGCCGTCGTCGCCGAACACCCGGCCGCCACTGATTTTCAGGGCCTGTCTGAGGTTCTGCTTCTCCAGCTCCCTGAGTTCCTGTTCTGTCATCAGCTCACCGTTGTAATGCCTCGCCGGCGGTATCGGTTCCGACGTGGGTCTGGCCGCGGAATCGGGACCCTGCAGGTCCAGATCCAGCCGGCCATCGGCTGTGATCACCTGGCGTTCGATCACGTTTTCCAGTTCCCGAACATTGCCCGGCCAGTGGTAGGCTTTCAGGGTTTCGACGTCCCGCTCTCTCAGTGCCAGTGTTGGCCGGTTGAATTTCTGACAGGCCCGATTCAGGAATTCCTGGGCGAGAATCGGGATGTCTTCCAGGCGCCTGCGCAGCGGCACGGATTCAATCGGGAAGACATTCAGACGAAAATAGAGGTCCTCCCGGAAGGTTTTCTGCTGAACCTCCGATTTCAGATCCCGGTTGGTGGCCGCGATCACCCGCACATCCACTGCCCGGGTCCGGTTTTCTCCCACCCGCTCGAACTGCTGGTCCTGCAGCACCCGGAGTAGTTTGCCCTGCAGTTCCAGGGGGATTTCGCCTACCTCATCCAGAAACAGGGTGCCACCGTCGGCCAGTTCAAACCGGCCTACGCGGTCACTGACGGCGCCGGTAAACGCACCCTTGATGTGGCCAAAGAATTCACTTTCGAACAGGTCCTTGGGAATCGCCGCACAGTTCACCCGGATCAGGGGGCGGTCACGGCGGGTGCTGGACTGATGGATGGCGCGGGCGATCAGTTCCTTGCCGGTGCCGGATTCGCCGGTAATCAACACGTTGGCATCGGTGGGGGCGACCATGCCGATCCGCCGGACGATGGCCTTGATGGCGTCGCTCTGGCCCAAGATTTCGTGGAAGTGGTATTCGGCGCTCAGTTCCTCCTGCAGGTAGGCGTTTTCCATCTCCAGCCGGTGCTTGAGGCTCTCCACTTCCTCCAGGGCCTTCTGCAGTTCCTTCTGTGCCTGCAGGCGGGGGGAGATGTCCCGGAACACCACCACGGCTCCCACCGGATGACCGTTATCCAGAATCGGCGTGCTGGTGTACTCCACGGGAAACCCGGTGCCGTCCTTGCGCCAGAACCAGTCTTCGCCCACCCGTTTCACGCTGGCGTCCCGGAAGGCGGCGTAGATAGGGCACTCTTTCAGGGGATAGAGACTGCCGTCCTCGTGGGAGTGATGCACCACCCGGTGAATGACCCGGCCCATGAGTTCGTCAATACGCCAGCCGAGCATCCGTTCCGCTGCCGGATTGGCGAAGGTCGTGCGGCCCTCGGCATCCACTCCGTAAATGCCTTCCCCCACGGCGTGCAGGATCAGCTGGTTTTCACGCTCCATGTCCTTGAACAGTTCCTCTACCCGCCGCCATTCCAGCAAGCCGCCCCGGTGGTAGTGATTGGCGTCGTGCCGCTCGCGAAGTGTGCGGAGATGGCGACGGTCCCGAAGCAAGAGCAGCACGTTCTGGGATTCGGCCTCGCCAACCCGGGATGAGGATATTTCCAGCTCTACGGTGTGGCCGCCCCGGTGCCTGATCACGAAATCCCGGCTCCAGCCATGGCTGCGGAACAGGGTTTCCTCGGTGAAGGTAATCAGTTGTGGTCGCTGGTCCGCGAAAAGGTGAGTACAGGGGGTATCTGTCAGGGATTGCCGGTCGGTGCCGATCATCCGGCCCATCGCGCTGTTCGCGGCGAGTATCAGATCCTGCGCGGCATCCACAAGTAGCGCCGCCTCCGGGAGGTGGTCAATCCAGCTTGTTGTGGCGATCGGAGCAATGGTGGTCTCGATGTTCATGAGGGTGTCCTGTGTTGTTACGAAAAGAACAGAACAAACCCTGTGCCAACTACGAAAATTCGGTGTTCCCGTCACGAAAAATCGTGAAATACGAAAAGTCGTAGCTGCGCCTGCTCGTCAGATCTTCCTGAAAAATCAATAAAAACAGAAAAGTATAAAAAATACGTAGTTGGCACGAACCCTGCGATAGCTCTCCCAGAACGCGTAGCCCGAGCCGCACGAGTCTTGCTGACGGTCCCGAGCCGCAACCTTGTCGCACCGAAAGCGTGCAAAAACAGTCCGAGAGTAGGGAGAGTGCCCCATGACTACGAAAAGCCTTGGCAATCCGTTTGACGGTGACCAATCACTGATCCACGCCAAAACCTGCGGTTGTCCGGAGTGCAAACCCGGACAGGAAATGCCGTCGGTATCCCTGAATCTTCAGCAATCATCAAGCCAGGGTGCGATCGTCTCTGAAGGCGCCCTGGATTCCGAGGCGATGATGGATCGTGCCATCGAGAGCGCGGTGGTTCGCTCGGTGTTCGGTCACAACGACCACAGCCGGCGGAGCTTCATGAAGATGATGGGGGCAGGCACCGCGGCGGCGCTGCTGAGCAGTGTGTTCCCTATGGAGAAGGCCAAGGCGGCCGTGAAGGAATCCCTGGGCAAGCTGGAGAAAACCAAACTGAATGTCGGCTTTGTGCCGATCACCTGCGCCACGCCGATCATCATGGCGCACCCCATGGGTTTCTATGAGCGTTACGGCCTCGATGTGACCGTCACCAAGACTGCGGGCTGGGCGGTGGCCCGGGACAAATCCCTGGCGGGCGAGTACGACGCTTCCCACATGCTCACACCCATGCCGCTGGCGATGACCATGGGTGCCGGCTCCACACCGGAGCCGTTCATCATGCCGGCGGTTGAGAATATCAACGGCCAGGCCATCGTTTTGCACGTGGATCACAAGGACAAACGGGATCCGAAGCAGTGGAAAGGCTTCAAATTCGGCGTGCCGTTCGAGTACTCGATGCACAACTTCCTGTTGCGCTACTACCTGGCCGAGAATGGCATCGATCCGGACAAGGATGTGCAGATTCGTGTGGTTCCGCCACCCGAGATGGTCGCCAACCTGCGCGCTGGTAACCTCGATGGTTACCTGTCTCCCGATCCGTTCAACCAGCGGGCCGTCTGGGAGAAGGTAGGCTTCATCCACATGCTCACCAAGGACATATGGGAAGGCCACCCGTGCTGTGCCTTTGCCTGCAGCCAGCAGTTCGCCACCCAGAACCCGAATACCTATGGAGCCCTGCTACGCGCCATCATTGACGCCACCCAGTACTCCAACAACCCGGATAACCGCAAGGAAATCTCCGAAGCCATCGCGCCCAAGAACTACCTGAACCAGCCGGTACCGGTAATTCAGCAGGTGCTGACCGGGTACTACGCCGATGGCCTTGGCGAGGTTCAGAACGTACCGGATCGGATCGATTTCGACCCGTTCCCCTGGCACTCCATGGGTGTCTGGATTCTCACCCAGATGAAGCGTTGGGGTTATATCGAAGGCGACGTGGACTATAAAGGCATTGCCGAACAGGTCTACCTGGCGGGCGAGACCGGCAGGATCATGGAAGAACTGGGCTACACCGCCCCGGACAAGACCTACAAGACCCACACCATCATGGGCAAGACCTTCGATCCGGACAGCGCTGAAGAGTACGCCAGCAGCTTCGCGATCGGGAGGGTGTAACCATGGCTTCCCTGAACGTTCGGGCAGCACTGCTGTCGGTGTCGTTCCTGATCTTGGCCCTGGGGCTCTGGGAAATGGCAACCCAGCCCCCGGAAGCCCAGACCGGAATGACCGAATACGAAATGCTGATGGGTGGTGCGGACCAGGAATCACGGGTTCCGCTGCCCTCCGAGGTGATCAAGCTGGCCTGGGCCGAGTTGTCCAACCCGTTCTATGACGCGGGCGCCAACGACAAGGGCATCGGTATCCAGCTGGCCTATTCGGTGTACCGGGTACTGACCGGGTACCTGGCGGCTATGGCCATCGCGCTGCCCGTCGGCTTCCTGATCGGCATGTCGCCACTGATGTACAAGGCCCTGAACCCGTACATCCAGGTGCTGCGGCCCATCTCGCCCCTGGCCTGGATGCCGCTGGCCCTGTTCATCATCCAGGATTCCGATGCCTCGGCGATCTTCGTGATCTTCATCTGCTCGATCTGGCCCATGTTGCTGAACACCGCCTTTGGTGTGGCGAACGTGAGGCAGGACTGGGTCAACGTGGCGCGCACCCACGAACTGAGCCCGATCAAGACCGCGCTGACGGTGATCCTCCCGGCAGCCGCACCCACCATCCTGACCGGCATGCGCATTTCCATCGGCATTGCCTGGCTGGTCATCGTGGCGGCGGAAATGCTCGTGGGCGGCACCGGCATCGGCTACTACGTGTGGAACGAGTGGAACAACCTGGATCTGGCCAGTGTGATCTTCTCCATCCTGATGATCGGGGTGGTGGGCATGCTCCTGGACCTGGCCCTGGGCAAGGCCCAGAAACTGGTGGAATACAAAGAATGAGCGGTCCGGCACCGGGCAAACCGGTGCCGGCCTCAACCCTCCGAACGGAGACCTGTTATGAGTAAGTCATTCCTGGAAGTAGATGGCCTGTCCAAAGTCTATCCGGACGGCCAGGGCGGCGAGCTGACCGTCTTCGAGGACATCCGTTTTGCCCTGGAGAAAGGCGAGTTCGTCTGCATCATCGGCCACTCCGGTTGCGGCAAATCCACCATCCTGAACGTGCTGGCAGGGTTGGATGAAGCCAGCGCGGGTAATGTGGTGATGAACGGAAAGGAAGTGAAAGGCCCAGGCCTGGAGCGGGGTGTGGTATTCCAGAACTACAGCCTTTTGCCCTGGAAAACAGCCCTGAACAATATCGTGTTTGCCGTCCAGGCACGCTGGCCCAAATGGACCAAGGAAAAGGTCAGGGAGCACAGCGAGCGCTACCTGAAAATGGTGGGCCTGGACCACGCCCTCAATCGGAAACCGTCCCAGCTTTCCGGCGGCATGCGCCAGCGGGTCAGTATCGCCCGGGCCTTCGCCACCCAGCCGGAATTGTTGCTTTTGGATGAGCCCTTCGGCGCGCTGGATGCGCTCACCCGGGGCGTGATTCAGGACGAACTGGTCAAGATCTGGGAAGAAACCCGCCAGACCGTGTTCATGATCACCCACGATGTGGACGAAGCCATCCTGCTCTCCGACCGCATCTTCCTGATGTCCAACGGCCCCAATGCCCGCATCGCTGAAAGCGTGAAAGTGGATATTCCCCACCCGAGGGCCCGGGCCACCATCTTCCAGAACCCGGCCTACCACAAGACCCGGGACTACCTGGTGGACTTCCTGGTCAACCGAAGCGGCTCGGCCCTGCCGGAAAAAGACGGCACCCCGAAAGTTGTCGAGCCTGCGGGTGGCGTCGCCCAGCCAACGCCGGCGGCTGCTGCATCTGAAACCGAATCCGAATCTGACACTGCCGCCCGTGCGGTGAATGCCTGACGTTAAAACCCAAGAGAGGAAACAGCCATGATGAACAAAGAACTGATGACCGCCAAAATCCTGGAAGCCAAACTTTCCAAGGGCATGACCTGGGAAACCATCGCCGAGACCATCGGCATGTCCCCGGTGTTCACCACCTCAGCGGCCCTGGGCATGAACAGCCTTACCGAGGACAAGGCCTTCGCATTGTGTGAAACCCTGGGCCTCGACAAGCCAGTGGCGGAAGCCCTGCAGGTGTGTCCAAAGAAAGCCTGGGACAGCGCCATCCCCCAGGATCCGCTGATCTATCGTCTCTATGAGATTGTCGGTGTTTATGGAGACACCATGAAGGAACTCATCCACGAGAAATTCGGCGACGGCATCATGAGCGCCATCGATTTCACCATGGACATCGAGAAGGAGGAGAATCCGAAGGGCGACCGCGTTGTGGTTACCATGAACGGGAAGTTCCTGCCCTATAAAGCCTGGTAACTTTGGAGTTAACGTCCTTGTAGCCTGTTGGTTGAGGGGCGGGCTTGCGGGGTGGCAGGTGGAGTTTTTCTTGGAAAAAGAACTCGCTTCGCTCAGACACCTTTTTCCGGCGAAAAATCCACCTGCCACCCCCGTACCTGCCCGCCAAACCTCAGGCTACGAAAAGACCAGCCCCCCAAGCCTCAGGCCGAACGAGACCGAGCCACAGAAGCCGAATCCAGGGCAACCTCGGCAACCGTGTGAAGCTTCTCCAGTTGCGACTGCAACATGGCAATCGGCCGGGTACCCTCCAGGGTAAGGGCAATATCCAGGTGCTCTTCCGCACTTTCCACCGCCATGGTGGCAATCCGGAACCCACGAATACGGACCACCTGGCAGAGCCGCTCCAGGGCCGCAGCTTCATGCGCCATTCGGCAATTGAGGGTGTAACTGGGCATTGGGATGTCCGCTTGTGGGGTCATGCTACGTTCTCCTTGTTTGCAGTGCTGGTGCGTCGGGTTTCGTCGATCATGTCGCGGTTACTGGCGCCGGGTTTGACGATGGGCCAGACGTTGTCTTCACGGCTGATGGCCACGTGCAGCAGCATCGGGCCGTTGTAGGCCAGGATGGTTTCGATGCCCCGGCGGATCTGGTCGGTGCGTTCGATGTGCAGGGCCGGGATATCGAAGGCCCGGGCCATGGCCACGAAGTCGGGGTTGTCGTCCAGGTTTATCTGACTCTCCCGGTTATCGTAGAACAGCTCCTGCTGCTGGCGGACCATGCCCAGGCACTGGTTGTCCATGATGATCAGTTTCAGCGGCAGGTTGTAGCGGCGAATGGTGGCCAGTTCCTGGGCGTTCATCATGAACGAGCCGTCGCCGGTGACGTTGATCACGGTGCTGTTGCGGTCCGCAAACTGCGCCCCGATGGCGGCGGGCAGGCCGAAGCCCATGGTGCCCAGGCCGCCGCTGGTGAGGTGGTGGCGCGGGTGATCGAACTCGTAGTGCTGTGCCACCCACATCTGGTGCTGGCCAACGTCACAGGCGATGACGGTGTCGTCCGGGGCGATGCGGGAAAGCTGGCGGATGAAGGCCGGGCCAGTGATCGGGGCCAGGGGCTCTTCATTGTCGGCCGCGTGGAAGCCACCGATGGTGTGCCAGGTGCGGCATTGCTTCTGCCAGTCACTGATGGCCAGCGGTTTGCTCCTCAGCGCGCTGGTCAACTCTTCCAGAATGCCATTCAGGTCCCCGCGGATGGCCAGGTCAGCCGGGCGCAGCTTGTTGATTTCGGCAGCATCGGCATCGATGTGAATCATCTTTGCGTTGGGGGCGAAGCCGTCCAGTTTCCCTGTGGCCCGGTCATCCAGGCGGGCGCCGATGACCAGCAGCAGGTCGCACTCATCGACAGCCCGGTTGGCGGCGCGGGAGCCGTGCATGCCCAGCATGCCGAGGTTGTAGGGATTGTGTTTGCCCGGGTTGCCGATGCCCTTGAGGGTGACAACCGCCGGCAGGGCCGATGTTTCGGCGAAAGTGCGGAAACTGTCCTCTGCGTGGGCCAGGCTGACGCCGCCGCCGCTGTAGAGCAGCGGCTTGCGCGCGGAGCGCAGCATGGCCACGGCTTCATTCAGGTCCGGGCAGTCTGCTTCACAGAATTCGGTCTGAGAGAAGGGCGCGTCGGCCACTTCGCTCAACAACAGGTCCTTGGGAATATCAACCCACACCGGCCCCGGCCGGCCACTCTGGGCCAGTTCGATGGCTTCTTCCATGATCGCGGGCAGGGTGTCCGCGTCGTCCACCAGGTAACTGTGTTTAACGATGCCCAGGGTCATGCCCAGAACGTCGGTTTCCTGGAAGGCATCGGTGCCGATCAGACCGGAGGGTACCTGGCCGGTGATCACGAGCATCGGAATGGAATCCCGGTGGGCGTTGGCCACGCCGGTGATCAGGTTGGTGGCACCGGGGCCCGAGGTGGCGATGCACACCCCCAGCTTGCCACTGGCGCGGGCGTAGCCGTCGGCGGCCAGGGCGCAGCCCTGTTCATGGCGGCACAGCACGTGCTCCACGCCCACATCATCCACCAGCGCGTCGTATAGCGGCATGATGCAGCCGCCGGGATACCCGAAAACCGTGCTGATGTTGTGGCGGTGGAACGCTTCAAGAATGTGCTGTGCGCCGTTCATGGTCGTTTTTCCCTTTTCTTTTGCCGTAAAAAAAGAAACCCCCGGGACCTTTCGGTGCCGGGGGTTTCTGGTGTCTTGTCAGGTTTGTCGCTATCTCACCCGCTTGTCCACGCAAAAGCCCCCGGACGGTACCACGACCACCAGGACAAGCTTCACAAGGACAATCACTGCGTTGAGATTCATGAAATCGACTATCTGCTCTGAATTCGTAAAAAGATTCTGTGTAGAATCTACCCCACGTTTTTAATCGGATGCAACCGTTAATTGCCGGTTTTTTTGACAAGCCGGCGGAAGGTTTCCCATTCCGTATACCTGTTCACCGTTTTCAGGCACAGCGAGCATTCAATGACGAAAGCAAGATGGGGATCCCTCGGGTTATCCCTGCTGGTGGTGGTTCTCCTGGTTATCTGGATGATGACCGGCGAGGTCAAGGTTTCATCGGATCAGGCGCCCGATCGGCAACAGGATCCGGAGGCGGAGCTGACCAGCGTGGAAGTGGAAACGCTGCAGGCGCGCCTGCACGAGCCGGGCATCCAGCTCCAGGGCCAGCTTGAGCCCTGGTTTTCCGTGAGCCTGAACGCCCGGGTGGCGGGGACCGTTGAGGAAGTGGCTGCCGATCTCGGGGAAGCTGTCACCGATGGCCAGGTTCTGGCGCAGTTTTCTGACGATGGCCGTTCGGCTCTGGTGGCCCGGTGGCAGTCGAGGGTGAAAAAGCTGGAGGCGGATCTGGTGGCGGCGCGCCGGCTGCGCTCGGAAAACTTCACCTCGCAGTCGCAGCTGCTGGACCTGGAAAGCGAACTCGCTGCCGCCCGAGCCGAATTGACGTCCGCCCGCCTGGCAGTGCAGCACCTGACGCCGACGGCACCTTTTAACGGCATTATCAATGCCCGGCATGTAGACCCGGGAACCCTGGTGCAGGTTGGCTCACCGCTTTTCGAGCTGGTGCGTATCGACCGTCTGAAAGCCACTGGCCAGGTTCCGCAGCAGTCGGTCAGCCAGGTTGCCGTGGGGCAGCCGGTCCGGATTGATCTGCTGGATGGCGGCCAACTCCAGGGTGTGGTGACCTTCGTGGCCAGTGCGGCCAACCCCGAGACCCGGAGTTTCGCGGTAGAGATTGCCGTGGAGAACCCGGAGCTGAAACGGGTTGCTGGCGGCAGCGCCAGCCTCCGGATCGCGCTACCGGAAGTCAAAGCTCTGTTTATTTCGCCCGCCTACCTCAGCCTGGGTGATGACGGCCGTCCGGGCATCAAGTACGTGGATGAGAATAACAGGGTGGTCTTTGCTGCGGTCCGGCTGCTCAGTGTCTCTACCGAGGGTGCCTGGGTAACCGGGTTACCTGATGAGATCCGTCTGATCACCCGTGGCGGCGGTTTCGTCAGCGAGGGTGAGGAAGTCATCCCCGTCGATCGCTCGGACAACAGGGGCTGATCGGTATGCGGGCACTGATCTTTGCAGCCATGGACCGGAGCAGGACCACCCTGCTGACCTTGATGTTCCTCATTCTTGGGGGGATCGCGGCGTTCAACACCATCCCCAAGGAAGCCAATCCGGATGTCACCATCCCGATCATTTACGTTTCCATGACCCTGGACGGTATCAGTCCCGAGGATGCAGAGCGCCTGCTGGTGCGGCCGATGGAGCAGGAGTTGCGGTCACTTGAAGGCATCAAGGAGATGCGCAGCACAGCCTCCGAGGGCCACGCGTCGGTGATGCTGGAGTTCGATGCCGGCTTCAATCCGGACATGGCGCTGCAGGATGTCCGGGAGAAGGTGGACACCGCGCGGACCAAGCTGCCGCAGGAGGCCGATGAGCCACGAGTAAACGAGATCAATGTGTCCCTGTTCCCGGTGCTGTCGGTGGGCCTCTCCGGGCCGCTGTCCGAGCGGGAGCTGATCACCATTGCCCGGCGGCTCCAGGACGCCATCGAGGCCATTCCCGAGGTGCTGGAGGTTGAGATCGGTGGCGACCGGGAGGATCAGCTGGAGGTTGTGGTGGATCCCCAGGTGCTGGAGAGCTATGGCATCGATTTCGACCGGCTCGCGTCCCTGGTGACCCGAAATAACCAGCTGGTGGCCGCGGGCTCCCTCGATACCGGCAACGGGCGCATGGCCCTGAAGGTGCCGGGGGTGATCGAGAACATCGAGGATGTCATGTCCATGCCGGTGAAAGTGGACGGCGACACCGTGGTGACCTTCGGCGATGTGGCGATGCTCCAGCGCACCTTCAAGGATCCCACCGGCTTTGCCCGCATCAACGGTGAGCCGGCACTGGTGCTGGAAGTGTCCAAGCGGTCCGGCGCCAACATCATCGAAACCGTGGGCCAGGTCCGGGAGCTGATCGAGCAGGCCCGACCGCGACTGCCCGAGAGCCTCGATATCCGTTACATCATGGATCAGTCGGACGAGGTGCAGGACATCCTCTCGGATCTGCTCAACAACGTGCTGACCGCCATTGTACTGGTGATCATCGTCGTGATTGCCGCCATGGGCCCACGCTCGGCGCTGCTGGTCGGGCTCACCATCCCCGGCGCCTTCCTGACCGGGATCCTGGTGATCTGGGGCATGGGGCTGACGCTGAATATCGTGGTGCTGTTCAGCCTGATCCTGGTGGCCGGCATGCTGGTGGACGGTGCAATCGTGGTGTCCGAGCTGGCGGACCGGAACCTGTCTGAAGGCGGCACCGTGCGCGCTGCCTGGGCCGAAGCGGCGAGCCGGATGGCCTGGCCGATCATTGCCTCCACCGCGACCACCCTGGCGGTATTCGTACCGCTGTTGTTCTGGCCCGGCGTTGTCGGTGAGTTCATGAAGTTCCTGCCGATCACTGTGATCATCTGCCTGACCGCCTCCCTGGCCATGGCTCTGGTATTCCTGCCGGTGCTCGGCAGCGTCAGTGGCGGGCGCCGGGCCCGTGCTTCCCATGCCGATGGCCGACTGATGGCCGGGTACCGGCTGGTGTTGTCCCGTCTGCTGCAATTTCCGGGGCTCACCCTGGTGGGTGTGCTGGTGGTGATCGTGGTGATCTATGCCGCCTATGCCCGCTTCAATCACGGCGTGGAATTCTTCCCCAGCGTGGAGCCGGATTCGGCCCAGGTGCAGGTTCGCGCCCGGGGCGATCTGTCGGTCTGGGAGCGTGATGCCATTGTTCGGGAGGTCGAGCAGCGTCTGCAGGGGATGCCCGAGGTGAAGGCCCTCTACGCCCGGTCCATGCTCAATAACAACACCCAGATGGCGCCGGATGTCATCGGGGTGCTGCAGTTCCAATTCACCGACTGGTTCACCCGCCGGCCTGCCAGCGCGATTCTGGAGGACTTCCGGGAACGGACGACCGATATCCCCGGCATCGAGCTGGAATTCCGCAAACAGGAGGGCGGGCCGGCCGAGGGCAAGCCGATCGAGATCCAGGTCAGCAGTCGCGATAACGGTCAGCTTAACGGTTTTGTGGATGCCGTCGAGGCGCGCATGCGCACCCTGGACGGGTTCGTGGAAATCGAGGACGACCGCAGCCTGCCAGGTATTGAATGGCAACTGAAGGTGGACCGGGAAGCGGCGGCGCGCTTTGGCACCGACGTGCTCAGTATCGGCAGTGCTGTGCGCCTGGTCACCAACGGCCTGGTACTGGCGACCTATCGGCCCGAGGATGTCCGGGACGAGGTGGACATTGCCGTGCGTGTCCCTAACAACTGGCGGGAACTGGATCAGTTGCAGCGCCAGACCATCCATACCTCCAGGGGGCAGGTGCCGCTCTCCGAATTCGTCAATCTTGAGCCCGGGGACAAGACCGGCAGCCTCGTGCGGGTTGACGGTCAGCGCACGGTAACCATCAAATCGGATCTGGCGCCGGGCCGGCAGGTGGATGAAATGCTGCGGGTGCTGCAGGAACAGATGCCGGAACCGCCGGAGGGTGTCACTGTCGCTTTCGCGGGTGAGAGCGAAGACCAGCAGCAGGCGGCGTCGTTCCTGGCCACCGCATTCCTGGTTGCCATCGGCCTGATGCTCCTGATCCTGGTGACTCAGTTCAATTCCCTGTACCAGACCTTCCTGATCCTCTCGGCCATCGTGTTGTCCACCGCCGGTGTTCTCATCGGGCTCCTGCTCAACGGCCAACCGTTCGGCATCGTAATGGTCGGCATGGGGATCATTGCCCTGGCGGGCATCGTGGTGAACAACAACATCATTCTGATCGACACCTACAACCAGATGCGCAGGGATGGGCTGTCGCCCTATGAATCGGCACTGGAAACCGGGTGCCTGCGTTTACGGCCGGTCCTGCTGACTGCGATCACGACGGTTCTGGGCCTGATGCCCATGGTGCTGAGCATCAACGTTGATCTGCTCAGCCCGTCCCTGGGCCTTGGTGCGCCGTCCACCCAGTGGTGGACCCAGCTCTCCAGCGCTATTGCCGGTGGCCTTGGTTTTGCCACGATTCTGACATTGCTGCTGACACCGTCCCTGCTGGTACTGGGTGAGAAAACCGGGCGGAAGGTGCGGCAGATTACAGGCCGGTTGCAGCCGGAGGCAGGGTAGGGCCATGACGAAAGGCAACCCGCTCCTGGAGCTGTACCGCGACGAGCAGCTGCTGGTGGTCCACAAACCTGCCGGCCTGCTCGTTCATCGCAGTCCTATCGACAAACATGAAACCGAGTTCGCCCTGCAGTACGCCCGCTCGCTGAACGGGGGCGAGCATGTCTATCCGGTGCATCGTCTGGACCGGCCTACGTCGGGGGTTCTGGTGTTTGCCCGGGATCCGGAGACAGCCCGCAGCCTCGGTCTGGCCATGATGTCCGGGGAAGTGAGCAAGACCTACCTGGCGATGGTCCGTGGCTGGCCGCCCGTGGAGGGCGAGATTGATCACCCGCTGCGGGAGGAGCCGGAAGACCGGCGGCTGAAAGGGCAGGAGCAGCCGGTACGTGACGCACGGACCCGTTACCGCTCCCTGGCCACCACCGAGATTCCGGTCGCCATCGAGAAATATCCGACCAGCCGCTATGCCATGGTCGAGCTGTATCCGGAAACCGGCCGCAAGCACCAGCTGCGCCGTCACATGAAGCACATCAGTCACCCCATCATTGGCGATGCCAATCACGGGCGCGGGCGTCATAACCGTTATTTTGCCGAGCGTTTCGGGGAAGGGCGGCTGATGCTGGCCGCGACCCGGATGGCCTTCGCTCACCCGGTAACCGGCAACCCGATGATCTTTGATGCCCCGCTGGAGCCGAGTTTTCTGCAGATGATGTCGATATTCCCGGGCTTCCGTTATCCCCCTGCCGAAGCGATTTCCTCGGCCTGAACCTGCCGTGCCTGCTGCGACAGTCCGGGCCAGGGTTGCTCAGCCTCCAGGGCAAAGGCGAGATCCAGCAGGGTGGCTTCCTTCCCGTGCTTGCCCATCAACTGGACCGAAACCGGCAAGTTATCTTCCGTCAGCCCCGCCGGGAGGGAAATGGCCGGTGCCCCCGTAGCATTGGCCAGGGGGGTGAAGTTGACATATCGGGTGAGCCGGTCGAACAGGGTTTCGAAGGGCACATCGGGGCTCAGATGGCCCAGGGGCGGCGTGGTATGACCCAGTATCGGGGTCAGCACCGCGTCATAGCCGTCCATTGCCCGGGCATAATCCCTCGCCGAGCGCTTGAGCCGCCACAGGGCGCCGGGTAAGCGCCAGAAATTGCGTTTGAACATCGTCGCCAGGCCATTGGTGAGACCGTCCACCTTACGCTTGTCGAAAGCGGGGTTGAGCAGTTTGTGGCCGTTGGCTTTCACACCGAAGGCAAGCAGGGCCCAGTACAGGGCAAAGTCGTCCGGGAAGGTCTCAGGCACGGGTACGGCAACAGGAACCACCTGATGGCCCAGACGCTCCAGTTGCCGGGCGGTAGACTCCACGGTTTTTCGGGTCATATCGTCGGTTCGGTGGCCATTGATGGAATCGACCACCAGACCGATCCGCAGCTTTCGGCCGGAGGGTCCGTCAACCCGACCCACGCGAGCCAGTTTCGGGTTCCGGAACCAGAGTTCGGCCTCGGCCAGGAAATTCGCGGTGTCCCGTACCGACCGACTGACAATGCCATCGCTGATGATGTTGATGGGCAGGGAATGAACCGCATCGTTGTCCACCAGCCGGCCACGGGTTGGTTTGAATCCCACCAGGCCACAGCAGGCAGCCGGAATACGGATCGAGCCACCACCGTCATTGGCGTGGGCAACCGGCACCACCCCGGCAGCCACCAGGGCGGCGGATCCACCCGAGGACGCGCCGGTGGAGTAGGCCATATTCCAGGGATTGCGGGTCGGTTCGGCGTGAGCGGGCTCCGTCGTGGCATTGAAGCCGAACTCGGGCATCGAGCTCTTGCCCAGGCACACGTATCCCTGAACCAGCAGCTGCTGGGCAAAAGGGCTGGTGTCCTTTGCGGTGTTTTCGGGGATGGCCGCCGAGCCGTGTCGGGTGGGTAACCCGGCGACATTGAGGTTGTCCTTGATGAAGGTGGGCACGCCTCGGAAAAACCCGGGGTTTCCGCCCGGCCGCTCATTGTCCAGACGCCTGGCCGCTTCCAGGGCCTGATCATAGTTTTCCGCCACCACGCCATGCAGCTGTGGTTCGACCATCCGCGCCCGCCGGATCGCCGCTTCCACTACCTCGGCATTGGAGACTTCCCGGCGGCGGAGTCGCTGCGAAAGCCCGGTGGCGTCGTCATGCCCCAGGGCGTCATCGGAAAAGGCGTGGACGGACTGCGGCAGGTCTGGGCTGGACATCGGATGAGCTCCTTGAGAAATCTTCTGTAACTCTATCCCAA
Source organism: Marinobacter sp. (assembly GCF_041690455.1). Taxonomy (GTDB): domain Bacteria; phylum Pseudomonadota; class Gammaproteobacteria; order Pseudomonadales; family Oleiphilaceae; genus Marinobacter. Next base: position 25,527 of record NZ_JAWLHI010000028.1, read on the forward strand.
TCCCTAACGTGACGACATGTCATTTCAGGTAGTAAAAAGAAACTTTTCATGCGTGGTTTCAGATAATAAGCTTGCAGATCAATTCTGCAGTAAGCGCACCTGATGGATCTTATCGAACCGCTGGTCAGGCATTTCCTGGGCATCTTTTTTCTGATGATCGGCCTGCAATTCGCCGGGCGGACGCTCGGGCTCTATGACCGGCTCAAGTTTTCCCACATCAATTACGGCAAACGCGGTTCCGCGCCCTGGTGGCACCGCCATACCTTCAACCTGTTCCGTGCGGCCATCCTCGGCGTGTGCGTGGTGCGGGTGTTTGCGGATATTGATCCGTGGTTGGGGGTGTTCGGCCCGCTGTACCATTGGCCGGTGTTGCTGGTGGGGATGCTGTTGCTGCTGGCGTCCTTTGCCGGCGTGAATTACCTCCAGGCCTACATGCACGAGGACTGGCGCTCCGGCATTGACGGCGGGGAGGGGCGCCAGAAACTCGTCACGGAGGGCCCGTTTGCCCGCAGCCGCAATCCGCTGTTCCTGGCTGTGATCGCCGGCCAGCTCGGCTTCTTCCTCGCGTTGCCCAGTGTTTTTTCACTGGTTTGCCTGGTAACGGGTGTAACGGTGATTGTCAGGCAGGCGCGGGAAGAGGAAAAGGCGCTGGCACGACAGTTCGGTGATGCTTACGAGCAGTACCGGAACCGGGTGCCGCGCTGGTTCTAAGAATTAACTGGCTTTCTTGCGGGCGTCCTTGATCACGTCGTAGGCGTGGCTGATCTCGCGGGTCCGTTCCTCGGCCATTTCCCGCATGCTTTCGGGTAGTCCCTTGCCGGCGAGTTTGTCCGGATGGTTTTCACTCATCAGTTTGCGGTAGACCTTCTTGATTTCCTCGTCACTGGCGGACGGTGATACGCCCAGTGCCTTGTAGGCATCGTCGAGCTGGTCGCTGGTGGAGCGCTGGCCGGCGCCAGCCTGGCCGGCATGGGCCCCGCGCAGCATGGCTTCGAGCTGGTCGACCTGGCTCTCCGGCAGCCCCAGCCGGCGGGCAATACGCACCAGCATCTGGTGCTCTGCCGGATGGACCACGCCGTCGGCAGCCACTGCGGACACCTGCACCTGGAGAAACATTTGCAGCAGGGCCGGTTGGCGGGCGCTCACCCGCATGAACCGGTCCAGCTCGGCATCCAGGTCAAAATCCTCTGATTTGCCCCGGTTGAAGGCCTGTTTGGCCATTTCCCGCTGCTTATGATTGAGCCGGAACCGCGCGAACATGGATTCGGCCATCTGGATCTCGTCCCGGGTGACCACCCCGTCAGCCTTGCACAGCGCCCCCATCACTGCGAACACCGACTCCAGGAATCCGCTCTGGATGTTCTGGAGTTTGCCGATCAGGCGGGCCTTGGCGCGATTGAACAGAAACGCGCCGATGGCGGCACCGATGAGAAATCCGGTGAATTTTCCGAATGCGTAGCCAATCAGGCCGCCGATAATGATTGCAAACAGCATCAGGTTGTCCTTGGTCCAGCAAAAATACGACTTGAGAATATACGTGTTTTTCAGTTCCGATTCATGAACTGGCTTTCATCCACCTCATCGATCTGTTCCGGCCGAAGGTGTTGCTCACCATAGCGCCGGTAGGTACCGGAGCGCACAAACAGCTCAAAGGTCTCGCGATCGATGTGGCCGTTATCGACCATACCAGCCATGATAGCCAGTGCCTGGGTCAGGGTCTTGCCTTCCTTGTAGGGCCGGTCGACGGCAGTCAGCGCCTCGAACACATCGGCCACGGCCATGATTCGCTCCGGGATACCCATGTGATCGGCGGTCAGGCCGCAGGGATAGCCCTTGCCATCCATCCGTTCGTGGTGAGTGCCGGCAAGGCGGGGCACATTGGCCAGACGATCGGGCAGGGGCAGGGCATCGAGCATGCAGATGGTCTGCACGATGTGCTCGTTGATCTTGAACCGCTCCTCGTCGGTTAGGGTGCCCTTTGCCACCGTCAGGTTGTGGATTTCGCCCCGGTTGTAGGCATACTCGGGCAGTTTCATGTCAAAGCCCCAGACATTGCGGGGATCGTCCTTCTCAACCGGCGGGCGGTGATCCCCCCAGGGCTGGAGATGTTCGGGCTTGTCCGCCAACAGGTGCTCCGTAACGGGCAGGGCAGGCTCTGGTACATCTGCCAGTCGTCGCTGTTCGTCGGCGGACAGGCCCAGGCGGTCGCTGAAATGCCTTTTCCAGGTCTGCTGGCCAATGGCCCGGATGCGTTCGATGTCCTCTTCACTCATGGATTCGCCGCCCTTGTTGGCCCGGGCCAGGAAGGCAAACTCTTCCTGCAGCCTTGATTGGACGTGGTCACGCTGCTCGCGGGCAACGGCCTCACCCTCGCCGTCAAGGGTTGCCTGCAGGTAGGCGATGTCCGCATCTCGGTGGAGTACCTCGAAGCGGGTGCGAATCTCGTGAATGCGGTTGTGCAGCGTCTCCAGCTTCACCGCCTTGTCCACCACGTATTCCGGGCTGGTGATCTTGCCACAGTCGTGGAGCCAGGCCGCCAGTTCGAATTCATGGCGTTCGTCGTCGCTCATGGAGAACGCGGCAAACCGGCCTTCGTTGCTGGCCTCGGCTTCCGCCAGGATCATCTGCGCCAGTTTCGGAACCCGTTCGCAGTGCCCGCCGGTGTATGGGGATTTGGCGTCGATGGCATTGGCCACCAGCCGGATGATGCCTTCCAGCAGGGCCTGCTGGCTTTCCAACAACTCCCGTGTCTCGATGGCAACGGCGGCGGAGCCGGCGATTTCATCGACAAAGACAATGAGGTCATCGCTGAGGTGGGTGTGTTCTCCGTGCTCCATTTCGATCACCAGCACGCCCACCAGCTTCCTTCTGCGGTTACGCAGGATTGCGAATACCGGGTGGCCGCCGATGTGCTGTCGCAGTTCGCGGATCAGGTTGCTGTCGTCGATGCTGGTGTTGATGTTCTCCATGCGGTCGGGGAGTTCGGAGTGCTGGTCCACTGCCAGTCGCAGCTCCTGCTCCTGTTTGCTGAACAGGTAGATGCCACCGCGTTCCTGGCCGACGATGTGGACTATCTGTTCGAGGATATCCTGCAGCAGCTGGTTCAGGTCCTGGCCCCGGTTCAGGACCGAAGCAATGTTCTGGAAGCTGCGGATGGTGCTGGACATGTCGTCCAGGGCCACGCCCAGCTGATGGGCTTCCCGGATGTGGGAGTCAGAGCGGACCTGCGTGTCGAACCGGAAGCGGGACAGCCTGCCAACCTGTTCGGTCAGCCTTTCCAGGGGACGGCCCACACGCCGGCCGAGGAACCAGGCGACAACAAGCAGGGCGATACCAATGCCTCCGGCGATCAGGGTTTGCCGGGTCAGCGCGGCCCAGACATCGGCCAGCAGTTCGTCCGAGGGAATGGCCACGGCCACCTGAAGCTGTTCATCCGCCAGCGCGTTCAGCGGCTCGCGAATGCCATACCAGTCTTTGTCCTCTGCGTTGAAGAGGCGAACCGAAGCTTCGGCTACCGGGTGTCCACCCTGGTCCAGTACCGTTGAGATGACGTTACCTGCTTCCGTCCGGCCGGAGGAATCGGCGAGTACCTCACCCTGCTGGTTGACGATGGCAATTCGGGTGCCCGGGGTCTGACGCAGCTGGTTCAGATGACTACCCAGATCCGTTACTGTGACATCAATACCGAACACCGCCGAACCGGCACCGGTACCGAAACTACTGCTGCGGCGGGAGAGCGTGAGCCCGGTTTCCTGGGTGGTGAAGAACACATAGGGAGCGGACAGCTCGGTCTTGGGGGAGTCCGCTGCTGCGTTGAACCAGGGTCGGGTTCTCGGGTCAAAGGTGTAGTCGGGCACCTGCCTGCGACCGATCAGTTTCATCCCGGCATCGTAGAAATGCCACTCGCCGGCAACAGTGTCGGCGTCCCGGGTGACGATCTGAAGCAGGTAGTCGGTCCCTTCTGGCGCATCGGGGAACTGCAACGTGCCGGAGCTGCGGACCTTGCGTAGCAGAAAGAAGTCTCCATCACCCCAGCCGGCGTATACGGCACTGACAATGTCGCTGCTCCGCAGTATGTCGGCGAGTACGTCGAGGCGTTCAACCCGCTCGTCGTTGGTCTGGCTTGTGGCAAGGGGATCATGGCTCAGAACAGCAAGGGCCGTCGAGGGTGGGGCGGTGATGGCATTGATACGGTCATCGACGCTGACCGCCAGCTGCCTTGCTGTAGCACTGGCTGCCGAGACCTTGGCACTCTCCATGCCATGGAAGCTCTGCCCGAGCAGGACCAGTGCCAGCACGAGCATGCCTGAGGTAATGGCAGAGGCAATCACTAAAGCCAGGGAAATCTGGGCCGACTGGCTCTTGAGGTACATCGTTCATCCTTACTTGAAAACCCGGTTAAAAGGGTAGACTGTTTAGTCGGAACTTTCCGGTTTTTCCATACAAAGTCGTAAGTTATGACCTTTGATCTGTTTGAAGGCGAGGGTGTCGAGCCTCGCCGGGAAACCATCGCCGAAGGCGCTGTGGTGCTCAGGGGATTCGCAAGTGAGGCGGGGTCGGGGTTAATGGCCGCCATTGACCTCGTCGCCTCACAGTCGCCGTTCCGGCACATGGAAACGCCGGGTGGGCATACCATGTCGGCGGCGATGACCTGTTGCGGTGAGCTTGGCTGGGTCACCGATCGGCGGGGTTATCGCTACGAACCTCGGGATCCGGTCACCGGGCAGGCCTGGCCCCGGATGCCGGAGCTGTTTCTGAAGCTTGCATCAGAGGCGGCGGCCGAGGCAGGCTTCGAGAACTTCGTGCCGGATGCCTGCCTGATCAACCGTTACCAGCCGGGGTCAAAAATGGGTTTGCATCAGGATCGGGATGAGCGGGATTTCGATCAGCCCATTGTGTCCGTGTCATTGGGGCTGCCCATTGTTTTCCAGTTTGGCGGCCCCCGGCGCAGTGACCGGCCGGTGCGAGTGCCGCTTGGTCATGGCGATGTAGTGGTCTGGGGTGGCCCGGCCCGGCGCCATTACCATGGGGTCCTGACCCTGAAGGCTGGTGACCACCCCCTGACCGGTGTCTACAGGTACAACCTGACGTTCCGGAAGGCCGGTTAGCTTTTTCCAGGCTACTGAAACCAGGCAACCGCAAGACCCGCCACCAGAGAAACCACCATCGGCCCGGCGACAAGCAGTCCCAGCCGCCGGTTACCGATGCCCCAGGCCATGCCCGATTTGACCAGGTTGTTGACGGCAGCGGCCAGGACGATCCCGACAACCGCAGTGCCCATCGCCAGGGAGTCGTTGGACATGCGGGTGAGTGACAGGGTGATGGCATCGACATCGGCGACACCGGAGCTGGCCGCCAACAGGTAAATGCCCGCATCGCCAAGCCAGTTCTTCAGGAATTCCCCGAGCAGGAGAATGGCGGTCAGCAGCAGCCCGAACACCAGGGCTGAGGTCAGGTCCAGCGGGTTCTGGTTCAGCGTCGGCTGGGAGACTTCCAGTTTTTCCGAGTTGCGGCGCCAGATGAATAGGGCCGGACCATAGAGCAGGGCTGTCATGATCACAACCGGCCAGATCAGCAGCGGCAGCAAGTCGCGGTTGATGACAAAGCAGTACACCAGGATGCGGGGAAACATGGTGCCGCAGGCAATCAGGATGCCGGTGGCGAACTGCGGGCTCAGTTCCGGATTGCGGGCCGACTGCCGGGCGAAATGCAGGGTAAGTGCGGTGGAAGAACTGAGGCCGGCAAACAGGCTGGTAAAGAGAATGCCCCGGCGGGTGCCTGCCACCCGGATTGCGAAATAGCCGACAAAGGAAATGGAGGCGATCATCACCACCATCCACCAGATTTCACGGGGATTCAGCACCCCTCCGGGCCCCATGGCTTCGTTCGGAAGCAGAGGCAACATCACGACGGATATCAGCAGCAGTTTCAGGGCCGCGTCCAGTTCGTGGGCCTTGAGTTTGTTGACCCAGCCGTGAATCTTTTCCTTGTTGTCGAGAATGATTGCAGTCACCACGGCCGCTGCCGTCGCCATGACCGGGTCCACGACCACGGCGATGGTGCCGAAACAGAACGTCAGCACCATGCCGACCATGCCCGTGATGCTGAAGTTGCGGATGTGCTCCAGGCGTTCGCTGTAGGCAACAATGGCCATGGCTACGACGCAGACCAGAAGAACCGGGAAGGCCCATTCAGTGATCTCCCGTGCCAGTACACCGGCGATGCCCCCGAGCAGGCCAATGAGGGCAAAGGTCCGGATGCCGGCGATGCGTTCTCCGGACTTCTGCTCCCGGGCATCCCAGCCCCGTTCCAGACCGATAATGGCACCGAGGAGCAGGGCTACCGCAAGGTTGATGATGGTCTGGTTGGACGTGATGAACTGGCTCGCTACGTCATCCATGTCTGGGCAGGAACTCCGGATAATGCTGTTGCTGGGGATTAATTCGACGGGCATTTTGCAAGAGTTTTACTGTAATGGCAGGTGTTTGCAAACCCGCCCGCTGGTTCTGTTGATGCGGCTCACGTCTGTCCGGATAAATGCCGGGATCTGATTGACTTAAAACAGTCGGCGGATAAGGTGGTCATTGGCATGAAACGGACACAATAACGATCATAACGATTCCGAAGGCGAGGTAGACATGTTGAATGTAGTGGCCTGTATCGATGGCTCCCGCGCGGCTCCGGCTGTCTGCGATTACGCGGCCTGGGCAGGGCGGCACATGGAAGCGCCCCTGTTGCTCCTGCACGTTCTGGATCAGGAACGTTATCCGGCTGAGCCGGACCTTGCCGGCAGCATCGGCCTCGGTAGCCGGGAGCACCTGCTGGACGAGCTGGCAGAACTGGATCGCAAACGGGCCAAGCTTGCCCTGGAGCACGGACACCACTTGCTGGACGAGGCGGAGCAGCGCGTCAAGCAGGCCGGCATCACCGACGTGACCAAACGCCAACGCCATGACGAACTGACCGAATCCCTGCTGGCACTCGAGAGCAAGACCCGGTTGCTGGTCATGGGCCTGCACGGTGAGAGCAGTTCAGACCGGGACATTCATATCGGCAGCCAGCTGGAGACCGTGATCCGAAGTGTCCACCGGCCCATTCTGCTGGTGCCGGATGAATACGCCGAGCCGAAGAGTGCGATGCTGGCGTTCGATGGCAGTGCGACAGCGTTCAAGGGAGTCGAATTATTGGCGGGCAGCCCGGTATTGAGGGGCATGCCGCTGCATCTGGTAATGGTCGGCCCCGATACCAGCGACCGGTGGGAACAGCTGAAAAAGGCGGGGAGCATGCTCGCCGGACTCGAGAGCGAGATTACCCTTGCGATCCGTGCCGGCGATGTTGAACCGGCCCTCCATCAATACCAGGAAGACCAGGATATCGACATCCTGGTGATGGGGGCTTACGGCCACTCCCGCATTCGCCAGTTCCTGGTGGGCAGTACCACCACAACCATGCTCAAGACCGCACAGAAGCCTCTGGTTATTCTGCGCTGATCTCATACCTTGATTTCCCTCTGCCGGGGCGCAGGCACCTCCCCGGCTATTGTTCTGATTGAGAAATTCAAACCCCGCCCTCCCGATTTTTGACTAAGGTTACCGGTAACGGATCTTTCTTTTTCACGGCAACCGTGTTGTCACGTTTGTTCTGGATCTGGAAAGGAGGAGCGGTTTTGCCTCAAGTTGCGTCGAACCAGCGTCTGACCAATCTGCGGGAACGAAGGATGCCCGCATCCGAACGTTACATGGCGGAGCTGCTGACCGAGGCGGGCATTCGCCTGGATGGTCAAGCCCCCTGGGACATGCGGCTCAAGGCGCCCGGTGTTGCCGACAGCGTGTTTGCCCGGGGCAACCTGGGGCTGGGGGAAAGTTACATGGACGGCGACTGGGACTGCGACCGGCTGGACGAGTTCTTTCATCGCCTGCTCCGGGCGCGACTGCATCACAAGGTGCGACCTTCCCGCGTCCTGTTTCATGCCCTCAAGGCAAGGTTGCTGAACCGCCAGGATTCACGGCGGTCCTGGCAGGTAGGGGAGCAGCACTACGATCTGGGCAACGAGTTTTATGGCGCCATGCTCGACTCCCGGATGACCTACACCTGTGGTTACTGGAAAAACGCCAGCAACCTGGAGCAGGCGCAGGAAGCAAAGCTCGACCTGATCTGCCAGAAGCTCAAGCTGGAACCGGGAATGCGGGTGCTGGATATCGGCTGCGGCTGGGGCAGCTTCATGAGCTACGCCGCCGAACACTACGGGGTGGAGTGCGTCGGGGTGACCATCTCCAGGGAACAGGCTGCCTGGGCCCGTGACCGGTATCCGGACTTGCCACTGGAGTTCCGTCTGCAGGATTACCGGGAAGTGAACGGGAAGTTCGACCGGGTGGTCAGTGTCGGCATGTTCGAGCATGTCGGGCGCAAGAACTACCGCACCTACATGGAAGTGGCCCACCGCTGCCTGAAGGACGACGGTCTGTTCCTGCTGCATACCATCGGCAGCAATAACCGGTCTGGTGGCGCCGATCCGTGGATCGACAAGTACATCTTCCCCAACGGGGAACTGCCTTCACTCAGCCAGGTCAGCGACGCTGCCGATAGCCTGTTCGTGGTGGAAGACTTGCACAACTTCGGCGCGGACTATGACCGGACGCTGATGGCCTGGTACGACAACTTCAAGGCCGCCTGGCCACAGTTCCGGGAGCAGCTCGGCAAGCGCTTCTACCGGATGTGGGAGTATTACCTGCTGTCCTGTGCCGGAGCCTTCCGTGCCCGGGATATCCAGCTGTGGCAGTGGGTGTTGTCGAAGAATGGCCTGGAAGGTGGTTATCGGCGGGTCAGCTGATGGCTGGCCCTCAGGCCACATTCCCGGCAGCAACGCCGGACGCCCAGGCCCACTGGAAATTGTGGCCGCCCAGATGGCCGGTGACATCCACCACTTCCCCGATGAAATACAGGTTCGGCCGGTCCAGAACCGCCATAGTTTTGGACGAGAGTTGGCGGGTGTCGATGCCGCCGAGGGTGACTTCGGCTGTGCGGTAACCCTCCGTGCCGGCGGGCTTGATGGTCCAGTCTCCCAGGGTGCTTGCGACCTGTTCGATATCGGCGTTCTTGTACTCCTGCAGTGGGCCGGTCCAGCCGTGGAGTTCATTGAAAGCGCTGGCAAAGCGTTTCGGCAGGTACTCCGCCAGATACTGGGCGACGGTGGTGCGAGGTTTCTGCTTGCGCAGGCCAATCAGGTCGTCTTCGATCCGTCGGGTCGGCAGCAGGTTGATGCTGATGTCATCCCCCGGATACCAGTAACTGGAGATCTGCAGCATGGCCGGGCCACTCAGGCCCCGGTGGGTGACCAGCATGGGTTCCCGGAAATGCTGTTGGTTGCACTCGGCATCCACCGGGCAGCTGATCCCGGCCAGCGGCGCCAGCTGGGTTTTCAGCTCCGGCTGGAGCGTGAAAGGCACGAGCCCGGCACGGGTGGGAAGCACCTCCAGGCCGAATTGCCGGGCGATCTCGTACCCGAAGCCGGTGGCGCCCATGGTCGGAATCGAGAGCCCGCCGGTGGCAATTACCAGGGATTCGCAGGTCAGTGCGCCACTGCAGGTTTTCAGGCGGTAGCCCGCATCTGTCTCATTGACGGAAGTGACGGACGTCTTCAGCCGGATTTCCGCTCCCGCCCATTCGCACTCGGTCAGCAGCAGGTTCAGGATGTCTTTGGCACTGTCCCGGCAGAACAGCTGACCCGGGGCTTTCTCCTCGTGCTCGATACCGTGGCGATCCACCAGCTCCAGGAAATCCTGGGGGGTATAACGCTTCAGTGCCGAGATGCAGTAGTGCGGGTTATCGGACAGGAAATTCGCCGGCGTGCTGTTCAGGTTGGTGAAATTGCAGCGCCCGCCGCCGGACATCAGGATTTTCTTTCCGGGCTTGTTGGCGTGGTCGATCACCAGTACCCGGCGCCCCCGGTAGCCCGCGGTGGCAGCGCACATGAGCCCGGCGGCACCGGCGCCAATGATGATTACGTCGTAGTGGGATGCCGAGGATGCTGTCATTACTGCCCGCCGGTGTGAGTGAACGGCGGGCAGTATACCAGTCTCAGGGCAGGTGTACGGAACCTTCCATGTAGAACGCGGCCTGGCCGGCGATATCGATCCGGTCGCCCTTCAGCTCACAGCGCAGCAGACCGCCCCGGGCTGACAGCTGTCTTGCCTCAAGGGACGATTTGCCCAGCTGGCTTGCCCAGTAGGGCACCAGAACGCTGTGGATGGAGCCGGTCACCGGGTCCTCGTCGATGCCCGCGCCGGGGGCAAAATAGCGGCTGACAAAGTCGCAGTCCTCGCCCCGGGCGGTGACGATCAGCCCCTGGTTGCCGAGGGCCTTGAGCTTGCGGATATCGGGCTCGGCCGACCGGACCGCCGCTTCGTTTTCCAGCACCACCATGTAGTTGGTGTCATTGGGCACGTAGAAGGCGGTCTCCGGAGCGCCCTCAAGGGCTTCATGGATGATCGCGGGTGTCTGGCGCTCCTCGAAGGCAAGATTGGGGAAATCGAGTACCAGCCAGTCACTGTTCATGCGAACACCCAGATGGCCGCTTTTTGACTGCAGGGTGATCTTCTCCCGGGGCCAGTCCAGCTTGTTGAAGATGACCCAGGCACTGGCAAGCGTGGCATGGCCGCACAGGGGCACCTCCACTGTGGGGGTGAACCAGCGGATGTGGAAATCGGCCTCATCTGCCTCTGGTAGTCGGACCAGGAAGGCGGTTTCGGACAGGTTGTTTTCCATCGCCAGGGCCCGGAGGGTGTCATCCGGCAGCCAGTGGTCCAAGGGCATGACGGCGGCCGGATTGCCGCCAAAAACACGGTCGGTGAAAGCGTCGACCTGGAAGATCGGATGCATCATCGGATTGTCTCCTCGAGTGTGCGTCCAGCGTAATCATGGGCCTTGTATCTGGCAAACTGTTCGAGTTCGCCCTCGCTGTACAGGTGCACCTCCGGCGTGGGGCGGCCGAGTGTCAGAATCCAGTGCCCGTGGCTTGCCCGGCGGATGGTGAACCCGAGGTCTTCCAGCCATTTCCGGGTGACCTCCGGTCGGATAGTGCCCAGGGGCAGGGTGGGTGAGGCCAGTCCCAGGAGATCCTTGCGGGTAGAGGCAGGGATGTCCGGGAGCAGGACAGGAACGGCTGAGTGCCGTGCAGGAACAGTGGCGGATCCCATGGTGAAACTCCTTCTTCAATGAGCTTGTCATCATTGTCCTGCTTCGCTGACACGCATAACAGATTCAGTTAATCTTTTTTTGAACCGGTACAGAGGGGTCTCAAGAGGGTCTGTACCGGTTCATTTGCTGCCGATCTGTACTGCCCCGATGCCGGACAGGTCTGGTGAAATAGGAGAAGGAGCTCACGGGCATGAGGGAGACAAACATGGGAGTTCTATACAGCCAGGTGGCGGATCAGTTGCAGGCACTGATCAAGGAAGGGGTTTACCGGGAAGGTGACCGGTTGCCCGGTGTACGGGTATTGAGCCGCCAGTTTGGAGTGTCAATTTCGACGGTATTGCAGGCCCACCAGACCCTGGAGGCACGGGGGTACCTGGAAGCCCGGGAGCGAAGCGGCTATTTCGTGCGCCTGCCGGTCCAGGATGTGCCGGAGCCCAGGATGCCAAAGCACCGGAGCCGGCCGGTCCCGGTGACCGCACGGGAAATGACCCTGGACCTGTGTGCGGATGAGCAGAAACGCATGGTGCCTCTGGCCACCGCGATTCCTCACCCGGATTACCTCCCTGTACGGCAGATCCAGCAGAGCACGCTGTGGGCGGCACGCCGGGGCCTGGAAACCCTGGATTACGCCTTTCCCGGCAAGGAATCGTTCCGCCGCCAGATTGCCCAGCGCATGGCCGCCATCGGCGTGCCGGTGACGCCGGATGATATCCTGGCAACCAATGGCGCCCAGGAAGCCATCATTCTGGCCCTGCGGGCGGTCACCCAGCCAGGCGATATCGTGGCGGTGGAGTCGCCGTCGTTCCCCGGCATTCTCCAGGCCCTGGAAGTGGTGGGCCTGCGGGTGATAGAAATTCCCACTCACCCCTCGGAAGGCCTGAGCCTGGAGGGTCTCGAACTGGCCCTGGAACAGTGGCCCCTGAAAGCCTGTGTGGTGGTGACCAACCACAGCAATCCCATGGGGGCGCGCATGTCCGATGAGCGCAAGAAACAGCTGGTGTCCATGCTGGCGGCGGCGGATGTGCCCCTGATCGAGGACGATATTTACGGCGACCTGTACCACACCGGTGAGCGGCCCCGGCCCGCCAAGGCCTTCGACCGGGCTGACAACGTGATCTATTGCAGTTCCTTTTCCAAGACCATTTCCCCGGGCCTGCGCCTGGGCTGGATGATCCCTGGCCGTCACATGGCCAGCGCCCGCCAGCACAAGTATTTCGTGAACCTGGCGACCTCCTCCATTCCCCAGCTGGCGGTCGCCCACTTTCTGGAGCAGGGCGGCTATGACCGGTACCTGCGCTCCGCCCGACAGCACTACCGGGAAGCGACCGAGCGAATGCGGTCGGCGGTGGCCCGCTCATTCCCGGAAGGGACCGCGGTGAGCCGGCCCCAGGGCGGGTTTGTGCTCTGGGTGCAGCTACCGGAGGGAGTCTCCGGCACGGAGGTGTACCAGCGGGCAAGGGCGGAGAACATCAACGTGGCTCCCGGACTGATGTTCTCCACCACCAACAAGTTCGATAACTGCCTCCGCCTGAACGGCGGCAACCCCTGGACCGGAACCATCGAAAAGGCCGTCGCCAGGCTCGGTGCGCTGGTCCACGAGGAGATGGGACGTTAACTTTCGCGGCGCAGATCCAGGGGGTCAACGAGTCCCGCTGCAATGGCGATGCCGGTTACATCCGGCAACCGCTCGGCGCCCAGGCGTTTCATGACCCGGGCCCGATACAGGTCGATGGTCTTCACGCTGACTCCCAGTTGATCGGCAATCTCACGGCTGGTATAGCCCTGCGCCAGAGGCAGGAAAACATCCCGCTCCCGGCGGGTGAAGGTGTCGATCAGTGCCTCGGTGCGGGCATTGCCATGGAAACGCTGGCCGCTCTGCCGCTCCTGGAGAGCCTGCTGTACACTGTCGAGCAGAAGCTGCTCGTTGAACGGCTTCTCGATGAAGTCAAACGCGCCGGATTTGAAGGCCCGGACGACGATAGGCACGTCCGCATGGCCGGAGACAAAAATGATCGGCACCTCCAGTCCCCGTTTCTGCAGTTCCTCCTGGACGTTGAGGCCACCGAGCCCGGGCATCCGTACATCCAGCACGACACAGCCGGCGCTGGTGTGGCCCACCGCATCCAGGAATTTCCGGCCGTCGCTGTAGGCCTCAACCCTCAGTCCCACGGACTCGAGCAGCCATTGGGTCGACTCGAGCATGCCGGCGTCGTCGTCGACCACGTAAACGGTGGTGGGCTGGTTACTGGGTGATTCAGTCATTCCGGGAAATCTCCGTTGTTGCAGTCTTGTTCTTGTGTGTGCTGGCGGGGAAGCGACAGGTGAGGGTAAGGCCACCGGTCTTTGCCGGCCTGGCATCCAGGAATCCGCCAAAACCTTCGATAATGGAACGGCTCATGGACAAGCCAAGGCCGAGACCCTGGGGCTTGCTGGTATAGAAGGGCTGGAACATCTGGCGAATTTCCTGCTCGCCCAGACCGGCGCCCTGGTCGGTAACCTCGATCAGCGTCTCATTCCGGTCATTGATACAGGTGGTCAGCGTAAGCTCGGCCGGGCCTCCCTGGTCAGTGCTGCCCGTTTGCCGGGACTCGACGGTGGCTTCGATCCCGTTGCGGATGAGGTTGATCAGGACCTGCTCGAGTAACACGGGATCGGCGGTGATCACCGGGGCAGCATCACACAGCCGCTCCCGGATCCTGACCCGGTTCTTGTCCGCTTCCCACTGACACAGCCTGGCCACGTTGCCGACTACGTCATTGACGGAAATCGGGGCGGTTCGTTTCTGGCCCTTGCGCAGGAAGGCCCGGAGCCTTTTGATCACTTCCGAGGCCCGGTTGGCGTGGTGAACGATCTTCTGCAGGCCGTCGTCCACCCGGTCCAGGCATTCGGGGTTGCTTTGGGCGTTCTTCAGGTAGCGCTGGCTGGCGCTGGCAAAGTTCACGATGGTGGCCAGTGGCTGGTTCATCTCGTGAGCGATGCTGGAGGCCAGTTCGCCCAGGGTCGCCAGCCGCGCGGCATGGGCCAATTCGTCTGCCAGGCGCCGGTTGTTCTCCTCGGATTCCACCCGGGCGGTGATATCCCGGGACACGCTGATGACTTCCACCACCGCACCGGTGTAGGTCTCGCGGATGGCCCGGCTGGCAATTTCGAACCAGCGCTTGCTGCCGTCCCGGTGGAGGATTTCCAGGGTCATGGTGGCGTAACCGTCGTCCCGCAGGCGGTTACGGGCTTCCACCAGCTGCTCGACCACGTGATCGCCCCGGAATACCTCTTCCAGCGGCTTGCCCCGCAGCTCCTCGGGCCAGTAGCCGAGCAATCGCCACGACGCCGGTGTTGCGTCGATGAACCGGCCGTCCGGGGCGTGGCGGGAAATCAGATCGGTGGTGTTCTCGGTAATCAGCCGGTACAGGCGGTTGGACTGCACGGCCTGCTCCCGGGTGCGAACTTCCTCGGTGGCATCCCGGCCCCGGAGCAGTACCTGGTTGCTGGTGTGGTCCGGTATCAATGTCCACAGCAGGATATGGCCGGGTATCCGGGATTCAACATTCTCGATGGCCCGGTTCTGCTGCAGGGACGAATGCAGCAGGGCCTGTGTGTTCACCGGGAGCAGGTCCACGGCACTCTCAAGGCCGGCACTGCTGACCAGCTCGATGGCACTGCGGCTGGCCTTGAGTAAAGCGGCGTCCCGGTCAAGGATCAGTCCGGGTTGCGGGTCGGCGTCAGGCAAACTAAATACCGTATCAGGGGGAAAATCGGTCATATCATCGTTGTTATAGTAAAAGAACTATAATACCTTGGTGTAGTTTCTAGGATTTGCTCCATCAAATACCATTCTGACCAGCGTGAATTATAGCCAGATTAGCGATTTTCCTGAATACGCCATAAGAACAACAGAGCTCCAAGAGGAACCCGTCATGACCTCGATTTTTGACCAGGGCCTGGCGCCCGTCGATGCCAACTACGCCGTCCAGTCGCCGATTGATTTCATCGAGCGTACCGCGAGTGTTTATCCGGAATACCCGGCCATCATTCACGGCGCGATCCGGTACAACTGGGCACAAACCTACGAGCGTTGCCGTCGCCTGGCCTCGGCCCTGCAGGGTCGCGGGATCGGTCAGGGTGATACCGTTGCCGTGATGCTGCCGAACATCCCCGCGATGGTCGAATGCCATTTCGGCGTGCCCATGATCGGTGCCGTGCTCAATACCCTGAACGTGCGCCTGGACGCCGACGCCATTGCCTTCATGCTTGAGCATGGAGAAGCCAAGGTGGTGATTGCCGATCGCGAATTCGGTCAGGTCATCAAGGATGCCGTCCGTCACCTGGAGCACAAGCCGCTGGTGATTGACGTGGATGACCCGGAGTACGGCGAAGGCGTGCAGGTCAGTGACCTTGATTACGAGGCGTTCCTGCAGGAGGGTGATCCGCAGTTCCAGTGGAGCTTCCCCGAAAACGAGTGGGACGCGGTTTCCCTGAACTACACCTCCGGTACCACCGGCAACCCCAAGGGCGTCGTCTATCACCACCGCGGGGCCTACCTCAATGCGCTGGGTAACCAGGCCGTCTGGTCCATGGACATGCATCCGGTCTATCTGTGGACCCTGCCGATGTTCCACTGCAACGGCTGGTGTTTCCCCTGGACGGTTACCGCCATGGCCGGCACCCATGTTTGCCTGCGCCGGGTGGACCCGGAGAAGATCCTGCAGCTGATCCGCGATCACCAGGTCACCCACATGTGTGGCGCCCCGATCGTTCTGAACGCGCTGCTCAATGCGCCGGCAGCCGCCAAGGCCGGGATCGATCACGAAGTGAAATCCATGACCGCCGGTGCGGCGCCCCCTGCCCAGGTGATTGGCGCTGTCGAGGAAATGGGCATCAAGGTGACCCACGTTTATGGCCTGACCGAAGTGTACGGTCCGGTGACCGTGTGTGCCTGGAAGTCCGAGTGGGATGAGCTTCCGCTGCACGACCGTGCCCGGAAAAAGGCACGCCAGGGCGTTCGCTACCATACCCTGGCCGGCACCATGGTCGGTGATCCCAACACCATGGAACCGGTGCCCAGAGACGGCAAGACCATCGGCGAGATCTTCCTGCGCGGCAACACCGTGATGAAGGGTTACCTGAAGAACCCGAGCGCCACCGAAGAGGCGTTCCGCGGTGGCTGGTTCCACACCGGTGACCTGGCGGTCTGGCACGAGGACGGTTACCTGGAAATCAAGGACCGCCTGAAGGACATCATCATTTCCGGTGGCGAGAACATCTCCACCATCGAGGTGGAAGACACCCTGTACCGCCATCCGGCCGTGCTGGAAGCGGCGGTGGTTGCCCGTCCGGACGAGAAATGGGGCGAGACTCCCTGCGCCTTTGTCACGCTGAAGCCGGAAGCCGGCGAGGTCAGCGAAGAGGACATTATCGCCTTCTGCCGCGAGCACCTGGCTCGCTTCAAGGTACCGAAAACGGTCGTCTTCACGGAGCTGCCCAAGACCTCCACGGGCAAGATCCAGAAGTTTGTGCTGCGGGATCAGGCCAAAGAGCTGGACTGATCTGCTGACCGGCTGCGCCACCCCGGCGCAGACCGTTATTCCCTCTGTGTGTCCTTGGGGGGTATCGGCCTGGCCATACCTCCCTTTTTTGTTCCCTCCAAATCTCGCCGCATTGTCATTTAATGACAAAGTGTCAGTTATTTTCGCTGGGTGCCTTCCGTCGGTTTTATGATCGGGTTTACACTGAGCCTCTGGTTACGTTTTGTCCGTTGTTGATTGCATAACAAAAACATTCCCGACAACAGGAGGCCACCATGTCAGTCAGCTCGACCCCGGACGGGGTGTCTGTCGCACCCCGGCACATCCACTTTGATGTCAGCGAGGATCTGAAATCCTTCTGGCATGGCAATGACGCCTTCCGTACCGCCTTTTTCAATGCGTTGTCTCTCCAGTTTCCCGATGGGGAGCAACAGTTCATCAATGCGGTGCGTCTGTATCGGGACCGGATTGACGATCCCAAGCTCAAGCAGGAGATCCGGGGCTTTATCGGCCAGGAGGCTCTGCACAGCCGAGAGCACAAGAGCTACAACGAGGCACTGAAGGCCTGTGGCTATGACATTGATGCGATCGACCGGCGCTTCCTGAAGCACATGGAGTGGGTAGGCAAGTTGCCCCCGAGCCGTCAGCTGGCGGGCACCTGTGGCGCGGAGCACTACACGGCGGTCCTGGCCAACGCGATCCTGAAGAATCCGGAGTGGATGGAGGGCGCCACGCCTGCCATGAAACAGCTCTGGCGCTGGCATGCCATCGAGGAAACCGAGCACAAGTCCGTTGCATTCGATGTCTACCGGGCCTGCGTGGGTAACGAGCGGCTGCGCCGGATCGTGTTCCTGTTCGTGACCTGGAATTTCTGCAAGTACACTTTCCTGAATACCTGCAGCCTGCTGCGCACCGATGGCAAGCTCTGGAGCGTCCGGACCTGGTTAGGCGGGCTGAACTTCCTGTGGGGAAAACCGGGAGTCATCCGCCAGTGCCTGCCAGAGTTCCTGGCCTACTTGCGCGAGGGCTTCCACCCCTGGCAACAGGATAATCGGCGGCTGCTCGCCGAGAATCTGCAGGAGTTGGAAGGTCTGGATGCACCGAATTGAGCGGGTGCTGAAATTCCGCCCCGCTTATGTAAAACTTGGCGACTCAAAATAACGATAAGATAAAGGGCGTTCCCGTCGAGGAATGGCCCGCAGCTGGAGAGTCTCACCATGCGAGTAGGTTTGATCGTGGATTCCGCGTGTGATCTGCCCTATGAGTTCAGTCGCAAGCACGACCTCTTTATCCTCCCCGTGACCGCTGTCATCGACGGCCAGACCTACATCGACGAACACGACCCGGTGCGCACCCAGGAGTTCTACCAGAGCGGGCTGCTGCAGAAAGGGCATCATGCTGAGACCCGGGCCTTCACGGAGGAACAGATCCATGACTTATTCATGGAGAAAATCGTCACCCAGTTCGACGTCGCCATCTGTGAAACCGTCACCCGCAGTCGCAGCCTGATCTTCGAGAACGCCACCAAGGCCATGAATAGTGTGCTGGCCAATTACGAGAAGGCCCGGGCAGCTGCCGGCCGGGACGGCAAGTTCTCCATGCGGGTGATCGACAGCAAGCAGATCTTTGCCGGCCAGGGATTGCTTGCAGCCCATACTTTGAGGTTGATCGGCCAGAAACTGCCCAAGAACGCCCTGCGCCATGAGGTTGAGTCCTTCACTGACAAGATCTATACCTGTGTCATCCCCAGGGACCTGCACTACATCCGCGAGCGTGCCCGCCGCCGCGGTGACAAGAGCATCTCGGCGGTTGTCGCCTTTCTGGGTAAGGCTCTAAATATTACGCCGGTGATTTTCGGGCAGGGTGCCGAGGGCCAACCGGTGGCGAAAACCCGCAATTTTGACGTGGCCGTGGAAAAAGTCATGAACTACGCGGCGGCGCGGGTGGATGCCGGCCTGCTGACGCCCTACGTCAGCCTTTCCTGTGGCCTGACCTGGACCGAGATCGAGGACCTGCCCGGCCTGAACCGGTTGCGGGATGCCTGTGAACGCAACGGCGTCGAGTTGCTGCTGTCCCAGATGGGGATTACCAGCAGCATCTATGTCGGCCCCGGTAGCCTGTGTCTTGCCCTGGCAGCCGAACCCCATACCTTCAACGATTTCCAGTGACTGCGGGCACGGTGCTGTCAATGCTTCCTTAGCTGCTTGGCCTGTCCGCATCCGTGATTCCGTAGTTTGGGCAAACCCCCGGTTGTCGGCTTCGTGTTAGCCTCGGGGTTGTTGTTTCCATCGCCCACAAGGATTGACCCTACCATGACCAAGTCCACCGGCAGTCTGGCCGACAGACTGTATGAAGAGCATGTCCGCCACGAGATGGCCGCCCTGAAGGGGGCGAAACCGAAGAAGTTCCTGGAGCGGGAGCTGGACGAGCTACTGGATCATGCCGGACGGATTACCCTGAACCGGGTAGCCAGTATCGATCAGGTGATGGGCGTGATCGAGCGCGTCGTCGTTGACATGGAGCTGGATGCCGGCATCCCGGAGCTGGCGGCCGAGATGGCAACCGAAGTCATGAACTCGCCGGTCCAGGCCGAGACCACCCTTGGCGAGATCATCTCCCGGGAGCAGGCCACGGGGTTCCTGGAAGAGGCCCTGGAGCTGAGGCAGCAAAGGGAGCGGGTCATCAGCGAAATCATGGCCCATCCGGTCTACCAGGAACTGGTGTCCAATGTGGTCTACCACGGGCTGGTCAACTACCTGTACGAAGACAACCTGATCGCCCGCTCCGTGCCCGGGGTGGGCTCCATGATGAAGTTTGGCAAGAAGGTGGCCAACCGCGCGGTGCCGGGCCTGGACGAGACCTTCGAGCGGCGCATCAAGGCCTGGCTCGCGGACAGCCTGCCGGGCCTGATCGCCCGCAGCGAGGCATTCCTGCATCGGGCACTCAGCGATGACGAACTCCGGGACAGCGTGATGGCCGCCTGGGTGGCGGTGGAAGACAAGACCATCGCCGAGCTCCGTGAAGGGTTGGGGGATGTCGAGTTGCAGGAATTCGTGGTCCTGGGCTATGAATTCTGGTTGCAGTTCCGCAAGACCGGCTATTTTGAAGGCTGTGCCCGGGCCGTGGTGGAGCATCTGTTCGCCAAGTACGGTGACCGGCCGGTGACGGACCTGCTGAATGATGTGGGAGTCACCCGCGAGGTGATTCGCACGGAAATCGAGGCCCACGGGATTCCGGTTATGGACGTCCTGCGGGAAGAGGGCTATCTTGAGGCCCTTGTCCGTCGCAGACTTTCCTCATTCTATCGCTCTGCGGCGGCAAAGAAACTGCTGGCCGGGGAAGAGTAGCGACAAGCCCCGGTAAATTGGGGGTAGCGTGTTTCCTGACCTGATCTGGACCTATCTGATTGCCATAACCCTGCTGACCATCACGCCGGGCGTGGACACCTTGCTGGTGTTGCGCAATACCGGCCGGGGTGGCCTCAGGGACGGTTGTGTCACCAGCGTGGGTATCTGCAGCGGGCTATTCATCCATGCCACACTCTCCGCACTGGGCATCTCCATCCTGTTGGTCGAGACGGCGTGGGCCTTCAACGCGCTGAAGTGGCTCGGTGCCCTATACCTGGTGTGGCTTGGCATCGGTTCCCTGCGCCAGGCGCTCCGGGGCAGGGTGGAAACCGCCCCGGTCCAGGTCCGGGAATCGAGAAGCGCCAGTATGGCCGTCTCATTGCGGGAGGGGCTGCTGTCGAACGTCCTGAACCCAAAGACCGCACTGTTCTATATGGCGTTGCTTCCCCAGTTCGTGGATCCGGCCGGTAACGCCTTCCAGCAGTCGCTGGTGCTGGCGGCCCTGCACTTTGTGCTGGCCATGGTGTGGCAATGCGGGCTGGCCTGGATCGTGGCCACCTTTCGCCATCTGCGTGCCAGTGCGCGGCTGAGCCGGGCACTCAATACCCTCACCGGCGGGTTCTTCGTGGCCATGGGCGCAAAACTCGCGACCGCCTGAACCTAGGGCCGGCGACGGGCCAATAAAAAAGGGAAGCCGCAGCTTCCCTTTCTGATCCGGAACCGGAACTCAGCGCTCCAGGTACTGCAGTTTGTTGGGCTTGCCGTCCCATTCCTCTGCGTCCGGCAGAGGATCTTTTTTCTCGGTGATGTTCGGCCACTTGGCCGCCAGATCGGCGTTGATTTCCACAAACTGGACCTGATCCGCCGGCAGCTCGTCCTCGGAAAAGATCGCTTCGGCCGGGCACTCGGGCTCACACAGTGCGCAGTCGATGCACTCGTCCGGGTCGATTACCAGAAAGTTCGGGCCTTCATAGAAGCAGTCCACGGGGCAGACTTCCACGCAGTCCGTGTATTTGCACTTGATGCAGTTATCAGTAACGATAAAAGCCATAGTCAGATCCCTGGTCGTAGAGTGTTCAGTCTCATCAGGAGCCGGATAGTGCGAGCCCCTACCTTATAATTTAGTGCGCGATATTGTAGGGAGCGGTCCCTGAAGGGGCAAGCCTTCGCCTGCTATATCCTTATTACATAGGTCATTTCCGCGCAATTTTCCTGTCATTTATTGATTAAATCCCGCAGCTCGTAAAGCCGGTTCAGGGCCTCTCGCGGCGTCAGGTCATCGAGGTCCAGCTTCTTGAGTGCTTGTTCCACGGCGCTGGGCTCGAGGCTGGCAAACATATCCCCCTGGAGCACAGGTTCGCTCACCGTCTGCCTGACCCCGGCCTGGCTCTCGGAATGGCCGGATTCGGCCGGCTCCGGTACCCGGTTAGTCACCGGGGCGCTGGGTGTTGCGCTGCCCTCGAGATGGGTCAGCTGCGCCTTGGCGTTGCGGATGACATCCTGGGGCACACCCGCCAGTTGGGCGACCTGCAGGCCGTAGCTCTGGCTGGCGGGGCCATCGTGAACGTTGTGCAGGAACACGATACTGTCGTCGTGTTCGGTCGCGGTCAGATGCACGTTGACAGCATGCTCCAGATCATCGGCCAGCTGGGTCAGTTCGAAGTAGTGGGTTGCGAACAGGGTATAGCAGCGGATGTTCTTCGCCAGATGCTCTGCGGTGGCCCACGCGAGGGACAGCCCGTCAAAGGTGCTGGTACCCCGGCCCACTTCATCCATCAGCACCAGACTGTGCTCGGTGGCGTTGTGCAGGATGTTAGCGGTTTCGGTCATTTCCACCATGAACGTGGAGCGACCGCCGGCGATGTCATCGGAGGAGCCCATGCGTGTGAAGATGCGATCCACCGGTCCGAGCACCGCCCGGTTGGCGGGAACGAAGCTGCCGGTGTAGGCCAGGAGGGCAATCAGGGCCGCCTGGCGCATATAGGTGGACTTACCGCCCATGTTCGGGCCGGTAATGACCAACATGCGGCGTTTGGTGTCCATCAGCAGGTCATTGGGCACAAACGGCTCGTCCAGTAGCTGCTCGACCACCGGGTGCCGGCCTTCCTCTATGTCAAAACCCGGTTGGTCGGTGAATTCCGGCGCGGCAAAACGCAGGGAGGTGGCCCGTTCGGCGAAGTTGCTCAGCACATCCAGCTCCGAGAGGGCCTGGGCGGCATCCTGCAGGGGTGCCAGCTGCTCGGCGACGCTTTCGAGCACCTCGTCATACAGCGCCTTTTCCCGGGCGAGTGCCCGGCTCTTGGCGCTCAGGGCTTTGTCTTCGAATTCCTTCAGCTCCGGGGTGATGAAGCGCTCGGCGTTTTTCAGGGTCTGCCGGCGGATGTAGTCCGCCGGTGCCTGGTCCGATTGCGCCCGGCTGATCTCGATGTAGTAACCATGCACCCGGTTGTAACCCACCTTCAGGGTGCTGATACCGGTGCGCTCCTTCTCCCGGGTCTCCACATCCAGCAGGTACTGGCCGGCGTTCTCGCTGATGTTGCGCAGTTCATCCAGCTCCTCGTCAAAACCTTCCCGGATAACGCCGCCGTCCCGGATCACCACTGGCGGGTTGTCGATGACAGCCCGTTCCAGCAGGTCGGCCAGCTCCGGATACTCGCCGATGGTGGTGGCCAGCTTGACCACGTGGTGGGAGTTCACCGGTTTCAGGGTTTCCTGAAGCTCCGGCAGGGTCTGGAAAGCATCCCGCAGCCGGGCCAGGTCCCTGGGGCGTGCCGATCGCAGCGCCACCCGGGCCAGTACCCGTTCAATGTCGCCCACCTGTTTGAGCAGATCGTGTACCGGCTCGTAATGGAAACCGTCGAGCAGGGCGGAGACCGCCTGCTGGCGCTGGCGGACCACGTCGACGTCCCGCAGCGGGCGGTTCAGCCAGCGGCGCAGCTCACGACCGCCCATGGCGGTGGCGGTACGGTCCATGACCCAGGCCAGGGTGT
Organism: Marinobacter sp.; assembly: GCF_041690455.1. Lineage (GTDB taxonomy): Bacteria > Pseudomonadota > Gammaproteobacteria > Pseudomonadales > Oleiphilaceae > Marinobacter. The sequence goes on from NZ_JAWLHI010000028.1 coordinate 48,582, forward strand.
GCTGGTGGCCGCCCATGAGGTTGGTGTCGATTTCCAGGTTTCGACGGCTGGTGGCGTCGAGGATTACCGCCTCTTCCCGGCGCTCCCGGGTCAGCTTGCGGATATGGGGCAGGGCGGTACGCTGGGTTTCTTTCGCATACTGCAGCAGGCAGCCGGCGGCGCAGATGGCCAGGTGCAGGTCTTCGCAGCCGAAACCGGTGAGGTCGCGCACCTGCAGCTGCTGGGTAATCACCCGGTGGGCGGTGTCCCCCTCGAACAGCCAGGGTCCCTGGCGACGGATGCCGGTGAAACCTTCGAGGATCTCGCCGTAGGGAAAGTCTTCGCTGATCAGGATTTCCGCCGGGCGCAGGCGTTGCAGCTCACCCTGGAGTGCCTCCAGCCCGTCCAGTTCCGAGACCGCAAAACGACCACTGGAAATATCCAGGGAGGCAAAGCCGAATTGTTCCCGGTGGCTGTAGATGGCCACCAGCAGATTGTCCCGACGGTCCTCGAGAAAGGCATCGTCGCTCAGGGTGCCCGGCGTGACAATCCTCACCACCTGCCGCTCCACCGGCCCCTTGCTGGTGGCCGGGTCGCCTATTTGTTCACAGATGGCGATGGATTGACCCGCCCGTACCAGACGGGCAATGTAACTCTCGGCGGAATGATACGGCACGCCCGCCATGGGAATCGGGTTGCCACCGGATTGGCCACGGGCGGTCAGGGTGATGTCCAGGAATTCGGCGGCCTTCCGGGCGTCCTCGTAGAACAGCTCGTAAAAATCCCCCATGCGGTAGAACACCAGCTCATTGGGATGCTCGCCCTTGATTTTCAGGTACTGCTGCATCATGGGAGTGTGTGAAGTTTTGAGATCGTCTGTGCTCACTGGTAGTTCGCCCGTAAAATAGCTTAAAACCGCCTTTTGACAGGGGGTTGTCTGGTGAATTTGTCTGTGTAGCATCTAAAGGAGTCTGATGAAATCTGCTGAAATCCAATTCAAGAGTATAGGTTTTGGTATAGCTTTTGGTGTAGGGTTGTGGGCGCCTTAATAGAAAAGGCTGTTGATGATGAAAAGCTATACTTATGGCCAGAGTTTCATCAATGCCATCGATGGCTATCGTTCCAATCAGTTAATGGATCAAAGCATGCAGAATAACAAACACGGCAACAAGCCACTATCGGCGAGAGCCATCGAGACGATGCGGCCTGGCGATAAAGTCAAAGTGGACACTGGAGAGAATGCCGGTCTGCGTGTGACTTGCGGGGCTAGCGGGGGCAAGTCGTTCATCTATCGCTACCGGAGCCCCGAAACGGGCAAGCTAACTCAAGTCAAGATAGGGAATTACCCCTCGATGAGTCTGGCTGAGGCTCGCCTAGAGCTTGCTCGGATGAAGGCTTTACGACGAGATGGCGTATGCATTCGTGCCGAAATTCAGCGGGAGAAAGCACGTCAAAGTGCAAAAATCGAACAGGAAAAGGAAGCGGCAGAGGTGGCCGCGTTTACTGTTCGTGACTTGGTTGATCTGTACTTAACTGAAGTGATTGAGGATCGACTGGTTGTAAATCGTCGAACCGGGGCACAGAAACGAGTTCCTGGTGCACGGAAACCTAAGGGGCAGGCCGAGACTAGGCGCACCCTGTACGGTGATGCTGTACGCACTCTGGGGGATCGATCTGCGGCAGAGGTCCGGCGTAAGCATGTGGTAGAGATGGTGAAGGGCATTCTTGACCGAGGGGCAAACGTTCAGGCCGGGAATGTGTTGCGTGAGCTCAGTGCCGCCTACGACTATGCGATTGGCCTTGGCAAGTTTGATGATGATTTTGCGAACCCGGCTTTGTTGGCAAAGTCGAGCCTGAAGCAGGCTAGAGTCCGGCTTACGTCTGTTCGGGGCAAACGGGTTTTGTCTGATGCGGAGTTGAAGGAAGTGTTAGCGTGGTTGCCAGGCTCTGGTTTCTCGGTAACACAGAAGAACGTCATTCGTTTGACTCTGTGGACCGGCGCTCGCACGGGTGAGGTTTGTAAGGCGCGTTGGTCTGATGTAGATCTCGATCGAGCAGTTTGGCATATGCGAGACTCCAAGAACGGAGCCGAGCGGTATGTGCAGTTGCCGAGCCAAGCTGTTGCCTTTCTTCGTCAGCTTCGTTTAACCACCAATACCTATTTGTTTCCCTCCACTCGGACGGGATTGCCGATTCAGCAGAAATCGCTCACCGAAACAAAATGGTATCTGCGGAATTCTGCTAAGGCTCGAAGTGGCACTTACTTTAAGCCAGGCCAAGCTTGGCTGGATAGCATTCCTGATTGGTCTCCACATGATCTGCGCCGTACGGTTCGTACGGGGTTGTCTCGTTTAGGCTGTCGCAATGAGGTAGCTGAAGCCGTTATAGGTCATTCGAGAAAGGGAATTGAAGGGACTTATGATCTGCACGATTATGAACCCGAATGTCGCGAGTGGTTGCAAAAGTGGGCTGATCATCTGGAAACTCTTGACGGTGGGGGTTAGTTAGTTGGCATAACCCGTCTTAATTTCGCAAATTGCAGCAACCAGGCGCATATGGGAAAGGACACGCTGAATTGCGCCATTTTCAGGAGCACCCCAGTGCGGAGCGAAGTCTGACTTAATTATAGAACGCTCTCCAAGAGTCAATCTGGCGCATTGTTGATGGGCCGGTTGGGCCGAGAGAAATCAATTTCTATCTGTCTTTCTTAGGTCCAGCAGTCCCTGATCCGCCGGCCTGCGGCCTCCGCCGGACGGCTCGATCGGTCCGTGCAAAATCATGTGTAACGGGAAAGAGGTTTATCTGGCTAGCTTGCCAACCAGTATTGGGAGACCTAGGGAGGGTCTGATTAACCGCCAATTTTCACCAACATCGGTATGAGCCGGCAAAAAACCGAGGATTCAGACACTATCCTCCTGTTATTTGTATGTTT
>NZ_JAWLHI010000029.1:0-50452 GCF_041690455.1 Marinobacter sp.
GCTTGCCAGCTACCCGCTTGGCACGAGCATCATCGGCGGACCAGACGGCGCCAGACAGGCCGTAGGGGGTGCCATTGGCAATACGGATCGCCTCGGCTTCATCGTTATAGGGAATGATGCTCAGCACCGGCCCGAAGATTTCTTCCTGGGCGATGCGGCTGTCCGGCCGGACATTGCCGAAGACGGTGGCCTTGACGAAGTAACCCTTGTCGCAGCCTTCCGGCGCTTCCGGACCACCAGTCACCAGGGTAGCGCCTTCCTCGATACCGAGCCTGATGTAATCGATCACCCGGTCACGCTGCTGGGCGGACGACAGCGGGTCCAGGCGGGTGGTTTCCTCGAGCGGATTGCCCGGGGTCATCTTGGCCACGGCCGCTGCCGCCAGCTCACAGGCCTCATCGTGCTTGTCCGCCGGGACCAGCATGCGGGTCAGGGCGGTGCAGGTCTGGCCCGAGTTGAGCAGGCAGTTGTTCACGGTGCCCTTGACTGCGCCGGCGAGGTCGGCATCGGGGAGAATAATCGAAGCTGATTTGCCGCCCATCTCCAGGGCAATACGCTTGAAATCATCGGCCGCAGCGTGGGCAATCAGGTGACCGGTGCGGGTGGAACCGGTGAAGGACACCATGCGCACATCAGGATGCTTGATCAGGGTGTCGCCCACGGTCTGGCCCAGACCGCACACCATGTTGAACACGCCCTTGGGCAGGTCGGTGCCGTCCAGGATTTCTGCCAGGATGTAAGCGGTCTGGGGGGCAATTTCCGAAGGTTTGAGCACCACGGTACAACCGGCGGCAATGGCAGGCACGATTTTCAGGATCACCTGGTGCAGCGGGTAGTTCCAGGGGGTAATACAGCCGACCACACCCACCGGCGCGTATTGCACCTCGGAGTTGCCGGACTGCTCGGTGAACGGGAACTCCGGCAGCAGTTTCAGGTAGGTTTTGGTCACAGCCGCCGGCATGCCCGCCTGGATGGGCGTGGCCAGTTTGATCGGCATGCCCACTTCCCGGCTCACGGTCTCGGCAATCTCCGGCGCCCGCTCCTTCAATCCCGCGTGCAGCTGTTCCAGCACTTTCAGGCGCTGCTCAAGGGTGCTTTCAGACCAACTCTCGAAGGCGGCATCCGCTGCGGCGATAGCCTGCTCCATTTCCTCACGACCAGAGGCAGGTACGCGGGCAATGACGTCACCGGTGCCGGCCTCGTGGACATCGATCAGCTCGCCGCTCCAGTCGACCCACTGACCGTTGACGTAGTTCTTGCTCAATTCGTTCATGTTCTCCCCCTTAATCAAATACGATCACGCCACGGGCGTTCTTGCCTGCCACCATATCATCGAAAGCCTGGGCAGCCTCTTCAATGGGGTAGGTCCGGGTAATCAGTTCATCCAGCTTGAGTTTACCGGCCTTGTAAAGCCCCAGGATTCTGGGGAAATCGTGCTGCGGGCGGGCAGAGCCCAGCCAGCTGCCTTTCAGGGTGCGCTCATCGGCGGGCAGCGTCAGGGTGGTCAGTGAGGTCTTGTCCTTCGGATCGGCAACCCCGACTACCACGGCGGTGCCACCCCGGCCGAGACACTTGTAGGCCTGCTCCACCACCGGGCCGGCGCCCACGCATTCAAAGGCGTAGTCCACGCCACCGGTCAGTTTCTTCACGGCCTTTGCGGCGTCATCCACCTCGTTGATGTTGACCGTATGGGTCGCTCCGAATTCCCGGGCCATCTCCAGCTTCTTCGGGTTGCTGTCCACCGCCACGATCATCTCGGCACCGGCAGTGGCGCAGCCCTGGATGGCATTGAGACCCACGCCACCGATCCCGAACACCGCGGCCCGGGAGCCTGGTTCCAGTTTCGCGGTGTTGAACACGGCGCCAACGCCGGTCATTACCGCACACCCGACCAGGGCGGCGTTCTGCATGGGCACGGTGTCGTCCACCTTTACACAATTGTCCACGTGCATGGTGGCGTATTCCGCCATCACGCCGCAGGCCCCGAATACGTTCAGCGATTCCCCATTGGCATCTTTGGTGCGCACGGTGCCATCTGGCAGGGTGAACATGGCCTTGCGGGCGTTCTCACACAACACCGGGCGACCCCTGACACACTGGCGGCACTTGCCGCACATGGAGATGAAGGAGCTGACCACGTGGTCCCCCTCCTGGAATTCGTTCACCCCCTCCCCGACTTCCACCACAACGCCCGCAGCCTCGTGGCCCAGGACCAGGGGCGGCGGATAGGGAATCTTGCCGGTGGTGGCGGACAGATCGCTGTGGCACACACCACAGGCCGCAATCTTGATGGTAATCTCGCCCCGTTTGGGGCCTTCCACGGTGATGGTCTCGACCTGGACGGGCTGGCCCCATTCCCGGCAGACCACGGCTTTGGCTTTTCGATCCATTTTTACTCCCCTTTTTTGTTAATGGAGGGGTCAGATGAAGGGTTTCATCAGACCCCGGGGGTTGGTGGAAGTGAAGGTGAAATTGGGGTCAGAAGAACGCTTTCTTCTGACCCCGTCTTAGAGTCCTAGAACGCCTCATCGGCCATGCTCAAAGCCGTCTCGTCGGTCGTTTTCAAAAGCTCGGCGGTACTCACCACACCCGGCAACTCATAACGGGCAAAATACTCACAGGCCCTGAGCTTACCCTCGTAGAACGCATTGTCCTGCCCATCCGGGCTTTCCAGGCCCGCAACGGCCTTCAGGCCCTGGCGCAGCCACAGCCAGCCCACCACCACCTGCCCGAAGGCATCCAGATACAGGGTGGCGTTGGCCAGGGCTTTTTCCTTGTCGCCACTGGCCTTGACTGCGTTGATGGCTTCGGTGGCGCCGGCCATCGCCCGTGCAGCCTGCTCGAGACGCTCGGCACTCGCGGCGAGTCGTGAATACGCTCGGGCCTCACCAATGGTAGCCTCGATTCGATGCATCAGTTCCCGGTAGAACCGGCCATCGGCCAGGGAGACCTTTCGGCCCAGCAGGTCGAGGCCCTGGATCCCGTGGGTACCCTCATGGATCGGGTTGAGCCGGTTATCCCGGTAGAACTGCTCCACCGGATACTCCCGGGTGTAGCCATAGCCGCCATGCACCTGGATGGCCAGGCTGTTGGCCTCCAGGCAATAGCGGGATGGCCAGGACTTGATGACCGGCGTCAGCAGGTCCAGCAAGCCGGCGGCCAGCTCACGCTGCGCCCCGGTTTCCGCAAACTTCTTCTCGTCCACCAGCACCGCGCCCTGCAGGCAAAGAGCCAGACCACCTTCCACGTAGGCCTTCTGAGCCAGCAGCATGCGCCGGATATCGGCGTGGCGGATCAGCGGTACCTGTGGGCTGGACGGATCTTTCTCACCAATCGGGCGACCCTGCCGCCGCTCACGGGCGTACTCCAGGGCATGCAGGTAGCCGGTGTAACCCAGCATCACCGATCCCAGGCCCACGCCGATCCGGGCCTCGTTCATCATGTGGAACATGGCGGCGAGGCCCTGGTGGGGCTTGCCGACCAGGTAACCCACGGCACCATCCTGCTCACCGAAGTTGAGCATGGTGGAGGTGGTGCCACGATAGCCCATCTTGTGAATGAGGCCGGCCAGGGCGACATCATTACGCTCGCCCAGGGAGCCGTCCTCGTTCACCAGGATTTTCGGCACCAGGAACAGGGAAATACCCTTCACGCCCGGCGGTGCGTCCGGTAATCGGGCGAGCACCATATGAATGATGTTTTCGCTCAGCTCGTGATCACCACCGGAGATGTAGATCTTGTTTCCGAACAACCGGTAGCTACCATCCGCCTGGGGCTCGGCGCGGGTACGGAGATCCCCCAGGGACGAGCCGGCATGGGGTTCGGTCAGGCACATGGTGCCGAAAAACCGGCCCGCCAGCATCTGGTCCGCATAACGGGCCTTCTGCTCCTCACTACCATGGGCCAGGATCAGGTTAGCGGCCGCGATGGTCAGGCCGGCGTAACCCTGGGTGCCAACATTGGCGCCCTTGAGCAGGCCGACGCACATCTGCGCCACCGCTGCCGGCAGCTGCATGCCGCCCCGTTCGTAATCCTGGCTGGCTGCCATCAGGCCGGTACCCTTGAGCACGTCCAGGGCCTTGCGGACTTCCGGTCGCATCTCTACCCGGCCGTTTTCAAAGGTGGGTTCTTCCTCGTCCACCAGGCGGGCGTGCGGCGCAAACTCCTCCGCCGCCACTTTCAGGGCCAGGTCCAGCGCCGCCTGCAGGGTCTCGCGATTGTGCTCCGAGTACCGTTCGAACCGCAGCACCTGCTCCACGTCGTGCAGCTCATAGAGCTGGAACGCCAGATCCCGGGTGTTGATGATTTTCTGCTGCATGGCGACGCTCTCCCGGGCTTATACCACTTCGAACAGACCGGCCGCGCCCTGGCCGCCACCGATGCACATGGTGATTACAACGTACTTGGCGCCGCGACGCTTACCTTCGATCAGGGCGTGGCCGGTCTGGCGAGAGCCAGTAACGCCGAAGGGATGACCAATGGAGATGGAACCGCCATTGACGTTCAACTTCTCCATGGGGATTCCCAGGCGGTCACGGCAATACACGACCTGGGACGCAAAGGCCTCATTGAGTTCCCAAAGATCAATATCGTCCATTTTCAGACCAGTACGCTCGAGCAGGCGGGGAATGGCGAAAACCGGACCAATGCCCATTTCATCGGGCTCACAACCGGCCACGGCGAAACCACGGAAGATCCCCATGGGCTCGATGTTGTGCTTCTCGGCGTAAGTGCTGTTCATGACGGTACACACTGACGCGCCGTCAGATAGCTGGCTGGCGTTACCGGCGGTGATGAACTGGTCCGGGCCACGTACCGGCTCCAGACCTGCCAGTCCCTCGAGAGTGGTGTTCGGGCGGTTGCACTCGTCGCGGTTCAGAATGACCTGCTTTTCGCTAACCTCGCCGGTTTCCTTGTCCTTGACCAGCATGGTGGTATCGAAAGGCACGATTTCATCGTCGAATTTGCCGGCCTGCTGGGCAGCCGCCGTGCGCTGCTGGGAGATCAGGGAGTATTCGTCCTGGGACTCCCGGCTCACGTTGTAACGCTTTGCCACGATGTCAGCCGTTTCAATCATCGACAGATACAGCTCGGGCTTGTTTTTCATGAGCCAGTCATTGGTGGCATGAAAGCTGTTCACATGTTCGTTTTGAACCAGGGAAATGGACTCGACGCCCCCCGCCACCATGGCGGGCACTTTCTCGGACACTACCCTTTGGGCTGCCATGGCGATGGACTGCAGGCCGGAGCTACAGAACCGGTTAATAGTCAGACCGGCGGTGGTGACCGGAAGACCGGCACGAATAGCCGCCAGACGGGCGACATTCCGGCCTTGGGCACCTTCCGGGTAGGCGACACCCATGATGACATCTTCAACAATGGCCGGATCAATGCCGGCCCGCTCGACCGCGTGCTTGATGACATGGCCGGCCATGTCCACGCTGTGGGTGTTGTTCAGGGAGCCCCGGTAGGATTTACCAAGGCCGGTGCGGGCGGTGGAAACGATGACTGCTTCGGACATGATTCTGCTCCGGTTAAGGTGGGGTCAGAAGAAAATCTTCTTCTGACCCCGGAGTTTGGGTTGAAAATGGTGAAGGTGGGGTCAGATGAACGCTTTCATCTGACCCCGTTTTAGGGAGTGAGCGTGAGCCTGGGGTCAGAAGAAAGCTTTCTTCTGACCCTGTCTTGGAGCCCACCCCACTCTCAGATCAAAGATCGCCGAACGCCTTGCCTTCGCTGACCAGCTTCTCCAGCAATGCCGACGGCTGCCACTGCTCACCGCCAACGGTGTCCTGGTACTTCTTGACGGCAGCAAGGATGGTGTCCAGACCTTCCTCGTCGGCCCAGAACATGGGGCCACCGCGGTAGGCCGGGAAGCCGTAGCCGTAGATCCAGACAATGTCGATGTCGATGGGACGGTCGGCGATGCCCTCTTCCAGGATCTTGGCGCCTTCGTTGATCATCACGTACATGCAGCGCTCAAGGATTTCCTGGTCGGTGATTTCACGCGGGGTAATGCCCTGCTCCTTGCGGAACTCCTCGATCAGCCGCTCCACTTCGGGATCCGGAATCGGCTTGCGGCTGCCTTCCTCGTATTTGTAGACACCCGCCTGGGTCTTCTGGCCAAGACGGCCCTGTTCGGCGAGCTTGTCCATCCAGCTGGCCGGGATGTCCTCGCCGGCCTTGCGGCGCTCTTCACGGATGCGGTAACCCACGTCGATACCCGCCAGATCGGACATGGCGAACTGCCCCATGGGGAAGCCCAGGTCAGTCAGAACCTTGTCCACCTGCTGCGGCGTGGCGCCCTCATCCACCAGGGACATGGCCTCGGTACCGCGCTTGTGCAGCATCCGGTTACCGACAAAGCCGTAGCAGTTGCCGACCATGACACCCACTTTCTTGATCTTCTTGGCGACCGCCATGACCGTGGCCTTCACTTCATCGGAGGTCTTGCTGCCACGCACGTTCTCCAGCAGCTTCATGACGTTGGCCGGGCTGAAGAAGTGCATGCCCACCACGTCTTCCGGACGCTTGGTGGCAGAAGCGATCTCGTCGATGTCCAGGGTGGAGGTGTTGGAAGCCAGGATGGCGCCGGGCTTGCAGACCTCATCCAGCTTGGCAAAGATTTCCTTCTTGATGGCCATGTTCTCGAACACGGCCTCGATCACCAGGTCAACATCCCGGAAATCGTCGTAGGTCAGGCTCGGGGTGATCAGCGCCATGCGCTGCTCCACCTGCTCCTGGGTGAGCTTGCCTTTCTTCGCGGAGTTCTCGTAGTTGCGGCGGATGATGGCCAGGCCCTTGTCCAGCGCTTCCTGCTTCACCTCGACGATGGTGACCGGAATGCCCACGTTGGCGAAGTTCATGGCGATACCGCCACCCATGGTGCCGGCGCCGATGATGCCTACACTCTTCACATCATGGACCGGGGTGTCCTTGGGCAGACCCTTGACCTTGGAAACTTCACGCTCACCAAAGAACGAATGGATCAGGCCCGCGCGCTGGGGCGACTCCATACACTCCATAAACAGTTCCCGCTCGCGCTTCATGCCTTCCTCGAACGGCAGGTTGAACGCGGCTTCCACGGCATCGACACACTTGAACGGGGAGAACAGACCACGCGCACGTTTCTTCAGGCCTTCCCGGAACTGGTCAAAGACATCACTGCCTTTCTCGGCCTCGATCTTGTCGGTGATGTCACGCACCCGGCGTACCGGCTTGCCTTCATCCGCAATCTTCCGGGCAAAGGCCAGACCCACGGCACGGATGTCGTCGCCATCCTCCACGGCATCGACAATACCCAGCGCCAGAGCGTCCCTGGCACCGACGAACTCACCGGTGGTAATCATTTCCAGAGCCTTCTGGGCACCGGTCAGACGAGGCAGCCGCTGGGTACCGCCAGCACCCGGCAGCAGGCCGAGCTTCACTTCCGGCAGGCCCACCTTGGCGCTGCTCAGGGCCACCCGGTAATGGCAGCTCAACGCGGTTTCCAGGCCGCCACCCAGAGCAGTGCCATGAATCGCGGCAACCAGGGGCTTGTCACTGTTCTCGTAGGTATTCACGACTGTGGGAAGTGTCGGGTCCTGCATCGGCTTGCCGAATTCCCGGATATCGGCGCCGGCAATAAAGGTGCGCCCTTCGCACACCAACAGCAGTACCTTGGCGTCTGTGTCCTTCTGGCCTTGCTCCAGGGCTGCAAGCAGACCCGAGCGAACAGCGTGGCCGAGGGCATTGACCGGCGGATAGTTCACGGTAATAACGCCGATATTGCCTTCCCGGTTATAGCTTACGACCTCAGACATAATTTCTCCTCGCCTTAATTGAAATGATATTTTAACTAGCGAAACATGCGTACGATTTAATACAAGTTTCCGGACGGTTTCAACCGTCCATTAAACTACAGACACAAAAAAACCGCAGAATTTCCTCTGCGGTTCTTTGATTCGGAGTTCGTCGGGAGGCAACGAGTAGGTCCTTCCGAAACACGCTGTGAATACGTCCATGTACGCTCTGCTCCGCCATCCCTGGCTCCGCAAGGTTTCGGAAGGACCTACTCGCCGCCTCCCTTCGTGCCCTCGCAGTCAGTAATCAAACGCCCAGTGATTCGATATCACCCGCCAGCATCGCCAGCTGGTGGGCAATGGAGCCACGGAGCTTTTCAGCAGATACCAGGTAGGAGGGCGCCGCACAGGTCAGGGCCATGATGGTGCCATCCTGCAGGTGGATGGGCACGCCCGCGGAGTTGATGTTGCGGTCCCACTCTCCCAGGGACAGGCAGAAGCCGTGCTCCTTGTAGTCCTTCATGGCCTGCTCCAGGCCTTCTTTCTTCTCCGGCCAGGCATCGCCGTACTTGTCAGCCATGGCCTCGTCGATCATGGTGCGGGCCTTGTCGCTGATGGCGCAGTAGTAGGCGCGACCTGCGGAGGTGGTGGCCATGGGCAGTTTCAGGCCGATCTCCATGCGGAGCAGGGACGCTTCCGGAGGCAGCCGGTTTTCCACGTAGATCATGTGCAGGCGGTCGCGGCAGGTCAGGCCCACGGACATGTTGGTCTGGCGGGCAAACTCGTCCATGTAAGGCTTGGCCAGCTGGCGCACCTTGAGATTCGAGACGTAGGCATAACCCAGCGCCAACACCCCGGAGCTGAGCTGGTATTTCTCCAGCTGGGTGTTGTAGCTCAGGTAACCAAGCTTGGTGAGGGTGTACGTCATCCGGGACACGGTCGGCTTGGGCAGTCCGGTGATGCGGGCAATATCCTGGTTGCCGAGGATGACCGAACCCTGGCTGAACGCGCGGAGCACATCCAGGCCCCGGGACAGGGCCTCGACAAACTTGCGGTCCTTTTCCGGCTTGACCGGCTCACCGTCACCGGATGCCACTCTCAGTTCCGGTGAATTTTGTTTTGTTCTTGCCATAGTGGGGCGTCCTCCAACCACGTCGCCTGCTCCGGTGTCCGGGGTATCAATCTGATGAATGACTAAAGATGCGCCATTTTAATCGCTGAGCAAATCAAGTACCAGAAAGTCTTTTCAAAACCCGTGCCAAATATGAAACACTCTCAGGTAATGTTTCAAAACAAAAATCGCAGGGCGATACCAGATACCGCCTTTACCCGATTTTCTCGATATCTTATTCTGCATTGCAAAACAAAATAGCAGTGTAAATTGCCAGTTACGACCCCGGAGGCGAAATGAAGGTTCTATTTGTCGCAGGTGACCCCACGCCGGAACGCTGGACAGTTCCCATCAAGGAGCTGTTGCCGGAGGCGGAGGTTCACGTCTGGGATCCCGACGGTCCGGCGATCGACGCCGACTACGCCATCGTCTGGCAGCCACCGGCGAGACTGTTCAAGCGGGAGAAGAAGCTCAAGGCAGTGTTCAACCTCGGTGCCGGTATCGACGGGTTGCTGAAAGTGCCCAACCTGCCCGAAGACCTGACTGTGGTGCGCCTGGAAGACGCCGGCATGTCGGTGCAGATGGCCGAATACGTGCTGCACCAGTTGCTGGAAGCGAGCCGTGGGATGGAAACCTACCGGGAGCAGCAGCGCCAGGGCATCTGGAAGATTCATCGCCCGATCAAGCGCAGCGAGTGGCCCGTGGGTGTCATGGGGCTCGGGCATATCGGCAAGCGGGTGGCGCGCACCCTGGCGGATCTGGATTACCGGGTGAATGGCTGGGCCCGGAGCGAGCACGCGCTTGATGGTGTGCGGACCTATGCCGGTCCAGAACAACTCGGCGAATTCCTGAAATCCACCCGGGTTCTGGTCAACACCCTGCCCCTGACCGATGAAACCCGGGACATCATCGACTATGAACTGATGAGCCAGTTGCAGCCCAGCGCGGTGCTGATCAACGTCGGCCGGGGCGAACACCTGGTCGAGGACGACCTGCTGAAAGCCCTGGACGAGGGCAAACTTTTGCGGGCCTCACTGGATGTGTTCCGCAAGGAGCCGCTGCCCGAGGGGCATCCGTTCTGGCAACGCAGTGAAATCACCATCACCCCGCACATCTCCGCCAGAACACTGCGGGATGCCACCCTGGAACAGATCACCGGCAAGATCCGGGATCACGCCCGGGGCCGGCCCATTACCGGCATCGTCGATACCAGCCGAGGTTACTGACCCGGCAGCTGGCACCGATCATTCCACGGTCGGTGCCAGCCAGGCCACCAGGGCCGTCAGCACCAGCAGCAGGGGGATGGCGATCAACACGAACCGCCCGTTCCAGCGAAATGCCACCACCCACCGGGATACCTGGCCAAACCGGGAAAGCAGCATCACCGAGGGACCAAAGGGCGAGAGCATCATGGCCAGGGAAAAGCCGATCACCAGGGCCACGGCAACCGGCAACGGATTCATCCCGCCAGCCACCAGTTCCGGCAGCAATCCGGCCTGAACACTCAGCACCGTGATCGGAATGACCCCGATCATGGAAAACATGGGCATCATCAGCATCCCCAGCACCGCCAGCAGGAAAACACCACTCCCGCTCTGAAGCAGGCCGGCAAGCGCATCGGCGGGAATCACTCCTGACAGGGCTACCCCGAGAATGGCCGAGGCGGCAAATATGGCCATCTCATTATTCATGGTCCATACCTGCTCCGCTCCCTCCCGCAGAACCGGCACCAACCTCCGCTCCTGCCCAAACATGTAAAGCAGGGTCACGGAAGGCACCGTCAGCATGGCCGCCACCGACACCTTGAGCCCGGTGCTCGCCACCAGGGCCGCCATCACCGCAAACACCACCAGAATGAGCACCAGCAAACGCCCGGTGCCCGCCGGCCAACCCTCGAGGGCCATTCGTTCACTGCTGACCCTGCGGAACCGGCGCTGCTCCAGCACCCAGCCAACGGCCACCAGTAGCAGCGCGGCAATCACTCCGAATGGTAACAACAGCGACCAGCTCAGCTGGGGCAACTCGCGAGTGAGAATGGCCACCGCCACACTGGTCGGCGCCACCAAAGGCACCAGGGCAAAACCCCGGAGGGCGCTGATCAATACGCTGCGCAACCACTGCAATCGTGATTCACCGGTAATACCGCGCTCACGCAGGGTCTCCGAGAGCGTGCCACAGAGCAGGCTCATCATGCCGAAACTCAGCACCGAGGCGATGCCGCAGCTGACCAGGGCGTATTTCGGATACAGCCAGCCTGGCCGGCCGCCGAGCAGCACATCGTGGATCCGGCGCAATACCTCGAATCGGCGCACCAGACACTGCATCATGCCCAGGCTGCCGAGGAACGCCGAATAGAACGCCGCATCCGACGCCGCTTTCATCAGCTGATCCGTCCCCAGCGCACCATAGCCGGCGAGTCCTCCCAGTACCGCAAGAGACAGTAACAGCAGCATGCGGGCATAGCCCTGAAGACGCCCCGCTCCGATCAGGAAGGCAGCCACAAAGATGCCACCGGCAAACGCGCTCAACTCGCGGTTGCCAAAGCAGATGGCGACCAGTTCGGTCAGCACCGCCAGCGATACCAGCCATTGCAGATTCGTGTTCATAGCCGCCCCGACCAGCGACGCTTGATCACTGCTTGCATTTCCATAATACCCGGATTAGTCTTTTGCCATTCATTTACAAAACTGTGTTTCGCTAAACGAAACTATATTAACACACAACGCCGGGAAATCTCATGATCGGGCTTCCCGCTCATTGCCTGCAGGAGAATACGTATGGCTTCCGCACCCTGGAATGACCTGCTGAATTTCGACGCACAACTGGACGAGACCGAGCGTCAGGTCCGCGACAGCATCCGCAGTTTCTGTGACCAGCAGCTGATGCCGGGCATCATCGAAGCCAACCGGCACGAGAAATTCGACCGCAACATCTTCAACCAGATGGGCGAACTGGGCATGCTCGGCGCCACCCTGCCGGAGGAGTATGGCGGTCCGGGCCTGAACCATGTCTGCTACGGCCTGATCGCCCGGGAAGTGGAGCGCGTGGATTCCGCCTACCGTTCAGCCCTGAGTGTGCAGTCTTCCCTGGTCATGTACCCGATCTTCTCCTACGGCAAGAAAGCACTGAAGCAGCGCATCCTGCCCAAGCTGGCGTCCGGGGAATACGTGGGCTGCTTCGGCCTGACCGAACCCAACCATGGTTCCGATCCCGGTGGCATGGAAACCCGTGCGAAAAAAGTCGACGGCGGTTATCTGTTGAGTGGTTCCAAGACCTGGATCACCAACTCACCCATTGCCGACATCTGCGTGGTCTGGGCCAAGCTGGACGGCAAGGTGAACGGCTTTGTCATCGAACGGGAAGGTGCCAAGGGACTGGACACCCCGAAAATCCAGGGCAAGTTCTCCCTGCGGGCTTCCGACACCGGCTCCATCTTCATGGATGAGGTGTTCGTACCCGAGGAAAACCGTCTGGAAGTGGAAGGCCTGAAAGGACCGCTGAGCTGTCTGAACAAGGCCCGCTTCGGGATCAGCTGGGGCGCCCTGGGCGCGGCGGAATTCTGCTGGCACGCCGCCCGCAACTACACCCTCGAGCGCAAGCAGTTCGGCAAGCCCCTGGCCGCCAACCAGCTGATCCAGAAAAAGCTGGTGGATATGCAGACCGAGATCACCATCGGCCTGCAATCAGTGCTTCAGCTGGGTCGCATGATGGACGCCGGCATTGCCACTCCGGATGCGGTGTCACTGCTCAAGCGCAACAACTGCGGCAAGGCCCTGGACATCGCCCGGGTTGCCCGGGACATGCATGGCGGCAATGGTATTGCCGACGAGTACCACGTGATCCGCCACGTCATGAACCTGGAGGCGGTGAATACCTACGAGGGCACCCACGATGTACACGCCCTGATTCTTGGCCGGGGCCAGACCGGGATTCAGGCGTTCAGCTGAATCGCGGTCTCCACCGGCAATACTGCCAGCAGGTCGGCGCACAGGTCGCAGGCCGGCTGGCAGCACTTCTGGACGGAGTGCTCCATGAACGCGGCGGCTTCGGTATGGTCGCAATGACTCAGCCTGCCGCTACAGATCGCCACATGGCGATACAGACCTTCTACAGCCTCGAGACGGGTATCATAGGGTCCGCGCTCGGGGATCTCTCGGGTCCGGACGTACCATTTGCCACTGCGGTACACGAGGCGGTTATCGATCTCGAGCAATCCTATCCGGGTCAGAATATCAATCACCTGAAAAGCCTCCATAAGACCTCCCCGGCGCCTGGCCGGAGAGGTGGGTCTCATCCCATCGCCCGCTTTTAGCGGACACCCGCGCGCCGGAGCGCAGCCGGCGTGTATTCCCGGGAGCTGCGTTCGGTGCCGTACTCGTAGGGATTGTCTTCCTCGTTCGTCAGCCCCATCACCAGGTACCGGCCAGAGAGCAGGTCGTACAGGGTTTCGAAGGCATAGGCCGGGATCTTCGCGTCGTAGATCTGCATGGCATGGGCTTCGGCCACCCGCCAGAGATTGCCCTTGCCGTCATAGTGATCGACCACCGCGACCTGCCAGGTATCCTCGTCGATGTAGAAATCCCGGACCTGATAGATATGACGCTCGCCGTCCTTGAGGGTGGCGCGGACATGCCAGACCCGGTGCAGTTCATAGCGGGCCAGGCCCTGGTCCACATGGCCCGGCTTGATGATGTCGGTGTAGCTCAGATCGGCGCTGGCCATCCGGTAGGAGTTGTACGGGATATACAGCTCCTTCTTGCCCACCAGCTCCCAGTTGTACTTGTCCGGAGCGCCGTTGTAGAGATCCAGGTTATCCGAGGTACGCTGGCCATCGGCGGCCGTACCCGGACCGTCATAGGCCACATTGGGCGCCCGGCGCACGCGACGCTGCCCGGAGTTGTACAGCCAGGCCCGGCGTGGCTCCTTGACCTGGTTGATGGTCTCGTGCACCAGCAGCACGTTACCAGCCAGGCGTGAAGGCGCGGTGATGGTCTGCTTGAAGTAGAACATCACGTTGGGATCTTCCGCGGGATCATAGTCTTCCAGCGCTACCCGTTCGGTGAAGGACTCGGTGAACTTCACCGGGCTGAAATCGCCATTGGGCTGGGGCGTCACCTGGGCCACGTTGCGGGTGAACGAGCCACCCCGATACCGGGTGATGTGGTTGAAGATCGCCTCAAGCCCGTTTTCCGGAATCGGGAACGGAATGGCGGTCTGATAGTTCTGAAGGCCATTGCCACTCTCCACCAGCTCCACCGTGGTGGCGTTTGCCTTGCTCTTCTGCTGGATGGATTCCGGATAGGTCGCTGTCCGCCGGGTTTCGTATACCGGCATGAAGTAGTCGTCGTACTTCCTGATCATGGCGACCTGGCCCGGGGTCAGGTTATCGCTGTACTGATCCACGTTGCTCTGGTCGATCCGGAACAGCTCCTGGTCGCCCGGGAAGGGGTCAACATAGCGTCCATCGCCCTTGTAGCCGGCCGGCGCTTCGGTCAGCCCTCCCGTCCAGGCAGGGATCTCGTCGCCATTGCCGGCCTTTTCGGCACCGATCGGGGTCAGGGTGTCACCCAGTTTGGCGGCCTCTGCGGCCCCCGCGTTGGCGGAGACCATCATCGCTGCGGTTACAGCTCCGTAGATCAGGGTTCTTGTAGTCTTCATGGTGCTCACCTTTAAGGTCACGTGTTGATTCAGAAGGAATAGGAAACGGAAGCGGCAACGAAATCCCGGTCATTGATCTCGTTGTAATCGCCGCCGAAGTAGGTGGTGTAACTCAGGGATGCCTTGTAGGAGTTCTGATAGGTGGCATCGAGGCCGAGGCCCACGGACTTGTTGCCTTCCTTGAAGTTGCCACCCGGGTCCGGCGCGTAGCCTTTGACATCGTGGGTCAGGAACAGCTTCGGGCGCAGGTTGACCCCGGCAAAGGCACTCGGATAATCCCAGACAAACAGGGTCCGGTAGCCCCAGGAGAAGCTGGTGGTGAAGCCGTCACCGCCGCAGTTGGTGGGATTGATGTTCAGGCGCGGAACGTCATCGGTGCCCTGGCTGCAGAAATCTCCAGTGAAGCTCTCACCTTCCAGAGGTACGGGACCAACCCCCCAGATACCGGATCGGCCATAACGGGCCTCGGACTTGCCCGGAAGGTCGTGGACGTAAGTCGCGCCGACTTCGCCAACGATGATGAAGCGGGCGGCGCCCATCACACGGTCAATGAAGTGGATAAAGGTCGCCTGCGCTTGGGACACGCCGAACCGGTCGTAACCGTCCACGGGTTTGCCCGCGTAGTTGTAGTCCTTGTCGATCTCACGCTGCTCAAGCTTGCTGATCACCTGGCCGTCCGGGCCGCGCTGTTGTACCCCCCCGTATATCAGCTCGAAAGTGTTCCACTGGATCGGCATGTTTGGCCGGTAGCTGTACTCCGCCCCGAGCGAGGTTCCGGTGGGAAGCGTGGTGTTGACACTGATCCCGTACAGCTCGATGTCCTGCGGGTACTCGATGAAGTAACTGGGGAAACGTGCATCCGGAAGGGTGGGATCCCGCATCTGGGTTTCGTCGGCATCAGCGGGGTTATTCACCACACCGCTGATGTAGGGCAGCCGACTGTTGTAACGGGTGTAAAACAGGCCCAACTCGGCGCCCAGATCTGTCATATACCAACGGGCAGCCATACCATATTGGTCGGTGTCTCCTGGCTCCTTGTCACCGATGCGCGGCGAGATAAAGCCTTCTTCAAAGGCCTGTGAATCCGGCACCTGGCCGGCCAGCAACACCGGGCCGCAACCATCCGCCGCCACATCCGCCGTGGAGAAGAAAGTACCGCAATCATCAATGCGAAACGGCTCCCAGTCGGTCTGCACGAACGCCTCCAGGGTGACCTCCGGCGTAATGCCGACCGAGCTGTAGAGCATTTCCACCGGCAGAAGCACGTCCTTCAGCTCGGCGCCCGGGGCTCGGAACGCGGGGACATCAATGGGATTGACGGCGTTAATGCCTCCGAGAATGAAGGTGCTCTCGCCCCAGTTCACCACCTGGCGACCATAACGGACGGACACCGGGGTATCCCCGAAATACCAGTCGGTGAACACGTAGGCATCCAACAGGTCGGCCCCGGCGGCGTTATCCAGGGCCTCCTCATTGAGCTCCCGGCGCTGGCCGACCGGATCCACCGCCCGGGGGTTGTCCTTGAGCTCGTAGTCGTAGTAGTAGGTGCCACGGACGAGGGCGCCGACCCTGGTCAGGGTATCGCTGTCCGGCACGTAGTCCAGGAACAGCTCCGAGCGGCCCCGCAGGATCTGGGAGTACGGCTCGCCCTTTTCGAAATTGAGGTTGCCGTCATCAAAATTGTTCGAGGAGGCACCGATGTTGCTGAACGCAAATTCCGGTCCGAGGTTGCCCTGGGAGATCAGGTCCTTGTCCTGATCCTCCAGGCGGTAGGCCATACCCGCCGTGAGCGTCGTGCTGAACGAGGCATCAATTTCGTAGATGCTGAAGTCGAACGCCGACGCGGTCATTGAGAGGCCAGCGAGTTGGACGGCCAGCGCGAGCCGCAGGGGCGTATTCAGGGTCGGTTTTGTTGTTTTCATTGCGTGTTACTCCGCAAGTTTCAGGCAAAGCCTCCCCGTCTGGCGAGGCTAACGCCATGTTTTTATCGATATCCTTGGGAATTCCGGGCACCACCCGGAGGGGTGCCCGCTGATGGAATCAGGTCACAGCCCGAGCCCTCCATCGAGGAGGCCGCCATCACCGCCTCCGTCTCCACCGCCACCACCACTGTTGGGGGTGTCACCGGCGTCGGTGTTGCCACCGCTGGCGGTACAATCGGTACCACTGGTGTCGGCATCCTGGACCACGCAGGGGTTGACCACGGACACCGTTCCGTCGGTGAACAGCTGCAGCATCTGGGCCGTCATTTCGTCGAAGACTGCCCGGGAGGAGAAGGGATCGGCCTCTTTCTGACCCGCGGAAATCGGGTTGCCATGGGAGCCTTCCAGATAGCGGGTGATTAGCGGAAGACCGTCGGTCTGCAGGGGCGTGGATTCCGCACCCATGGCCGCCGCCAGGGGATCGGTCCCCGCCAGCGGCATGTTTTCACCGTCGATCACGAAGCCTGTTTCGGGAATCGTGGTGGACAATGGTCCCAGCGGATACAGCACATCATCGGCCGCATTGGGCACAGTGTTATCCGTCGGGCGATCGGGGTCATCCGGAACGCCCGCAATCTCGGTCAGCAGGATCGGCACTTCCTTATAGAGCGGCGCGAAAGCGACCGGATCCGCCGAGTCGAGCAGCCCCTGGAACACATTGAAGTAGATATTGAGTTCCGTACGGCCCTGGGAGAGCAGACCATCCGAGGCGGCATCAAGTCCCGGCAGCACTCGCGGAGCCACCGATTGGGAGTTCTCTACCAGGCGCCCGAAGCTGCCACCGGTATTGAACAGGTTGGCGGCCAGGATCGGATTGAGATTTTCGTTGCCTGCTTCGATGGCGGCGTTATTGACGTGGGGGAAGGCTGCGCCACCCATGCCACTCAGGGAATGGCTCAGGAAATAGACACGATCCGGATCCAGGTTGAGGCCCTGGGGACAGGCGTCGCAGGCGGCAATGGCATCTTCGATCGCCTGCAACGATGCATTCACGTTAAGCAGGTCCAGGGCGCCCTGGCGCATGTTGTCCCGGGTATTCGCGTAGTTGGCGAAGTTCAGGAACAGGCTGCCGGATTCCGGCGCTTCCAGCTGATCGGCGGGTACCGGATTCAAATCTGCATCGGCCGCGAAGCCGAAGTGACGCTCGGTAGCCTCGGGGGACGCGCCGGCTTGCTCGCTGATCGGGTTGAGGCCAACGAAGCCTTCACCAAAGATCCCGTGCAGTGGCTGATCGATACCGATGGTGACAAAACAGTCATGGCTGTTGCCGGGATCTGCGCACAGCAGGCCCGCCGCCGTTGCCAGTGGCAGGGTGGCAGAGCGGTCCGTGGTCACCGCATGCTGGTAGATGATGACCGGGTAGCCATTTGCAGGAACACCACCGCTCAACGTCAGGAACGTTGCATTGTTGGTGTCCGGCGCAGTGATCACGATAGGTACTGTCGTATCCGCGTTCTTGCCAGCAAACGGGAAGCGATAGGTGATCCGGTCCGAGGGCGCATCGTTAAGGCTGTCATTACCGGAAAAATCAGCCGGCAACCAGCTTTCGGAGGTCAGCACTGAACCATTACCGTCCTCGGGCACAGTCTGGAAATACGGCAGAGTGATTTCACCCTCGTAGACATGGACATTCAGAGGCGTGCCCTGGATTTCCTGGGCCAGCGCCGGATTCACATCGCCACCATCTCGCTGACTGAATACCCGCACATT
This sequence comes from Marinobacter sp., assembly GCF_041690455.1. GTDB lineage: Bacteria > Pseudomonadota > Gammaproteobacteria > Pseudomonadales > Oleiphilaceae > Marinobacter. The sequence continues at coordinate 18,243 of NZ_JAWLHI010000029.1, forward strand.
CCGGGGCTTGGGCGTATCAACCAGGGTTTCGGCCGTCGAGGCAAGGGCCTGGGCATCCGGCTCCACATCCACGCTCATATCCGTGGCCTGCGCTGTCGCTGCCTGCGCCGTATAGGCCAACTGGCGATCCTCCAGGTCATCCGAAACCAGGTCTGTGAAGAGCACAGTCATGCCATTATCCCGGGCCTCGGTCAGAAGCGTGGCCAGCTCTTCATCGTAAAGGCGGAAACCGGGGTCCGTCAGTGTCTGGTAGATCTGGCTGTTGAGTGCTTCCTCCTCGGACGTAGCACCCTCGCCCAGCACCTGGTCACTGAGGTTATAGAAACCGTCCAGCAGCCTGTTCAGGGCCTGCTGGCGTTGGGCGACCGACAGAACGGACCGGTAATAGGTGATCGGTGCCGCATTGGCGAGCAGAACGTCATCCACTGCGGTAGTAGTGATGGTGGTCGAGTAGGTGACGTCCGCAAAGCTCTGGGCAAAGCCCGCCGATGCAGCAACCTCGCGCTTGAAGTCAAAGTAGTCTGCGGCGAGCTGACGCGCCGGCAGCATGGCATCGCGGAACGGCTGGAAGGCCGCATTGGACAGTGTGCGCTCGGGATCGGCAACGCTCTGGAAAGTGGGTGAACCAACCAGAGCCTCACCCTCAGCATCAACAATATCGTTGGTAAGCGCCAGAACGTACTGGGTCTTTTCCGCCAGCGGCTCCAGTGGCAGGACCCGCACCAGGTTGTTCTGCCCCCCATCAATGTCCAGCAACTCGACCCGGAGCTTTTCCCGTAGCAGATCGCTGAAGATAGCATCGGCTTCGGCGGTATTGCCCTGCTCCCGGAGCCTGAGTGCCTGGCGGTAGCGGATGGCCGGTGTCAGTCCGGCAACTTCGATATCCAGGGCTTCGATGGTGTCGCCGCTGGCGTATTCAACCGGGAAGAAAAACACGTTCTGATCCGGGTTCGGAACCACTTCCCCGTCCACCTCGACAAAGTCCCGGGCATCCAGGATCTGCTGGCTATCGAGGCTGGCGCTGATCTTGATATCGACGGGCGCCAGCACTGAGCTGCCATCGAGGAAGCCGATGCCGGTGGTGACCGGGTTGGCGGGATCGGTGCCATTGAGCATGGTGCCGTCATCCACCTCACTCAGATAAAACAGGGCATCGCTCGGGATGGGGAACTCGGTTTCCAGTGGATCGAATAACGGGTGAACGCCACGTTCTATCAGATTGCTGGTGATGTTGTAATCGGGATTGGCGTTCTTGCTTGTCTGGCTGCTTCCATCGAGACAACCGGACAAACCCAGTGTCGTAGCCGACAGCGCAGCAAGGCATACGGTGCGAATCAACATGTTTCGTTACCTCTGGTTTTTTGTAGTTCGACGGTCCCTCGCCTTTAGCTGCCCTCGACGGAGGTCTAATTGCAAAGGTTCCAAAACCAGGAGCACTTTTTTGTCATTTCAGTCAAAAATAATCACAAAAACCTGATATTTAAGAAGAAAATTTATATTCAATTTTTTACAAACGGACATACCCCAGCCGGAAGCGCGCTGGTACCATTAAAAAATGCGACAAAAACCATAAAACTCACGCAGCACCGAACAGGTGCAGGGTGTTTTCAGGGGTACCCGCTTGGCCTTACTTCCATTTCGCCAATCAAAATCGAAACGTTTCGATCGTCTGGTTCAGCCCCACCTGAAGACGATGTTCACCTTTGCCTACCGGTTAACCGGCCGTGAGCACGATGCCGAGGACCTGGTCCAGGACGTGGTGGTCAAACTCTATCCGCGGTTGGACGAGCTGGAATCCGTCGACCACCTTCGACCCTGGCTACACCGGGTGCTTTACCGGCATTTCGTCGATACAATCCGTAAACGACCAGCGGGACGGGAGATCAACACCAGCGCCCTGGATCTCCATGACGAGCAAACGCCGTTTCTGGAGACCCGGGTCGGTAGCGAGCCAGACCCGCTGGCCAAGGTGGAAGGCGATATCCGGAGCCAAACCCTGAAACGGCTGCTCGGAGAGCTTCATCCCGACCAGCGAACCCTTTTATTGCTCCATGACGCCGATGGCTGGCGTCAGGAAGACATTGCAGAGGTACTCGACGTGCCCATCGGCACCATCAAATCACGGCTTCATCGGACCCGCGCCCTGCTCCGCACAAAATTGCAGGAAGAGCTGGAACCTTTTGAGCAGCAAGTCCGTGGACTCAAGTGAGGTAGATGCGATGAACTGCAAACATTTTCTGCAAGACGTGGATGCGATGGCGGCCGGCGAGCTCTCCGAGCCGGTGGAGCTGGAGATGCGCCGGCACGCCGATCGCTGCGGAGCCTGTGCCAGGGCCCTGTCTTCGGCCACACTGATGATGGAAGAAGTGGCCCGGGAACGGGCGCCCGAACCGGACCAGGGATTCGAGGCGCGAATGCTGGCGGCTGCGAAGCGAGGCGAACAGCCATCGGCGAAACGCTCCTGGACAATACCCGTCTGGGGAGGGGCCGTAGCGGCGGCCCTGGTCGTAGGGATCTTCATCGGCAGCGAATTTTCCGGGCCGCAACAGCCGGCGAAGCCGATAGCAGAGACGAGCACAACCACCGTGCAGGAGGTTGCTGCTGCGGGAGATCAGAAGACCGTCCGGCTCGCATTCACCTCCACGGAGGCAGTGGACAACGTCACTCTGACCCTGGAACTGCCCCCAAACATGGAGCTGGCGCCCTTTCCCGGTCGCCATCGCGTAAGCTGGAAGGTGAACCTGAAGCCCGGGGATAACCTGCTCGCCCTGCCCCTGAACATTCTGTTCCCTGGTGCAGGCACCCTGGTAGCCCATCTGGATGATGGCCGCAAACGCAAAACCTTCCGTACCGACATTGGCACGACACTGGAGCCATCGTCATGAGGTCAGCATTATTATTGCCACGGCTGGTGGCGGCCATGGGCATGGCCCTGGGACTCGCCCTCGTACCCGCATTGGCAGCCGCGGAAACGGACTTTGAAGTCACCATGAGAATGGTCGAGGACGAGGACACACTCGATTCATCATTCGTTCAGGAAATGGAACTGCCCGAATCGGTCGATGAGCTGGATATCACCGAAATCAGGGATGAGACCAGGGACCTGGAAGAAACACTCGCCTCCGAGTCGAGGGAAACCCGGGATGCCCTTGAACTCGAATTTCCCGGCGAAGAAGAACCCGACCTGCTCGAGACAGAACTGCCAGAGACGGACCTGCTTGATCCCGACCTGGATCTGCTCAAGCCAGGTGAGGATCTGCTGGACACCGGAGACGAACTACTCGACAAGGGTAACGACCTGCTCGATAGCGGGACGGCCAACTAATACCTGATTTTCTGCTCCTTCATGAGTTAAGCTTGTCCTTGATACGCCGGTTTCCGTTCCAGCTTCAAGGATACTCTGCTTGCTGCTTCGCTCCGCAAACCTTCTGTTTATTGCATGGTCGATCACGCTGTCTCCGGCATTGAAGGCTGATGCCAATGGGGAAGCGGCCAACCAGTTGCGGGCCGGAATTGTCGCCTTCAAGGCCGGCAACCTCGAACAAGCACGAACCCTCCTTGAATCCGCCGCCGACCTCGGCATGAATTCCCGCGCCCTGACCTACAACCTGGGCGTCATTTATTACAAGACCGGTGATTTCGAGAGCGCCGAGCGCATGTTCCGGCAGCTGACCGAAACCCGTCAGAGGACTCTGGCGTTTTACAACCTGGGCCTGATTGCCCTTGCCCGGGAAAACGAAGCCGGTGCCCGGGCAGCATTCCGGGAAGTGGTTGACGCCGGAGATGCAAACAACCTGACCCACCTGGCGACGGCCCAGCTGGAACGCTTGGGCGAACGCGCGCCCCCACTCCCCTGGCAGGCTCTTGTATCACTGGCGGCTGGCTATGAAGACAACATCGGGCTGTTTCCTGACGAAGCATCCCGCGCCATCGAAGACAGTTTCCTGGAATCGGTGGCCGCAGCATCCGGCTATGTCTATCGGCAGGGCCAACAGGGTCTCAGGCTGCAGGGTCAGGCCTACACCCGGGAATACGATACCGAGGATGACTTCAACTCCCACCTGCTACGCCTGGATGCCAAATGGGAGTATCGGCTGGATGACTACCGTCTGCACGCCGGTTTAGGTGGCGACAAGCTCTGGTACGGTGACAAGTCCCGGGAAGAAAGAGGCAGAATCACCACCGGACTGACCACGTCAGCCTGCGCCCTCGGGGCAGAGCGAGCGCGGTGTTCGCTGTCCGCCCGGGCGGAACAGGTATCGGCCGCTTCCCGTTACGATGCCTATGACGGCCGGCACTACCGACTGGATGCCCGTTACCGGGCGCGCCTCGGCGACTGGGGCGGCGGGCTGCGGTATTACCTGGATTACGATGACCGCCGGAATCTGGCAACAGAGCGGGAGTACTTCAGTGTATCTCCCCTGGGGCAAACCCTGGAGATCAGTACCAGCTATTACCCGGTTCAGGCTCTGGAAATCGGCGGCGTGCTCAGCTACCGCTACAACTTTTACCGCAAGGCCCACCGCCTGCAGGTGCCCGAAGGCACCTGGATCATCAACCGTGTGGACCAGCGCCTGTCGCTCAGCATGAATGCCGACTACCGGATCAACGACACCTTCTCGATCGCAGCCGGCTGGCGGGGCGTCCACAACGAAAGCAACATCGCCCGCTACGAATACGACCGCAATACCGTCACCCTGGGCATTACCGCCCTGCTCTGATCCCGGCACAAAAAAGCCCCGGTGCGGGGAAGCCGCCGGGGCTAAGGAAGAGCACTGCACCTGAGACAGGCTACAACTCAAAAAAGGTCCGTTGTGGGATCAGAAGCTCAGCTTGGCCGAGGCCATGACCTGCTCGTAGTGCTCACTGCTGTCCGAGGCGATCTGGCCGAAGTCCCAGTAGGCGTATTCCAGCCCGAGCGTCAGGTTCTTGTGGGCAGACCACAACAGGTTGGCGTGGACGGAGGTGGAGGAATCAAAGTAACTGAGCGTACCCGCAGGGGAGAACTCCAGGTCATCCACGATCTCGGTGTGCGAGACCGTCACGGACGAACGCCAGTCCGAAGACCAGAAATGACGATACGCCGCCGTGGCGCCATAGGTTTTCAGCGGTTCTACCTCACCTGCCGCCAGGGCACCCAGGTCCACATCCGGGTAGGTCAGCAGTCCCATATAACGCCCCAGGGCGCCATAACTGTATTGAAGGCGCAGATCGTCACGACCGATGGTGGGGATGCGTGCGCTGAGTGACACCGCGCCGGAGGTCTCGGTCTTGTCCGCGGCGTCGTCCTCGAAGCTGCGAACCATGCCGGCAATGGAATAGAAGCCGAATCTGCCACGGATCTGGTAACGGGCCGTCAGGTCCGGATAGGACTGATCATCATAGGAATTGCCGTAGTAACCGTCTTCCGGATTTTCCAGCGCCACCATCAGCTTGCCGCCCGGCACAGCCATGTTGTAACGCAGCATGGGCTGGGTCGCGTAGATAAAAGCCGCCTGCTTACCCTGGTTCAGTATTTCCGGCATGGCAGCCAGGTCGGTGAAGGTGGTGTAGGTCTGCCCGAAATCCCAACCATTCCATGAACCATAGGCCTGGCGCAGGCGCGGCGCGTAACTGTTGGAGACGATTTCATTGCCGGTTTCGCTGAACCCGTCGTTCAGGTCCTGGTTGAAGTCCATCTCGATGTAGGTGGTCAGGTCGTGTCCGAAGACGTCTCCGGTACTGGTCCCGATACTGATCCGGGATTCCCGGGCGCTGAAGCCGGTCTTCCAGTCACTGCTACCGTTGGCGGCGGCTTTGGCGAAGGTCCGGGGCAGGCCAATGGAATAGCCGTTGAGACTGCCGTCACCATCGGACCCGAAGATGGCGTCCGCCTTGATAAAACCGCCGAAGGAAATTGTGGTGTCCCCGATCTTGATGCCGTCACCGTCCCGCAGCAGATAGGTGTTGTCCTCCTGCAACTCCGGCGCCGTTGATACCGCACCGGCGAGCTTTTCTTCCAGCTGCTGCACACGGTCTCGCAGCTCCTGCAGCTCGCTGTTGTCCTGGGCGGTTGCGGTCGCTGCGCCCAACAGCATCAGGGGGGCACCGGCCAGGGCGACGGCGCGGGCAAGTGGACGGGCGTTGAAGCGTGTTGTTGTTGTCATCTCTTGACCTCGTATCGGAATCGGTTGATGTCGTTGTTGTTGGTCTTTCCGGTGCCGGGCCATACCAGCAGAACTCAAACATAGTTTCGCAGAGCGATCTTGTTGTGCTTTATTATTCCGCTTAGCAGTACCGGCTTCCGAGTGAGACAATATAGACAAACGTCTCTACATCAACAAGGAGCGAAACTGATTTTTATGAAATTAATCTTTCGCTGAGTGTTTTCGTATTTCACTTATCATTGACACAGCCCCGGAAATTGCAGGATCATTGAGTAATTCTGCTATGCGGTATATATTTTCGCTGTAATGCAAAAGAGGCTATCCCATGAACATGAACTACACGGCCGAGGAACTGGCCTTCCGTGACGAAGTCCGCGCGTTCCTGGATGAGAAGTTGCCGGCGGATATCGCCGCCAAGGTGAAAGGTTTCCGGCGGCTGTCCAAAGAGGACCATCAGCGCTGGCAGAAAATCCTGAGCGAACAGGGCTGGTACGCCACTCACTGGCCGGAAGAATACGGCGGTGTGAAATGGACCCCGGTTCAGAAGCACATCTGGGATGAAGAATCCTGCCGGTATGGGGTACCTCGCTCCATTCCCTTCGGCGTCAACATGGTGGCGCCGGTGATCATCAAGTTCGGCACCGAAGAGCAGAAACAGAAGTATCTGCCCCGCATCCTCAGCGGTGAGGACTGGTGGTGCCAGGGTTACTCCGAGCCCGGCGCCGGCTCTGACCTGGCGTCCCTGAAAACACGCGCCGTACGCGAGGGTGACCATTACATCGTCAACGGCCAGAAGACCTGGACCACCCTCGGTCAGCACGCCAACATGATTTTCTGTCTGGTGCGCACCAATACCGAGGTAAAAGCCCAGGAGGGTATTTCCTTCCTGCTGATCGACATGAACACGCCGGGCATCACCGTGCGGCCGATCATTACCCTCGATGGCGAGCACGAAGTGAACGAGGTTTTCTTCGAGGACGTGAAAGTGCCGGCGGAAAACCTGGTGGGAGAGGAAGACAAGGGCTGGACCTACGCCAAGTATCTGCTCACCTACGAGCGTACCGGTCTTGCCGGTATCGGTCTGTCCAAGGCGGCCCTTCAGCACCTCAAGGAGCTGGCCTCCCGCCGCCTGAAGAACGGCAAGCCTCTGATCGAGGATACCGCCTTCAGCCAACGCATTGCCCAGGTGGAAATTGACCTGATGGCAGCGGCAATCAGCAACCTGCGTATCGTTGCCTCGGTCGAGGGCGGCGGTATGCCCGGGGCGGAGAGCTCCATGCTCAAGGTGCGCGGTACCGAGATCCGTCAGGCCATCAATGATCTGGCCCGCCGGGCCATCGGCCCCTACGCGATCCCGTTCGTGGAAGAAGAACTGGACCTGGACTACAACGGCGACTTCCTCTCGGACAAGAATGCCGCTCCGTTGGCCGCCCAGTACTTCAACAACCGCAAGCTGTCGATTTTCGGCGGATCCAACGAGATCCAGAAGAACATCGTGTCGAAAATGATTCTCGGGCTTTAAGGAGGCGACCATGGATTTCCGACTCAACGAAGAGCAGCAGATGTTGCAGGACACCGTGGCCCGCCTGGTACGCGGTGAGTACAGTTTTGAAAAACGCCTGGAGTACAGCGAATCCGAACTGGGCTTCAGTGAGGATTTCTGGAAGCAGCTGGGTGAGCTGGGCCTCACCGCCGTGCCCTTCCCCGAGGAGCTGGGCGGCTTTGGCGGCAGCGGCGTGGAAGTACAGAGTGTGATGACCGAACTGGGTCGTGGCCTGTGCATCGAACCCTACCTGCAATCAGTCGTTCTGGGCGGCGGGCTGATCAGCCAGGCCGGCAATGACCAGCAGAAAGAGCAGTGGCTGGGCGGTATCGCCAGCGGCGAAACCCGGGCGGCCGTGGGTTTGCAGGAGCCCCAGAGCTTCTATGACCTGAACGATGTGGAAACCCGTGCCGAACAATCCGGTGACGGCTATGTCCTGAACGGTCGCAAGGCGGTGGTTATCGGAGGGCACTGCGCGGATGTACTGGTGGTCTCCGCCCGCACATCCGGTGACAGCCGGGATGCCGACGGAATCAGCCTGTTCCTGGTCCCAGCAGATGCCGAAGGCCTCGAACGACGCACCTACCCGACCATCGATGGCGCCAAGGGATGCGACCTGTTCCTGAACAGTGTCACTGTTGGCGCGGACGCGCTGTTGGGGGAGGAAGGCCAGGCCGCCGGTGTTATCGAGTACCAGGCCGGTCGCGCTATCGCTGCCCTGTGTGGCGAGGCTGTAGGCGTGATGGAAGTGGCCTGTGATTTGACCCTGGAGTACCTGAAGCAGCGCAAGCAGTTCGGTGTGCCCATTGGCCGGTTTCAGGTTCTGCAGCACCGCATGGTGGACATGATGTCGGAACTGGAACAGGCCCGCTCCATGGCCATCCTGGCTGCCAGCGTGGCCGATGAATCCCAGAGCGACGAGCGGCGCCGGATTCTGGCCGCAGCCAAGAACGTGATCGGTCGCAGTGGCCAGTTCATTTCCGAGCAGGGCATCCAGTCCCACGGTGGTATCGGCATGACCTGGGAATACAACTTCGCCCATTACGCCAAACGCCTGATCATGATCAACCACCAGCTCGGCGATGACGATTTCCATCTGGAGCGTTACGCCACCCTGTTACAGGCCAGCTAACCCCCTTCTTCAGTGAGCCTGGGGCCTCTCTCTTCCAGTCGGAGGCCTTTTCGGGGGTGGCCCAACAGCCATCCCCTTTTTTGTTTCCGGGCAGCGGCCTGCGTGGCTCCTGTCCTCTTGCAGAGGTGATAACCATGACAACAGACACCGCACCCCAGGACACCGCAGATCTGAAAAAAGCCGAATGGAAGGTAAGAACGGAGCTGGCGGCCGCCTATCGGCTGGTTGCCCTGTTTGGCTGGGATGACCTGGTCTTTACCCACCTGTCCGCAAGGGTACCCGGCCCCGAACACCATTTCCTGATCAACCCTTACGGCCTGCTGTTCCACGAAATCACTGCCTCCTCACTGGTGAAAGTCGATCAGAATGGCGAGGTGGTGGAGTCCGGCAGTATCAGCCGCGTCAATCCGGCGGGGTTCACCATTCACAGCGCCGTCCACATGGGGCGGGAGGATGCCGGGGCCGTCATGCACCTGCACGCCGCCGATGGCGTCGCCGTCTCGGCCCACCGGGACGGACTGCTGCCGTTGAGCCAGACCGCCATGCTGTGCCTGGAGCACCTGAGTTATCACGAATACGAGGGTGTTGCCCTGAACCTGGATGAACGGGAGCGCCTGATCCGGGACCTGGGCGACAAATCGATGATGCTCCTGCGCAACCACGGCGTACTGACCGCCGGCAAGGATGTCCCCGAGACCTTCACCTACCTGTATTTCCTGATGAAGGCCTGCGAGATCCAGGTCAAGGCCCAAAGCTGCGGTCCGGTCCATCTGCCCTCGGACCAGGCAATCCGGACCACCGCGGAACAGTCCCAGTCCCTGGGAATGGCTGCCAAGCTGACCTGGCCGGCACTGGTGCGCCTGCTGGACAGCAAGAACCCCGGCTACGGCGTGTGATCCCTTCGCCAACTGACTGTCAGGAGAACCCCATGGTTTCAATCGCGATCAACGACCTGGAGAACTACAAAGGCGTGGTTATCGGCCATAGCCCCTGGACCACCATCAGCCAGGACATGATCAATGCGTTTGCCGATGCCACCGGCGATCACCAGTGGATCCACGTGGATGTCGAACGGGCGAAGCGTGAGTCGCCCTGGAAAAGCCCGGTGGCTCACGGCTACCTCACCGCGTCCCTGATCCCCATGCTCAACAGCCAGACCCTGAAGGTCGCCGGCACCTCCGCCACGATCAACTATGGCCTGGACAAGCTGAGGTTCCCGGCGGCGGTTAAGGCGGGGGCGGAAATCCGCAGCAAGGTGGAACTGAAGGAGCTGACGCGGGTTGACGACAGACGAGTGCTGGCGACCTACCATACCACCATCGAAATCCGCGGTGAGGACAAACCCGCCTGCGTGGCTGACAACCTCGCCATGTACGTGATCTGAGGAAAAACGGTCCGGGCTGTCTGCATTCCAGGCCGTCACAAGGTGCTTACAAACCGTAAAAGGAAAATTTTGCGACGTTCAAAAGATTGTCATAAGATGCGTCCAACATAACAACAACGATCCCAAGCGGAAGAGTTTTACCCATGACAATCACCCAGGCACTGGAGCAATCCCAGCCGGACCTCGTCCGTCGTCTGACCGCTGCCATCCGGGAGCAACAGCTCAACCAACGCGCAGAACAAACCTACCTGCACTGGATTACCCGTTTCGTGCTGTTCCACGATTCCAAGGACCCCGAGGCCCTGGAAAGCGAGGATCAACAACAGTTTCTGAGCTATCTCAGCGAGGGCATGCGGGTGTCCCGGGCGCGTCTCAACCAGGCCAGGCAGGCACTGGCATTCTTCTATGAGAAGGTGCTCGGCAAGTCCGAACTGAGCGGTGTCGCCGCCGCCTGATCAATCGCACCTCAGCGGCCAATCAGGTTGGTGTTGAGGGTATCGTAGGTTCGATTTGCCGGTGGCCGGATCACGTAGTTATTGCTGTGGGTCTGGCCCGGTACGGACTTGGGGTTACTGAACCGGATATCCACCGGAATTTCCGAGCGCCCCAGATCGGTCCGTTCATCCCGGGGCTGAAGGGACAGCGGGTCCAGATAGAAGTCATCGTCGGACCGGGGCTTGACTGCCACACCCTCGGCAGGCGCCGCCAATCCCCCTTCGACAACCGTGTTGGCCAGGGCGTCCTCCTCGATTGAACGCAGAGCGATGGTTTCAATAGTGGAACGTTCTTCATATTGAAAACCTTCGGCCCCGTCCGATTCCGCTAATGCCCATTGGGTGCCGAAAGCCAACCAACCCAAGATCATCAGGCCGCTAATCCATTTCATCTGATTGTCCCTGCCCAAGTCCTTGATGACAATTTCCAGTCAACTCTCACAACCATCATGTTAACCGCCGCTCAGGTGTCATTTTTGTGACGCGCTTACAAAGCTCAAGAAATAAACCTTATTTCAGTTCTTGTCCAACGACTTTCCCAAACTAGACTGCATTTTTATAAGGGAAAATCGTAAACTAGACGAGATTTCAGGCTTCGGTAAGGACCTTAACCAATTGCATCCAGGCGCAGCAAAAACACAAATCCCCCTCGATGGGGCGCATTAATGAGAGACCTCATTCAATTCCGGTTTGCACGTAATTTCGCTCGAAAGGTCTGGCCCATTCTGATGCCTTTTGCGGTGGCACCTGTGCATGCGGAATCGCCGTCTCCGGCTAATGATCTTTGGGACCTCTCACTCGAACAGCTAAGCCAAATCCGCGTTGTTTCCATTGCCTCGGGCACGGAAACGCCTCTGGACAAAGCGGCCGCCATCACCTCTGTTATCAGTGAGGAGGAGATCCGGGCCATGGGAGCAAACGATCTCGACCAGGTGCTCGAGACCGTTCCGGGGTTGCACGTTAACTATTCGGACCAGGCTTATTCGCCGAAATACATCTTCCGTGGCATCACTTCCAGTTTTAACCCACAGGCTCTTATGCTTGTTAACGGGATACCCGTAACAACAGCGATGTTCGGCAATCGGGGGAATGCTTGGGGAGGCATGCCGGTCAAGGCTATCCGTCGTATCGAGGTGATTCGGGGCCCCGGGTCAGCCTTGTATGGTGCAGATGCCTACGCTGGCGTAATCAATATCATCACCAAAAACGCTGGTGACATCGATGCAACCGAGATGGGCATTCGCGCCGGAGAGTTTGATACCGCAGGTGGATGGGTCGAGACAGCTGGGCAACTTAACGAAGTTGATCTGAGCCTCTCACTGGAATACCAGGCAACGGACGGCTGGGATAGAACCATTGAGGAAGACGCCCAAACACAGTTTGACCAACAGTTCGGCACCTCAGCTTCCCTTGCTCCCGGTCCGGTGAACACTTCCGTAGATCAGATTGAGGCCCGGGTTGAAGCCAACGCAGAACAATGGACATTCCGTGCGGGACTGCAGGACCGATCAAACATCGGCACGGGGCCCGGTGTCGCTCAGGCGCTGGATCCACGTGGTCGTTTCGCCTCCCAGCGCATCAACAGCGACTTCACCTACAACTGGCTCGACGTGGCTGACGGGCTCGACATCGCGGCCAGACTCAGCTATTTCAACGTAACCCAGGAGCCGGAAGGGGATATTTACCTGTTTCCACCCGGCGCCTTTGACGGCGCTTTCCCCTCCGGACTCATTGGCAATCCCGGATACGATGAGCGGCAATGGCGTGCTGAGATCAACTCCACCTATAACCCCACCGGGAACCACCGCATTCTCTCGGGAATTGGCGCCTTATGGGCCAGCCTCGAGGAAGTGACTGAACGTAAAAATTACAATGACGACTTCACACCCAAGGATTCCGTGGTCGATGTGTCCTCAGATCCCGACCAGGTCTGGATGCCAAAGGAAAGCAGACGTAACTACTACGCTTTCATTCAGGACGAATGGCAATTCAGACAGAACTGGCAACTGGTAAGCGGATTTCGCTTTGACCACTTCACTGACTTTGGCAACACGATAAACCCTCGTGCGGCGCTCATATGGGCAACCAGCGACAAGATCACGACCAAGTTCCTTTATGGTCGCGCTTTCAGAGCGCCATCACTGAACGAGCTGTATGTGTCCAATAACCCCGTCACCGAAGGCAATCCAGACCTGGAACCAGAATCCATCGACACCTATGAAATAGGGCTGTCTCATGCTGTGGACTCAGATTTTTCCTATGGGGTTAACCTGTTCTATTACCGGATTAAGGATCTGATTAACGCCCAACCGACCGAGGGCCCTGTGGCTACGCGCTATGAGAATTCCGGAGAACGCCGTGGATATGGCGGGGAGTTTGAGCTGAGAAAGATCATTACCAAAGATCTTTCCGTGGTCAGTAATTATGCATACCAGCATTCTGAAGAACGTCGCACCGACAATCGGATCGGCGATGCGCCTGAACATCAGGTGTATGCCCGAATTGAATGGGATGCCACCGAAGACTGGCAGGTCAACACACAAGTCAATTGGGTTGGCGAGCAATATCGCCAGGAAGGTGACGACCGTGATCCGGTCGACGATTACACTTCCGTCGACGTCACTATTCTGGGGGATCACCTCTGGCGGGGGCTTGATATCTCACTGACGGTAAGGAATCTGCTAGACGAGGACGCGCGCTCCCCAAGTCCTTTTGCTGACCCCAGCCCCGCCGTCCCCGGCGACTTCCCGTTGGCCGGGCGGCAGATCATCGGCGAGGCTCGTTACCAATTCTAGCCCAGGCTCTCGTCCCCATTGCCCCAATCACGCTTCGCCGGCCCCTCATAAACCACATTCTCGCATCTGACCGGGAAAAAACTTCCCTCAGGCCGCGATACCGCATCCTGGTAACACGGCACCATACCTGTCACGAAACAGGGCGTCAGAAACAGCTGGTACTGCTGACAGGTAAGCCCGATATCGGCCGCCAGACCGGCGTGTAACGCAGCAACGTTCATTGAGAAGCCGTAGCGGTCATTGAGGTACGCGTGCACATCAAAAGACATTCGCAGATAGCGCCCGTCTGAAAAACCATACTCCCGGGCTTTTTCCATCATGAACGGGATGCGCTCATCAGTTTTCGCCAAGGGTCGTCCATACCCGTAAAGATTGCGTCCTGAGGCTTTCTCACGCTCAACGAAGTCCTCAAGCAGGCCCCCACTATCGCAGAATTGTCCCGCACGATAGAAAAAATCCAGTGCCCGCACCTCTGGCCTCCGTCCATATATCGAAGCCTCAGAGACGCTTAACCCGGCCATCAGTGACAATGACGCTGTCGAACGGGCACTCCCTGCCAGTGCTGCAACATGATTGGGCCAGATTGATGGATCCGGATAAGCGGTTGAGACCCAGTACGAGCCCAATAGGCCCGCAATGTCAGCTCCGGGATCCCGCCCCAGTATTGCGTGCAGATATAGCCGTATCCAGTCCCGATCACCTAGATCGCGGTGCAGATCCTCACCATGGAGAACGACGCGATCGGAAAGAAACGCTTTACCCACCCGGGTAAGCCAACGGGTTTCAGTTTCAAGCAAACGTTTATGCGTCACGACAACCTCCAGCCTCTGAACTCGCATCGGGCCGGCTATCAGCGGAAGGTTCCAACTCGACACCGGGGCCGTAATACGGGAACTTTTTCCAGCCCATCTCGCCCTGCTCTATCGCGTGGGCGGCGGCTCCGGGCAGGCGCAGAATGAGGTACAGCATACTTGCCTGATCGGCATTGAGCCTGAGGTCCACTAAGGCGGCGGCAGCGACACCACTCATTGCCAGGGGATATCCGACAAGGCGCTCGAGATCTTCCCGGTGTTCTTTGAGCCAACGGAGTGCCCCGTCGCCCGGACCTAGCTCCGAAAGCTGATTCAAGACCTGTCTGACCGGAGTGGGAGTGACATCTCCGTTCGGATCGAATCCCGGCGCATGCTCCATCGGAAGCCAGATGTCCGCGTGTTCCCGTTTTTCAGGATCGGTAAGCGCTCGCACCCAGCTATCAAAATCCGTCCCGCACGACTTCCAGGCGTTCACACACTCAACCACCTCCTGTGCACCACCATACTGGCCTGCACCGACCGCCAGTGCGGCCATCAGCGCAGAACTGTGATTGGTTCCCGCTACTCCTGCGTTCATCGCCGCGCGGACACTGGCTTCACGCGGACCAGGATTGGCCAACGCAATGGCGAGCGTTTCCAGAAGCCGGGTACACGAAGTCGAGGGTCTTTCACCGCGAAACATCACCAGAAGGTACTCGAACCATCCTGCGTTTTTCAGGATCTGACCATATACATCGTAGCCCTGGCAGTAGCAGGACTTCGCTGCAAACGGATTATCTGGCTCAGGCTCCTCCAGCCAGAATTTCGAGTGATATTTATATTCAGAACTCATCAATCACCTGTATCAGTTTGCGCCCGTGAGCACTTTGATGCGTGACCCCATTGGCGGAATCTCGTCTGGATCAATCGCTATATCCAGCAAACATGGCCCCGGGCGCCCCAGGATGCTCTTGATATCCAGTTCCAACAGCGACTCCATTGACGCAATGCGATAGGACTCAATCCCCATTGCCGTGACCATTGCAGCATAGTCGATGACGGGCAACTCATTCGCGATTGCTTCTCCTCCCCCGAGTGCCTGGCCGTGTCGAACCATACCCAGGGCCGAATCATTGAGCACAACCATCAGCACATTGAGATTCTCCTGCAACGCGGTGGTCAGCTCCTGCCCCGCCATCAGGTAACTGCCATCGCCTGTGAAGCAGATCACCGGCGCGCCTCGGACCGCCTCCGCTACGCCTATGGAAGCGCCAATGGCCCATCCCATGGAGGAAAAACCGATGCCGATATAAAAGGGTTGCCCATGAACCCTGGTGTTATCCCGTGCACCGGTGTTCCAGTGATGTATGCCCCAGAGATAACTGTTTCCACTATCAAACAGAACATGAGCATTGTCCGGACAAATATCAGACAAGTGCGTCATCAGCGCTTGGGGTTTCACACACCCCTGCCGGGTCAAACAACCAGTACGAAGCTCGGGCTCAATAAATGCAGGGAGTTCCTCAGCGCTAACGGAAACGCTCTGACGGCATTGCGCTTCCTCTTTCATGGATTCCAGCAAACGTCTTGCGACGACTCCCGGATCCCCCAGCAAGGTAGAGGCTGCGAATGCCGAGCGGTACAAATGATCAGGATGATCGGAAACGTGAATGAGTCTATCGTTCATCACGCCATCGGGATTCCAGCCTGCTGTCGTCACTTCATCCAAGCCACTGCCGACCAGCACAACCCGTTCGGCGCACTCAGCGCTCAACACCCGGGTCGCGCTTTCATGACCAGCGAAACCGAAGACCCCCTTGTTCAGTGGGTGGTAACTGTTGATCAACCCTTTGGCACGGGGAGTGGTCACCAGATTCCAACCTCTGTATTCAGCCAACCTCACCCAATCCTTCACAGACGCTTGCGCCCTCTCACCAAGCACTACGGTCACATTCCGGGCGTCACGGACCAACGTGAGGGCTTCCCGCAGCGCCGTTTCAGGCGGCGCCCCTACCTGTGCAATCACAGGATTCATCGTGCAGGGCGTCCCTTCCCGGGTCAAAGGATGTCTCATCACATCGTTGGGAATTGACAGGTGCACCGGGCCCGGCCGCGGTCCGAATGCGAGGCTGATCGCCTGAAGGAGTTTCGGTTCGAGCTGATCGGGGTGAGAGACGAGCGAGTTGTACCGGGTGCACTCAGCCAGCATGCGCAGAGTGTCGATACTTGTACAGGAGCTCTCCTGTAGCGATCCCTGGCCAAAGCGCTTCAAGGCAGTTTGTGCAGTGATTACCAGTACCGGCACGTTGTCGGCATAAGCCGCAGCGACGCCCGTGATCAGGTTGGTGGCCCCCGGGCCTGCTGTGGAACATACTACCCCAAGTCTTCCGGAAGCGCGGGCATAACCATCCGCCATAAAGGCCGCGCCTGTCTCGTGCCGGGCAGTCACCGGACGAATAGCCCCTCGTCGGCGGCTTCTCGCCAGGGCGTTATAGAATGGCTCTATACTTCCCCCCGGAACACCGAAAACGTATTCGACTTCCAACTTCTCCAGATACTCAAGGATTAGATCACCGCATTTGAATACCACTGCTACAGGTTCCTTATTCGACGGCTTTAGTCAGCGTTCAACAAGTGGCAGCGGCATAGGCTTCCTGATGCCATAACCTTGAGCATAATCGATGCCCAGGTCTGTCAGGGCATCCTTGATAGCGTCGTTTTCCACAAACTCGGCGATCGTCTGCAAGCCGGCTGCGTGGGCAATCCGGTTACAGGCATCAACAATCCCGTGGTCAACCGGATCTTCCAGCATGTTTCGGACAAAACCACCGTCGATTTTCAGGTAATCGATGGGCAATGCCTTCAGATAGGAAAAGGAGCTCATTCCCGAGCCAAAATCATCCAGGGCGAACTTGAATCCATCGGCGCGCAGTTTATCGATAAAACCGATAGTCTCGTTGAGGTTGGAGATGGCTGTGGTTTCCGTGATCTCGAAACAGATACTGGACGGCATGATGCCATACTCCAGGGCCTTGTCGCGGATATAACGATAGAGCCCTGCATCGCTCAGGGAGCTGCCCGAAAGGTTAATAAAATACGTATTACCATTTTCCTGACTGAAGTTACTGGCTCTGACGGCACCAAAGGCCAGCTCAATCACGCGCCGATCAATCCTGGGCATCAGACCGAAGCGCTCGGCGCCCGGGATGAATGCACCCGGTGGTACCAGATCGCCATCGTACTTCAGGCGCACCAGAAATTCTGTGTGGAAACTGCCGCTGCTACTCCCGGAAAGAGCCTGCATTTGCTGGTAATACAGAACGAAATGGTTTACGTCTGACCGAAGCGCCTCCTGCAAACGCCCGAACCAATCCATGTCGCTTTGTCTGCGGCGCATGTCCTGATCGCTGGCCTGGAAAAGCTGGACATTGTCACGCCCCCGGTCCTTGGCCGTATAACAGGCGAGATCAGCCTGACTCAGTGCCTCGCCTGACGACCGGGTTTGGGGGCTTATCTGGGCCATGCCGATGCTGAGTGAAATCGAAAAGATTTTTTTCTCCCAGATAAACCGGTATTCCCGCACCTCCTCGCAGAGTTTTTCAGCAATCTCTCTGGCATGAAAAACATCACAACCGCGCAGCAGAATGCCAAACTCATCGCCTCCAAGCCTGGCAAAGATGTCATCCACCCGGACGATCCGTTTCATACGGGCTGAAAGCTGTTTCAGCAGCTCATCGCCAGCAAAGTGCCCGCAAGTATCGTTCACCACTTTGAACTGGTCGAGATCAAGAAAGAGCAGGATATGGTTTTCCCCGGTATTGCGCGTCTCATCAATTGTTAGTGACAGCCGGCGCTCGAACTCCCGCCGGTTTACCAGTCCGGTGAGACTGTCGTGATACGCCAGATGCTCGAGTGTCGACTCGGCACTATGTTTCTCCCTGCGGACCTGGGCTTCCTGCAATTCTCTCTGGATTGCGGGGATCAACCGGGCGGTGTTCCCTTTCATGATGTAATCCTGGGCGCCGCCCTTCATTGCCCGCACTGCCTCCTCTTCGCCAATCAGGCCGGAGACGATAATAACGGGCAAGTCAGGGCAGGCCTGCCTTGCAAGCTGAAGAACGGAAAACGAAGTAAACCCGGGTAACACGTGGTCTGTAATAACGATGTCCCAGATACTTTCCTGAAGAGCCTCCTGTATCGAGGCCTCGCTATCCACCACCCGGTATTCCGCCTCAAGGCCCCCTATGCGTAATGCTCGCATCAGGAGCACTGCATCGTCCTCGCTATCCTCCACCAGGAGGATCCGAAGCGACGGGTTCGTTACTGCTTTCAACATCGTCTCACTCATGGCATTCACCTGACTCGACTGAGGGAAGTGAATTGACGTTCAACCAATAGTTTGCCAACACTTCCATGTGCTCCTTGAACTCTCCGTAATTGATCGGTTTGGTAAGGTAGCTGCTTGCCCCGAAGCGGTATGCGTCGGCAAGTTCATGTGGTTCATCTGTCGACGTTATCATGACGACTGGTATCCACCGGGCATTGGTTGATGACCGTAGCGCCTTGAGCACTTCCAGGCCATTGATTTTGGGCAGCTTGATATCCAGGAGGATGACTGCAATCGAGTCGAGATCAATTGTGGGGGGGCCGCTGTCAGAACCAAGCAAACAATCCAATGCTTCCTGTCCATCGTGCAACACGTGAATCGCGGTTTTATTTACAATTCCTGAGAGTGCTCTCACCGCAAGAAACTGATCATCCGGGTTATCCTCCACCAACACGATCGATCTTCTATCCATTCAATATAAATCCGCTTTCTTAACCCATTGAAGACAAGTGTGACGGCTCTTGCGCATCCTTCCTTGCCGTCCATCAATGCTTCGACTGGAGCCCTGGATTGCTTGTACTTCTCGGCAATTCTACGAAAAAAGAGGCGCCTTTATTTACTTCAGATTGCGCGCGAACGCTTCCTGCATGGCGATTGACGATACGGTAAACCGTTGCAAGCCCAAGACCGGACCCGGGGAAATCGCTCGGTGAATGCAAGCGATTGAAGGAAACAAACAGTTTATCCGAGTATTTCATATCAAAGCCTACACCATTGTCATCGATCTGGATGGTAACTGTGTCGGATTGGCGCTCAGCGGAGACTCGGATTTGACGCTCTGGCTGCCGCGAGGAATATTTCCAGGCGTTCTGGAGCAGGTTCTGGAAAGCCACACGAAGTAACCTCTCATCACCAGCCACGTAGATACCGTCCTCGATCTCGACAAGCGAGCGCTTTGTTTCGTCAACTCCCTTCAGCTCTTCAACAATCTCCTTGAGCATTGTCGAAAGATCGATAACATCAACATCGAGCTGTTTCCGGCTTACACGGGAAAGTATCAACAAACCGTCGATCAGACTTCCCATCCGCGTCGTGGCCGCTCGTATCCGTTGCAGGTAATCCTTGCCGGTAGCGTCCAACTGATCGGCGCAGTCTTCTTCCAGCGCCAGACCAAATCCCTCAATTGCACGCAGCGGTTGCCTCAAGTCATGGGACACGGAATAACTGAAGGCCTCCAGCTCGCTGTTTGCAAGGCGTAATTGCGATGTGCGGGTTTCAACAACACGCTCCAACTCATACTTGCTACGGGTAATGCGCTGATTCTGTTGCTGAATTGTACTGATCATGTCATTGAAAGCCATGCCCAGCCGGCCCAGCTCATCATCGCCCGAGACCCTGACCCGGACAGAGTAATCCTCTTCCCGGCCGATGGTTTCAACTGCGTCAGAAAGCTCCTGAATCGGTTGTGAAACCAGACGCTGCAGTCTGAACGCGATCATCACAAGAATGGAAATAATCGTTATTGAAATAACCAGCACAAAGAAAATGAATGTGCGGATATGTTGACGCAGAACTTCGAGCCGGGATTTCAGAAAGAAAAAACCGACAGCCTCCCCTTCGATGAGAATCGGCCGCATCATGGAGTAATAATCTTCAGAAAATCCGTCAGCCGGCGCAGCAGACAGGGACGGACAGACCTCTTCTGCTTCGTCCTCAAAGGCACTTAACACACCTCCGTCGGCATCATAGATGCACACCTGCTCAATGGTTCCGATCTGGTCGAGGCTGGCAATGATACTGCTCAGTTGGTTGCGATCCCTAAAGAGCACCGCCGCCGCCGACTGCTCCGCCAGAATACTTGCGACTGTGTTGAGTTCAGATTCGAGCTGCTTCTTGTATACCTGATGTTCGACGACTACCAGACTTACACATACAAGAAAGATTCCAAGGCAGCTAACGGACAGAGTCAGAAGTAACAGCTTGGCCTTGAGAGGCAGAGACCGCCAGTAATTCAAAGTGGTCATCGGAGCACCCTCACGGCAAGTTCAAGCAAGCGGGAATTTATCAGCAGCCCGGCATCCTTGGCAGCCTTTAGATTGATCTCGAATTTGATGACGTTGCCCTGCTTGACGTAACCAATGACACCACCGCTATCAATAAACCCCTTCATGTCGCTGACGGTCAGGATGCCCTTGCTGATAGCGCGTTCCGCAATTTCAGACAGTTCACGAGGAGCCGAAGAGTTTACGAACATAACCTGGCAGGCATCAGACTGCTCGATCTGATCAATTAAAGAGAGGGAAATGGTGCGTCCCTGCGCACTGCGACCACGAATTGGCTGAATAGCGTCCCAAACCTCTTTGTCATCAAGTACACAAAGGGAAAGGTTCGACGTTTCAGGTGGCGTCTTCCACTCGACAAAGCGAGTGAAGTTGTATAGATACGCCGCCTTGATTTCAGCTTCTGAACTGACCTCTGCCTGCGCAAGGACGTCGTGAGCAGCAAGCAACAAAGCGAAGATAACTACCCTGAGCACTCCCGGGGCTCTCCTTCTCATTCTTAATGGTTATTCCTGCACGCCCGAGTCTCAAGGTTCGAGGACAAGTCTTGAAGCGAAGAGTATCACCGGTAAGGAGTCGATAAAACTTAAGGGGTCAAGTTATAGCGTATCTGTGTGATAAACCATGAGGTTTCACCCTCCGGAGTCCTGACGATGACCTCGTCATCAAGACATTTACCAATCAACGCACGGGCCATGGGCGAGTTGATGCTGAGATAGCCCTTGTTGAGATCGAACTCGTCGGCCCCCACCAGCCGGAAGGTCTGCTCCTTGCCATCCTCATCCTCGATGGTCACCCAGGCGCCGAAGAAGACCTTGTCCCGCTGCTCCGGAAGCCGATCCACAACCGTGACTTCCTCCAGGCGCTTGCTGAGAAAACGGACCCGCCGGTCGATTTCCCGCAACTGCTTCTTGCCATAGATATACTCGGCGTTTTCCGAACGATCGCCGAGGGCAGCGGCCTCGCGCACGGCCTGGGTCACCTGCGGGCGCTTCTCCTTCCACAGGTATTGCAGCTCTTTGCGGAGCGCCTGCTCGCCCTCTGGCGTGATATAACGCGGCCGGGCACCGCCGTTACCGGATGCCTGATTCATTTGGGTGTGATTCCTGTGTTGCACTGGCCCGGGAAGCGGCCATAAAAAAACCCCGTAAGAACGGGGTTAAGGCTAGCGCTGTGCTGGAGGGAGAAGCAAGCGGTTGCTACCGCTCCTTCCTGTCTACAATACCCATTCTCCATAGATCACATTACCCCGCTGTGGCCAGCGAATTACCTTTTTGACAGGCTTTGACCGGATCGAAATTAGGTTGCACAGCCTAGAGCAACGGCGTTAGCGTTCGGGTAATAGCATTTTCGATCGATTGGATACTGACGGAGATCCGACCATGAACACACAAAGACTCATGCAGCTGGCGCTCAATGGCGTCGACACGCTGGGTTACCGGCTCGACCAGCTGGGCGTGACCAGCAAGATCAATCGCCACAACCTGGCCGCTTTCCTGTTCGCCGAACAGAAGCACTGGGAAGGCGAGTGGGACAGCATTCAGGCGAAGGTGGACCGCCGGCGCTCCCAGTTCGAGCACCTGGCGCATAACGTTGAGAGCCGGGCGGATACAGTGATCGGCCCGGTCCGTGACCGTTTCAACCGGTTCCGCGCCAGCCAGTAATCAGTGGCCTGACGTTTCTGCCGGTGTCTTGGTTTCGGCACCGGCAGCTTCCCCCGATTCTGCCTGGGTCGCCTTGATCCGTTTCCGGGCGGCGGTGAACGCCGGCATCCGAACCGTTACGGTCAGCCCCGGTGATTCCTCTCCCGGGTAGGTATCACTCAGAACAATCCGCCCCTGGTGGATTTCTGCCACCGCGCTGACCAGGCTCAGGCCCAGACCGTTACCGGGCAGTGACCGGCTCTTGCCGACCCGGTAGAACCGCTGGAAAACCTGATCCTTTTCATCATCGGGAATACCGATACCGCTGTCCTGGACCTCGAAGATAGCCTCATTGCCTTCAAGTCTCACCACAATACCGATCCGGCCTTTCTCTGGCGTGTACTTGATGGCGTTATCAATCAGGTTACTGACCATCTGGAACAGCAGGTCCCGATCCCCTTCGATCATCACGCCCTTGGCAAGGGACTGCTCGAAGTTCTGCTCCTTGTCTTCCGCCAGCGCTTCGTAGAGTTCGCAGGCATCGGACACCAGTTCGTCCAGGGAGACCGCTTTCATGTCCGCAGCATTGCCCCGGGTTTCCAGACGGGCAATCCGTAGCAGGGCGTTGAAGGTAGCCAGCAGCTGGTCCGCCTCGGCAACCGCCTGGCCGACATGCTCCCTCGCCTCGTCGTCATTCACAGTGATCAGGGTGTTTTCCAGCTGGTTACGAAGCCGCGTGAGTGGCGTCCGAAGGTCATGGGCAATGCTGTCGGAGACGTGACGGATGCCTTCCATCAGGTACACGATCCGGTCCAGCATCTGGTTGAGGTTTTCCGCCAGCTGGTCAAAGTCGTCGTCAGTACCCCGGGTGGGTATGCGCAGGGACAGGTGGCCGTTCATGATCCGCCGGGAGGTATTATTGATCACCTCGATCCGCCGGGTGGTGCTGCGACTCATCAGGAAACCGCCGAGCAGGGCCAGAGCCAGGGTGATGCCCATGCCCCAGTTGATGGCGGTTTCGATCACCCGCTTGAGGTTGGTGAGTTCATCAACATCCCGGCCGACCAGCAGGCGCAACCCGCCCTGGACCTCGAAAATCCGGGCGCGGGCAAGCCGCTCCGGTCCAGTCCAGCCGACGGATTCGTTCAGGGTGAAATTGATCCAGCCGCTTTCCGAACGGCTGCCTTCCGGCCAGGCCTCAATGTTGCCGGCCAGCTTGAGGAAGTCGTCGGTAGTCAGCAGATAGATGGATTTGGCGTTGGGGTCCCGGGCAACCCGCTCCCGGATGATGGTGATCAGGCCATTCACACCCCGGCCCCGGTACTGCTCCGCCAGACCGGCGATTTCCGCCTCAATGGTCTGGTCGGTCTGGGCAGTCATGAAGCCCGCTGTACGCCAGTAGATGAAGGCCAGTAACAGAAATACCGAGGTGGCAAAAACCACCATGTACAGCAGGGCGAGCTGGAAAGTAGAGGTTCTTAGCTGACTAAGCAGTTTCACGCAGCATGTATCCTGCACCCCGGATGGTTTGCAGCAAGGGTGTATCGAATTCCTTGTCGATCTTGGCGCGCAGGCGGCTGATGTGAACGTCGATCACGTTGGTCTGGGGGTCGAAATGATAGTCCCAGACTTTCTCGAGCAGCATGGTCCGGGTCACCACCTGCCCGGCATTACGCATCAGGTATTCCAGCAACCGGAATTCCCGCGGCTGCACGTCAATATTCTTGCCGGCACGTTTGACGGTGCGGGCGAGCAGATCCATTTCCAGATCCGCGACCCGAAGTACCGTCTCGGTCTCCGCAGCCTGGCGATGCCGACGGATCAGGGACTCGATCCGGGCCAGCAGTTCGGTAAACGAGAACGGCTTGGTCAGGTAGTCATCGCCACCTCCACGCAAACCTTCAACGCGGTCGTCCACATCCCCCAGGGCGCTGAGAATGAGCACCGGAGTCTGGTTGCCAGTGGCACGGACGGTCTTGATGATGGACAGCCCGTCCATCCCCGGCAGCATCCGGTCGACGATCATGATGTCGTAATCTTCACTGGCCGCCATCATCATGCCTTCCTTACCGTCAGCGGCATGATCCACAACGAAATCGGATTCTTTCAGTCCCTTTACCAGGTAATTGGCTACGTCCTTATCGTCTTCGATTACCAGTGCTTTCACCGGTTCCCCTCCTGATAGCGGATAACATTAACTGTAAGGTTACGGAGAAGTCCGAAAGCCGGCCAGTTACGATCTTGT
Source organism: Marinobacter sp. (assembly GCF_041690455.1). Taxonomy (GTDB): domain Bacteria; phylum Pseudomonadota; class Gammaproteobacteria; order Pseudomonadales; family Oleiphilaceae; genus Marinobacter. The sequence continues at coordinate 42,803 of NZ_JAWLHI010000029.1, forward strand.
AAGAGGGTGTCGCCTAAGGCGACGGTCACGACTGCCCCGAGAACCACGCCAGCGACGCCTCCGTGTTACCGGAAGGCCGGTACTCCGCACCTACCCAGCCATCGTAGTCCAGCCGATCAATGGCCGCGAAAACATTCGAAAAGTTAATCTCTCCGGTGCCAGGCTCGTTTCGCCCCGGATTGTCGGCGAACTGGATGTGGCCAATCCAGGGCAACAGGCACTCCATGGTCCGGATCAGGTCACCCTCCATGATCTGCATATGGTAAAGATCGTACTGAAGGCGCACGTTGTCCATCTCCACTTCCTCGATCAGGGCCAGCACCTTGCCCGAGGTGTCCAGGAAGAACCCGGGCATATCCACCCGGGAATTGATGGCCTCCAGACACAACGTGATCCCCTCGGCATCCAGCCGTTCAGCCGAGTAGCGGACATTGGCAACCAGGGTCTTCCACGCCGCTTCTTCGTCGAGATCCGCCGGCTTGAGCCCCGCCAGGCAATTCACCTGTCGGCAACCCAGCTCCCGGGCATATTCGATCGCCCGGTCGACACCTACCCGGAATTCATCCACCCGGTCCGGCAGGCAGGCAATGCCCCGCTCACCGGCATCCCAGTCTCCCGGCGGCAGATTGAACAACACCTGGGTCAGGTTGTTGACCTCCAGTTCCCGGGCAATGTCCTGCGCCGGCCAGGCATAGGGAAACAGATACTCCACACCCTCAAAACCAGCCTCCCGGGCCCTGGCAAAACGCTCCATGAAATCCACTTCGTTAAACAGCATCGACAGATTCGCAGAAAAACGGGGCATAGCAATTACTCCTTGGGGCCTCGGCCAAGAGAACCCATCAGGGTTCCGTTCAGGTGTTCCAGTTCCAGCAGTAGGCCGCTGTGGTCAACATCACTGTGGCCATTGGCCACCAGGGACAGATACTCATTATGCACCTGCTGGGACAGCGGCAGCGTCAACCCTTCCGCCCGCGCCTCATCCAGAATCATGCGCAGATCCTTGAGCTGAATCCTCGACGGCGCACCCGGCGCAAAATCCCGATCAATCATCCGCTGCCCATGCAGCTCCAGAATCCGGCTACCGGCAAAGCCACCCATCAGCGCCTCCCGAACCGCCGCCGGATCAGCCCCACCCTTCGCCGCCAGCAACAGCGCCTCGGACACCGCTCCGATGGTGATCCCCACAATCGCCTGATTCGCCAGCTTGGCCAGTTGCCCGGCACCGACCGGGCCGATACGGGTGCACTTGCCCATGGCCTCAAACACCGGCCGCGCCCGATCAATATCCGCCTCAGACCCGCCAGCCATGATACTCAACCGCGCCTCGGCCGCCCCCACGGTACCACCGGAAACCGGCGCATCCACGTAACCGGCGCCCTGCTCCCGCGCCAGCTCCGCATGACGACGAGCCAGAGAGGGCTGGACCGAACTCATGTCAATCACCAGCACACCTGGCTTCAGGGCCTCCATCGCCCCCTGCACGACCAGCACGTCCTCAACTACGTCACCGTTCTCCAGCATAGTGATCACAATGTCCGCCTCGCGAACCGCGTCGGCCGGCGTTTCCGCAATCGTCGCCTCCCCGGCGAATGGCTCACACTTACTGGCGGTCCGGTTCCACAGGGTCATTGGGAAACCTGCATCCAGCAGGTTCCGCGTCATAGGGGCACCCATCAGGCCGATGCCGAGGAAAGCAATTCGAGGATGTTGATTTGTCATTTCTTGTACTCACAGCTATGTCGCGAAAGGCATTTGGGAGGGGCTTTCCAGAACCGTGCGGAGCCATGGATGGCGGAGCCGAGCGTACAGGGACGTATTCACAGCGTGTTCTGGAAAGCCCCTCCCAAATGACTTTTGCAGCCCGCCAATGCCAGCCATTATACAAACAAAAACGCCACCAACCGCGAACGGTGGTGGCGTTTTCTCAATCGCTTGGCGGAACCCGATCAGGCCGCTTCAGCCATCTTCACTTTGATCTTCTTCATGGCGTTCTTCTCAAGCTGACGGATCCGCTCCGCAGAAACCCCATACTTGTCCGCCAACTCATGCAGCGTAGACTTGCTCTCGGACAACCAGCGTTCCCGCAAGATATCCTGACTACGCTCATCCAGGCTTTCCAGCGCCTGCATCAGGCGGCCATTGGAATCCTCGGACCAGTCCGCATTCTCCAGCTGGGTGGCCGGATCACTGCGGCGATCTTCCAGGTAGTACGCCGGCGCCTGATAGGCGTTGTCATCATCATCGTCCATCGGACCATCAAATGCCGTGTCATGGGAAGCCAGCCGGCCCTCCATTTCACGGACAACCCGCGGTTCCACACCCAGGTCTTCCGCCACCGCCTGAAGCTCATCATGGCTAAGCCACGCCAGCTTCTTCTTCTGGCTACGCAGATTGAAGAACAGCTTGCGCTGGGCCTTGGTGGTGGCCACCTTCACGATCCGCCAGTTACGCAGAATGAACTCGTGAATCTCGGCCTTGATCCAGTGCACCGCGAAGGAAACCAGGCGCACCCCGTATTCCGGGTTGAAGCGCTTGACGGCCTTCATCAGCCCGACATTGCCTTCCTGGATCAGGTCGGCCTGGGCCAGCCCATAGCCGGAATAGCTGCGGGCAATGTGAATCACAAAACGAAGATGAGAGAGTACAAGCTGACGGGCGGCTTCCACGTCGCCTTCATAATGGAGCCGTTCCGCCAGCTCCTTTTCCTCGTCCGCTGAGAGCACTGGGATGCGACTCGCAGCCTGAATATAAGACTCGAGATTGGCACCCGGAACCAGTCTGTCAACCAGTTGTAAACTCGTACCCATTCAGTTACCTCCGAACCTGACGACCGTTAAATATAACAACTAAAACTTAGACCGCCAAGAACTTGATAAGTTCCCGAATTATCCAGTAAAACGTTCTAAATCAACTACCTGGAAAATTCACTGTTGCTTTCGCTGATCCTCAAGCTACGCCAGCGCAAGCCGTGTTTTCAATACGGTATTCCCGCGACCCGGATCACCCACCGGCAATATCGCCGGGTTCTATGTCATCCAGATGACGCTTCACCGCAACCCATGCGCCAAGCCAGCCTAGCAGCATTGCCACAATAATCAACGCCAGTATCCCATCAAGACCAAGACCGACCAGGGTAAAGTCACTCCGGTACAGGCCGGCCAGCCGCTCGATCGGACCGCTGAGCCACCACAGGGACAGCTGCAGCAAAATCCAGGCGACAACTCCCCCACCCAGACCATACCAGGCACCGGTATAGAGAAACGGCCGGCGAACAAAGGCGTCGGTGCCGCCGACCAGCTTGGCCACCAGGATTTCATCCCGGCGGCTCTCGATCGCCAGCCTCACCGTGTTACCGATGACCAGGATCACTGCCGCTGCCAGCAGGATCGCCAGCGCCCAGACCGCACGGGCGAGCAGGTCCGTCATGGCATTGAGCCGTTGCAACCAGCCCAGGTCAACCTGAACCCGCTCTACCCCTTCCAGACCCCGGACAAACGTGACCAGTGCCTCCACCCCGGTGGCCGAGCGGCTTCGTTCGTCCGGGGTGATCAGCAGGGTGTGCGGCAGGGGGTTTTCTTCAAGATAGTCCAGGGCATCTTCCAGGCCCGAGTTGGCGCGGAATTCCGCCAGCGCCTGCTCCCGGTCCACCAGCTCAATGTCTGAAATGCGGCTGTCGGTGCGGATCTCATCCACCAGGCCCCGGGCGTCCTCGAGCGGTATGCCCAGCTGGAGATAGGCGGTTACCCGGGCACTGCTCTCCCAGCCGGCACTCACGCCCTGCAAACTGGTCAGCAACAGCAGCAATGCCACCGGCAACGCCAGGGCGACCCCCATGACCGTCCAGGTCATCCCGGTCCCCACCGGTGTCGTCCACAAACGGTGCGCACTGTCCCTGGCCACCTTGCGGTGGTGATCGAAGTAACTCCGGACCTGCTCCTTCCAGGGGGAACGCCCCGTGTTGGCACCACGGGCAGTATCGACTTTCCGGCGTGAGTCAGTGGCCACTGACACCTCCCGGGGCACCCTGCAGGGGCGAGCTGCCGCCGGCAATCAGGCGGCCGTGGTCAAGCGTGAGGGTCCGGCGGTCCATTTCATTCACCAGGCCGATGTCGTGGGTGGCGATCAGCACGGTCACGCCCACCTGGCTGAACCGGGTAAACAGATTCATGATATCGGCAGAAAGCTCCGGATCCAGGTTACCGGTGGGCTCGTCCGCCAGCAGCACCGGCGGTTTGTTCACCACTGCCCGGGCAATGCCGACCCGTTGCTGTTCACCGCCGGACAGCTGCATCGGGTTCATCTTTTCCTTGTTGAGCAGGCCCACCTTGTCCAGCGCGGCCCGCACCCGCCGGCCGATATCCCGGGGCGATGCGCCCATCACCTCAAGGGGCATGGCCACGTTGTCAAAGACGGTGCGATCGAACAGTAACTGATGATTCTGGAACACCACGCCGATGTGGCGACGTATGTAGGGAATCTGCCGGCGCGGCAGACGGTTGAGCAGCTGGCCACCGACCACCACTTCCCCGGCACTGGGGCGTTCCATCACCATGATCAGCTTGAGCAGGGTACTCTTGCCGGCCCCGGAGTGGCCGGTCAGAAAGGCCAGCTCACCCCGGTTCAGGCTGAAATTGACCTGCGCCAGCGCCGTGTGGTCGCTGTCATAGCGTTTGGTGACCTGGCGAAACTCGATCATCGGTGACTACTGCTCCGGGTAGAACGCGGCCTCAGTCAAACAGCGCGTCGACAAAGGTCTCGGCATCGAAACTGCGCAGGTCTTCGGCCTGCTCGCCCACGCCAATAAAGCGAATCGGCAGCTGCAGCTGACGGGCAATGGCGAATACGATACCGCCTTTTGCGGTGCCGTCCAGTTTCGTCAGGGTAATGCCGGACACACCCACCGCCTGCTGGAACACCTGGGCCTGGCTGAGGGCATTCTGGCCGGTGCCGGCGTCGAGCACCAGCATCACTTCGTGGGGCGCGGACTCGTCCAGCTTCTTCATGACCCGAACGACCTTGGCCAGCTCGTTCATCAGGTTTTCCTTGTTCTGGAGACGACCGGCGGTATCGGCAATGACCACATCCGTGCCCCGGGACTGGGCGGACTGGATCGCATCGAAGATCACCGAGGCGCTGTCGGAACCTGTCTCCTGGGCCACAACCGGCACGTTATTGCGCTCGCCCCAGACCTGCAGCTGCTCGACAGCCGCCGCCCGGAAAGTATCGCCGGCGGCCAGCATGACCGACTTGCCATCGGCCTGGAATTTCTTGGTGAGCTTGCCGATGGTGGTGGTTTTGCCCACGCCGTTCACACCGACCATGAGAATCACATAGGGCTTCTTGCCCGCATCGATCTCCAGGGGCCTGGTGACATCCTTCAGCAGGCCGTGCAACTCATCCCGCAATGCCTTGCGCAGGGCCTCGCCGTCTTTGAGCTGGTTGCGCTCGAGCTTGTCGGTCAGCGAATCGATGATTTCGGAGGTGGCAGTCACACCGACATCGGCCATCAGCAGCGTGGTCTCGATTTCCTCGAGCAGATCTTCATCAATCTTCTTGCCGACAGAGAACAGGTCCGAAAGGCCACCGGTCAGGCTGGCGCGGGTCTTGCCAAGGCCCTGTTTGATCCGCTCGAACACACTGACCTGGGGCTCGGGTTCCGGCGCAGGCTCGGGCACTGCTTCCGGAGCGGGCGCTTCGACGGGCTTCTCTTCCGCAGGTGCTTCGGCAGGGGCTTCCGGTGCAGCCGGTGCTTCGGCTTCGGGGGTTTCTTTCGCCTCGGGCTCTTCGGCCGGGGCCGGCCCTCTGGCCACCTCCGGCTTGCGCTGGGGAACGGGTTTCGGCCGGGGTACCCGCTTGCGGTTACCGGCAATATCCACCACAAAGAAGAGCACAAGAAGGGCCAAAAGGCCGATTGAAATCCACTCTGCCGTCATAGTTCTACCATCTGTCTGGAAATGGGCGGGCGAAAACAAAGCCGACATTCTAGCAGACTGCCAGGGTTAAGTGAGGGGCCGCCGGATTATCCAAAGGGGCACCGCTTTCCGGTACCATAACGACGCATCGACTTATCTTGCCCAGTACCCCGGAGCGCCCCATGGCCCAACGCAGAACAGCCCGTCACAAATCCGGCCCACAGCCCCGGAAAACGGACGCCCCGGGCGGTAGCGGCGAGCTGCGAATCATCGGCGGCGACTGGCGCAGCCGGAAACTCCGCTTCCCCGATGCCGGCGGCGTGCGCCCCACCCCGGCCCGCACCCGGGAAACCCTGTTCAACTGGCTGAACTACCACATTGCGGGCGCGGACTGCCTGGACCTGTTCGCCGGCTCCGGCGCCCTCGGCCTGGAAGCCCTCTCCCGCGGCGCGGGTGCCGCCACGCTCGTCGATCACACGCCGGCCCTGGCCCGGGCCCTGCGGGACAACCTGCGCCTGCTGAAATCGGACAAGGGGGACGTTGTCTGCCAGGGCGTGGAAACCTACCTGGCCCACCGCCAGCGCCCGCCCTTCGACATCATTTTCATGGACCCGCCCTTCCGCCAGGGCTGGCTGGAACGACTGTTTCCGCTGCTGGAATCGCAGCAATGGCTAAAACCCGGAGGCTGGGTGTATGTCGAGCACGAAAGCGAACTGCCAACGCCGGCGGTGCCGGCAGGCTGGCAACTGCACCGGCAGAAAACCGCCGGGCAGGTGAGCTATTGCCTGTTCCGGGTGTCAGGGGACGGAGAACGGGCGTGAAGATGGGGTCAGATGAAGGCTTTCATCAGACCCCGGCTTTGGCCGCGAGCTTGGGGATGAGCTGAGCCTGGGGTCTGAAGAAAGCCTTCTTCTGACCCCGACTTTAACGGTAACGCCAAAGGCTTGGTCCATCCCCGCCTGATCAATACAGGCTTCGGGGTATCCGATACCCCGCCAGCAGCTGTTGAGTGAAGGGGTTGGTATTACTGCCGGCATGCAGGCGGTATTTCATTTCCCCATCGTCGACACGGAACCTCACATCGACCGCATTCCTGCTCACCCCGGTAATGTCTGCTCTGCCCAACAACCGAAACAGGGCCCAGGGGCCGCTTTCAGATACACTTCTGGGTGAGCGGTTGACCTGTACTGGCACCAGCGTGATTCGGGTTTCCACGGCATCTCTCAGCGTGTTGGGCCATACCAGCGGGATACTCTCACAGTGCCATAGCTGCCCCTTATAGCCTGAAAGAAAAGTCTTACCTTGAATCTAGGAAACCCTGAATGATGCCAACTTGACGGAGTTCTTGATGAATACCCAAGGAAATGTCTTCAGTACCATCGCTAAGGCCACAAGAAGGCGGCCCCAACCACGCTATTCTGTGATCGAAGCCCTGAATATCAACACGAATTAGGTTAGCTTTGCTTCTGAGCCAACACTTTGATTGCGCTCACCGGCCGGCAGGGATGCCAGGCGAACGCGACACCTGCCCAGTGGTGTGACGCGCCAGGGAGAGGCCTGGCTCCCTATCCCAAGTTACCCCGTTCACCATAACTCCAGATTATGCGCAGCTGATCCGTGGCAAGCCCCCGATATCCTAGGGAGACTCTGAATAAGTCTCCGAAATCAGCGATAATACGGCTATCGTCAACCGCATAGGATCGTTGCCACCATGGATCAGATCACCTTCTCCGAA
>NZ_JAWLHI010000030.1:0-49759 GCF_041690455.1 Marinobacter sp.
CGACACCGCGCCTAGCTCTCAAGGCTCTCAGTGGCTCAGTAGGTTAACGAATTAGCCAGACGGGACACTAGCCAGCAACCCCGCCCTGGCCGTGCTGCCCGTGGGCAGAGGACCAGGGCGGGCCGCTGAGTACGGGCATCATAGGCTGGCAGTCAACAAGAACACCGGATAGCTCCGATCTTCTTTTTCGATGGCGCTGGCGGAAACCACCTCAATTCCAGAGAAGCCTGCCTTTTCAGCAGCACGGGCGATTTCGTCCCGCTCGAATCCGAGATGGAACACGCCGGTGTCTTCACCATGAAAGGTGCCATCTTCCTTGTCCAGATCCGAAATGGCGATAAAGCCGCCCGGCTTCAAAAGCTCCCGGAAGCGCCGGAACATGGCATCGATATCCCGCACGTGATGCATGGTCATGGACGAGATGATGCCGTCGAAACGCTCGTCGATGGACTGCTTTTCCAGATCAATCTCCTTGATTTCCAGGTCGCAGTTCAGCGAGGCTCGTTTCTCGGAGAGCTGGCGGTTCATGGAAGGGGAAATATCCACCGCCGTGATTTTCTTCACGTGAGGAGCAATCCGCTCCAGCAGAAGCCCGGTGCCGGAGCCGAAATCCATCAGGTGCATGGAGGGTTCGATACGCGCCTTTTCCAGAATGGTGTTGGCGATATTGGTAACGTTATCGACGCGATCGCGATTCTGCTCATAGGTATCTGCCTTGTGGGCGAAGTAATCTTTGCTCATGAATCTGGCCGTCTTTGGTTAAGGAAACTCACCTGATTATGCGGCGTTCGTGACCGAGTTCAAGATGAAATATCGTTATGCTAAAAAAGTCGTAATAGCATTTCTATGGATTGGAGAAAGCCGGCCCACTCTACATTGTCGCCATCGTCGCCGTTTCCGTCTTAATCGTCATCGTCACTGCCCTTGTTACTGCCATTACCACGACCATTACCTTTACCACTGCCATCGCTGCTTCCGTCGTCACTGCCATCGTCACCGCTGCCGTCATCGCCGCTGCCGCCATCGTCACCGCTGCCGTCATCGCCGCTGCCGCCATCGCCACCGCCATCGTCGATGCCGCCACCGCCATCGCTACCGCCATCGTCGCCACTGCCGTCACCGCTGCCGCCGTCATCGGTGCCTGGAGGTAGGGGAGCCGACGGGATAGCGGTGAGGTTGCCACTGGAGATCAGGTCAACATACTCCCCGTAACTCGCAACATTCGGTAAATTTCTGACGGCCTCAAGAAAGACATCGAGCAGCTTGTCGATCGTGTCGTTTATCTGGAAACTCGAGTGGAAAGGATCGAAATCAGCCGGGACACTGTAGCCTGCCCGTGTAAGGGCCTGAACGAACTCGTTTTTGGCTTGATCCAGGTTGTTGGTCACTGAGGCGTAGTCGTCCTGCTGGAACCAGATTTCCGGTGTGCTCGACGTTGCAAGGGTAATGATCAGATCTGTGAATGGGGTTACGTTGACGGTCCCCGCTGAGCTGGTATAACTGTGCAACACTTCATACTCTGCTCCAGCACTCACCCTCAGGGCACAAGGTAGAGCGGTCGCATCTACTTGCCCTGTAAAACCGCCTGAGGAATCCGTCTGGACCTCTTCAATGAAACGTCCCCCGTTTTCGCATCGGGCATCGACCGGAGCATTTGCAATCGGGGCGCCCACAGCCGCCCGCCCGGACAAAACCACTACCAGTTGGTCCGCAGTAACTTCGCGCCCACTCGGATCATTAGATGATATTCCGTCGCACCCGCTTATTATTATTGCCAGAGCCGGGATGCAAGCTCCCTTCGCTACCCAGATCATGACCAAACCCTCTGTCAGCTCCCGACACACCTGCCAAAAGGTGTTTGGAAGCAAGATGAACGCCACGGAACGAGATGTTCACTGAAAACAGCCATCGGCAGCGATGGGCGATTGTGCCTGGAAGACTGAGTGTAAAATGTGTCGACGGATTCTGAAGCTCTCGCGAGAATCGGTGCAGCCTGGGGCAGTATCCGGCCCGGTGATATCAATTTGATGGTTGCCGGCCGCGGCATCGCCCATTCCGAGCGGGAGCGCCCGGAAGTCACCGCCAAAGATCACCGTCTGCATCGTCTCCAGCTCTGACTGGCGCTGTTGCCGGAGAAACAGGAGGAGACCGAACCGGCGTTCCACCATTATCCCGGTGATGACATTCCGGCGATTGATATCAATGATGTTCCCGTCCGGGTAATGATTGGCAGCGCCTATGGCGTGACCTCCCCCCGTACGCAGCTTCAGTGAAACCCTCTACCTGGAAGCCAACCTGAAAGCGGGTCAGACCCTCCAGCTGCCCGATGCGCCCGAGCGGGCAGTCTATGTCGCGAGTGGCGCCCTCAAAGCCCACGGCTCGGAACTACCGCCCCATAGCATGACAGTATTCGCCGCAGAGCTTAGCGTTTGTATCACCGCTATCGAATACACCCGCATTGCCCTGATCGGCGGTAAGCCAGTCGGTCGGCGCTTTATCGAGTGGAATTTTGTGTCGTCCCTGAAGGAGCGTATCGAGCACGCGAAGGACGACTGGCGGACAGGTCGGTTTGAGAAAGTTGTGGGCGATGAGGAGGAGTTCATTCCTTACTAGTGCATGGCCTCAATTTTGTTCAATACCAGGAACGCCGTTCAGGGCAGACTTCGTCTGTAACCTGAACGGAGACCCTTTGAAATGAGCCTTTCACTGATTCTGCCCATGTCCGCCTTTGCCCTGGCCGCATCCATATCGCCGGGGCCCGTCAACCTTGTTTGTCTGAGCAGCGGAACCCGGTATCCCGTCTCCCGCGGATTGATCTTCGTAACCGGTGCCACCGTCGGTTTCATTGCGCTGTTCATCTCAGTGGGGTTGGGACTCTACTCGCTACTGACCCTGGTGCCGGCCTTTGAGGACGTGCTGAGATGGGCGGGCGTGGCGTTTCTGCTCTATCTGAGTATAAAACTGGCCCTCGACAGCGGTCACTTGCCCGAGAAGGGGGCTGAAAAAGCGCCCGGTTTCGGGGCGGGGGCGTTGATGCAGTGGCTCAATCCAAAGGCCTGGTTGGCCTCGGCTTCCGGCATCGGCGCCTATACCAGCGCGAATGACTGGCCGCAGGTCCTGTTGTTCGCCTCGGTTTATCTTCCCATCTGCTGGCTATCCTTGGCTTGCTGGGTTTACGCGGGTGCCTTTCTCCGGCAGCAGGTCCAGCGACCAGTGGTATTGGCCACGGTGAACCGAGTGCTGGCTTTACTGCTGGCGGCGAGTTGCCTGTACCTTGTGCTCGGTTGAGCCGCGCCGATACTGGTTCGGTGTTGCCGCCATCAGCCGTTTGAAGGCACGCTGGAAGTGGGGCTGATCGGAAAAGCCCGAGTTGAGGGCGGCCTCGGCAATGGGGGTACCGTTTTTAAGTTCATGGCGGCCCAGTTGCACGCGACGATTCAAAAGATAGGCGTGGGGCGTTAGTCCGAAATGTTGTTTGAACGCCCGGATCAGATGGCCCGGGCTGAACCCGGACAATTCGCACAGAGTGTCCAGGGAGACATCATCCGCTGCGTGGTCATCCAGATAGTGGGCCAGGTCAGTGAGAATTCCTGGGGTCTTTGGTGCCGTTGCGACGGGTTGCTTCGACAGTTCATGCATCAGGTCTGAGAGAAATTCCACAACCTTTGATTGCTTCTCAAGCAACTCATGCCCCGGTTCCAGAAGGCACTGAGCCAGGCTGCAGTAGCGTTCGAACCAGATTGGATCCGAGATCGTTGCGGTGGAGATGTCCTGCCATCGGAGTTCCGGGAGCAGTCCCGCCCGGAACCGCAGGTCTGTAAGCCACGTCGTATCCACGTACAACATGAGATACGCCCAGAGTTTATTGTCGATGGGATTGCAGGCGTGGACCCATTCGGGGTTCATCAGGACAAGATCACCGGCTTGGACCCGGTACTGATTGTCCCGGTACTGAAAGGTGCTCTCGCCCCCGGTAATGGCACCAATCGACCACTGGGTGTGGCTATGTGGGGCATAGCAAACCTCGCGACCGTCGCCTACCTTGCGTAGCTCGACATGGGGTAGGTGGGCGTCTCGCCAGAAGATGGGCTTACTATTACTGGTGGCGGTTTTCATCTGAATTGGCGCTCGTAGTTCAGTGAAGCCCGCTTTTCGGAGAGCTGGCGGTTCATGGAGGGGGAAATATCCACCGCCGTGATTTTCTGCACGTGAGGTGCGATCCGCTCCAGCAGGAGTCCGGTGCCGGAGCCGAAATCCATCAGGTGCATGGAGGGGTCGATATGCGCCTTTTCCAGAATAGTGTTGGCGATGTTGGTAACGTTATCGACGCGATCGCGATTCTGCTCGTAGGTGTCTGCCTTGTGGGCGAAGTAGTCTTTGCTCATGAATCTGGCCGACTTTAGTTTAGGAAACTCCCTCGATTATGCGGTGTCTGTTTTTGAGTTCAAGTTGGAATAAGTTGATTCCAGAAGATGAGATTAGATAAACTGGACGATAGAAAAAAAACAGCCCTACCGTTTGATCCGATAGGGCTGGTTTTCTCAGAAACCCCTAGTTTGTCTGATATTTAGGGTAATTCCTGGACGCCATTGATTGTTAGTGTTATCAGCTCAGTCTCGGGTATTTCTCCACTTTCTGTTACGACGGCTGAACGGAGTGGGATGCCGTCTCCTACGGTAAAATATGATGCTGTCGTTGAGGTACTGGCCTGAGATGACTCGCTCATAGTTTCCAGAAACTTACAGGCTTCGAAAGTTCCCGCAGGGACCGATATGGTTTCCTTGCCTACAAACTGAATGGTGGAATTCAGCTGGAACATGAGAACTCCCGGGCCACCATCGGTGGAAAGGTAATTTGCCACAACCTGGTCATAGGTTTCGCCGACAGCAAGCCCATAGGGATAGTTGAAGGTCGGTTCAAACCAGTTTGTATATTCAGCCCCTGTTATAGAATCTGTGCTCGTTGATCCATGTGTTCGTTCGAGCATGGCAGAGGAATCAACAGAGACATATGTGGTGTACCCCGGATCAATGACTCCTGGTGTCAAATCTTCGATAAAGATGGCTTGGGTGTTTTCGCCTCTAAAATCCATTGACCCAAGAAGTTCCTGTCTGAAACGCAAAACCACCATGGCCTCACCGGTGGCAGTGTCATAAAGTTGCTGTTCAAACTCTATGATTGTGCCTGCAGGTCTGGTTTGGGGGGTATAACACGCCTGATCGGTAGAGCCACCGTCTCCACCGTCAGTGTCGCCGTCTCCGCCTCCAGTACCACCGTCGCCGCCGTTGCCTCCACCATCACCACCGCCGTTACCGTCGCCTGAGCCGCCATCGCCTGATGACTGTGGTGCGGGCGGGATAGATTCAAGGTTACCGCTGGAAATAACGTCGACAAGTTCCTGATAGAATGCAATATTCACTACATCTCTTGCCGCCTGCGAAAAGGCATCAAGTAATCGGTCGACTGCGTCACCGATAACAAAACTGGAATGGAAAGGATCGAAATCATCAGCCGGAATGTCGTAGCTTGCTTGCGCCAGTGCCTGAAGAAACTCGCTTTTTGCTTGATTCAGGTTATCAGCGACGATGGCATAATCTTCCTGCTGAAACCAGGTTTCGGGGTCTCGCGCAGATGCCAGTGCGATGATCAAATCTGTGAATGGAGTGATGTTTACAGTGCCCGATGAGCCCGCGTAGCTGTGTAGCATTTCGTACTCAGTGCCACCATGTACTCTCAAGGCACATGGTAAGGCGGTCGATGCTACTTGCCCTCTGAAGCCGCCGGCAGCATCCGTTTCAACATTCTCTGTAAAACCCGTTCCTCCCTCGCATCGGACCTCAACTGTCGCGTTCGCGATCGGTGCACCAACCGCCGCGCGCCCGGACAAAGTCACCAGCTCATCGGAGGTAGCCTCGCTGCTGCTTGAATCATTGGATGACGAGCCTCCACATCCTCCTATGGTTACTGCCAGAGCCAGGATTCCAGCTCCCTTTGCTATCCAGGTCATAACCAAACCCTCTGTCAGTACCCGACACGCCTGCCAGAAGGTGTTTGAAAGCAAGATGAACGCCACTGAAGAAGATGTTTACTGAAAACAGATCCCGTCAGTTCAGGCTCGTTAACCACTAGTGAAGAACTGTAAAAGATATCGACGTATTTTGAGCCTTTGACCGAGGCCGACGCACGTTTCAGGCGACTTCGTCCTCAGTGCGGTCCTCGTCGGAGAGCCAGCCTCCTGTTGCCAGCGCTCCGGCAATAGCCTGGTAGCCTTTGTCACTCGGATGATAGCCGTCGCTGGCCAGCATCGAGGTGTCGGTGATGGTCGGGTAGGTCAGATAGCGGAATTCCTCCGGAGCCTGATGCGCCAGTTCCTGGTATAGCTGGTCCAGCTGCCGCGCCCGCCAACCCATGATATGCCGGAGCGGCGAAGGCAGCGCCGTGAACAGGTGCATCGGCGGTACGCTCAGCAGGTAGACGGGCGCCGGGTAGCGTTGGGCGAGCAGATCACGGAGGGCCAGCAGCTGCTGGCGGAACCGGAACTTCGGGGTGAATCCGGTGGTGTCGTTAACGCCCATGCTGAGTAATACCACATCCGCCTCTGGCAGGTCGGCATTTGCCAGCTTGTTATTGAGTTCGCCCAAGCGGATGCCAGTCACCCCAAAGGTATGCCACGAGATGGCTTGCCGGGAGCGTTCGTGCAGCTGTAACGCCAGCTGGCTGGCGAGGCCCTGTTCGTGGGTGGACACACCCACGCCAGCCGCCGTGGATTCACCGATGACCAGCACCCGGAACACTGGCGCACCCTCACCATATAGGCCTCCGGGAGAGCCCTGGGCTTCCGGGAGTCGTGGCGTTTCCCGGCGGGCACGCTTGCCCTGGTACAGTAATACCGGGAACAGCAGCGCGGTGGTCAGCCAGAAGGGAAGGTGCATGGGTAAACCTCAATCAAGTATCAAGCGTCTTCTCAACGGCCTGAGCAGCGTGGATTTCCGTGGTGTCATAGAGGGCAACCGGCGTGTCTGCTTGCTGGATCAGCAGCCCGATCTCGGTGCAGCCGAGGATGACCGCCTCCGCGCCCCGTTCTGCCAGGGAAGCGACGATCTCCAGGTAAGCCTGCTTTGACGCCGGGTTGATTGCACCCTGGCACAGCTCCCCATAGATGACCCGGTGAATCAATTCCCGCTCAGACTCGTTCGGAACAATGACCCGTATCCCGGATTGTTCCAGACGCGCCCGGTAAAAGTCCTGCTCCATGGTAAACCGCGTACCCAGCAGCCCCACACTGGAAACACCATCCCGTTTCAGGACTCCGGCCGTTGCATCGGCAATATGAAGCAGGGGAATCCCAATGGCCTGTTCAATCTCCGGTGCTACCTTGTGCATGGTGTTGGTGCCAATCACCAGAAAATCCGCTCCGGCCTCTTCAAGAGCGCGAGCGGCCCGGGACAGAATGTTGGCAGTCTCTGCCCAGTTGCCCTGGTGCTGGAGCGCCTCGATCTCGGCAAAATCCACGCTGTAGAGAATCAGCTTTGCAGAATGCAGCCCGCCCAAGCGTGCTTTCACGCCCTCGTTGAGCAGCCGATAGTAAGTCTGGCTCGATTCCCAGCTCATCCCGCCCAGCAGACCGATGGTTTTCATGCTAGCCCTTCTTAACCAGACTGATCAGATATAACAGAACGACAGCGCCAATAGTGGCCATGATTATTGAGCCCAACAACCCGCCTGTTGTTATGCCGAACAAACCGAATAAAAAACCACCCAATACTGAGCCGACAATTCCAACAACAATATTGCCCAGGATGCCAAAACCTCTTCCCTTCACAATGTTGCCGGCAAGCCAGCCGACAAGTGCGCCGATGGCCAAAAATATAATTAAGCTAATGATATCCATGTTGCCTCCAATGTAAATCCTTGGCGAAAAGGTATATTCCAACAACAGAACTCATAGCACCGGTAGTGGCGAAAGTCATTGTTGGATCTGAATATTTGCGCGCTTTCTGGCGTGAATTCTACGGCCACCATTTCACGATCATCGGCCTCACAGTCAGCCCGTGGATGATGATCGAGAGCACGATAACAACCAGCGTAATGTGGATGAACTCTACGGCGAGGTCTTCCGACAGGCCAAATACGATCGCGAACATCAGGTAATAGATTGAGCCGATCCCGCGTACGCCAAACCAACCGACCAGCAACTGCAGCCTGAAGGGAATTCCAGAACCAAGCAGGCCCAGAAAAACGCTGACAGGCCGAATCACTACAAACAGAAACACCGCCAGGCCTACGGATCTGAAGCTCCAGGAGTCAAGAAAGAGCATCCCACCTAATAACAAGACGAGTACCAGTTCTGCCATTCGCTCCAGAGGTTCCTTGAAAAGCAGAGAGCCCTCCGACACCTGGGGGCTGAGTTGTGGCTGTGGCTTTGGCTTTGGCCTCTGCTTCCAGGTGTGATCCGTAGATGCCGATAACACGTCACCGTCATGGCCGGAGGCGTGCCTAGCTGCGAGCTTGAGTTCCGTTTGCCGAAGAGAAATTGCCGAGACAAAAACCGCCATAAACCCCCAAGCCTCAACGACCAGGCAGGTGCCATAAACCACACCGATCAATCCCAGACCAAGAAAGTCGTCCAGTAAAGGGCCTTCGCTCTCCAGGACGCGCTGCTTCTGTACAACATGTGCTAACAACCATCCCAGGGCCAGTCCAACAACCAGGGCCGACAGCGTTGACCACAAAACGTCCTTCAGCACCCAGGTACTGAGCAGTTCAGAACTTGCCGGAGAGCCGACCATGGCCAGCCCCAGCATGACAAACGGGAAGGCGCTGCCATCATTCATGCCGGCTTCACTGGTCAGGGTGAATCGCAAAGGGTCCTGATCGCCCACGTGGCGAACCTGGACTTCCGTTGCCAGCACTGGGTCGGTGGGCGCCAGAATGCCGCCCAGGAGAATGGCTGCGCCCAGGGGCAAGGCAAGCACGTAGTAACCAAAAGCCGCAGTCAGCGCGACACTGATAGTCATGGAGAGAAATGCAAGTCGAATCGGTGCGCGCCATGCCCGCCACTGGAACGGGACCGGCATTTTCATACCGGCAATGAACAGCGACACCAGAACCGCGACTTCCGCCAGCACTTCCAGCAGGTGTGCCTGTTCCAGCGGGTTGAAATGAAAGGCGCCAAGTACTGACGGTCCGAGTGCAACGCCGACTGCCAGGTAGACCAGAGGCGGCGTCAGATGGAAACGCCGAAGAAGGGATGACCGCAGACCTATCAAGATCAACAGGCTTCCAATCAATACAAACCAGGTTGCGATGGTCACGGTGGTTTTCCGCTTGTTTTCGAACGGGGCAGTCGCCGCTTCAGTGAACGGTCGACTGCGATCCGAAAATGGCCTTTACAGGGTGGCGGTAGCCTTGTGGCCGGGGTGATGCGCACTTATGTGCCGTAAAAACTCCATCGTATCCGCCGAGGAAATCTTTTCATCTCCGGCTTTCTTTACGCTTTCGGTGCTCGTGAAGGAGACGATGTCCCCCAGGCTGACCATGCCGCAAAGCTGGTTGTACTGATTCACAACGGGAAGACGCCGCACCTCCCGTGCTTCCATCAGCTGGAGCGCTTTCTGAATGCTGTCCTCCGGCCCGCAGCAATAGAGTTCCCGATGGTTGGAAATCTCCTCGCCGCGAAGCTCCCACAAGGGTTTGTGTTGTAGCGCAGCGCCCATGGAGATGTCCCGGTCGGTAATGATGCCCACGGGATGCTCATCGTCATCGACCAGTGGAATGGCGCCACAGTCGTTGTCCCACATCAGCATTGCGATGTCCTGCAAGGAGGTTTGCGGGGAGCAGCTCGCCACTTCGGTAACCATGACTTCGTTGACTTTCATTTGGATTTCCTCCGTCCTTAGGGAAGCGTTCGAATGAATGCCATCAGCAATACGCCCTTGCGACATCGGACTCTGCAAACCTCATTGGGCTATCCATCCTGAAGGCAGCGCCGTTTCCATCAATGATCCGGCGCAATGTCCAATGTGGGCTCATTTTGGCAGATTGTCCATGATGCATGTCATCGGATGCCTCAAGGTGGAGGCCAGCGCGGAATGCCGATTAGTTGACTCTCTCATGATCTCCCTCAAAGCCAGGATCTGCGTAGCCTGGTTGAATCCGTTAACTTCTCAACGTTATATACCAGTCAGTATAGCCGCTACTTGTCTTCATCCTGAGTCAACTTCTGATATACACCAAGACCGATTACCACCAAAATCGCTGAAATTAACAAGAAAGTGGGGTAGATCAACATAGCAATATCTTTTGTCCCGGCGTCAAAAATAAACACCAGGGCTTCCAGGCTTACGGCAATGGCAATGATGACGAGAAACTTCAATAAGGTCCCCCGCTGCTTCGCAGCCGACTTTGTACTGCTACTGCTGAAAACTTCTTCCTCCAACAGGAATTTAGAGACATCGAAGACAGCCATTCCTATCACGATCAACCCGATCGCATTAAGAAGGGATGTAACAAGTGAGGTATTTTCATGTACCGAGAGCCATATATCCCACAAGGCAACGCCCATCATTGTGAGGCTTATCACTCCCAAGCTTAGGCTGATGAGACCATAAACAGCGCGCCCTATCCAATCAGAAATATTTTTTGTCTTAGTCATCTTTGCTCCGATTCGCCAATGAATTTCTTTTCATATAGTACTGTTAAATGACCGGACTTCTCGATAAATGATGGAAATTGCTGATGGGCTGCGAATATCAGGCTCTGGCCCGGCCTCGAACTGACAGACTTTCAATCGTTGGAAATTACCTGCCAAAAGATCTACTTTTATTTGCAGGGAGGGATCGACCATGGATCAGGGTAATCTCCAGGAATCGGACAACAGCTCACCGGTACACAGCGAAGGCATCCGGGTTGGCCGGGAGTTGCTCTCGGCCACGAAGCCATACGTTGAAGAGTCAGCTGCAACAAGCTGGTGGTACGTCGGCTCTACCTTCGGAATGATGATTGCCGCACTGACGGCCGCCGGGGTAATCCCGTGGTGGCCCCTCAGAGTGGTGTTTTCGGTACTGGGCGCTCTGCTGATGGTACGCGCCTTCATCACCTTTCACGATTACCTCCACGGTGCGATTCTCAGAGATTCCCGGATTGCCTACTGGCTCTTCCATACCTATGGCGCGCTGGCCCTGACGCCAACACGCTCCTGGCTTGCCAGCCACAATTATCACCACGGCCACGTAGGCCAGATTTCGGCTGCCAGTGTGGGTGCTTTCCCGCTTATAACCGCCCGTATGTGGCGGGACTCAACGCGGTGGCAGCGCTTTGCCTATCGGGCTCAGCGCAATCCCATCGTGGTACTGTTGAGCTATCCCATTGTTTTCGGGTTGAACATCACGCTCATACCACTGCTGAAGGATCCGGGCAAACACATCGACTCCCTGATAGCGCTGCTCAGTCATTTGGGGTTGATTGCAGTGCTTTTGATGCTGGGCGGGTTCAGCCTGGTCTTATTCGTCATCCTGCTACCCATGACCCTTGCCTCCGCGATGGGGTGCTATCTGTTTTTTGCTCAGCACAGCTTCCGCCGCATGAAGATTGCTTCAGCCGAAGACTGGACCTATTACCGCGGGGCCATGGAGTCCTCAAGTTTCATGCGGATGAATCGGGTTATGCAGTGGTTTACCGGGAATATCGGTTTCCACCATATTCACCATCTCAATGTCCGAATCCCTTTCTACCGCCTTCCGGAAGTGATGGCGGCCATTCCCGAACTGCAAACACCATTAACGACGTCCCTTGCACCTGGCGACATTGCAGATTGCTTCCGGTACGCCCTTTGGGATGAAGATAAACAGCAAATGGTGTCCTATCGGGAAGCCGGGGGTTGAGCCAAAGGCTTTTCCGGTTCGGCTTCCTCGATCTGGAGCTGGCTATCGTACGCTGCCTGGAGACCGGTTTCCTCATCCTCCTCCTCGGCCCCGTCATCAATAGAACGCGGGTAAAATGGTGACAGTATTGCCACCAGGATGCCGATAGCGGCGAACATGGCAAAGGCATCGTCATAACCGAATTCATTCACCAGCATACCCACCACGGGTGAGCCCGTTGCTTGTCCGAGCGAGACCGCCATGAAGGGCAGTACCGGCCCCATGGACAGCCGGCCCGGCAACAGGCGGATGCCGGTCATCAAATACAGTCCCGTCAGGCTCATATAAGCGAGTCCGAAGACCAGCGCGGAGAATATCGCGATGGGCAGCTGATCGGGGCTGGCGGCCAACAATGCCAGGCTTGCAGCCAGCATCATCAGCATCAGGGCCTGGGTGATGGGCGGGTTGTTGCGATCCGCCAGGTCGGCAACCACGGCACCCCCGAGACCCGCTATGCCCACGGCCAGCCACAGCCAGCCGGTTGCGTCGGAAGACAGGGCGCCGAGGTTGACCACCAGATCCGGCGCGAAGATCCAGTAGGCGGCAGAAACAAAACCCATCACGAAAGCAAACAACGAGAGCCTGATCAGACGCGCCCACTGGAGGGCACTGATCGGAGGCGGCGGGGCGGCATTTGAAGGCGTAACCCGAGACACCGAGGGAATGAAGAACCAGGTGGCAACCACCCCGATAGCGGCGAGGATGGCAAATGAAATATACGCATAGCGCCAGGCGCCGACCAGGAATAGAACCGTTGGCACGGCGACAGCGACGCCAATGCTGGTGCCCGCATTCATGACCGCGCTCACACGGCCATGCAGTGAACGTTTCACCAATGCCTGCATGGCGGCGGTGAGCGCCGGCATCATCAGGCCGGTACAGATGCCGCAGGCGAACACACCCACGCCGAGGGACACGGCGCCGGAGGACTGGCTGATCAATGCCAGACCCGCCGCACCGAAACCACCGGAAATCACTGCCGTGTTGCGGGCGCCGAGACGGTCGGCTGCCGATGGCGCGACCATTGTCGCCAATAGAAAACTGATGAGGGGCAGGGCACCGATGATGCCAATGACCTCCGGGGACAGTTCCAATTCGGAACGGATCGGCGGCACAAACAAACCGAAGGCGAAGCGTGCGAGCCCATAACTGATTGCGATCAGGGCCGCCCCGAAAATTGCAAATGCGGTACTCGAAGGAAACTTCATGCCGCCTCCGCCTTGTAAAAAAAGTTCAGGCTTTCGGTCCGTTTGGGTTCCTGTCTGTACAACCTGGACTGGCTTCAGCTCCGTTATCCGGGCACCCGGAATGCGCTTGCTGAGCTCATAGTTCAGGATGCGGATTCCGGTTTGATGATCAGAAGGTTAGCAGGATCACCATGGTGAAGGACAACCTTCGCGTCTGAGTTGCCGGCGGTAAATTCCAGAACCTGACCAGGCCCCAGGTCAATATCGACGCGGCAAGCGTCACCACAGAACAGGCTGATCGAGAGTTTGGCGGTATGGGTATTTTCAATGCTGGCGGATTCGCCGGCACTGATCCTTTCTCCGACATCGGGTAAGTTAGTCATATGAAGTGAGCTCCATGCGTGTATGGGAGACCAGGCAGCAATCATTCTGCTGGTCACTCACTAGAAAATAGTACGAGTTGGCTGTTGATGCAGCATCAGTTGCCGGTTAGCGATGCTCGGAGGTCGTCATTTTCCGGGTTCAACCTTGCTGATCGTGCCCTGGGCCACCGCAACGGTGCGCTCACCGGCCTCTCCACTCGCGATAACGGTGCACTGGCAGACTGCCTGGTTTCTTCCTGACGAAAGAACCATGGCCCTGGCGACCAGCTTGTCGCCAATCGCAGGGCGCAGGTAATTGATCTTGTATTCAGAGGTCACCGAATCGCCCAAGACTGAGCCCCCCGCATAGGTCAATGCGTTGTCAGCGAGGTAACTGACAACGCCTCCATGCACAAAGCCATGCTGTTGCTTCAACTCCGGCCTGATGGCGAGCGAGAGAACAGCCGTTCCGGGCTCGAAGACCTCCAGCTCGGTGCCGAGCAGGGCGCTGAAGGGCTGGTTCTTGAGTATCTTTCTTCCAAACTCCAGTAACTCGCTCATTTCCTGAGTTCCTCGCATCTGAGACCTGTTGTGCCGGTGACCGTTATTACCCCCTGCGTGCCGTTTCGATGGCTGCAATATCGATCTTCCCCATCTCCATCATGGCATCGAACGCTCGTTTGGCAGCAGCGGGATCCGGGTCGGCGATGGCTTCGGTCAGAGCCACCGGTGTAATTTGCCATGAGATGCCCCACTTGTCCCGGCACCAGCCACAGGCGCTTTCTTCGCCGCCATTACCGACAATGGCCTTCCAGTAGCGGTCCGTCTCCTCCTGATCATAGGTGGCAACCTGAAAGGAAAAGGCTTCGTCGTGGGTAAAGGCGGGGCCGCCGTTTAGCCCGAGGCAGGGGATGCCCAGTACGGTGAACTGCACGGTCAGCACATCGCCTTTCTTGCCGGATGGAAAGTCTCCCGGAGCGCGGAGGATTCTGCCAACCGATGAATCCGGAAAGGTCTCCGCATAAAAGCGGGCCGCCTCTTCGGCGCCGCCGTTGAACCAGAGGCAAATGGTGTTCTTTGCGTGTTCCATCGCGTTAGCCCTCCTGGCGCATCTTTTCCCGGCGAGCGATTTCCGCCGGAGTAGGTGGGTCCATGGCAAAATCACCGGTTGCTACCTTGCCATCGCGTACATAGCGCGCAATCACTATGCCGCTCGGTGAAACCCGGCTGGAGGCGAGTTTGAATGCGGCTGGCTTGGTGCCAGTGCCAAACAGCTTCTTGCCGTGGCCGAGTACGACCTGGAAAGTGAAGACATTGATCTGATCGACGAGGTCGTTCGCAAACAGCGTCTGGAGCAGATCCGAGCTGCCTTGCGTGACCAGCGCAGGACCATCCTCCTGCTTTAGCCGCGCGACATCGGCCGCTGCGTCATTGAGCGCCACCGAACCCTGCCAGGTCAGATCCAGCCCTTTCCGGGTGGCAACGTACTTGTTGATCGTATTGAAGGTTTTGGCGATGGAATCGTCCGGCCCGTCCTCGGCGTAGGGCCAGTGGGCGGCAAAAATCTCATAGGTCTTGCGCCCGAGCAGCAGGTCGAAGGGCTGGCCGAACATGCGGTCAATCTCTTCGCCAAACACCTCGTCCACCATCGGGGCAACCCAGCCGCCGTAGCCGAATCCACCGGTGGGATCCTCTTCAGGGCCGCCGGGGGCCTGCATCACGCCGTCCAGCGACACCATGGCGCCAACAATCACTTTTCGCATGAGTCCATCCTCCTGGTTTGCTTTCTTGCAACCAGTAGTCGTGTGGGGCACCGCAAAATCGACAGCAGGTTTTGTTTTGGGTGTGAACCAGCTTAGCTGCTTCTCGGCGCAAACATGATGATCGCCATTCCCAGCAGGGCGACAGCCGAGCCAAGGATATCCCACCCGGTAGGCCGGATACCGTCAACCGCCCAGAGCCACAGTATCGCCATAAAGACGTAAACCCCGCCATAAGCCGCATACACCCGGCCAGCCGCCGTCGGATGCAGTGACAGTAACCAGGCGAAAAGCGTGAGGCTGAGGGCGCCGGGCACCAGTAGCCAGACGCTTTTGCCTTCGCGAAGCCAGAGGTAGGGCAGGTAACAGCCAACGATCTCCGCCAGGGCGGTGACGACAAACAGACCGAGGGTTTTCAGTTCAGGCACTGGGTGGGCTCCTGTTGACGGGGTGTCGGCGTTCAACCGGTTAAAGCGGTCAGTCTACTGACCGGTGCCACGCACGGCCTAGAACACTCTGTGCCTGTTAACTGGTCGGCCACAAGGGCGGCCATTGCCCGTGGCTCCGGCACGGATCTCATCTTGGTGGGATCCGACGTCCAGCCGCCTCTCAGATTCCCCCAAGCGCAAGCTTCGCCTCTGGATGGCCAGCCTCACTGGCTCTGCGGAGCCATTCCTTCGCATTGACGGGATCTCGCTCGGTTCCAATCCCGTCCAGGTACATGGCGCCGACCTGGTACCAGGCAGTCACGAAGAACTCGTGATCGGAGCCGCGATCCACCCCCATCTGTGCGTACTTCATCCATAGCCCGAAGGCTTCCCGCTGCTCTTGCTCCCCGCCTTTGAGCAGCTCCTTCAGATGCTTATGCACCGCGCTTATGCTGCCGCCCTCCCGGGCGAGCCTGAACGCTTCGGCCGCAAGCTCTTCATTCTTCTCTGCAAGCCGGCCTTGCTCGAAGATAAGACCAGTGCGATAGCAGGCCTCCGGGTGTGCCTGCTGGCACGTCTGGAATACGTAGTACGCCCCACGATCCTCTCGCTCCAAGCGGGGATCGTCGAGGTAAACTGTGGCAAGTTTAAAGAGAGACTCGACAGACAGCCGGGAAGAAAGCCACGTCTGTTCTGCTTTTTCGAGCCATTCCTTTGCCTTTTCTACGCTCTTTTCAACTCCTTTTCCTTCCAGGTAGTACTCAGCCAGCTTAATCTGGTAGGCCCCGTGCCCCTCTTCGGCACCGATACGATATATGCGGAACCTATCCTCGTCCGTGAACTGAAGGCCATCGGTCGAGCTCTCGTGGAGGCTCATAATGGTCTCGATCTGCTCAACACCCTTCCGCGCCGAATCCTCAACTTCCCGGATTGAGTTTTGTAGGTAGGATTCTTTCTCGTCCGCGATTCTCTGCTGGTGTATCTGCCTCTGGCGCTCCATCTCTTCGTCGGAAACGGCCATAGCGGCCCCTGCGAACGAAGCCAGCAGGACGGCAACTACGCCGTTCCGAATTTTATTATTCATTAGTATCTCCTCCGGCAGCTGCCGTACGCTGTATTCCAAGGATTTTACCCTATTCAACAGGTCGCCGGCACAATCCGGGGAGACCCGGAACAGCCTTGGGCAGGCCGGAACGAACTACAACAACTTGTATAAAGCATCCAGACTCTCAGGGCCAGTGCCCAGCCGGACGCAGTTCTCAGAATCGAGTTCAATTGCGGGCGAAACCAACAGGCTATCGAAGCTGGCTGTCCTTACTACCTCTGCGATTGATGCTGCCAGAATGAGTCTGCTGCTTTTCATAGGCCGACTGGCAGTCAATGCACAACCGGACACCGGGAATGGCCTTGCGCCGGGCTTCTGGAATCGGGGCGTCACACTCATCGCAATTCGTGGCGCTCTCGCCTGCGGCTAACTGGCTGCGTGCGCGCTGAATTTCGTCATCAACGCTTGCATCGATCTGTTCCTGAACCGCACCATCACGTGACCATCCACCTGCCATGGGCTCCTCCGGAGTCTGGATGACTGAAACCACCAAACGGTATCATTCGAGTGCAGGCGCTCCAAGGTTGCCGATAACCCAACGAGGAAACACCATGTCCTATACCAGCCAATATACACCCGAAACGCTCAGCCGTGACGAGCTGGACCAGAGCACGGGCGCGATGGTAATCGAATTCGGTACCAACTGGTGCGGCTTCTGCCAGGGTGCGCAGGCAGATATCAAGGCGGCCATGGACAAACACCCAGACGTTCCGCATGTGAAGGTTGAAGATGGCAAAGGCCGGAGGTTGGGGCGGACATTTGGCGTTAAGCTCTGGCCATCGCTGATTTTTCTGAAGGATGGTGAGGAAATGGCGCGGTTAGTGCGCCCGGGAAACAGCGGCGACATCGAGGGTGCGCTGAAGAAAATTCTATGAGGCTGCGCCGGCGATATCAGACGAAAAAGAGTGTCCCCAATTTTTGAAATCTTTATTCCAGTCGCGCCTCACGGAGGCTGACTGAAAGCTCATATTCAAACAGCTGAACGCCCTGGACTCCCGAGCACGCGAGCAGCAGGTCTTCGGAGATATGTCGCGCAACGATAATGCCTCGAACCAGCTGGCCAGATTCAGTTTGGTTTTTTCGTATCCAGGCCATATAGCGCAGCAACTGACCTACGACTCTGTCATACCCCTTGGAAACTTTTAGCTCTATGACAACGAAGTTGCCTCTGGAGTCAGTGGCCAGAATGTCAATAAACCTGCCACCGGCAGGGAACTCAAGGCCATTAATGCCTTCATCTTCAAAGAGAGTGAGGCCCGGCTCTAGGAGATGGAGATTCTTGGCGAGATAGTTTTGAAGGTCCTTTTCATAGGCGAACTCCGGACTTCCTGCCTCTGTTAGCTCCCCAACCTCTTCCTCTACAGTCGGTTCGGCATCATTGCCCGGGTAAATTGGTGTTGGATCAGTCTGGGGTTGGTACAAACGAAAATGCTTTGGGTCGACCTGGAAGAACAGGTCGTCCTCTCCCGGCTTTGCCCCATAATGAACCCGGCTTCTAGAATTCACTGACATTCGGAGCAGGTGCGCGGCAATCGTTCCTTCTTTGATCTTTGGGTAGTTCTCCCGGAACCAGGAACGAACGCGATCACGAGAAAGGACCGTGTCCGGTGTTAAACCAATTTCATGCACCATATCGTGCATGAGAGTACGGACTGGTTTGTCATAAAGTGATGCCATGCGACCCCTCGGAATTTACCGGCTGCAGTCCTGATTATGCATCTAATACCCTATGATCAGGATTCCCTTGAGTGGAAGACGAATCCGACTACTTGCATACAGAGTATCGATGAAACGGATGACCCGATCAAAATCGTTGCTATTCCGGTAAATATTTCGGACAGCAATACCAAGATAATTTACTCCATGCATCATGCATGCTTGGAACAGGTCTTTCAGGAATTGATTGTTCACTACTGCCCGACCTGCCTCCACCTCAAGCACAAACTCCTCTTGTCGGTGGTATGCATCAGCTTCGAATGATTTTTCGGGCTTGCCGTTGAGCCCAAAGAGTACTGGTACGAGAATTTTTTCGGATTTTTTCTTGCCGGTTTCGACGTCAAATTCTGCAGCTTTGAGTCAACTACAGACTTCTGCCAGGACGTCATTACTGGGCAGATCGAATTTGGATGAATCAATTCTTTTGGAAGCCTCTTCAAACGCATCGACTACGGTGTAAACGATAGGGGGTGCTTCGTCGGATTTAGGAAAATACTGCCAGTTGATCATTTATCATCCATGTTTGATGGGAAAATAGAACTGTCCCGGTTTATTGAGCAGGGCTCGTTATCGGTTAAGTTCAAATACAAATTGTGGCTTAAGCAGCTTGAAGCCAAAGGCCTTGTAGAAACCATGAGTTTCCTCTCTTTCCGAGTGACAGCGTACACGGAGAGCCATTCCTTCCGATCTCGCCCACTCAGCTGATTCGTGAACCAACGCAGAGCCAACTCCTCCACGCCTGTAGTCTTCCTTAACTACGAGGCCTCCAATTTCTATAAATGGGCCAATTCCAACTCGTAAAGCGATGAAGGCGTGCAGCCAGCCAACGACAGTGCCACGGTCTTCGGCAATCCATATGCGGTGATCCCTGGAATCGAGTAGTCCACAAAAAGTCGTATCAAACTCTTTAAGAGAGGAGAAAGCTGACTGGAAGGAACGGGCCAGCGAAAAGACATCCATTCTATCCTCGGCGGTGGCAGGCCTGATGCGCATTATTCGTAGTGGCTCCAGAGCCTGAGAACTTTCACTACCCGCTCCTCCTCGAGCACTTGGTAGACGAGGCGATGCTGAATATTGATCCGGCGTGAGTAGGCCCCCGCAAGATCACCAATGAGCTTTTCAAACGGAGGTGGCTTCCGGTAGGGGTCTTCTGCAATCAGTGCCAACAATTCCTGGCCTTTTGGCTTGAGGCCGCTGGAGGCCAGTTTTTTTGCGTCTTTCTGTGCTTGCTTGGTGTAAACCAACTTCCATGTCACCAGTCCAGCTCCTCATTGCATTCATCCACAGGGGTATCCATCCCCTCACGAATAGACTCCCGCATACCAGGCACGGAGAGCAGGTAAAGTGTTTCCTGAATTGCCGACCAGTCTTCTTCGGATATCAAGACGGCTGTGTTCCGCTTACCCGTGATGACGATTGGTTGATGGGATTCGGCAGCTTCATCAATCAACCGATAAAGGTTGCTGCGCGCCTCAGTTGCTGTGATTCCGGTCATGACGCACCTCTTGTGTGTTCAACTTTTGATCAATTGTACGCCTTTATGTACGTACGTCAAGACGAACGTAGCTCTTGGTCGGCTGGGCATCGGGCTGATGCACCCGGAGCGGAAATAGGTTTGTT
Source organism: Marinobacter sp. (assembly GCF_041690455.1). Classification (GTDB taxonomy): domain Bacteria; phylum Pseudomonadota; class Gammaproteobacteria; order Pseudomonadales; family Oleiphilaceae; genus Marinobacter. Next base: position 20,100 of record NZ_JAWLHI010000030.1, read on the forward strand.
CCGGTCTATCCTCAGGTTTTATCCTTCACCCACTTGTCACCTTCCTTGTGGTATTCCTTTTTTACCGCCGCCCAAGCCACCTTATGGGCGGTTTCTTCCCGCCCCGAATGGCCACGGCGATCTTCAGGATCGCTGTATTCTTCCCAGGCGGAATTGAACGCTTTGCGATAAATCTCCTGGGCATGGGCTGGCAAATTGTTGCGTACACTCGCCGGTAAATCCGAATTGCTATCGTATGGCATTGGTCTCGTCCTTAAAACGTTTCCCTCAGTGACAGGCTAGCAGCTGGCAGTCCCCGGGGCCGGCAAAAGGTTACAACTCCAGCACAAGATTTCTGCCGCCAAGAAGAAGCACCCAAACCGTTACCGCTGCCCAGTGAATGATCACCGGAACCCAGATAGACCGGGAAAGCACGTAGGCGTAGCCACAGGTAACCCCCATAGCGCCTACGATAACCAGAAACCACGGATTCAGGAAAAGCGGAATAGCGGTGGGGTTAAACGCCAGCGCATTGAACGGATGCCAAAGAACGAAGACCAGTGTGCTGATTGCCACACTCCAGGCAGCCTTTACGTGCCCCGAGGCCAGGATGTTTCTCGGTATAAGTACGCCCCTGAAGAAGGCTTCTTCGAGCAGCGACGGGAACACGAACAGTATGATCGGGAGCAGGGGAGTGATTGGCGAATCCAGCCACCCGAATTGAAATAAGCCGGCTCCAAAACCAACGGATACCGAAATGATTGCGAACACTGGTATCAGGGCCCAGGCCTTCAATGGGGCCTGAAAAGGGGAGGTCAGGAAACCCTGGCCAAGGTTGTTACCGAGGTACTTTACAGGCTTTGGTGAGGTCATAGGGTTTCGGATTCAGAAAACAGATCTGTTCCGGTTTTCTCGTGCAGTCACTTGCTATGTGATGGTCGCTCACTCTGGCAGACCCTCGAATTTTGGCACGTCCCCTGACTCCCCATCCCAAGTAGCTTTGCTGGATGAAAATATGTGCGCAGTTGGCAACATAGAGATTTCAGTGTCCAAACACCCTGCGGGAACGACGAGCAAACCTGCGATCTGAGTGCTTGGCAATGCTGAACCACACAACTTACAAAAGCTTTTGCTGTGACGAGTGCCTGGAAGCGTAAAGGAAGTCACAGCATCTGCACCCGACTGCCAGATCAATTTAGCTGACTGTGAGAACAGATTTGCCGCATGAGCAGAACCCGTATCTTTTTGGCAGCGCAGACAATGACACAGGTAAAAACTGTCGAAGTCACCTTTTACCTCAAAGCTCACGGTGCCGCACAGACAAGAACCTAAATGATCAGTCATCAGAACTGCTTCCATGGCCACTGGCTGAAATTCAACGCCTGCAGCATGCGCGCCCACGCAATGGAGCCAAAGGCGCAATGTAGTGGGCGTCGCCGTGCCTGCATTGCTTAGCACTTGTTGATTCCAGCGTATATGCTGATAATATACTTTTATGATCAATTGGGCACAAGTTACTGGCTTTGACTGGGACCAAGGTAACTCCCGCAAAAACGCGGAGAAACATGGCGTAAACCAGTCCGAGGCGGAAGAAATTTTCTTTAATGAGCCGCTTCTGGTGCTGGAAGACTCCAAACACAGCCAGACTGAGGCCCGTTTTCATGCCCTTGGTGAAACCGATGATGAGAGGTTACTCCACATCACGTTCACACTGAGGCAGAACGGTACGCTGATTAGGGTGATTTCCGCTCGCGACATGCACCGAAAAGAGAAGGCTGTTTATGAGCAAACCAAAAAAGATGCCTGAGTTCAAAACTGAAGCAGAAGAACGGGAATTCTGGGAAACCCACGATTCCACCGACTACCTGGACTGGAGCCAGGCCAAGCCGGCTTCGTTCCCGAAACTGAAACCCTCTACCAAGACGATTTCACTTCGGCTGCCGGAAACTCTGCTTGATCGGATCAAAATCGAAGCCAACAAACGGGATATGCCCTATCAATCGCTGATCAAGGCTTGGCTTGCGGATGATGTAAACGATAGCCGTCGGACTTGAGGTGCTAACAGCGTATTCGACAGACGTATTCATGATTGGTGAAACCTGACCCCTTCATTTGTACGCCTCACAAGTACGTCATTCCTGAGTAACTTAAAATCAGTAGATTACCAGTCAGTTGCGCCAAGAAACCGCAATATCATCGCGTAACAACGAACCGTTCACACGAATACAGGCCCCGGTCACTCAATCCCCAACCCCAAACAAAAAGGCCCGAAGTTCTCACTCCGGGCCTTCTTACTAACTCACCACTCAATCACCTCAACCGCACTTGCTATCACCGCAAGCCAGGCAGGTGGCGCAACCGTCCATTACGATCACCGCCTTGGTGCTGCACTTGCCGCACATGGTGGCGTTGGCGGGGTAGTCGTTGCTGGTGTCGTCATTCGTGGCCGTGCTTTGGCTGGCTTCGAACTCGGCGCGCTTTTCGGCGAGGATGCGCTTGGTGGTTTCGCTCATTTCCTCGCTTTCCAGCAGGCCGATGGCCTTCAGGTGCTTCTCGATCACGGCGCCGATTTCGGCGACCAGTGAGGGCATGAACACGCCGCCTTTCTTGAAGTAGCCGCCGTTGGGGTCGTACACGGAGCGCAGCTCTTCCACCAGGAAGGTCACGTCACCGCCTTTGCGGAACACCGCGGAGATGACGCGGGTGAGGGCGATAACCCACTGGAAATGTTCCATCGACTTGGAGTTGATGAACACTTCGTAGGGCTGGCGGCTCTCGTGGTCCGTTCCTTCGTTGAGCAGGATGTCGTTGATGGTGATGTACATCGCGTGCTCGGCCACCGGCGGCTTGATCTTGTAGGTGGTGCCCAGCAGGAAGTCCGGCCGTTCGATGTATTCGTTCATCTGGACCGGCTTGGTTTCTGCCTGTACCTGCGCCTGGTGCTCGTTCGGGGTTTCGGTCTCGGCCTTCTTAACGCGGTAGCCGACGATTTTGTTGCTGATTTTGACTGTCATGTTCGTTGTCCTGTTGTCGGTTCCCGGATCAGTACTTGCCGTAGGTGCCTTCTTTGAGCGCATCAAACAGGTTGGCGGCGTTGTGGATTTCGCCGTCGTACTCGACCTGTTCGTTACCGCGCAGGGTCACCTTGCTGCCATCGTCCAGGGTGAACTCGTAAAGGGTGTTCTCAAGGTCTTTCTCTTTCACCAGTACGCCCTGGAAGGCTTCCGGGTTGAAGCGGAAGGTTGTGCAACCCTTCAGGCCCTTGTCGTAGGCGTACAGGTAGATGCCCTTGAAGTCCTGGTATGCGAAGTCTGTCGGAACGTTGGCCGTCTTGGAAATCGAGGAATCTACCCACTTCTGGGCGGCTGCCTGGATGTCCACGTGCTGCTTCGGCGTTACGTCGTCCGAGGTGGTGAAGTAGGACGGCAGTTTCTTGTCCTCGTCTTCGGAGAACGGCATGGCGCCCGGGTTCGCCAGGTGGCGGTAGGCCAGCAGCTCGAAGGAGAATACGTCTACCTTCTCCTTGGTCTTGCGGCCTTCGCGGATGATGTTACGCGCATAGTGGTGCGAGAAGCTCGGCTCGATGCCGTTACTGGCGTTGTTGGCCAGTGACAGGCTGATGGTGCCGGTGGGCGCGATCGAGGTGTGGTGGGTAAAGCGGCCACCTTTCTCGGCCAGCTGCTTCACCAGCTCCGGCTCCACGTGGGCGATCTGCTGCATGTAGCGGCTGAAGCGGGCGTGCAGCAGCTTGCCTTTGAGGATGTCGCCCACCTTGTAGCCTTCTTTGGCCAGTTCCGGGCACTTGGTCATCATCTTCGGAGTAATTTCGAACTCTTCTTCCATGATCGGCGCCGGGCCTTTCTCTTCGGCCAGGGCCAGGGACTGGCGCCAGCCTTCCACGGCCATCTCACGCACCACTTCCTCGGTGAACTGTACGGACTCGTCAGAACCGTACGGCATGCGCAGCATGGCGAGGGTGGAGCCCAGGCCCAGGATGCCCATGCCGTGGCGGCGCTTGTGGGTGATCTCGTGGCGCTGCTCGGCCAGCGGCAGGCCGTTGATCTCAACCACGTTGTCCAGCATGCGGGTGAAGATGCCCACTACCTTGCGGTATTTCTCGTAGTTGAAGCTGGCCTTGTCGGTGAACGGGTATTCCACGAACTTGGTCAGGTTCACCGAGCCCAGCAGGCAGCTGCCATACGGGGGCAGGGGCTGCTCGCCGCAGGGGTTGGTGGCGCGGATGTCCTCGCAGAACCAGTTGTTGTTCATCTGGTTGACCTTGTCGATCAGGATGAAGCCCGGCTCGGCGTAGTCGTAGGTGCTGGTCATGATGGTGTCCCAGATGAACTGGGCCTTGACCGTCTTGTAGATGCGGCAGGCAACCTTGCCTTCATCGTTGACCACGTACCCGTCCTGCACCGGGAAATCGCGGTACAGGTACTGGGAGGTATCGCTCAGGTCCAGGCCTTCGTCTTCCACTTCCTTCTGGGTGACAGGGAAGGAGAGGTGCCAGTCATCGCCGTTGCGCACCGCTTCGATGAAGTCCTCGGTGATCAGCAGGGACAGGTTGAACTGGCGCAGGCGGCCGTCTTCACGCTTGGCCTGGATGAACTCGATCACGTCCGGGTGGTGAACGTCGAAGGTGGCCATCTGTGCACCGCGACGGCCACCGGCGGAGGACACGGTGAAGCACATGCGGTCGAAGATATCCATGAACGACAGCGGGCCGGAGGTGGTGGCGCCGGCGCCGGCTACGTAAGCACCACGGGGGCGCAGGGTGGAAAACTCGTAACCGATACCGCAGCCGGCCTTGAGGGTCAGGCCCGCTTCGTGGTTCTTCTCCAGGATGTCGTTCATGGAGTCATGGACGGTGCCGGAGACAGTGCAGTTGATGGTGGAAGTAGCCGGCTTGTGGGCTTCCGCGCCTGCGTTGGAGGTAATGCGGCCGGCCGGGATGGCGCCGTTCTGCAGGGCCCAGATGAAGTCCTTCATGTGCTTGGTGCGCACGGACTTGTTTTCCACTTCCGCCAAGGCTTTGGCCACACGTTCGTAGGTGGCGTTGATGTCCTTGTCGACGGGTTCACCGGTCTTGGTCTTGAGCTGGTATTTGCTGCTCCAGATATCCAGTGAAGCTTCCTGCATGGGAATCGTTGTGATCACTGCCTGTGCCTTAGCGTTCATTGCCACCCTCGGTTCTTCCAGTATGTCTCTTTTCGATGGCGCCGTCGCCGGTGCCATACCCCTTTGAGTCGTGTTGCGTCTGTCAGTTTCTGTGTCTTGCGGGCCCGGCTTGGGCGAATAGGGAAGAAGACCACAAGATGTGGGGGTCTTCCCTGCCAGCCGTTGATGGCCGTTCCCGTTGTGTGATCGTTGCGGCAGCCCTGGCTGAGGCCTTCTCGCGCCTGCCGGGTGGGCAGGTCCGTTTTGTCCTTGTGGCCCTATATATGGGCTTATTTTCCAAGGAGTATAACAGGATATAGTATTGAGTGAATAAGAACGCAACTATTGATTGACGGTGCGGGGCAAAGAAAATCAATGGAAGAGGGCTTGAAAATACCGAAAGCCGCGTAAAAACGGGGTCTTGGGAAAGATTGCTCAAAAACACTACATATTGTGGTCAGAATTCAGTCAAATGATGCCAATAATTCAGAGTTGCATGTTTTGTGACTCCTGCACGTACCCTCGACGGACGTGTCGCTAAAGTTAGCGGGTGGCGTCGTAGTAGCGCAGTGGCCCACAGGAAGTGATAACGACTATAAAAAGGACGAAACAATGAAAGGCCTGAAACTTTCTATACTGGCGCTCAGCGTGGCAGGCGTGCCCGCCGCTGCCCTGGCGGAAATCCGGAGCCTGGATGAGAACGCCATGGGTAACATCACCGGCCAGGCCGGTGTGACCATCGAGCTGGAAACCAGGTTGAATATCGATCGGTTCATCTACACGGATGAGGGGTCGCTGGAGATCAACGACATCTTTGTGGGTGGCGGTAATCGGACCGACTACTTTTCGGAGTTGGGGACCAACATCACCAGCCAGCCGGCGAGTGACAAGCTCGACAACATCCGGATCAACATCGATATTGCCAGTGACGGCGATGCCATCATAAACATCCTGCCTATGTCCTTTGGAGCGGTGGATTTCACCATCGCCACCGGTGCCTGGAACCTGGTCGGCCAGGGCGGCGAGACTACCACGGTCATGGATAATTTCCGGATGGATGCGTTGATCGGCTCCGGAACAATCCGCATCGACACAGCCACGGACAGGCTCAACCTTCTGACCGATTTCGCCATCGACGACCTGGACTTCGACGTACCCTTCCTGGCGTTAGGGATCCGGGATCTCGAGCTCACCGGGGCCGATTATGACCTGTCTGCTCCCCAGCCACTAAGACTGTTTGCCAGCGTCGATATGGACATCTTCAAGGATACCAATGCGGCCGGCGGGGAAGCGCTGGCAGTGGAGATGGACAACTTCACGGCGGATATGCGGATTGGTGGCGTGTTGATCGGCGGTACATCGATTGGTTCGGTGGCGCTGGACAACCTGGCGATTACCAACACCGCGATGCGCATATACGGTCACTGACCGCCCGTGTCTTGATGGCATAAAAAAGGCGGGAGTTTCCATTCCCGCCTTTTTCTATATCAGCCGATTCAGCCCAGCAGCAAACTGTCGTCATCCACTTCCAGGCCGCGCTGTTGCTCGAACAGCCCGAGCAGGTCCTTCACTTCCAGACCTTCCCGTTCCTTGCCCGCAATGTCGAATACCACCTGGCCCTGGTGCAGCATCACCGTGCGGGTGCCGACTTCCAGTGCCTGTTTCATGCTGTGGGTGACCATCAGGGCAGTGAGTTTCTGCTCCTCGATGATCTTTTCCGTCAGTTCCAGCACGAAGGCGGCGGTTTTCGGGTCCAGGGCAGCGGTGTGCTCATCCAGCAGCAGGATGCTGGAAGGCGTCAGGCTGGCCATCAGCAGGCTCACGGCCTGGCGCTGGCCACCGGAGAGCAGGCCCATCTTGTCGCCCAGGCGGTTCTCCAGGCCCAGTTTCAGGGAGGAGAGGCTTTCCCGGAACTGGCCGAGAAACTGCCTCTTAACCGCTGAGGTCAGCCCTCGGCGCTGGCCACGTTTGATGGCGAGGGCCAGGTTTTCCTCGATGGACAGGTTCTCGCAGGTGCCCGCGAGGGGGTCCTGGAACACCCGGGCCACCCTTGCCGCACGCTTGTGGGTGGGCAGCCGGGTGACATCCTGGTTGTCCACGATGATCTGGCCGGTGTCCACAATCACTTCGCCCGCGAGGGCGTTGAGGAAGGTGGATTTGCCGGCGCCGTTACTGCCGATCACGGTGACAAATTCACCCTGGTTCACGGTCAGGCTCATGCCTCGGAGTGCCGGGTTTTCCAGCGGCGTTCCCTTGCCAAAAGTCAGTCGGAGATCGCTTGCACTGATCATGTCGATTCCTCAGGCCTTTTTGCGGGTGAGTTTGCCGATTACGGAGTTACGCACGCCCGGCAATACGATGGCCAGGGTTACGAGCACGGCGGTGATCAGGTTCAGATCCTGTGCCTGCAGGCCCAGCACGTCGGCGTTCAGGGCGAAGGCGATGGCCAGGCGGTAGATGATGGCGCCCACCACGCAGGCTATCAGTGCCCGGACAACCGTGGAGGGTGTGACCAGGGCTTCTCCGCCAATCAGGGAAGCCAGGCCGATGACGATCACGCCTACACCCATGGTGACGTCCGCCGCACCCTGGCTCTGGGCAAACAGCGCGCCGGCCAGACCCACCAGGCCGTTGGACAGGGCAACGCCGAGAACGATCATACCGCCGGTGGCGATACCCTGGGCCCGGGCCATCCGGGGGTTGGCACCGGTGGCACGCATCGCCAGGCCAGTTTCGGATTTCATGAAACGCCACAGCAGGATCAGTGAGATGAAGACCACCACTACGAACAACAGCACCGGCACCTGGTGGTAGGCCAGATCCAGTTCGTACCAGGGGGTGAGCACGGTTTCCTCGGTCAACAGGGCCACGTTGGGCCGGCCCATGATCCGGAGGTTCACCGAGTACAGGGCGATCATGGTAAGGATCGAGGCCAGCAGGTTCAGGATGTTGAGCTTGACGTTAAGCAACGCGGTGACGGCGCCGGCTGCCATGCCGGCGAGCACCGCCGCACCGGTGGCAATCCAGGGATTCCAGCCAGCGATAATGAGCATGGCGGCCACGGCGGCACCCAGCGGGAAGCTGCCGTCAACGGTGAGGTCGGGGAAGTCGAGAACGCGGAAAGAGATGTAGATGCCGAAGGCGACCAGGCCATAGATGAGGCCGGTTTCCAGGGCGCCGTAAAAAGCGATTTCACTGAGCATGGGTAGTATTCACTGTGAAAGAAAAACGGGCGGGCCCTTGTGGGGTCCGCCCGTATTGGTCTGGGCGTTTACTTGTCGGATTTGACGACTTCTTTCGCTTCCTTGACGAAATCTTCGGACAGGGTGATACCCATACGCTCGGCGGCGGCAGGGTTCACGAACAGGTCCAGGGTGTCCATGGTTTCAACGGGCATGGTGGCGGTTTCCGCACCTTCGAGCACGCGGACGACCATCTTGCCGGTCTGGCGGCCGTGCTCGTAGTAGTTGAAGCCAAGAGCGGCCACGGCGCCACGCTCAACGGTAGCGGTGTCAGCGGCGAACACCGGGATATCAGCACGCTCGCCCACGGAGAGCACTGCCTCGGCGGCGCTGATCACGGTGTTGTCGGTGGTCAGGTAGATGGCGTCGGCTTCACCCACCAGGGAACGGGCGGCACCCAGAACCTCGGAGGTCTTGGTTGCGGCAGCCTTGACCAGCTCCAGGCCACGGGCGGCCAGGCGCTCTTCTAGCATGTTGACCAGGGAAACGGCGTTGGCTTCACCCGGGTTGTAGACGGTACCGATGCGTTTGGCATCCGGCATCACGCGCTGGAGCATGTCCAGATGCTTGTCGAGCGGCAGCATGTCACTGACGCCGGTGATGTTGGCGCCCGGTGCTTCCAGACTCTTGACCAGCTTGGCGCCTAACGGATCGGTAACAGCGGAGAACACGACCGGGATATTGCGGGCGGCTGCGGCGACGGTCTGGGCGGAAGGCGTGGCGATGGCCACGATCACATCCGGGCTCTCACCGACGAACTTGCGGGCGATCTGGGAGGCAATGGCGGAGTTGCCCTGGGCACTCTCGTGCATCACGGTCAGGTTTTCACCTTCCTTGTAGCCTTGTTCGGCCAGCTGGTCCTTCACGCCCTGGTAAACGGCGTCCAGAGCCGGATGTTCGACGATCTGCGTGATGGCAACCGTCTTGGCTTCCTGGGCCTGTACCAGGCTTGCCGCTGCCAGCAGGGAGGCACCCAGAAGAGTGCGCAGAGTTCTCTTGGCCATATACCCATCTCCGAGTTTTTTAATGGTTTCAGGTGTGTCGGGTCTGACGTCCGGAAAGAGCGTGAGTTTATCACAGCCCGGGGCCGTAGGGGGTAGGGGATCTTGAAGGCTGAGAGGTTTTTGCCCGAAGAAGTTGTAATTTCTAATTGTTTTGCGCCCGTCACGTTTTGACGGGCCGATGTGTGTTGAAATACCCTACGAAAGTCTAATAATACGCCTGATAAGGCGAATAATTAAAAGCACTGTGACGCATAAGGAAGGTCCATGGACACAACAAACAAACTTCCCCTGGATATGGTCTATCACTGGGAGAAGGCGAAGAAGAACGACCTCTACATGACCCAGCCCGTGGGCGATGGCAAGGTAGTGGAGTACACCTGGGGTCGTGCGGTGGAAGAGGCGCGCCGGATGGCGGCCTATCTGAAATCCCTGAACCTCCCGGAAAAGAGCCGGGTGGGCATCATTTCCAAGAATTGCGCCCAGTGGGTCATGTCGGATTGGGCCATTTGGATGGCCGGGCACATTTCCGTTCCCCTGTATCCCACGCTGAACTCGGACACCGTCAACTACATCCTTAACCATGCGGAGTGCGAAGTATTGTTCGTCGGCAAGCTGGATGACTGGGACATGATGAAGCCCGGCGTGCCCGAGTCGGTGCGCTGCATTTCCTACCCGCTGAGCCCGCCCAACGATTTCGAAACCTGGGACGATATTGTCAGCAAGTACCCGCCGCTGGAGGAGAACGTTCAGCGTGATCCGGAAGAGCTGGCCACCATCGTCTACACCTCCGGCAGCACCGGCCGGCCCAAGGGCGTCATGCTGAGCTTCAACAACATGGCGTTTGCCGCGGCCGGTGGCATCGAGACCCTGGGTGTCGGCCCGAACGAGCGGATGCTGTCCTATCTGCCCCTGGCCCACGTGTTCGAGCGCACCTTTGTGGAGCTGGGCTCGCTGTATTCCGGCTTCCAGCTGTACTTTGCGGAATCCCTGGATACCTTTGTCCAGGACCTGCAACGGGCGCAGCCCACATTGTTCCTCTCGGTTCCCCGCCTGTGGGTGAAGTTCCAGCACGGTGTGCTGCAGAAGCTGCCGAAGGAGAAGATGGACCGGCTGATGAAGATTCCGCTGGTGAACCGGCTGATCAAGAAGAAGGTGCTCAAGGGCCTGGGCCTGGACAAGGTGAAGCTGGCCGGCAGTGGCTCCGCGCCGCTGTCCCACGATGTGCTGGACTGGTACCGCAACCTGGGCCTGGAGCTGCTTGAAGGCTACGGCATGTCCGAGAACTTTGCCTACTCCCACATGAACAAGCCGGGTCGGGCCCGCACCGGGTACGTGGGCGAGTCACTGCCGGGTGTGGAAACGAAGATCAGCGAGGAAGGTGAGGTGCTGGTCAAGAGCCCCGCCACCATGATGGGCTACTACAAGGATGAGGAGAAAACCCGGGAAACCTTTACCGAGGATGGCTTCCTGAAGACCGGCGACAAGGGCGAGATCGACGAGATGGGGCGCCTTAAACTGACCGGCCGCATCAAGGAGATCTTCAAGACCAGCAAGGGCAAGTACATTGCGCCCGCGCCGATCGAGAACCGCCTGATGTCCCACGACGCCATCGAGATGGTGTGCGTGTCCGGTGCCAACCAGACCCAGCCCCATGCCCTGGTGATGCTCGGCGAGGAGGCCCGGCCGAAGCTCGCAGATGAGAACTACCGCAAACAGCTGGAAGACAGCTTCAAGAACCTGATCCGGGAAGTGAACAAAACCGTGGATCCCCACGAGCAACTAGCGTTCATTACCGTGGTCAGTGACGAATGGTCCATCGAGAACAGCTTCCTGACTCCGACGCTCAAGCTCAAGCGGAACGTGGTGGAGGATGCCTACCAGGAGAAGGTGGACAACTGGTACGCCCAGAAGCAGCCGGTTATCTGGCAATAAACCGCGGTTGACCGCACCATCGCTCCAACGAAAGGGCCCGGAATTTCCCGGGCCCTTTCTATATCTGGCTGTATCTGGCCGACGTTAGTCGCATGTTGAAAACGACGGCTCGGGCCTAAACTTCTGTTAGTCAGGAGGAAGTTATGACCCAGTTGGCCCTTTTCCAGAAACGAATCAACGAAGATATTCCCCTGTCCCGTGCGCTGGGTATCCAGCTGCATTCCTGGGACGGTCATGCGCTGGTGTTGAGCGCACCGCTTGAGCCCAACCGCAACCACCAGGGCACCGGTTTTGGCGGCAGTGTCTATTCCGCCGCGGTAACCGCGGCCTGGAGCCTCACCGAGCTCGCCCTCGCGGATCTCGGACTGAGAGGCGCCGTGGTCGTGCAGAGTGGCAACATCGATTACCTTGAACCGGTCACCAGCGATTTCTATGTGGTGTGCCGTTTGCCCGGGGAGGAGATTCCCGAGCGCTTCCGCAAGAGTCTTGCCCGCCATGGCAAGGGGCGGCTGGATCTGACCGCTGAAGTGTTCTGCGGTGAGCCCACGGTACTGCCGAAGACTGATCCGGTGGCGGTGTTCCAGGGTCGTTTTGTGGTTCAGGATGTGCGGTCCCGGGTGGACCTTTAATTCCGCAATTGAAGGCCGCTTAGTCCTAGGCAATGCTCCGGGTGTTGGAGATGGAGCGGCTCATCAGGATGATCGGCACGATGCCCGCCAGGACAATGATCAATGAGGGCAGGGCGCTGTGGAACAGGCGCTCGTCCGAGGCGAACTGGTACACATAGGTCGCCAGGGTCTCGAAGTTGAACGGCCGCAGGATGAGCGTAGCCGGCAACTCTTTCATGCAATCCACGAACACCACCAGGGCGGCGGTCAGCAGGGTGCCCCGGAGCATCGGCAGATGCACGTTCATCAGGGTCTTGCCCGGTGTGTAGCCCAGTGAGCGGGAAGCCATGTCCATGCTCGGCGTGATTTTTTGCAGGGCGCTTTCCACACTTCCGGCGGATACCGCCAGGAAGCGGACGGTGTAAGCAAACACCAGCGCAAATGCAGTGCCGCTGAGCAGCAGGCCGGTGCTGACACCGAAGGTGTTGCGCATCAGGCTGTCCAGCCAGTTATCGAAGCCCGCCAGGGGCACAATCACACCCACCGCCAGTACCGCGCCCGGCATGGCGTAGCCCAGGCTGGAAAGCCGCATCAGAATCTGCATGCCCCGGGTGTTATGCAGGCGCCGGCTGTAAGCGAGGATGACGCCGATCAGCAGGGTGGTCAGGGCAGCAGCGCTGGACAGGAACAGGCTGTTCAGGGTGTTCTGGACGAAGTCCGGATTCCAGCTCTCTTCAAAATATTCCCAGGCATACAGGCCGAGCGTTCCGGCAGGCACCACGAAGCCGAGGATGAACGGAATGGCGCACACAACAACGCAGATCAGCTGCCGGGGAAAGGACATGGTAAAGCGGCGGATCGGGTCCCGGTTGTCGCGGGCGGCATACTGCTGCTGACGGCGGCGGGAATAGCGCTCGAGGGTTACAAGAATCACCACAAACACCAGCATGGTGGTGGCAATCTGCGCGGCTCCGCCCAGGTTGCCCAGGTTCATCCAGGTATCAAAAAGCCCGGCGGTCAGGGTCTGGACAGCAAAGAAATCGACCGTGCCGAAATCGTTCAGGGTTTCCATCAGCACCAGGGAAAGGCCGACGGCGACAGCGGGCCGGGCAATGGGCAGGACCACCCGGAAGAAGGTGCTTAGCGCGGAATGGCCAAGGCTGCGGCTGACCGCAAACAGGGACGGCGATTGCTCCAGGAAGGCGGCCCGGGCCAGCAAATAAACATAGGGGTAGAGCACCAGGCCGATCATCAACGTGGCGCCCTCGAGGCTGCGAATCTCAGGGAACCAGTAATCGGAGGCATTCTGCCAGCCAAACCAGTCGCGCAAGGTCCGCTGAACCGGGCCGGCGTAGTCCAGCAGGCTGGTGTAGACATAGGCAATTACGTAAGCCGGAACGGCAAAGGGCAGCAGCATGGCCCATTCGAAGAACTTGCGCCCCGGAAATTCGCACATTGTCACTGCCCAGGCGCTGGACAGACCGATTGCGAGGGTGATGGCGCCCACACCGACCATCAGCTGGATGGTGGTCCACAGGTAGCGTGGCAGGGTGGTGTCGATGAGGTGGGGCCAGATGTTCTCTTCCGGGAAGAAGGCCAGGAAGATCACCGAGAGTACAGGGAGCGCCACAATGGCGGTAATCAGGGCGGCGGAAATGATCCAGCGACGGGAAGCGCGTTTTGCCAGCAAGGGCTGAGTGAGCCCCGGATCAGCGGCGGTTACGGCCTCGGTCATAATGCTCCCGTCTGTCAAATGGAACTGAGAAAGATTGAGGATTGTAGTCAGCTGCCAGTTGCGCTGCAATGACTCGCGTCATTTTCGGAACCGATACACCCGAGACAGGAAAGGGCGCCGCAGCGCCCTTTCCCTGATTTTATTGCTGTCGGTCCGGCGCGATTACTCGCCGTCGTAGTCGACGCGGTCAACCAGTTTCACTGCGGCATTGCGGTTATTGGCAATTTCCTGCAGGGACAGGTCGTCCGGGTTCATTTCACCCCACTCGGCAACGAGACCGGAGGGCTTTACTTCCGGGTTGGCCGGGTATTCGGTGTTGGCCTCGGCGTAAATGCGCTGGGCCTCCGGCGAGGACAGGAATTCCATCAGTTTGATGGCGTTTTCCTTGTTCGGTGCGCTGTTGGTCAGGGAGATGCCACTGATGTTGACGTGGGTGCCACGGTCATCGGCATTCGGGAACACCAGGCGAACCTGTTCGGCAATCGGGCGCTGGTTCTCGTCCTGCAGCATGTTGCCGTAGTAGTAGCTGTTACCGATAGCAACGTCACACACACCTTCGGCGATGGCTTTGATCTGGTCGCGGTCGCCACCCTGTGGCTTGCGGGCCAGGTTGTCCTTCAGGCCGGCCAGCCATTCTTCGGTTTCGGCCTCGCCGTGGTGGGCGATCATGGAAGAGAACAGGGCCACGTTATACGGGTGCTTGCCACTGCGGGTGCAGATGCGACCTTCCCACTTGTCGTCCGCCAGTTGCTCGTAGGTGGTGATTTCACCTTCTTCCACGCGATCTTTCGAGACGAAAATCAGGCGGCCGCGGGTGGTCAGGGCAAACCACTTGCCGTCCGGATGACGCAGGTTCTCCGGGATGTTTTTGTTCAGTACGTCGTTCTCCACGCCCTGAACCAGATCGCGCTCGACCAGTTCGTTGATGCGGGAGATATCCACCGTCATGACTACATCCGCCGGGCTGTTGCGGCCTTCACGCTCCAGGCGCTCGGCCAGACCCTGTTTGGCGAAGACCACGTTGGTCTCGATGCCGGTTTCTTTTTCAAAGGCGTTGAGCAGCGGCTCAAGCAGGTATGCCTGGCGGTAGGAATAGATGTTGACTTCGCCGTCGGCGGATGCGGAGAGTGGCATGGCCGCCAGGGCCATTGCTGCGGTTGCTGCCAGTTTCATGCGCATGATGATGTTACCTCTGCCTGATTTGAGTTTGTTTCGCTTGTAAGAGTCACAAGCATCTAAAAACAGCAACCATTCTCATTTGTATTGGCGGCAGAGTCAATATCACCTTTGGAATATTTCAGGCAAAATGGTGGTATTCTTCAGAACACTCTAAAAAACATGAAGTTTTTCGTAATACAGGGATTCCGGAATGACTGGAAAAGCAGGGATGATGCACAGAATATTGTTTCTTTTTATTCCGCTGGTGGCTCTCTTGCCCGGCTGCGCCAGCTACTACAGCCATTTCGCCATGTTTCCGGCAGAGAACTCACAGGGTGAGTCCCGCCAGGTGCGGGTGTCCTGGAACTCGGCGGAATATCCCGACTGGTGGGTCCTCAACGACCGTTCCACGGCACTGAAAGTGGAAACCCAGTGCAGTGCCCGGATATGGCGACTGCAGGATGACTCCCATGAGGATGCGGGCAAGTGCGGGGACGGAATCCGCGCCTGCGCGGAACCCGGGGTGGATCGGGTGGTGGTGCGTCGGGAGGACCTGGATCCATCGGCGTGTCTCGTGGTGAACCCGGGGCAGAGCAATGCCCGGATTGCAGGCATAGAGGGGCGTCTGGAATTGCTGGTGGCCTGCGAGCCGGTGGTGCCTGAGTCGGAGCGCGAAGGGGAGATCGTCAATATGGATTATCTTCGTGCTTCTCCCGTTCCTTACACTGTCTATACTCGTAAAGTACCTCGCGGATCCCTGAGTGCCAGTCTTCCGGCCTTCGATGAATCCGCCTGCGAATAGCCAGGGGTGAGCGGTGTGATTCAGATCACGGCGTTACAGTCTGTTTACCTTCAGTTACTTTCTGGATCTTTTGGGGTACGAAAATGTAATGGACTCTTGTGTAAGCTGGTTCAGAATGTCAAATATCTAAAAATGAATAATTTTCAGGGGTGACTCTCGTGGGTGTCCAGCAGAGAAAAGTTGCGGTTCATGACTTGGAAGTGGGCATGTTTGTGTCCGATCTGGACCGGCCTTGGCACCAGACACCGTTTCCTATCCAGGGGTTCTACATCCGTTCCGAGGATGACATCCGGGCGCTGAAATCCCATTGCCGCTGGGTGATGATCGATGTCGCCGAAATCCGGGACACCACGAAATTCGATCAGGGCGAGATCAAGCCGGCGTTCGGGCGCAGAACCCTGAGGCGTGGCGGTGATCGTGAGGAACTCAAGCTGCCGCCCCTGGCCATTCAGGAGCCGGTGCAATACGAGACCACGACAACCCTGAAGAAAGAAATCAAGGTTTCCCGGCAGCTCCTGGACGACGCCGAGATTGCTCTGGAGCGTGCCTTCGAATCCCTGCAGGAGGGTGGTGAGGCCGACCTTCGCCCGGTTGCTGAAATAACCCGCAAGATGGTCGCCAGTGTGATTCGTCATCCCGACGCACTGCTGTGGCTGAGCCGGATTCGAGCCCACGATGACTATATCTACCGCCACTCACTCAACACGTCGATCTGGGCGCTGGTGTGCGGTCGTCATCTCGGCCTCAATGAAGGGCTCCTGAATCACCTGGGTATGGGTTGCCTGTTGTCCCAGGTGGGTAAGACGGTTCTGCCGCGCTCTCTGCTGAACCACGAAGGTCAGTTCAGCGCCGAGGACTATGCTCGTTACCGCACCTACGTTGAGAAGGGCCTCGCCATGCTCGAGGGCACCGGCGTTTCCCGCGCAGTGCTCAGCGTGGTCGGCGGTCATCGGGAGCGGCACAACGGCTCCGGTTTCCCGCAGGGTGTCCGCGGTACCCGGATTCCGCTGATGGCGAAAGTGGCGGGTATTGCCGAGTATTTTGAGAGCCTGATCGGCCCCCGGGACGGTGGCGATGACCCCATGACGCCGGCCAAGGCAGTCAGCCTGCTGTACGAGATGAGGAACATCGAGTTCCAGGAAGACCTGGTGGAGAATTTCATCCAGGCGATTGGTGTCTATCCGACCGGCAGCCTGGTGGAACTCAGCGACGGCCAGCGTGGCATCGTGGTTTCCCATTCTCCGGAGCGCCGTTTGTGGCCGAAGGTGATGGTGATGACCGATCAGGAGCACAAGCCCCTGAAGTCTGCACACATCATCGACCTTGCCCGTTACAACGAGAGCCGGGACGTCAACGAGGCGCTGATCGTGAAGGAATGTCTGCCGCACGGCTCCGAGGGTCTGGATCCTTCGCGGTATGATGTTACCGGTGCGGAATCCCGCTGGAATTTCAGTCGTCTGATCAGCGGATAATCACCCGCAGGCTCTTGCGTACCCAGCGGTAGGTGTTTTCGGGGCGGAAGCTCATCACCAGTTCAGATTCACCACCGCTGTCCCCACTGACGAAATAGTCCAACTCGGCACTCTGCCAACTCCACGCGTGTATGGTGACATCCTCCGGGCGAGTGCTGATGGCCTCGATCTCCGCGAGCGCCGTGTCGCCTCCGATGCGTTGCACCCGGACGCTCTTGATTTCGGTGTCACTGGCCGGGTGGTTGGCCACGTCTTCATCCAGGTAATAGCCGTTGCTGACAGTGGTGGTGATGTCCTTCAGTTCCCGGCGCAGGTAGGTTCGTGCGTCTTCGTTGTCTATTTCATCCAGGGTCCGGATGGCTTCCAGGATGCGATCCCGCTTGGCCTGCAGGTCCTGCCGGTATTCCACATCCGGGTCCCAGTCTTCCTCGTTTTCCGGCCGTTCCGGGGCATTCTGGATCTGCTCAGGGGTGGGCGGGGGTTCGCAAAGTTCATCTCCTTCCGGGTGAAAGCAGATCCTGGCCAGCAGCTGGTTCGCAGGTGAGGGCGTTGTGCCCGTGGCGGTAAACTCGGTGGTCGGCACGTTGAAGTCGATGGTGCCATCAATCAGGGGCAGGGCCGCGTTAAGCTGATCGATCACCCGTTGGCGAATTTCGATGCCCTCGTCTTCCGGCACACCCTGGGTCCAGTCCAGTGACATCAACAGGCGGGTCATGTTCATCAGCGCGCCGTTATCCAGCAGGTTGAGTTCCGTGCGGGTATGGGTGCGAAGGCCTTCGGTGTCGACCGTCGGGGTTTGCAGGGCACTGCGAATGTCGGGGAAGAATTCCAGCAGGGTAACGTGGGGTCTGGCCGGAACACCGTCTGCCAGGACCAGGTCCCCGACCTGAAAGCTCAGGGTCTCGCCGGGATAATAGCGGAACTGGCCGTCGAGGTTGGTGGTGCCGCTCTGACTTGCGGTCCGGAAGTCCAGGCCGCTGAATCCGTTGAAATTGAGTTGCCCGGTTTCCGCGGCGATACTGCCGCCGTCATCACTGCCCAGGCAGCCCGTCAGGGCGAAGGAGCTCAGGAGGACGGTCAGGGGCGCAGTTCGGTGAACGAATCTCATGTTTCGGCGTACATCCCGGTCTTGATGGCTGGCAGCGGAGAGTCCGGCCGGCGTTTTGTAAGTTGTTGTAACTGCATTATAGGGATGGCGGTTGGCTGATATCGCGATACCTGTCGCAGTTTGGCGGTTTTGCCGGGGCGACAGGCATACCCTTGAATTTCACGAGGTTGCCACAATGAATAGCACTCTACTTTTTGGCGTGCACGGCTGTGCTGGCTGCCATCGAAATCCATCGGATCCGGGATGAGCTATGACCAACGCACTGGAAATTGAGGGCCTCACCAAGACCTATGGTGACGGGTTCCAGGCCCTGAAGGGGATTGATCTTCATGTCAGGGAAGGGGATTTCTTCGCGTTGCTGGGCCCCAATGGCGCCGGCAAATCCACGACGCTGGGCATCGTCTGCTCACTGGTGAACAAGACCGCCGGCAAGGTCCGGGTGTTCGGCCATGACATCGACACCAACCTCGCGGGTGCGAAACTGAACCTCGGGGTTGTGCCTCAGGAGTTCAATTTCAATCAGTTCGAAAAAGTGTTCGATATCGTGACCACTCAGGCGGGCTATTACGGCATTCCTCTCAGTCGGGCCTCGGTGTCCGCCGAGAAATACCTCAAGAAGCTGGGCCTCTGGGACAAGCGGAACACTCCGGCCCGCATGCTTTCCGGTGGTATGAAGCGCCGCCTGATGATTGCCCGGGCGCTGGTACACGAGCCGAAGCTGTTGATTCTCGATGAGCCCACCGCCGGTGTCGATATCGAGCTGCGCCGATCCATGTGGACCTTCCTTGAAGAGATGAATCGCGAAGGCACCACCATCATCCTGACCACCCATTACCTGGAAGAAGCGGAAGCCCTGTGCCGGAATATTGCCATCATTGACCATGGCAAGATCCTCAAGCACACCAGTAAGCGCGAGCTGCTGCAGCAGCTGAGCGTGGAGACCTTCGTTCTGGATACCGAGAAAGAGCTCTCCGGTGCACCGGAGCTGGAAGGCGTCACCTGCCGCATCAATGACGAGGGTGCCCTGGAAGTGGACGTGGAAAAAGGCCAGGGCCTGAACACGGTCTTTGCACAGCTGGATCAGCTTGGCATCAAGGTCGTCAGTATGCGTACCAAGGCCAACCGGCTTGAGGAGCTGTTTATCCGGATGGTGGAAGAGAATGCCGCCGACACCCGCAAGAACGTGGAGGGTGCGGCATGAAGCTTGATGCATTGTGGGTTGCGTTCTACACCATTGTTCTCCGTGAGGTTCGCAGGTTTACCCGGATCTGGCCGCAGACGCTGTTGCCGCCGGCAGTCACCATGACGCTCTACTTCATCATCTTCGGCAACCTGATCGGTTCGCGGATCGGTGAGATGGGCGGCTTTAACTATATGCAGTTCATCGTGCCCGGTTTGATCATGATGGCGGTGATCACCAATTCCTATGCCAACGTGGTGTCGTCCTTTTTCTCCATGAAGTTCCAGCGCAGTATCGAGGAGCTTCTGGTATCCCCGGTGCCAAACTGGGTGATCCTGGCCGGTTACGTGACCGGCGGCATGGCCCGTGGTCTTGGTATTGGCGTTATTGTCACGGCGTTGTCCCTGGCATTCACCCAGCTGTCGATCCACAGCCTGCCGATGGTGGTGGTGACGGTGTTCCTGACGTCCGCGCTCTTTTCTCTGGGCGGTTTCATCAACGCCATGCTGGCGACCAAGTTTGACGATATCTCGATCGTGCCCACCTTCGTGCTGACCCCGCTGACGTATCTGGGCGGCGTGTTCTACAGCATCGACATGTTGCCGGGGTTCTGGCAGGGCGTGTCCATGGCGAACCCGATCCTGTACATGGTGAACGGCTTCCGTTTCGGCATACTGGGTGTTTCGGACGTTAATCCGTTCGTGTCTCTTGGTATGATTCTGGTCTTCATCGTTGTACTGGCGTTCATTGCCCTGCGTATGCTCGAGCGCGGCAAGGGCATCCGCCACTGATTTCAGGAACCGATATGGCTTTGCATAACGCGCCGCTGGGCAAATCCAGCGAATACCCGGATTCTTACGACCCGAACCTGCTGTTCCCGGTGGCGCGGGATGAAAACCGCCGCCGGATCGGGCTTGAGGATGGTCGCTGGCCCTGGTTCGGTGAGGACCTCTGGCAGGCCTGGGAAGTTTCCTGGCTCCGGCCTGGCGGTGTGCCTGCTGTCGCCTGGGCAGAGATCTTCGTGCCGGCGGCATCGCCGTCGATCATTGAATCAAAGTCCCTGAAGCTGTATCTCAATTCGCTGAACCAGCATGTTTTCTCCACGCCGGAGCAACTGGTGGAGACGGTGGTCAGCGATCTCTCCAGCGCCTGTGGCGCCGCGGTCCGGGTGAACCTGCACAGTGTCGATGACAGCGGGCAAGCGATCGGTCGCCCCGAGGGTTACCTCCTGATTGATGACGAGCCGGTGGCCGATGTGGTGTACCAGTACGCGCCGGAATGCCTGGCTGTAGAACAGAGTGCAGGGGTGGTGACCGAGCAACTGTGCTCACACCTGCTCAAGAGCAACTGCCCGGTAACCGGGCAGCCGGACTGGGGCACGCTGCTGATCAGCTACACCGGGCCGAAGATCGACCGTTCGGCGTTGTTGCGGTACGTCGTCAGTTTCCGGAACAAGCAGGATTTCCACGAGCACTGCGTGGAGACGGTCTTCACCGATCTGATGGAGCATTGCCAGCCAACGGAACTGGCGGTGTGCGCGCGCTACACGCGCCGAGGCGGGCTCGACATCAACCCGTGGCGAAGTACGCAGGCAGAAGGGAGTGCGGGGCCGAGGCTGATCCGGCAGTAACCGGAGTGGCCCGGTTCAGCCGAGTTTGCCGGAGTCGGGCAGTTCCTCTTCGGAGCGCAGGCGGTCGGCGGCATCCTCGAGCGCTTCCAGGATCGCCTTGCGTTCCTTCTCGGTAATCTTGTCGGAGTCCAGGTACATGGCAAAACCGCTGTGCTCGTGTTCCAGGAAGCTGCGGTTCGGGCCCATGTCCCGGCGGAAGTCCACCACCTCGTAAATCGGCACCGGCTTGGTAAAGCCCTTGACCGTAATCTCGCCCTTGTCACGGCACATGATCCGGTCCTTGATCAGTGAGAAGGTTTCATAGGAAACCAGGATCTCACCAGGCTCGGCCAGGGATTCGAGCCGGCTGGCAAGGTTCACTTCCTTGCCGATGATGGTGTAGTCCATCCGGTTCTCGGCGCCGAAGTTGCCCACGGTGGTGTAGCCGGTGCTGATGCCCATGCGGATCTGCAGGGGCGTCTTGATGCCCTGGCTCCGCCACTTCTGGCGCATGATCTTCATGTGTTTGCGCATTTCGATGGCCATGGATACGCAGGCAAAAGCATCTTCCTTCTGGCCCCGGCTGGTGGGGTCCCCGAAGAACACCATGATGGAATCACCCACGAACTTGTCGATGGTGCCGCCGTACTTCAGGGCTACCTCGGACATGCCGTTGAAGTAGTGGTTCAGCAGTTCAGTGAGGGCCTCCGGCTCCATCTCCTCGGACAGCTCCGTGAAGCCCTTGATGTCCGAAAAGAAGATCGCCAGCTTCTTGCGCTGGGTTTCCAGGCGGACATCCCGTTCACCGGTAAAGATGGACTGCCAGACCTGGGGCGACAGGTACTTGGACAGTTTATGGGAGAGGGCGATGGATTGTTCCCGCTGGTTCTGGATCTGGGTCTTGGCCAGCATCAGGGCGCGCGCCTGCTGGTGGGAATAGAAGGCGGTAACGCAGATATAGATACCGGTGGCCAGCACCGCGCTGATACTGGTCAGCAGCGGCGACTGGAAGGACTCGGCGGGCCCGGCGAGGGCAGCGCCGGCAGCAATCGCGGATGCCATGAGGGTGGTGCCCATCAGCCATTGGCGGATGCCGCCGATGATCAGGCAGCTGAACATCATCATCAGGGCCACTGAAACCGCGGGCACGGCTACCAGTCCGGTTAAACCGATGAACGTGCCGCCGAACACGCAATCGACCAGCAACATCTTCTGGCGGATGCGTGGAGAGCGGTTCAGAAAGGTTCGGCGGGTAAGGAAGTGGGCGATGTGGGGCCAGAGCAGGGCCCCGGCAACCAGCCACAACAGCCAATGTTCAAAGGCACTCTGAAGGACACCGATGACGATGATGACGGCAGTGACCGTATAGGCAAGGATACGCCCGCTGTAATCCGGCATCGGGGGAACGGCCGTTGAACTGCTGCCCTGCTCGTGGGACAGCGCGTTGCCGGCGCTGTTGCTTGCGTTTCGCAAGTCCACAGGGGCGCTCATCATCTCAGAAACGGATCCTGCCAATCAGCATGTCTCGGAACATCACCCAGTCTCCCATCAGGCTGTAAAGCGGGTATTTGAAGGTAGCCGGGCGATTTTTCTCGAACTTGAAGTGGCCCACCCAGGCAAAGCCATATCCGATAACCGGGAGCGCCAGTAACCACAACAGTTTGCCCGAGGTGATCGCCCAGATTGCCACGATCAGGACCAGCAGGCTGCCGACAAAATGCAGGCGCCGGCAGGTGACATCACTGTGCTCTTCCAGATAGTAAGGATAGAATTCTGAAAAGTTGCGAAATTCATTCTGGTCATTCATGGTGCTGCCACTTCATTTATAGTTGTTAACATGGGCCAACCAGAGTTGAAGGTTACCAGTATTACGTATAAGCCACAATTCGCGTGTGGGCTTCTAAACAGGGCTTTTTGAACACATTTTTTCCAGACAGCGAGTCGATATGACGTCCGTTACCGAGTTCCTTCTCAATCGCAGTTCCGAACCGCGCCTCACCGCCCCCGCCCCGGACCGGAAAACCCTGGAGCGTGCCTTTGCCTGCGCCGCACGGGCGCCGGATCACGCCCTGTTGCGGCCCTGGCGTTACCTGGTGGTCGAAGGGGAAGGGCTTGAGCAGTTGGGCGAGCTGTTTGCGTCCACCTGTCCCAACAATGCCGACGAGCAGGACATTGAGAAGTTGCGCCGCGCGCCGCAGCGGGCACCGATGATCATTGTGGGGATTGCGTCTCCGAGCGAACATCCGAAGGTTCCGGAAGTGGAGCAGCTGTTGTCCGCGGGCGCCGGCATGAGCTTTCTGGAACTGGCGCTGCAGGAGGCCGGGTTCGGCGTGATGTGGCGTACAGGCACGATGGCCTACCATCCGGCAGTCAGGGAAGGTCTGGGTCTGTCAGAGCAGGAATCCATCATCGGTTTTCTGTATACCGGAACGGTCGCCACGGAGAAGCCGAAGGTGCCTCGGCCGGAGGTTGGGGAGTTCGTCTCGGACTGGCCGCCTGAACGCCGGTAATGTTATTGCTTTCGAAAATAACGTCAGTATAATCCCCCACACTCTCCGATGGCGGCGTGGTGAAATTGGTAGACACGACGGATTCAAAATCCGTTGGGGTAAAACCCGTGGCGGTTCGAGTCCGCCCGCCGCTACCATCATCTTTCCTGCAGTGTCGTAACCAGTCCATCCCATGAACGTCTCCGACTTTTATTTTGATCTTCCGGACGAACTCATAGCCCGGTATCCGCTCACGGAGCGCAGCGCCTCCCGTCTGCTTTACCTTGAAGGGCTGACCGGCAAGGTTGACCATCTCCGGTTCACAGACCTGCAGGACCTGGTCCAGGAAGGTGACCTGCTGGTATTCAATGACACCCGGGTGATTCCGGCGCGGTTGTTCGGCCGGAAAGAAACCGGCGGCCAGGTGGAAGTGCTGGTCGAGCGGGTAACCGGTGAACACGAAATCCTCGCCCATGTCCGTGCCTCCAAAGCTCTCAAAGCCGACCAGAAGGTGATTCTGGAAGATGGCAGTGTGCTGCGCATGGTCGAGCGCGAGGGTGCGCTGTTCCGGCTGATGGCCGAAACCGCTGAGCCTGTTCTCGAACTGCTCGAGCGTATTGGCCATATGCCGCTGCCACCCTATGTAGACCGCCCCGACGAATCCTCTGACCGGGAACGTTACCAGACGGTTTATGCCCGGGAGGCCGGTGCGGTGGCAGCCCCGACGGCGGGGTTACACTTTGACGAGGTGATGCTGGAGCAGCTTCGGGAGAAAGGTGTCGAAACCACCTTTGTAACACTGCATGTGGGGGCCGGTACCTTTCAGCCGGTGCGCGTGGAGCGAATCGAGGACCACGTGATGCACAGCGAGGTTGCGCATGTGCCGGAGCAAACCGTCGAAGCGATCGAGCGGACCCGTGCCCGCGGCGGGCGTGTCATTGCCGTTGGTACCACATCGGTACGGTCCCTGGAGTCCGCGAGCCGGGGTGGCCGTGTGCGGCCGTTCCGGGGAGAGACCGATATCTTTATCCATCCGGGTTACCGCTTCCAGACCGTGGACGCCCTGATTACCAATTTCCATCTGCCGGAATCGACCCTGATCATGCTGGTCAGTGCCTTTGCCGGTTACGACAATGTGATGGCGGCGTACCGGGAAGCCGTGGCCGAGCGCTACCGTTTCTTCAGCTACGGCGATGCCATGTTTATCACCAGCCAGGAGCCCAGCCGCGGCATGCTCCTGGGCGCATACGCCAGTGCTGCCACTACCGAATCCGACGAGTCCGGAGAATCATCGTGACCAATTCCTGCTTCATGTCCTTCGAGAAAATCACCGAAGACGGTCGTGCGCGGCGTGGCCGGCTGACGTTTCCTCGGGGTGTGGTCGAGACGCCGGCATTCATGCCCGTCGGTACCTATGGCACCGTCAAGGGCATGCTGCCCCGGGACATCCATGAAATCGGTGCCCAGATCATTCTAGGTAATACCTTTCACCTGATGCTTCGCCCCGGCACTGAAGTGGTGAAGGCACATGGTGACCTGCACGATTTTACCCAGTGGCAGGGCCCGATTCTTACCGATTCCGGCGGTTTCCAGGTGTTCAGCCTGGGCGAGATGCGCAAGATCACGGAAGAGGGCGTGACCTTCCGGTCACCGGTGGATGGCTCGAAAGTGGAGCTGTCACCGGAAATCGCGATTCAGGTACAGCGGGATCTGGGCTCGGATATCGTCATGATCTTTGACGAGTGCACGCCTTACCCGGCAACCGAGAAGCAGGCCCGGGAATCCATGCAGCTATCCCTTCGCTGGGCGGAACGCAGCAAGAATGCCCACGAGGGCAATCCGGCCGCGTTGTTCGGTATCGTCCAGGGTGGCATGTACGAAGGGCTGCGGGACCAGTCCCTGGCGGGGCTCACAGAGATCGGTTTTGACGGCTACGCCATCGGCGGGCTGTCGGTGGGGGAGCCGAAGGAAGACATGATCCGTATCCTCGATCACCTGCCGCCGAAAATGCCCGAGGACAAGCCGCGCTACCTGATGGGCGTTGGCCGCCCGGAGGATATCGTCGAGGCGGTGCGCCGGGGAGTGGACATGTTCGACTGCGTGATGCCCACACGGAACGCCCGGAATGGCTACCTGTTCACATCCACCGGCATCATCAAGATCCGCAACGCCCGTCATCGCCATGACATCAGTCCGCTGGATGAGCGTTGTGACTGTTACACTTGCCAGAATTTTTCGAGAAGTTACCTGCATCATCTGGATAAGTGTGGAGAAATGCTGGGCGCGCAGCTCAATACGATCCACAACTTGCGGTTCTACCAGAACCTGATGGCTGGATTGCGTGGGGCCATTGAAGCAGGTACATTGTCGGACTTTGTTAGCGACTTCTACGCCCTTCGCGGCGAATCGGTACCGCCGCAGGCCGGTGCCTGAATGAATTGCCAAACCAACGGAGATAATAAATGAAATCAATGAAGTTTCTTGTTGCTGGACTGATGGCCCTGATGCCGGCACTGGCTATGGCCCAGGATCCCGCAGCCCAGGGCATGGGCGTGATGGGGCAGGTGATCTTCTTCGCCGGCTTTATCCTGATTTTCTACTTCCTGATCTGGCGCCCCCAGTCCAAGCGTGCCAAGGAGCACAAGGCGCTGATGTCCGGTCTGAACAAGGGTGATGAAGTTGTGACTTCCGGTGGTGTTGCCGGCAAGATCACCAAGGTGACTGATGACTTCATCGTGGTCGAAGTGGCCGATAACGTCGAAATCAAGGTTCAGAAGGTTGCCGTTGCTGCAGCCCTGCCCAAAGGTACCCTGAAGGATATCTGATCCAGGTGAGGCTATCTGCCTTCCCAGGAACCTGCCTGTCTGATTCTTTCTGGCTGACAACCAAGGCCGGCCCCCGGGCCGGCTATTAAGGGAACCCATGCTGAACAAGTACCCGCTCTGGAAAAACCTGGTTATCCTGGTCGCGCTCGTGATCGGGTTTATCTACGCTCTGCCGAACCTTTTCCCCGATGATTACGCCATCCAGATTACCGGCGCCCGTAGCAGCACCGAAGTGAATGAACGCGTGCTGGAACGTGCGGTCCAGGCGCTGGAATCCGAAGGCATCACGGTGAAGAGTAGCTCCCTTCAAGAGCGTGATGCCCTGATCCGCCTGACCAGCTCCGATGACCAGCTCAAGGCCCGCCCGACCGTCCAGCAGGCGCTGGGCAACGAATACCTGGTGGCATTGAACATGGCTGCGTCCACCCCGGACTGGCTGAAAGCCGTCGGTGCAGGACCCATGAAGCTGGGTCTGGATTTGCGTGGTGGTGTGCACTTCCTGCTTGAAGTGGACATGGATACGGCGCTGCAGCAGCGGCTGGAGGCCTTGTCCAGTCAGATCAAACGGGAATTGCGTGAAGAGCGGGTTCGTTATCGTGGTGGCGATGTGGATGCCGGTGACCGGCAGATCGTCCTGAGTTTCCGGGATGAGGGTTCCCGTACAGAAGCCTTTGACATGGTCCGGGACCAGTACAATGAGTTTCTGATGGACGAGCAGACCGAGGGCGATGAATTTCTCCTCGTGTTGTCCCTGTCCGAAGAGGAAGTAAGGAACATCCAGGAGTATGCGCTAGAGCAAAACCTGACCACGATCCGTAACCGGGTGAATGAACTGGGTGTCGCGGAGCCTCTGGTCCAGCGCCAGGGCAGTGATCGCATCATCGTGGAGTTGCCTGGCGTGCAGGATACGGCTCAGGCCAAGCGGGTGCTGGGTGCCACCGCCAATCTGGAATTCCGACTTGAGGCCCGTCCCGATGCGCCGGCCAGCGAAACGGAGCAGTACAGCTTCCGGGATAATCCCCAGCGCACTGCGCGCCTTGAGCGTGATGTGATTGCCACTGGTAACAATGTGGCTAACGCCCAGCAGGCGTTTGACGAGAACGGCCAGCCACAGGTCAACATCACCATGGACTCCGTGGGCGGTGACCTGATGAACCGTGCCACCCGCAACGCCATTGGTCGCCGGATGGCCGTTTTGTTCATCGAATACCGCACCGAAACCGAAAGCCAGATGGTGGACGGTGAGCCCACTATGGTCGAGAAGCGGGTTGTGGAGAAGGGCATCATCAGCCTGGCAACCGTCCAGTCCGCTCTTGGCAGCAGCTTCCGGATTACCGGGCTGGATTCCATTCCGGAAGCAGCCGAGCTTGCGCTGCTGTTGCGTGCCGGTGCCCTGGCGGCCCCCATGTACTTCGTGCAGGAGCGGACCATCGGGCCGAGCCTCGGTCAGAAGAACATCGATGCCGGCGTGATGTCGGTGGCGCTCGGTTTCGGGCTGGTGCTGCTGTACATGATTGTCTATTACCGCGGGTTCGGGCTGATTGCCAACGTCTCGCTGACGCTCAACCTCATGCTGTTGATTGCCTGCATGTCTATCCTGTCGGCGACGCTCACGTTACCAGGTATTGCCGGTATCGTGTTGACCGTTGGTATGGCGGTGGATGCGAACGTGCTGATCTTCGAGCGAATACGCGAAGAGCTGAAAGCAGGGGTGGCGCCGCAACTGGCGATCAACTCCGGTTATTCGCGGGCATTCGTCTCGATCTTTGATGCCAACATCACCACACTGCTGGTCGCGGTGATCCTGTTCGCCATGGGCTCCGGCCCGGTCAAGGGCTTCGCCGTCACCCTGTGCATCGGTATTCTCACCTCGATGTTCTCAGGGCTGATGGTCAGTCGCAGCATCGTGAATCTTGTGTATGGCGGTCGGGAGATCGAAAAGCTGTCGATTGGAGGGAAGCTGGCAAATGTCTGAGCTGGAGAAGAAACCGTTTGATTTTATGGGGTTCCGGAAGGCCGCTTCCGTCCTCTCCATCGCCCTGATCATTGCCTCGATTGCCTTGCTGGCGGTTCGCGGTCTGAACCTGGGTATGGACTTTACAGGGGGCACGTCCGTTGAGTTCGAATATGCGGAAGCGCCGTCACTGGAGAATATCCGTAGCCAGCTGGATGAGGGTGGATTCGACAATTTCGTGGTCCAGAATTTCGGCTCCGATACGACGATCCTGATCCGCCTGGCGGAAGCGGGTAATGATGAGCTTGCCGTTGAAGTTGCTGATGCCCTTCAGAAGGGCGGCGCGGAGTTCGAACTGATCAGCTCCGAGTTCATCGGTTCCCAGGTGGGCGAGCAGCTGAAGGAAGACAGTGGTCTGGGTCTGTTGCTGGCTCTGGCGGTTGTGCTCATCTATGTAGGTATGCGCTTCCAGTTCAAGTTCGGTATCGCCTCGGTGATTCCGCTGGCCCACGATGTGATCATCGTTCTGGGTGTGTTCGCGCTGTTCCAGTGGACCTTTGACCTGACCGTGCTGGCTGCGTTGCTGGCCGTGATCGGTTACTCCCTGAACGACACCATCGTTGTTGCGGACCGCATCCGGGAGAACTTCCGTAAGATGCGCGTCGGGGATGCCTGGGACATCATCAATACCTCGATCCATCAGACCATCAGCCGGACCATCAACACGTCCGGTACCACGTTGGTGGTGTTGTTTGCGCTGTACCTGTTCGGGGGTGAGGCAATCAACAACTTTGCGCTGGCGTTGATTATCGGTGTGCTGGTGGGTACCTATTCCTCCATCTACGTCTCCGCCAACCTGCTGATCGCGCTCGGTGTGTCCCGCGAGGACATGATGCTGCCGGTCAAGGAGGGCGCCGCCGGGGAGGAAGAAGACGAAGAGCCGCCCGAATGGCTTAACCGGATGTAAATCTCCGGGCACAAAAAAACCGCCACTCCGAGGAGTTGGCGGTTTTTTTATGGCTTGCCGAAAAGGGTGGATCAGCGCGGCAGGCGAGCCCGGAACGGGTGCAGGGTTTTCAGGACTTCCCGGAACAGTTTCGGGTTGGCCACGACCAGTTGCCGGGCGTTACCGGTGGAGGGGTTGCCGGAGAAATCGCCGGTCAGAGCGCCGGATTCCATGGCCAGGGTCACGCCCAGGTCCATATCGGCTTCTTCCGGGCGGAAAATGATGGCGGCATCCAGGCTGCCGGAGGCAACCCGCGCAATGTCCAATACCACGCAGCCGGAACTGCGGAACATGGCTGAATCGTGGGCGACGACAGCGGCCATCTCACCCCAAAGTTGGGAGTTCTCGCTCTTGCGCGCCTGGTCCAGCAGGTTGGTCGCAACCGCGGCCTTGTCGA
>NZ_JAWLHI010000031.1:0-48217 GCF_041690455.1 Marinobacter sp.
CGACTTTGTCGCTTTTTTGGTTTGTCCAATGGCTACTGGTTGCGAGCTCAGGCAGCCTACGACACTGAGATTGCGGAAGATGCCCTTGAGGATCAGTTGAAGAATATTCGTCCGTGGAGTGCTGTATCTGAAATCGGGCCCAGGGCATAACCAACGGCTGCACAGCGACCGCTTTTCCGCCGCTTCGCGGCTCCAAATCGGCGCATGTGCCGGGCGTTAAATGCCAGTGATAGCAAGGTCCAGAGCTCCAACAATCTGGTCTCTAAAATGCGAGAGGGAGCCAACAGGGCTTTTGAGATGCTTTTCCGCCACGGACGAAATTTGAGGAGTCAACAGCAGAAGTTCCTGGTCGGCAAAGCTGATTTCCGGCGTGAGCCCTTGCATGGCTTCGCCACCAAAGGCGGAGCGCTTTCCCAACGGGATGACGATACGAGTTGCCAGTTCGCTCAGCAGGCTGCTCTGAATATCGACAAGGTAAGGGTAGTGTGCTTTGCTAGTTTTGCTTGGGTTGGGGTACACATCGAACTGTGCCATCAATACTCCCTGAATTCGTCGCCGAAGCATCCATGTTGTTCGACAAAATCGTTGTAACTTTTTATCGCAGTTCGATTTTTATCAGCCCATTGATCTGCTTCGCGTTTGGAGAGCTCTTCTCTCAGGGCTCGCTCCAGGGTAGCAGACAGGTTGATGTTCAGTTCACGGGTCTTACGAAGCAGATCGCTATTGATTGAAAGGTTCGCCGCTTTTTTGGGTGCGCCTTCGTCGTAAAGTTCGGCCATTGGAGCCTCCAAGTGGCTGTTTAATGCATGGCCTTAGTTTATGCGCACGGGTATGCGCATTCAAGCATTTAACCAATGGCTGTTGTCGGACACGCCTGCGCTGGCGCTCCGTCACGCCGCAAAGCCAAGGCGTTGATATGACTCCCCCTAGAGTCAAGCAACACCATTTGAAACCGAAGCGGTTTGAGACTGTAATGATCCGAGACAGAAGAAAGGGCAGGTTGCATAGCGAAGTTCCAGAACAGCGCTCACGGTCAGGTGCCTGGATTCAATCTGCCCGACTCATCTGTGCCATGTTCCTGTGTTGCGCCGTCCTTATATCTACCTCTGCTGCTGCCCAGCAGCAGCTAGACAGCAGCCAGAATACACCGGTGTCGGCGAACGCGCCTGACGGCGATACCGATGCTCCGGACAGGGTCGAAATCAACCCCACCGCCACGGATGACGAGATCAGGCAGCGACTCACGGAGATCTTGCAAACGACAAGCTGGTTCGGCGAGCCCGAGGTCACAGTCCAGAAAGGGATCGTTAGACTCAACGGAACGACGGAAAACGATGAGTCCAGGCGATGGGCTGGAGATTTAGCGAAGAATACGGAAGGCGTGGTTGCCGTCGTCAATCAAATCGAGGTAGTACCCACCAAGGTTTGGGATTTCGATCCGGCCTACCAGGAACTGAATCGGCTGGTGCGCGGATTCGTGCAATTGCTGCCCCTGATTGTGGTGGCAGTGATCGTGGTTGTTCTTTCATGGCTCCTCGCCAAGTTGACAACCTACGCACTGCGTCGATGGCTCCTGGCTCGATTCGACAGCCAGTTGTTGCGCGAAGTATCTGCTCGAGCTGGCGGAATCCTTGTAATGCTTGTTGGTTTTTACCTTGTGCTGCGTATCGCAGGACTTACGCAACTCGCACTCACGTTGCTGGGCGGCACAGGTCTGATTGGTTTGGTGCTGGGCATCGCTTTTCGCGACATCACCGAGAATTTTCTCGCCAGTCTTTTTCTGAGCTTGCAGCAACCGTTTCGAGAGGGTGATCTGGTAGAGGTGGCCAGCGCCACGGGCTACGTTCAGCGGCTGACCTCTCGCACCACGGTTCTGATGACACTTGACGGCAATCAACTGCAAGTCCCCAATTCGACTATTTTCAAAAGCACGATCCGCAACTTCACAAGCAATCCCAATCGACGCGATGATTTCATAGTGGGTATCGGCTACGAGGATTCGATTCCTTTCGCCCAGGAAGTTGCTTTGAAGGTGCTTGCTGACCATCCGGCCGTTTTGGCTGAGCCCGAGCCTTTGGTGCTTGTGGAAAATCTTGGGCCGTCCACGGTAAACCTACGTGTTTATTTCTGGCTCGATGGCGGTAAACACAGCTGGTTGAAGGTGAAATCGTCGGTAATTCGCCTTGTTAAACGCGCCTTCCAGGATTCGGAAATTTCGCTGCCGGACGAAGCCCGCGAAGTTACCTTCCCCAATGGAGTGCCTGTGCACATGGTAGAGCGCGAGGAGGCTGAGGAGCCAGCCCACCTGGCCCTTGCAGAGCCGACGGGAGATACTGAAGCAGTCGCGACCAAGGCAGAAGCTGGCTTGCAAAGCGAAGCCGGGGAAATCCGGGAACAGGCTCGCAGATCCTGGACACCCGGGAAAAATCTATTAACTTCATCGTCGTCTGGGGATACCCGTTGAAAGTACGTGGGAATCTCACCAAATCCACGGTGCTGGTTCCGGCGGCTCCCTTATTGCCAATGAGCACGGCGTTCATTTCTATTTCAGACCGGAGAACACCATGTCTTCCCCCCTTGTGACCACCGACTGGCTGCAGGACAGCCTGGATAACGAACGGTTGGTACTGATCGACACGAGTATGGTCAATGTCGTTGGCAAGGAGCCGATCGTTTATGACCGCCCGGTGTTCATCCCGGGTAGCTATAAGATCGATCTGGAAGGAACGCTCTGCGATACCGGATCTTCCCAAATCCATGCCTTCCCGACGGAAGAGCAGTTCACAGAGGAAGCCCGCAGGCTGGGCATTACGCCCGAAAGCCTGGTGGTGCTGTACGACAACCAGGGCATCTACTCGGCACCCCGGGCCTGGTGGATTCTACGGGCTATGGGTCTCAAACAAGTGTTTGTTCTGGATGGTGGCCTGCCGCAGTGGTTGGCCGAAGGCCGGGATACCGTTTCTGCTCCGGTTGCAGAGGCGGCCACGCCTGGCAGCGTGGTGGGCAAGCTCGACCCGAGCCTGGTTCGGGATTCCGCCTACGTTTCCCAACATCTGGAGGACGAGCACGTACTGGTCATCGATGCGCGATCACAGGCGCGTTTTCTGGCACAGGCGTCAGAACCCCGGCCTGGTGTGCGCGGTGGCCACATCCCCAATTCCCTCAACCTGCCGTTTACCGAGGTGCTGGAGGGTTATCGATTCAAGCCTGCCAACCAACTGGCGGAAAGGTTTGCGAACCTCGGTCCCTCGCTTCAACCCGATAACGGGCACCAACTGGTGTTTTCCTGTGGTTCCGGCATCACCGCCTGCATCATTCTGTTGGCGGCTGAGCTGGCGGGGTATGACCGGCTGTCCCTGTACGACGGCTCCTGGGCCGATTGGGGCAGCAATGAGTCGCTGCCGTTGGCGTAGCGCCCTCGGCCTCAGGTCAAAGCGGTGGGGTGGAGTCATCAGACCCATCGCACTGTAAAAATGCGTTGCGGAAACGCCGGATATCGGAGCTTCAGGGGAAGGGCGGCGTCAGCGGCTCGGTACCTTCGATATGCGCCTCGGGATGATGTTTTCTGACCAACTCCTCGATTTCATGCACCCGGCTATGTTTCACGTCCACTAGCACCAGGACTTCTCCTGCATTGATTTTCTCTTCGAATTTCGCGAGCCGTGAATTTGGAAGGCCCACACCTACGAGGCTTGACATCAAGCTGCCAACACCGGCGCCGGCGGCCGTGATAAACAAAACGGCGCCGCCACCAACGATCACCCCGGTGGCTGGCAGGGCCATTGCCACCAATCCACAAATCAAGCCAGTGGCGGCGCCCAGGGTAAGGCCTTTCTCAATCGCCGGGATAAAATCACTCTTTTGCATCAAGTTGGCCTCTGGAAGTTCTTCCATCGGGGTGCCTTCTTTTGCGACAACGTGGATATGATGCTCTTCCACATGTGTGAGCAACAGTTCTTCCACAAGCCCGTGAGTTGTAGCAATGTCAGGCATCAGAAAATATAAGCGTCGCATGTTTGGCTCCTTCCAATTAGTTTTCTGAAGCAGTACCAAGAGACCGGCTGAAAACAGATCTGGACTTTGCCCGCTCAAGTGTCACTCCCGGCCCATGATTAGAGCATAGGAGGAAGTGCCATGAGCGGCCAACGTTGTACGCCAGAATTCAAGATGAACTTTGAAAAAGTGCCAAACTAAATCCGGGCATGCGAAAGAATGTTGGGGACGAGAACCGCTTTTAAGGACGCATAAGTCCACCTGGTGGGCAGCTCTCTACAATTTTTCCACACTAAACTGCCAGTCAAACTTGCTCCGCTTCCACATTAGCGCTGTTAAAGCGAAGTAAAGAGACATGTATAACGCAAAGTGCCACTCGATAACGTTTTCGGCCTGATCGGCCCAGCTAACGCCCGTAGCCTTGATAACAACGTTGGCGATGCCCAGGCACCAATAGAGCACCATTAAGGCGAACTGCAGGTTCAGGTATCGCCGGATCTGTGTATCCAGTTCACCGGCTTTTTGTTGAAGGCTTCGAATACTGATCATTTGAGCCAGAACGGTGAGGGCAAAATAGAACGTCGTACCGTAGCGGCGAAGGAACCGGTAGAAGTCTCCTTCGGTGCCGAGAAAGTCCACATAGAGGATCAGGAAGACAGCGCCGATAGCCCCGAGGATAAAGGTTGCAGGATGCGGCTTCTGCGTGATTTCTTTTAACCAGACGCTTTGTAAATACCAGAATAAAACCAGTAAAGCGGCCACAGGCATCATCATGCCGCGAAACAGAAAGATTGCATTCCCCTCACGAGCCGCACGGCTGATTGACGTACACCCCTCGAAATAAGGCATGCATTCGTTTGCCACACCTTCCCACAACCCGAATAAGAACGACCCATGAGCTGCGATGACAGGTATTAAGCAAACACTCCAGGCAATGTGGCGGGGGTGCATCGGAGGCTCCTGAACCTATCCGTTTCAGTTATCCGAAATTTTATAATAAACACGGGGTGACAAGGCCAGTCACAGGGTTAGCGGCGTCACCCGAACCTCTCCACGCAGCCGATCGACCGTTTTCTTATCGAACAACTCGGTCCCGGGCTGCATCACCGTCGCCGCACTACAGGCAATTCCTTCACGTAATGCATCCTGGTCCGACGCGCCCTGTGCCAATACTCCTGTCATACCGGCCACCATTGAATCACCCGCTCCGACCGTGGAGATTACAGGAACCTGAGGCGCTTCGCCTTTCAGGACCTTTGACGGCGTCACCAACAACGCACCCTCCGCGCCCAGGGAGACACAGACATAGCTAACGCCCCGCGCCTGCAATTGCCGGGCTTCCCGAACAATTTCCTGCTGATTTTCCAGGGGCCGTCCGACCAGGGTTTCCAGTTCGAAGCGGTTGGGCTTGATCAGGAAAGGTTGGGCCTTGATCGCGTGTCGCAGCAGCTCGTCATGGGAATCGACGACTGCACGGCCCCCAGCCGCTTGCACGCGGCGCACCGCTTCGGCGTAGAGGTCCTGGGGCAAACTCTGTTGTAGCGAGCCGGTGATGACTCCCAGCCCCTTACCGCAATGGGTCACAAATCGGTCGAGCAAATGTTGCCATTCAGTGGTCGGCACGGCGGGACCAACACCGCTGACCTCGAACTGGGCACCGGTGACGCTTTCGAGAATGGTACCATTGATCCGGGTTTCGCCATCCACCTCCAGATAACTGGCCTGGTCCAGCTGCGCATCGAGCTGATGGCGCAGGAAGCGACCGATTTCGCCTGCGACAACACAGAAGGTGCAAGCTTGCACTCCAAGTCGTTTTAGACTGCGACCGACATTGATGCCGTTACCGCCGGGATCGTATCGGGAATCCGAGGCATGGACCTTCTGGTCGGGAATCAGCTGGGGGATTTGATAGGTGATATCAACAGCCGGATTCAGGCTCAGAACGGCCACGGGGAGTTGTGTAAATGCGTCGGCCATCAAACACTCCTGTTCAGCGATCGTTACTGGCGGGCGCAGCCCAAGCAGATCTTGATTATCATGATGGCAGAGCAAGAGTCATAATGCTTTGACGGCCGGTTTTATCGCTAATATTAAATTGTCAGCCATCCCAATCCTGAGGTCGATATGAAAATAGCGGTCACGAGTCAGAATCGCAGAACCATTACTCAGCATGCTGGACGATGCAGAAAGTTTTTTGTATTCACCATTGAGAATGGCCAGATACTCAGCAAAGAACTTCTTGAGCTTCCGAAAGAGCAATCGTTCCGAGAAAGCTCCAGGGACGAGTCTCATCCCCTGGATGACATTGATCTGCTGATTGCCGGAGGCATGGGCGAGGGGCTCAGGAAGCGCCTGGACGAGAAGGGCATCGAGTGCATCGTTACCAGCGAGGAAGATCCCGAGAGGGCTGTCGCTCTCTATCTGAGTGGCTCGCTTCCGAGAGAATGACCCGATATCGCCCAGGTTAACCGAGAATGAAGAAACTCCTCGAAAACAATCCGTTTATATTGATGGAAGCCGCCATCGTAGAGCAGTTGCGGCGTTCCGGAGCGGTGCGTCTCCACGAAACGCTCGTAAATGCGCCGTTGATATATGACCCCGGTGCCCGAAAAATTATGAGCGCCATCTACCTGGAGTACATGAGGCTGGCGCAGAGTGCACACTTGCCAATTCTTGTTTGCACACCTACCTGGCGAGCAAATCAGGCCAGGGTGTACGAGTCAGAGGTCAGCATTGCCGTCAATCTGGACGCGGTTTCCTTCATGCGAGAACTTCGCGACTCAGAAGGCTATGGCGACGCGCTTGTGAAGATTGGTGGAATGATCGGATGCAAGAACGATTGCTATCAGCCAGATGAAGGGCTGTCCGCCCCGGAGGCCGAGCAGTTTCATGCATGGCAAATCCAGCAACTCACCAGCGGAGGCGTAGATTTCCTGATTGCGGAAACGCTGCCGAATGTCCAGGAGGCGCTCGGTATAGCAAGGGCCATGGAGGTGACCGGGGTTCCGTACATTATCAGTTTTGTCATTTCCGGAGACGGCCGTGTGCTGGATGGTTCCAGTCTTGAGGCTGCCATTGATCTCATTGATTCCGGTACGAGTCGGCCACCTCTTGGCTACATGGTTAATTGTGCTCATCCGTCTTTCCTGTGCCCGGAACAGCAACCGGGCAATATTTTCAATCGATTGATCGGCTATCAGGCTAATGCTTCATCACTGGATCACTGCGAGCTGGAAAAGGCGGAGGAATTACAGGCTGACGATGTGGTTGAGTGGGGGCAGCTGATGTTAACTCTCAACAAATCCTATGGGGTGAAGATACTAGGGGGATGTTGTGGAACCGGTGTTGAGCATCTGCAATACCTGATAAAAAATATGAAAAACTGCCCATCCACTTAGTCAATTTTCACGGTTTTGAAGTTCAGGTTCCCGGCCGACGGCGACTTGCCGATCCACTACCTATACTCAACTGGAAACAATGGGTAAAGGAGGTTGCATGACGACTGTTTTCGATCTCGCCGATGATCTGGGGCCGGCGAAAGTCCTTCATGTCCATGTCCCGAAAGTGGGGCTTAAGGGCATCCTTGTCGTGGATAATGTGGCGGCGGGGCCATCCATCGGCGGGGTGCGCATGGCACCGGATGTGTCTCTTTTCGAGTGTGCCCGCCTGGCACGCGCCATGACTCTTAAGAATGCCATGGCCGGTTTGGCACATGGGGGCGGCAAATCCGTGATCTTTGCCGATCCGAAAATGCCGGCACCCGAGAAGGAGGAGCTGATTCGGGCGTTTGCCACTGCCATTGGTTCGGAGACCCAGTACATTGCCGGGCCGGATATGGGCACGAACGAACAATGCATGGCCTGGGTCCACGATGAAATTGGCCGCTCCGTCGGCCTGCCGCGAGAGTTGGGTGGTATTCCGCTGGACCAGTTGGGGGCCACCGGCTGGGGACTGGCCCACGCGGTCAAGGCGGCTCTGCCGTTTTGTGACCTGGACCTGAAGGGGGCACGGGTTGCCGTCCAGGGGTTCGGTTCGGTGGGCTATCATGCCGCCCGGTTCCTGGCCGCTGAAGGCGCGGCGATTGTCGCTGCGTCGGATTCACGGGGAACCATTTACCGGCCGAAGGGCCTGGATCTGGATGCGCTCTCCCGGCTGAAAGCCGAGGGCAAATCCGTGAGTGAATATCCTGATGGCGAGGCCAGCGACCCGGACGAAATCATTGATATCGAGTGCGATATCTGGATTCCCGCCGCACGACCGGATGTGGTGACCGAACAGAATGCCGACCGCTTACAAACCCGCCTGGTCGCCGAGGGTGCGAATATCCCGCTGACCAGTGGTGCCGAGGAGCTTCTCCATCAACGTGGTGTGCTTGTGTTGCCTGATTTCGTCGCCAATGCCGGTGGCGTAATCTGTGCCGCCATGGAATACCACGGTGCCACCCAGACCGCCGCCTTCGACGCTATCGCCGAAAAGCTGACCCATAACACAACGCAGGTGTTGCAGGCCGCCACGGAAGACCGGGTGTTGCCTCGTACCGCCGCGGTGAAAATCGCAAAAGAGCGGGTTCGCAAGGCCATGGCCGCACGCCGCTGGGGCGGTATGGTCTAGATAGAGTTCCTGTCGTAAACCTTCACCGTCAAAGTGATTTTCCGGTAAAGTCGGGAAACTCTACTCACGCACCAAACGGAGATGTCCCCAGATGAGCGACCCAACGTACACGCCTCCCAAAGTATGGAAATGGGATCCTGGTAACGGCGGCCGGTTTGCCAGTATCAACCGCCCGATTGCCGGCCCGACCCATGACAAGGAGTTGCCGGTCGGCGAGCATCCGATCCAGCTGTATTCCCTGGCCACGCCGAACGGTGTGAAAGCCACGGTGATGCTCGAAGAGTTGCTGGAGAAGGGGCACAAGGGAGCCGAGTATGATGCCTGGTTGATTAAGATCACCGAAGGCGATCAGTTCGGTAGCGGGTTCGTAAAAGTGAACCCCAACTCCAAGATCCCGGCCATGATGGATCACAGTGTCGATCCGGCCATCCGGGTATTTGAGTCCGGTTCCATCCTGTTGTACCTGGCGGAGAAGTTTGACGAATTCCTGCCGACGGATCTTGCCAAGCGAACCGAGACACTGAACTGGCTGTTCTGGCAGATGGGCAGCGCGCCGTTCCTCGGTGGGGGCTTTGGCCACTTCTACGCCTACGCACCGGAGAAGTATGAATACCCGATCAACCGCTACACCATGGAAGTAAAGCGGCAGCTGGATGTACTGGATCGCCAGCTGGCGAACAACCAGTTCATCGCCGGTGACGAATACACCATTGCCGACATGGCCATCTGGCCCTGGTACGGTGCACTGGTGAAGAACATGGTGTACGAAGCTGCTGAGTTCCTGGAGGCCCATACTTACAAGAACGTGGTGCGCTGGACCGATGAGGTGGCCCAGCGCCCGGCGGTCAAGCGTGGCCGGATGGTCAACAAGACCTGGGGTGATTTGTCATCCCAGTTGTATGAGCGCCATGATGCCAGTGACTTCGAGCTCAGGACCCAGGACAAGCTGGAGGGTGAGGCAGGGCAATAACCCTCGGATTTGAGTAAGGCGGAAATAACAAGGGCAGCCATTTGGCTGCCCTTGTTGGTTGCAGGAAGTGTTATTCCTCGACGGAGCTTTCATCCTCAAGAATCAGCTCTACTTCCTCGGGATCGAGAAGCTGTGCCTCGTAGGTCAGCCCCTGGGCCTCGATCACGCTCACGAATGCCCTGAGATGGCTCTTGGAGCCGTCCAGCAGGTTGGAGTAGGCGATAATGATCGGGCGCTCATCGGTCTGGTTGATGGCGGCCAGGATATCCCGCATGTCCTTCTCTTCGATCAGGGCGCCGACATAAAGGGCGTTAACGAAGGAGGTCTTGCCCTTGGCAACGAGCTCGTTATAAAGGGCCTGTAGCTCTTGGTTGGTGAATACGCCAATGGTGTCGTTTACCACCGGGTCTTCCACGCCAAACTTGTCCAGCAGGTAGTCAACGGTGCTGGTGTGGGTTTCCTCGGACAGTGCAATCTTCGCGAAGACCTGGGTTTGCTGTCCCCAGGACTGATCCAGGGTCAGATAAACATCCCGGGCCAGTTTCTCTTCTTCCCGCATGTATTTGAGATCATCGGTTTCGATCTCGGTCAGACCGCTATCGTCCACAACGACGGTATCGGTTGAAGAGGTATCGGTTGAAGAAGTTTCTGTTGCTTCGGCCAGCATCATGTCCTGCTTGCCGTAGCCGGGCCCTCCGGCAGCCAGGGCAACACTGCTCGCAAACATGGAACCGATAAGGGTGGCGGTGATAAAGGGTTTCGTATTCATAAACAACCTCTCTTGAACAGGTAATAGGAAAACCCGAATTCACTACTTAAGACGTCACCCGCTTGGAAAAGTTCGCTCAATTTCTTAACATTTTTGCAATAATGTGTAGGTAAAAGTATCTATCGTCGGCGAAAAGTGCGTCAAAGTGTCGCACCTTGATATTTTTGACCTGTGCCAGTCCCTTTCTGTTTTCATTCCGATTCCGGTTTCGTCTCCCTGACCAACCTTTTGCCGTGGTCTATCCTTTCAGTCACTCATGATTCCTTATTTGAAAGTGCGATTCGCCTGAAGGAGTAGTTGATGACCGTACCCGCACCGCTGAACATTGATCAGGTTTACCATCGTTGCCCGCCGGAAAAGCTGGATTTCGAGACCACAGAAACCCTCGAGGACCTGGAGCTGCCCTGCGGCCAGGAGCGGGTACTGCGGGCTCTGGAGTTTGGTGCCAGCATGGAAGGCCGGGGGTTCAACCTCTTTGTGCTTGGGCCCTCGGGTGCCGGGAAGCATGAGCTGGTGGAGCGCTTTCTGGGCAAGCACGCCAGCGAGAAGGAGGTGCCACCGGACTGGTGCCATGTCTATAACTTCAAGAACGCCGACCGACCGAAGGCTTTGCGCTTTCCCGCCGCTCAGGGTCGGGAATTCCGCAAGGACATGAGCGATTTTACGGATGAATTACGTACGGCCATCCCGGCCACGTTCGAGAGCGAGGAATATCAGTCCCGGATCCAGGAGCTCCAGGAAGAGATGGCCAAGCGCCAGCACCAGGGACTGTTCGATATTCAGGAAGAGGCCAACCGAAACAACATTGCCATGATCACCACGCCAGCGGGGTTTACCTTTGCCCCCATGCGGGATGGTGAGGTGATCGATCCCGAGGAGTACAAGAAATTCTCGGATGAGGAGAAACAGCTCGTCGAATCGAAGGTGGAGGAGTTGCAGAAAAAACTCCAGCAGACCATCCAGCAGATTCCCAGGCTGCGCAAGGAGGTTCGCGAGCGCGTGCATGCCCTGAATGAGGAGATGGTGCAGATTACGCTGGGTGGCCCGATGGGCGAACTGCGCGAGAAGTGGTCGCACCTGCCCGATGTGGTGGCCCATCTGGACGCCGTCCGTGAGGACGTGGTGGAACATGCAGAAGCCTTCCAGGACGGTGAGAGCGGGCCACCGGCCGGCCTGTTGGTTCGCTACAAGGTCAACCTGCTGGTGGACAACGCCGAGACGCAAGGCGCTCCTGTGATCTATGAAGATCTGCCCAATCACCAGCACCTCACCGGCCAGATCGAACACCGTGCACGCCAGGGTACGCTGTATACGGATTTTACGCTGATCAAGGGCGGTGCCATGCACCGGGCCAGCGGTGGTTACCTGATTATCGATTCCCGGCGTGTGCTGACTCAGCCCATGGCTTGGGAGAGTCTCAAGCGCATCCTGTTCTCGGGTGAAATCCGCATCGAGTCCCTTGAGCGGCTTTATGGCCTGGTGAGTACCACCAGCCTTCAGCCGGAACCGATTCCGGTATCGGTGAAAGTGGTCCTCCTCGGAGACCGGATGCTGTATTACCTCCTGTCCCACTATGACCCGGACTTTCTGGACCTGTTCAAGGTGGAAGCGGATTTTGAGGATGACCTTGATCGGGAAGATGGCTGTTACGTGCTTTACGCCAGGATGATTGCCTCCATGGCGAGAGGGGTTAAAGCGCGACCGTTGACCCGGGATGGAGTGGCTCGTCTGATCGAGCATGCCAGCCGCCT
Organism: Marinobacter sp.; assembly: GCF_041690455.1. Lineage (GTDB taxonomy): Bacteria > Pseudomonadota > Gammaproteobacteria > Pseudomonadales > Oleiphilaceae > Marinobacter. The sequence continues at coordinate 12,095 of NZ_JAWLHI010000031.1, forward strand.
GGCCAGTGACCAGCGCAAGCTCACGGCCCATGACCGGGTCCTGAGGGACCTGCTCAGTGAGGCCGACCACTGGGCCAGGCAGGATGGCGCCGAGCTCATCACCGATGAGTACATCCAGCAGGCGATCGACGAGCGTGAATACCGGGCCAGCCGGATTCGTGAGCGCAGTATGGAGCAGATCACCCGGGGCATCGTGAAGATCGCCACCGGCGGCGAGGAAGTGGGGCAGGTAAATGGCCTGTCTGTGCTCCGGCTGGGCGCCTCCATGTTCGGTCAGCCCTCCCGGATTACCGCGACCGCCCGGCCAGGGAAGGGCCAGGTAGTGGATATCGAGCGGGAAGCCAAGTTGGGTGGTCCGATCCACAGCAAGGCGGTAATGATCCTGTCCAGGTTCCTGGCCAGCCGCTATGCCGGAGACGGAGAGTTGTCGCTCTCGGCCAGTCTGGCGTTCGAGCAATCCTATGGCGGTGTGGAAGGGGATTCGGCTTCGGTGGCCGAAACCTGTGTCCTGCTCTCTGCGATTGCCGGAGTGCCGCTGAAGCAGGCCCTTGCGGTTACCGGGTCCATGAACCAGCACGGCGAGGTTCAGGCCGTGGGTGGGGTTAACGAGAAGATTGAGGGCTTTTTCAATGTTTGCCGGGATTCCGGCGACCTGGGCAGTCAGGGCGTGTTGTTGCCGGAAAGCAACGTGGAGCACCTGATGCTCAGGAAGGATGTCAGGGATGCCATGGGCGAGGGTAGATTCACCATCTATCCGATCTCGGATATCAATGAAGCGATCGAGTTGCTGACCGGCATGGAAGCCGGCGTTGCCGATGAAAACGGCGACTACCCGGAGGGCAGCTTCAACCGGAAAGTACAGGACCGTCTCGCTGCCTTCGCTAAGGTGGGCAAGAAGCGGGACGAGGACAACGACAACGGTGAGGGAGGCAAGAATGACGATGACTGATCAGCCTGAATCCGTTCCTGTCGAAACCGGTTCCGGCCGTGTATTGGTGCTTCTGGATGGCTCCAGGCTCAGTCTCGCAGCACTGGAGGCGGCGGCCGACATTGCCGCGCTGCGGGGGCATGAAATTCTCGGGGTGTTTGTCGAGGAGGTGAACCTCTTGCGTAGCTCGGGGTTCGATTTTGCCCTGGAAATCGGCGCGAGCTCGGGCGCTGCGCGCCCGATGGATTCTGCCATGCTCGAAATGCGTATGCGTTCGCTTGCCGAACAGGCGCGCCGCTCCCTGCAGCGGGCTGTAGCTAGTCGGGGTCTGCGTCAGGCGCTGAAACTGTGCCGGGGGCGTGTCATTGAAGAGGTTCTCAGTCTGGCGGGTCCGGAAGACCTGGTGGTCATGGGGCGCGTCGGTTGGTCGGCAGCGCCTGGATCCCGGCTGGGATCCACTGCTCGGGGGTTGATGCGCCAGGCACCCGGCGATGTGTTGCTCTGGGCAGAACTCCAGCGCCGTCCCGGTCGCGGTGTGGTTGTGCTCCTTAACGATGAACAGGGGGCCAATCACCGCGCGCTGGCAGTGGGCATCGAGCAGGCACGACGCCATCGCCAGCCGCTGACGGTGCTGGTTCGCAGCCGCGGAGAGGACGGTCAGGAAGTGGTCAAGGCGATTGAAGATCAGCTGATCGCCAGGGGTGCCGGAGCACGTGTCCGACTTATTCCCCGGGCCAGTGCGGCCGAAGTGGCCCGGATACTGCGCCAGGAAGGCCCCGCCGAGCTGGTTGTCAGCCGGCAGTGCAGCGTGTTTGATGAACAGGGTGCCGATCAGCTACTGGTTGAACTCAATCTGCCGGTGACCGTGACGCCCTGATTCAACCATTCCTTTCAGATTGATGGTTCCGGATGTTTCTGGATGTTGTCTATATCGTTGTCCTGACCGCAGCGGCGGGCGCCTGTATCCCCGCAGGTGGACTGCTGGCCAGCTTTGAGCGCATCAGGCCGAACTGGCTTGAGCAGGAGTTTCGGCACTTCCTCATCGCCTTCGGTGGCGGGATCCTGCTTGGGGCTGTCGCCGTGGTGCTAGTGCCGGAGGGTCGTACCAGCATGCAGGGTTCGATGTGGAGCATCCCCATCATCCTGCTGGGCGGGCTGCTGTTTTTCGGAGTCGAGCGGGCGCTGGGCCTGAAGCGGAGAGAGGCTCCCCAGTTGACTGGGTTGATGCTTGATTACATCCCGGAAGCGACGGCTCTCGGCGGACTGATTGTGGTCAACCCCGGCATGGCGGCACTTCTGGCGGCACTGATCGCTCTGCAAAATTTGCCGGAAGGCTTCAATGCCTACCGTGAGCTCTGTAACCAGCCGGATTACACCTCACGGAAGACGCTGGGATTCATGAGCTTACTGGTAGTGACCGGCCCCGTGGCCGGCCTGCTCGGTTACTTCGTGCTGTCCGATCACCAGGCCATACTCGGGGCCATTATGCTCTTTGCCTCCGGCGGGATTCTGTATCTGATCTTTCAGGACATTGCTCCCCAGTCCCGCCTGGAACGGCATTGGGGGCCACCCCTTGGAGCCGTACTCGGGTTCTGTCTTGCGCTGTTCAGCGAGATGCTTGTGACGCACGCCTGAGGGTGAACCTCAGGCGATCTTGCGGGCGTTTTCCTTGCTGAGGATGTCCTCGATTTCATCTGATGAGAGGGTTTCTTTCTTCAGCAAGGCCTTGGCCAGGGCCTCCAGGTGGTTCCGATGCTCGGTCAGGAAATCCACTGTGGCTTTTTCCAGTGCCATAAGCTGGGCCTGGATTTCGCCGTCGATCAGCTCGGCCATCTTTTCACTGAATTCCCGTGGCGCGCCCATCTCCCGGCCCAGGAAGACATGCTCCTCACCGATGCTCAGGCCCAGGGGGCCGAGTTTCTCGCTCATGCCCCATTGACCGATCATCTTGCGCAACAGCTTGGTGGCCTCCTTGAGGTCGTTCTGGGCGCCGGTGCTGACTTCGCCATAGATGAGTTTCTCGGCCGAACGACCGCCGAGCATGACCTTGATGCGATCCTTCAGGTAGCTCTCGGTGAAGGTATAGCGGTCTTCCTTGGGTGTTTGCTCAGTCACACCCATGGCCATGCCGTGAGGAATGATAGTGATCTTGGTGAGCGGGTCCGCCTTGGGCATGAAGTAGGCCATGATGGCATGACCGCTTTCGTGGTACGCCACGGCCTGCTTTTCGTCTGGTGTCAGCTGGGCATCCCGTTCCTCACCCAGGATCAGGCGGTCCCGGGCCTCATCAAAACATTGGGCGTCCACCTTATCCTTGTTCTCACGGACCGCGGTCAGGGCTGCCTCGTTCACCAGGTTCTTCAGGTCGGCACCGGAGAATCCGATGGTGCGTGCAGCGACCTGTGCCAGGTCAACGTCGTCGGCCAGCGGAACCTTGCGGACATGAACACTCAGAATGGCTTCCCGGGCGTCCTTGTGGGGGCGGTCGAGGGTAATGGTGCGGTCGAAGCGGCCGGGGCGGAGCAGGGCGCTGTCGAGCACGTCCGGCCGGTTGGTGGCGGCAAGTACCAGGACATTTTCGTGCTCCTCGAAGCCGTCCATTTCGGTCAGGATCTGGTTCAGGGTCTGTTCCCGTTCATCGTGACCACCACCCAGGCCGGTGCCACGTGAGCGGCCGACCGCGTCCAGTTCGTCGATGAAAATCAGCGCCGGCGCTTCTTTGCGGGCAGTCTGGAACATGTCGCGGACCCGGGCCGCGCCCACACCGACAAACATTTCGATGAACTCCGAGGCGCTGATGCTGAAGAATGGTACATCCGCCTCCCCGGCGATGGCCCGTGCCAGCAGGGTCTTGCCGGTGCCCGGCGGGCCGACCAACAGCACACCCTTGGGCATCACCGCGCCCAGCCTGCGGAACCGTTCCGGGGCTTTCAGGAAGTCGATGATTTCGGTGATCTCTCGCTTGGCGGATTCGATCCCGGCGACATCGTCCAGGCTGGTGTGGGAGGTTTCCGGGCGGGCCCGGCGGGCTTTGGATTTGGCGTAATCGAACAGACCACCGCCCTGGGTCATCCGCCGCTGGGCGGCGCCCCAGAACCAGAACATCAGGGCCAGCAGCAGAATCCACGGCAGGAACGCCTGGATCAGCTGTTGCCACCAGGGCAGCTCGGAACTGGTGGCCCGGATGGTGACGTTATTCTGCTCAAGCAGCGGCAGCAGTTCCGGGTCTTCCATGGGTGGTCGCACGGTGTGGAAACCGGTGGTCGGTTGCCGGGCCTGGGTCTGGCTGCTGAAATCCGTCACGCCCTGGTCATTGAACATGCCCAGGATTTCCTCGGATCTCAGCGTTACCTCCGCAACCTGACGTTCAGCCACCGCGGTCTTGAACTCGGAATAGGCGAGCTCCTGCTGGCGCGGCTGGTCCCCGCCCTGCAACCACAGCACCATCAGGAAGATGGCGGCGCTCAACCAGAGAAAGGCAAACTGGTTGGGAATCGCGGGTTGCTGGTTATTGTCCGGTTTCTGCTGGTCCGGTCCTTGCGGTGCTGTCATCTGGGCCTCCGGTCGCCCTCCATGATTTTGGCGACGAATACGGATTTGCCATAGGTCTCGAACGACCACTTCATGGTATCCGAGAGAACCTTCATGACTTCATCGTATTCGCCAAAGATTTCTGTACTCATACGTCCGGAATACACCTCCAGCCCGGATTCTTCAAGTCTGGCAATCAGATCCCAGATCGGCTGTTTGTAGTCATCCTTGAGCGGATAGCAGCTCAGTTGTACTGAAAGATACATGGTACCTCCTTTCGGATCAGTGACCCGGGTCAATCGGATTCGTTCAATACCCCATGGCCGATGAGGTGCTCCGGCGCGGATCGGCGCCTCCGTACAGCGTACCATCGGCACCGATCAGAATGCTCTGGATGGCACCCATGGCGGATTTGGTCACCACCGTGTGGCCCTTGTCCTCTAGCCGTTGAACGGTATCAGGGCTGATGCCCTGTTCAATGCGGATTTCGTCCGGCAGCCATTGATGGTGGATCCGGGGCACGCTTACCGCTGTCTGTATATTCATATTATGGTCAATCACGTTCATTACCACCTGCAATGTGGTGGTAATGATCCTCGAGCCGCCCGGGCTGCCGGTGACCAGGAAGTTCTTGCCGTCCTTGCGGACAATGGTGGGCGACATGGAGCTGAGCATGCGCTTGCCGGGTTCCACCTTGTTGGCTTCTCCGCCGATTAGGCCGTAGGCATTGGGCACGCCGGGCTTGGCGCTGAAGTCGTCCATTTCGTTGTTGAGCAGGAAACCGGCGCCGGCTACGGTGATGCCCGAGCCATAGCTGAAATTGATGGTGTAGGTGTTGGAGACCGCATTGCCCCAGCGATCGACCACGGAAAAATGGGTGGTCTCGGGGCTTTCGTAGGCCGCGGGCTCTCCGGGGCCGATCTCGCTGGCGGGGCGGGCCTGATCCGGCTTGATGGTCTCACGCAGACCCTCGGCGTAGGCCTTGCTGGTAAGGCCGGCGAGCGGTACGTCGACATAATCGGTATCACCCAGGTATTGCGAGCGGTCCGCGTAGGCCAGTTTCATGGCCTCAGCCATATGGTGGATGGTGCTGGCGGAGTTGTGGCCCCAGTCGGAAATGGGGTAACCCTCCAGGATGTTCAGGATCTGGACGATGTGGGTGCCGCCGGAGGAGGGTGGCGACATGGAATAGATGTCGTGGCCGCGATAGGTGCCATGGACCGGTTCGCGGATGGCCGGTTCGTATTCCCTCAGGTCCTGTTCGGTGATCAGGCCACCATTGCGCTGCATTTCCTCGGCAATGAGGCGGGCGGTTTCGCCCTCGTAGAAGCCCTTGACGCCGTTATCGGCAATCCGCTGGAGGGTGGCGGCCAGTTCCGGCTGACGGAAACGCTCACCCGGCTGCCAGGCCGAGCCGTCTTCCTTGTAGAAGGTCTCGAGGGTTGCGGGCCAGCGCTGCAGCCGCTCCTTTGCCTGTTCCAGGCCCTCGGTGAACCGGTGGGGCACGATAAAGCCGTCCCGGGCGAGTGTGATGGCCGGTGCCAGGGCCTCATTGAGGCTGATGGTGCCATGGCGCTCCAGGGCCAGCGCCAGACCAGCGACCGTGCCCGGTACGCCGGCGGCCAGGTGGGTAAACCGGCTGCGGTTGGTGACCGCATTACCATCCTCATCCTGGAACATGGTTTCGCTGGCGGCCGCGGGCGCTTTCTCCCGGTAATCGATGGCTTCGGGAGCACTGCCGTCGCCCGGTGACACCAGCATGAAACCGCCGCCGCCAATATTGCCGGAACGGGGTTGAGTGACGGCCAGCGCAAAGCCTGCCGTGACCGCGGCATCAACGGCATTACCGCCATTTTTGAGCACTTCCAGCGCCACCTCCGTAGCGAGGGTGTGGCTGGTGGCCACCATGCCATGTTTGCCCTGGACCGGGTGGAAGCGTTCACCCTCAAGAATGGCCTGGGCCCATACCGTGGGCAGGCAAGTCATCAGCAGTAAAAGCACGATTATCCGCATGCGTCCATTCCTCGTTTTAGGCGTTCAGATAGGCTATGATAGCCGGTCATTTTTGATGGTGCGTACCGATTGCCCGCCTTGTGTTTTTCCACCGGGGTCCCCGTCGCACCTGCTTTCCCGGATTCAAGTTAAGGAAAGGCTTTCATGGAGCATACCTATCGTCTTGTGATTTCCTGCCCGGATCGGGTCGGAATCGTTGCCAAGGTGAGTAATTTCCTGTCCACCTACAATGGCTGGATTACCGAGGCGAGCCACCATTCGGATACCCAGACCGGCTGGTTCTTCATGCGTCACGAGATCAAGGCCGAGTCCATCCCGTTCGGACTGGACCAGTTCCGTGCCGCGTTCGAGCCCATTGCCCGCGAGTTCAACATGAACTGGCATATTGCCGACTCCGCGCGGCCCAAGCGGGTCATCCTGATGTGCAGCAAGGAATCCCACTGTCTGGCGGATCTCCTGCACCGCTGGCACAGCAAGGAGCTGAATGCCGAGATCGTCGCGGTCATTTCCAACCACGATGATCTGCGCCGCATGGTGGAATGGCATGAAATCCCGTATCACCACGTGCCGGTGAGCAAGGAAAACAAGGCCGAGGCCTTCGCCCACATCGAGGAACTGTTCGGGAAGTACGAGACCGATGTGGTGGTCCTGGCCCGCTACATGCAGATCCTCCCGGCCGAGCTGTGCGAGAAGTACGCCGGCAAGGTGATCAACATCCACCACAGCTTCCTGCCGTCCTTCGCCGGTGCGCGCCCGTACCATCAGGCGTACAGCCGTGGGGTGAAGCTGATCGGGGCCACCTGCCATTACGTGACCCAGGACCTCGATGAAGGCCCGATCATCGAACAGGACGTCATCCGCATCAACCACAGCGATTCCATCGAAGACATGGTTCGTCTGGGCAAGGATGTGGAGAAAAACGTGCTGGCGCGCGGCCTGCGGGCGCACGTTGAAGACCGGGTGATTACCTACGAAAACAAGACCGTGGTGTTTGGTTAAGGCTCAGCCACAAGTGCCCCGGAAAAGGGCGGACTGTGGTATGCTTGGCGGCTTGTTGAAGAATAAATACGGGGCCCGGAAACGGCTCCCGCACGACTTCCAGATAACGCAAAGGAACCTTTCTCGATGGGTGAGTTAGCCAAAGAGATCCTGCCGGTAAACATTGAAGACGAGTTGAAGCAGTCCTACCTCGATTACGCCATGAGCGTTATCGTCGGCCGGGCACTGCCGGATGTGCGCGACGGCCTCAAGCCGGTGCACCGTCGGGTGCTGTTCGCCATGTCCGAACTGGGCAATGACTGGAACAAGGCCTATAAGAAGTCCGCCCGTGTGGTGGGTGATGTTATCGGTAAATACCACCCCCACGGTGACTCTGCGGTATACGACACCATCGTGCGTATGGCCCAGCCGTTCTCCCTGCGCTATCCACTGGTGGATGGTCAGGGTAACTTCGGTTCCATTGATGGCGATAACGCGGCGGCCATGCGTTACACCGAAATCCGCATGGAGAAGATTGCGCACTCCCTGCTGGCGGATCTGGACAAGGAAACCGTTGATTTCGTCGACAACTACGACGGCACAGAGCGGATTCCTGATGTGCTGCCGACCCGGGTTCCGAACCTGCTGGTAAACGGTTCCTCCGGCATCGCCGTGGGCATGGCCACCAATATCCCGCCCCACAACCTGACTGAAGTGGTCAACGGCTGTCTGGCGCTGATTGATAACGGTGACCTGACCGTGGATGAGCTCATGGAGTACATCCCCGGCCCGGATTTCCCGACCCAGGGCATCATCAACGGCCGTGCCGGCATCGTCGAGGCCTACCGCACCGGTCGTGGCCGCATCTATATCCGCGCCCGCCACGAAATCGAGCAGGACAAGAAAACCGGTCGCGAATCCATCATCATCACCGAGCTTCCTTACCAGCTCAACAAGGCCCGTCTGATCGAGAAGATCGCCGAGCTGGTGAAGGAAAAGCGCGTTGAGGGTATTTCCGAACTGCGGGACGAGTCGAACAAGGAAGGTATCCGCGTTGTGATCGAGCTGCGCCGTGGCGAGAACGCCGACGTGGTGATCAACAACCTGTTCGCCCATACCCAGCTGGAAACCGTGTTCGGTATCAACATGGTTGCCCTGATCAACGGCGAGCCCAAGACCCTCAACCTGAAAGAAATGCTGGATGCGTTCCTGCGCCACCGCCGCGAGGTGGTGACCCGCCGGACCATCTACGAACTGCGCAAGGCCCGTGAGCGTGGCCATATTCTCGAAGGTCTTACCGTTGCACTGGCCAACATCGACGAGATCATCGAGCTGATCAAGCAGTCCCCGACTGCGGCCGAGGCCAAAGAAAAGCTGATGGACAAGGGCTGGGCGCCGGGTGATGTGCTGGCCATGCTCGAGCGTGCGGGCGAAGACGCCTGTCGCCCCGATGACCTGCCGGAGATCTATGGTCTGCGCGAAGGCCTGTACCACCTCTCGCCGGAACAGGCCCAGGCCATTCTGGACCTGCGTCTGCACCGCTTGACCGGTCTGGAAACCGAGAAGCTGCAGAACGAGTACAAGGACATCCTCGAGAAGATCGCCGATCTGCTCGACATCCTGGGCGATCCGGAGCGCCTGCTGCAGGTGATCCGTGAAGAGCTGGAAGCGATCGTGAACGACTACGGCGACGACCGCCGTACCGAGATCACCAGCTCCCGCCGTGACCTGACCATTGCTGACCTGATCGACGAAGAGGATCTGGTGGTCACCATCTCCCACGGTGGTTACGCCAAGACCCAGGCGGTCGAAGATTACCAGGCCCAGCGCCGCGGTGGCCGTGGCAAGGCTGCCACCTCCATGAAGGACGAAGACTTCATCGAGAAACTGCTGGTGGCCAATTCCCACGACACGATTCTGTGTTTCTCCAACCGTGGCAAGGTCTATTGGCTGCGGGTGTTCGAGATTCCACGAGGTAGTCGTGGCTCCCGGGGCCGCCCGATGGTCAACATCCTGCCGCTGGACGAGGGTGAGCGTATCACCACCTTCCTGCCGGTGAGGGATTACCCGGAGGACCAGTTCGTGTTGATGGCTACCTCCAACGGTGTGGTCAAGAAGACTCCGCTGCCGAACTTCTCCCGTCCGCGCAGCAACGGCCTGATTGCCCTGAACCTGGACGAAGGCGATACCCTGGTTGGTGCGGCCATCACCAAGGGTGATGCGGAAATCATGCTGTTCTCCAGCGCCGGCAAGGCCGTGCGATTCACCGAAGACCAGGTGCGGCCCATGAGCCGGACTGCCCGCGGTGTGCGTGGTATCCGGATGCCGGAAGGCCAGCATGTGGTGTCACTGATCATTCCGGAAGAGGGTGGTGTGATCCTGACCGCCAGTGAGCATGGCTACGGTAAACGCACGGCTATCGACGAATTCCCCACTTATAGCCGGGGCAGCCAGGGCGTTATCGCCATGCAGTGCTCCGAGCGTAACGGTGATCTGGTCACCGCGCTCCAGCTGTTTGATGGCGATGAAATGATGCTGATTTCGGACAAGGGTACCCTGGTGCGGACCCGCACCGATGAGGTTTCCATCCTGAGCCGTAATACCCAGGGGGTACGCTTGATCCGCCTGTCCCAGGAAGACGAGCGGCTGGTCGGTGTGGAGCGGATTGCAGAATCCGATGATGAAGAGCTAGAAGGCGAGGAAAGCGAAGAATGAGCAGGGCGTTCAACTTTTGCGCGGGTCCGGCTACTTTGCCGGAGCCTGTGCTGAAACAGGCCCGGGATGAAATGCTGGACTGGCGTGGTACCGGCATGTCGGTCATGGAAATGAGTCACCGCAGCGACGAGTTCGTGGCCATTGCCGAAACAGCCGAAAAAGACCTGCGTGAATTGGCCGGAATTTCAGATGATTACGCCGTACTCTTCATGCAGGGTGGAGCTTCCAGCCAGTTCTCCACTATCCCGCTGAACCTGCTCGGCGACAAGACCTCGGCGGATTACATCAACACCGGTATCTGGTCCAAGAAGGCGATTGCCGAGGCCAGGCGCTACGGTGACGTGAATGTGGTGGCCAGTTCCGAAGACAGCGGTTTTACCATAGTACCGGACCAGGCCACCTGGAACACCAATGCTGATGCCGCCTATCTGCATTACACCCCGAACGAAACCATTGGCGGCCTGGAATTCGATTTCACGCCGGACAGTGGTGATGTGCCCATGGTGGCGGACATGTCCTCCACCATGCTGTCCCGGCCGGTGGATGTGTCCCGCTACGGACTGATCTATGCCGGTGCCCAGAAGAACATCGGCCCGTCGGGCCTGGTGGTGGTCATCATCCGCAAGGATCTGCTGGGTAAGGCCCGCAAGGAAACGCCGACGATGATGAACTACCAGGTCATCGCCGATAACGGCTCCATGTACAACACCCCGGCGACCTATTCCTGGTACCTGGCCGGGCTGGTGTTCAAGTGGCTGAAAGCGCAAGGCGGCGTCAAGGCCATGGGCGAGATCAACTATCGAAAGGCGAAGAAGTTGTACGACTTCATCGACGCCAACGACTTCTACGCCAATCCGATTGAACCGCGCTTCCGTTCCTGGATGAACGTTCCGTTCACTCTGGCCGACGACGCCCTGAATGACGACTTCCTCAAGGGTGCGGACGCCCGTGGCTTGCTGAACCTAAAGGGCCACCGCTCCGTGGGCGGGATGCGCGCCAGCATCTATAACGCCATGCCTGAAGCGGGTGTCGACGCGCTGATCCAGTACATGACGGAATTTGCGAAGGAGCGTGGCTGATCATGACGGACGAGAAGACCCGTCTGGGCGAACTTCGGGACGAAATCGACAGTATTGACCAGCAGATCATGGACCTCATCAGCGCCCGGGCCCGCTGCGCCCAGGAGGTGGCCCATGTGAAGATGGCCGCGAATCCGGACGAGGACGTGTTCTTCTACCGTCCCGAGCGTGAGGCCCAGGTGCTGCGTCGTATCAAGGAGCAGAACCCGGGGCCGCTACCCGCCGAGGAGATGGCGCGGCTGTTCCGTGAAATTATGTCGGCCTGCCTGGCGCTGGAAAAGCCAATGCACATCGCCTTCCTCGGGCCGATCGGCACTTTTACCCAGGCGGCGGCCCTGAAGCATTTCGGCCATTCCGTCATCAGTGTTCCGTTGCCGGCCATCGACGCGGTCTTCCGCGAAGTGGAGTCCGGTGCAGCCCACTACGGCGTGGTGCCGGTGGAGAACTCCACTGAAGGCATGATCAACCACACCCTGGACATGTTCATGTCCTCGCCGCTGAAGATCTGCGGTGAGGTCCAGTTGCGGATTCACCACCACCTGCTGGTGTCTCCGAAGCACAAGGACCAGGAGATTACCCGCATTTATTCCCACCAGCAGTCCTTTGCCCAGTGCCGGCAGTGGCTTGATACCCATCGCTATGGCATTGAGCGCATCACCGTGTCCAGTAATGCCGAGGCCGCCCGCCGGGCCGCCGAGGAGCCGGGCACGGCAGCCATTGCCGGGGATATGGCTGCGGAACTGTATGGCCTGGAGAAACTGGCCAACAGCATCGAGGATCGTCCGGACAACACCACCCGGTTCCTGATTATCGGTCGTGAAGAGGTTCCGGCCAGTGGTCACGACAAGTCCTCCATCCTGGTGTCCATGCGCAACAAGCCCGGCGCCCTGTATCAGCTGCTGGAGCCGTTCCACCGCCACGGCATCAGTCTGACCCGGATCGAAACCCGGCCATCACCCAGCGGTACCTGGGCCTATGTGTTCTATATCGACTTCGAGGGGCACATGGAGGACGAGACCATCCGTAAGGCGCTGGCCGAGGTGGACGAAGAGGCAGTGGAGCTCAAGCGGCTCGGTTCCTACCCAATCGGCGTTTTGTAAAGGAGGCCTCGTATGGCAGTCGATTACCAGAGTCTTGCGGTCAAAGGTGTTCAGGCTTTGTCTCCCTACCAGCCGGGCAAGCCGATCGAGGAGTTGGCCCGGGAGCTGGGCCTGAAGCCCGCCGAGATCATCAAGCTGGCCAGTAACGAGAATCCGTTAGGACCCAGCGAAAAAGCACTGGCTGCCGCCCGGGAAGCATTGTCCGAAATGTGCCTGTATCCGGATGGCAACGGCTTTGATCTCAAGCAGGCGTTGTCGGAGCGCTTCGGCGTGGGCATGGATCAGATCACCCTGGGCAACGGTTCGAATGATGTCCTGGAAGTGATTGCCCGTTGCTTCGCCGACGCGGATTCCGAAGTGGTGTTCTCCCAGTATGCCTTTGCGGTTTACCCGCTGGTGACCCAGGCCATCGGCGCCAAAGGGGTATCGGTGCCAGCGAAGGATTGGGGTCATGATCTCGATGCCATGGCCGATGCCGTGACCGAGCGTACCCGCCTGGTATTCGTGGCCAACCCGAACAACCCGACCGGTACCGTGCACACCGCCGATGCCATCGAGGCCTTCCTGGCGAAGATTCCCGAAGACGTGCTGGTGGTTCTGGATGAAGCCTATTGCGAATACCTGACCGGTACCGAGTACCCCGACGGCATTGAGCTGCTCGAGCGTTTCCCCAACCTGATCGTCTGCCGTACCTTCTCCAAGGCTTGGGGGCTGGCGGCATTGCGGGTGGGTTACAGCATCAGTTCGCCTGCGATTGCAGACATCCTCAATCGCGTGCGTCAGCCGTTCAACGTGGATACCGTTGCGCTCGCTGCGGCAACCGCGGTCCTGGGGGACGAGGATTATCTGAACCGTTCCCGCGAAGTGAATGCCGAAGGGCTGAAGCAGCTGGCGGATGGTTTCGACCGCATGGGGCTACCCTACATACCTTCCGCAGGTAACTTTATCGCAGTGGAAGTCGGGCAGCAGGCGCTGGCGATCTATCATGCGCTGTTGGAACACGGCGTCATCGTGCGGCCGATTGCCGGTTACGGCATGCCGGAGCATCTTCGGGTTTCCGTGGGCCTTGCCAAGGAAAACGAACGATTCCTCGACGCCCTTGCCGAGGCCCTGAGTGCCGCCGGGGAGGGTGGCTGAAGTGGGCGACGGCGAGCCACTTTTCAAGCGCGTTGCCATTATCGGTCTGGGATTGATCGGCGGGTCCCTGGCCAGTGCCATCAGACAGCATCAGCTGGCCGGCCAGGTGGTCGGTTATGACCGGCGGGCCGACGAGCTTGCTCTCGGCGAAGAGCTGGGTGTTATTGATGTGGCGGCCGGGTCTCTGGAACAGGCGGTTCGTGGCAGTGATCTGGTGGTGCTGGCGGTTCCGGTGCGCGCGACCCGTGCGGTGCTGGCGGAGCTTAAGCCGTTTCTCGACAAGGACACAGTGCTGTCCGATGTTGGCAGCACCAAATCCAGTTTTGTCGCTGACGTCGAAGCCGTGTTCGGTGAGCTTTCTCCCCACGTCATTCCCGGGCACCCGATTGCCGGTTCCGAAAAAAGCGGCATCCGGGCCGCCAATCCCGAGTTGTTTGCCAGTCACAAGGTTATCCTGACGCCGGCGGATAACGCCCATCAGCCCGACGTCGAGCGGCTCAGGGCGCTTTGGGAGAGGTGTGGTGCCACCGTGTTGACCATGTCCGTGGCCTACCATGATGAAGTACTGGCCGCCACCAGCCACCTGCCGCATCTCATCGCTTTCTCCCTCGTGGACACCCTGGCCGGGGAAGACGAGAATATGGATATCTTCCGGTATGCCGCTGGCGGCTTCCGGGATTTCACCCGGATCGCGGCCAGCGACCCGGTGATGTGGCACGACATCTTTCTGTCGAACCGGGATGCGGTGCTCCGGGTTATCGACCACTTTACCCATGATCTGGACCAGTTGCGGTCTGCCATTGCCTCCGGCGATGGTGCAATGCTGCTCCGGGTCTTCAGTCGCGCCAAGGCGGCGCGGGAACACTTCACCAAGATGCTTTCAGGACAGGCGTACGTGACTAACAACAGCGAAAAGCAGGTAACCTTCCGAGTCCAGCCCGGTGGCTCCATCCGGGGTGATATCCGGGTTCCGGGTGACAAATCCATGTCCCACCGTTCCATCATGCTGGGTGCCCTGGCGGAGGGAATCACCGAGGTAAAAGGCTTCCTCGAGGGTGAAGACAGTCTGGCGACCCTGCAGGCATTCCGTGACATGGGCGTGACCATCGAAGGCCCGGAAGACGGTTTTGTTCGCATCCACGGTGTCGGGATGCACGGCCTGCAGGCGCCGCGAGGCCCGCTCTATCTGGGGAACTCCGGAACGGCCATGCGGCTGTTTGCGGGCCTGCTGGCCGCTCAGCCGTTTGATTCCGAGCTGACCGGTGACGCCAGCCTGTCCAAGCGCCCCATGGGGCGTGTTGCCGATCCGCTCCGGGCCATGGGTGCGGTGATCGACACCGCCGAGGGTGGTCGTCCGCCGCTGAAAATCCGCGGAGGTCATAAACTGACCGGCATTCATTATGAAATGCCGGTGGCCAGTGCCCAGGTCAAATCCTGCTTGTTGCTGGCGGGCCTCTATGCCGAGGGCGTTACCTCGGTAACCGAGCCTGCGCCGACGCGGGACCATACCGAGCGCATGCTGGAGGGCTTCGGCTATCATGTTCACCGTGACGGCGCGACTGCCAGTGTGACCGGCGGCGGCAAGCTGACCGCCTGCGCCATCGACGTACCCGCGGACATTTCTTCCGCCGCCTTCTTCCTGGTGGCCGGGAGCATTGCCCCGGATTCCGAACTGGTGCTGCGCCATGTCGGCATGAACCCGACCCGGGTTGGTGTCATCAATATCCTGCTCCAGATGGGCGCCGATATCGAAGTGCTTGAGGAGCGGGAGATCGGTGGTGAGCCGGTGGCCGACCTTCGTGTGCGCTCTGCCGAGCTCAAGGGTATCGATATTCCGGAAGAGCAGGTGCCCCTGGCCATCGACGAGTTCCCCGTGCTGTTCATCGCCGCCACCTGCGCAAAGGGCCGCACCGTGCTCCGCGGCGCCGAGGAACTGCGGGTGAAGGAAAGCGACCGGATCCAGGTAATGGCAGATGGTCTGGCAGCCCTGGGCGTGGAAACGACCGTTACCCCGGATGGCATCATCATCGATGGTGGCCAGGAAATCGGCGGTGGAACCGTGAACAGTCATGGGGATCACCGGATCGCCATGTCGTTCGCCGTGGCATGCCTGAGGGCAACCGGCCCGATCGAGATCACGGACTGCGCCAACGTTGCCACCTCCTTCCCGAGTTTTGTGGAACTGGCGCAGCAGACCGGTATCCAGATCCGTATAGAAGGTGGTGAGTAATGGCAGACAGCAAGGCACCGGTCATCGCGGTGGATGGCCCCGGCGGTTCGGGAAAGGGCACCATCACCCAGATGTTGGCGCAGAAGCTCGGCTGGCACCTGCTGGACAGCGGCGCCCTGTACCGTCTGACTGCACTGGCGGCCACGCGCCAGGGTGTTTCCTTTGATGATGAAGAGGGGCTGGTCAGGGTGGCGTCTTCTCTGGACGTGACTTTCGAGCCAACCCCCGCGGGTCAGCCCGCGAAGGTATTGCTGGCAGGCGAGGATGTCACCTCCGAGATCCGTACCGAATCCTGCGGTGATAACGCTTCCCGGGTGGCGGTCATGCAACCGGTCCGGGATGCTCTGTTGCAGCGACAGCGGGACTTCCGCCAGGCGCCCGGTCTGGTCGCCGATGGACGCGACATGGGCACGGTGGTGTTCCCGGATGCGCCGGTGAAAATCTTCCTGACGGCCAGCGCCGAGGAACGGGCCCGGCGACGTTTTAACCAGTTGAAGGAAGCAGGTGTCGATGTTAACATTGATGCCCTTTTAGAGGAGATACGGGTTCGTGACGAACGGGATATGAACCGTTCCGCAGCCCCTCTCAGGCCCGCGGATGATGCGCAAGTCATTGATTCTACGGGGTTGAGTATAGAAGAGGTGTTGGACAGGTGTATGGCCGCAGCAGGTCAGGCCTGACTACACCTTTTTGTCGTTGAAATGCCGGAAACAGCGTTATTTGCCAGCCGCTGGCTGATTCCGGAAATCGCTAACAGACCGTGTTGCTGGCGGCACGGAGTACACTTGCGTTGATCACATAGGACACATAATGAGCGAGAGCTTTGCGGATCTTTTTGAAGAAAGCCTGAAAGAAATTGACATGCAACCGGGTTCCATCGTCCAGGGAACCGTAGTTGACGTCGACAACGACTGGGTCACCGTTAACGCCGGACTGAAGTCCGAGGGCGTTATCCCCGCCTCCCAGTTCCTCAACGAAAAAGGCGAGTTGGAAGTAGCTGTCGGCGATGTTGTCGATGTGGCTCTCGATGCTGTTGAAGATGGCTTTGGTGAAACCCGTCTTTCCCGCGAGAAGGCCAAGCGTGCCGAAGCGTGGAAGGTACTGGAGAAGTCCTTCGAGGCTGAAGAAGTTGTTAAAGGCGTGATCAATGGCAAGGTCAAGGGCGGTTTCACCGTCGACCTGTCTGGCATTCGTGCCTTCCTGCCGGGTTCCCTGGTAGACGTTCGTCCGGTTCGCGACACTGCGCACCTGGAGAACAAGGAACTGGAATTCAAGGTTATCAAGCTGGACCAGAAGCGTAACAACGTGGTTGTTTCCCGCCGCGCCGTTCTGGAAGCTGAAAACAGCGAGCAGCGTGAAGCTCTGCTCGAGACCCTGACCGAGGGTATGGAAATCAAGGGTATCGTCAAGAACCTGACCGACTACGGCGCGTTCGTGGATCTGGGTGGCGTTGACGGCCTGCTGCACATCACCGACATGGCCTGGAAGCGCATCAAGCATCCGAGCGAAATCGTGAACGTTGGTGACGAGATCAACGTCAAGGTTCTGAAGTTCGATCGTGAGCGCAACCGTGTTTCCCTGGGTCTGAAGCAGCTGGGCGAAGATCCCTGGGTGGATATCAAGGGCCGTTACCCGGAAGGCTCCAAGGTTACTGCACGCGTAACCAACCTGACCGACTACGGCTGCTTTGCCGAGCTGGAAGAGGGTGTTGAAGGTCTGGTACACGTGTCCGAAATGGACTGGACCAACAAGAACATCCATCCGTCCAAGGTTGTTCAGGTCGGTGACGAAGTAGAAGTCATGATCCTGGATATCGACGAAGAGCGTCGTCGTATCTCCCTGGGTATCAAGCAGTGTGTATCCAACCCGTGGGAAGACTTCTCCAGCAAGTTCAACAAGGGCGACCGCATCTCCGGTAAGATCAAGTCCATCACTGACTTTGGTATCTTCATCGGTCTGGAAGGCGGCATCGACGGACTGGTTCACCTGTCCGACATCAGCTGGAACGAGACTGGCGAAGAAGCCGTTCGCGAGTACAAGAAGGGCGACGAAGTCGAGACCGTTATCCTGTCTGTTGATCCGGAGCGTGAGCGTATCTCCCTGGGCATCAAGCAGCTGGAAAGCGATCCGTTCGCCGAGTTTGTACAGCTGAACGACAAGGGCTCCATCGTCAGGGGTACTGTATCTGCTGTTGACGCCAAAGGCGCAACCGTTGCCCTGAACGACGAGGTTGAAGCGGTACTGAAGGCCTCCGAAATCAGCCGTGACCGTGTGGAAGACGCACGCAACGCGCTGAAGGAAGGCGAAGAAGTCGAAGCGAAGATCATCAGCATCGACCGCAAGAACCGCGTCATTAACCTGTCCATCAAGTCCAAGGACGTTGAAGACGACAAGCAGGCGCTGGAAAGCGTCCGCAGCAAGACCGCTGAAACTTCTGGTGCGACCACCATCGGTGATCTCATCAAGGAGCAGATGCAGCAGCAGAACGCCAACAAGGAATAAATTTCTTTCTGGTATGAAAAAAAACGGGCTCTAAGAGCCCGTTTTTTTTGTGTTTTTTTCTGGTTTGACTAAACTAGGACAAAGAATCGCGGTAATAGACTACCGAATAATAAAGAAGAGGGAAGCGCCTCATGACGAAGTCCGAACTGGTCGAACTGATTGCTTCCAAGCAGACCCAGCTGTCTGTGAAGGATGTCGAACTTGCAGTAAAAACTATCATCGAGCACATGTCCCAGTCGCTCGCGGATGGTCAGAGAATCGAAATTCGGGGGTTTGGCAGCTTTTCCCTCCATCATCGGGCCGCGCGGGTCGGGCGTAACCCGAAAACCGGTGAGGCAGTGAACCTGCCGGCAAAGTATGTACCTCATTTCAAACCCGGGAAGGAGCTCCGGGAGCAGGTCAACGACAGCCTGAAAAAAGGTTTCTAGGGTCTCGGCAGAGAATATGAAGACTTGGGCCTGTTGAGCCCTACGGAGTGCTTACGTTATGGCAGGATTGCAGAAAATCCTCATTATTCTGTTGGTACTGGTCCTGATTTTATTGGCACTCGTGTTTTCGCTGAATAACCAGATGGCGGTCTCCCTCAATTTCCTGCTTTTCGAGACCCAGCCCCACGGTGTGGCAGTCTGGATTATCATGGCGTTTGTCATCGGGGCGCTGTTTGGTGTGCTGATGACGATGTTGGCGACCGTCCGGACATCCGTATCCCGGCGAACCCTCAAGAAACGACTTGATCGTGCCGAGCAGGCATTGGAGAAATCCAGGGCTCAGAACGACCGGACTCTTTAATGGATATCGTGCTTCAATGGCTGCTGCTTACTGTGGCGGTCGCGGCCGGCTGGATGGCTGGTCGGCTTGGCAGCAACAATCGCAGCTCCAAAACCGCCATCTCTGACGAAGACTCTGTCCGCGATCGTCTCCAATTCCTGTTTACCAACTACTCCGATCAGGCGGTCGAAAATTTCGTGCAGTCCCTGGCCGTCAACAAGGACACCGTCAGCCTGCATCTCTCCATCGGCAGTCACTTCCGCAACAAGGGCGAGACAGATCGCGCCATCCTGATTCACCAGAACCTGCTCGCCCGTCCGGAGTTGCCCGGACGTTTTTCGCCACAGGTCACGATGGAGCTTGCCCTGGACTACCTTAATGCTGGCCTGCTTGATCGCGCCGAGGCGCTCCTGCATCAGATCCTGGGGGACCGGGAATACGGCCGCGATGCCGCCCTCCAGCTGATCGAGCTGTACCAGCAGGAACGGGAGTGGGGCAAGGCCGCCGACGTCGCCCGAACACTTGCCAAGGGTGACTCCGATTTGGTGCTGTTCAAGGCCCTTGCCTACATTACCTGCGAACTCGCCGAGCAGGCTCTGAAACATGATGATCGTTGGACAGCCCAGAAACTGGCGAAAGAGGCCCTGGAATACGACCATTCCTGTGTTCGAGCCACGCTGATTCTCATGAGCCTGCAGGTCCGCCAAGGCAGCTTCCGGGAAGCAAGCAAGGAAAGCCTGAAGGTGTTCGACCAGAATCCGGAGTTCGGGCCGGAAGCCATCGACCGCCTGATGAAACTCGAACGCGAGCATGGAGACGTCGGCCGCCTGGTAAAGAAGCTCCGCAAGCTCTATGAAAAATATCCGAGCACGAGTCTGCTGCTGGCTCTGGTAGAATCCGTCGAACGCTCATCCGGGCGACCGGCGGCGATTGATTTGTTGCGGCAGGAACTGGAAAGCCGTCCGTCGGTGCGCGGATTGCTCCGGTTGGTTGAAATGGCCGGTTACGAGAAAGGCATGACCACGGACGAAGGCCGGCTGGTGAGCCGGATTGGTCATCTCCTCCTGTCCAACCGCCCGGTCTATCGCTGCGTAAACTGCGGCTTCTCCGGTCAGCAGTTACACTGGCTCTGCCCGAGTTGTAAGCAGTGGGAAACCATCCGCCCCATCCAGGGCGTGGAAGCCGAATAAACCCGTTACGATCTACCCCAGGAACCGAACCGTGCAAAACCCCTCCGACCCCAAAATCATCGTCGCTCTCGACTTCCCCTCCCAGGACCCGGCACTGGCCCTGGTCGATCAGCTGGATCCGGCCAAATGCCGCCTGAAAGTCGGCAAGGAGCTGTTCACCCGCTCCGGTCCGCAGCTGGTGCAGTCGCTGCAGGGCAGGGGCTTTGATGTGTTCCTGGACCTGAAATTCCATGACATCCCGAATACCACTTCGGCCGCCGTTGCCGCTGCGGCGGATCTGGGCGTCTGGATGGTGAACGTCCACGCCTCGGGCGGCGAAAAAATGATGGTCGCCTGCCGCGAACGCCTGGAATCCTTCGGCGTCGACAAGCCCCTGCTGATCGCTGTCACGGTTCTAACCAGCATGGGAGCCGAAGATCTCGCCGGCATCGGCATCACCGACTCCCCGGAAGCCCAGGTTTCACGCCTGGCAACCCTGACCCGCAACTGCGGCCTCGACGGCGTCGTCTGCTCCGCGCAGGAAGCTCCAAAGCTCAAAGCCGAGCAGGGCGCCGGCTTCAAACTGATCACCCCGGGTATCCGGCCGCTGGCCGCCGACAAAGGCGACCAGCAACGCATCATGACTCCCACGGATGCCCTCAAGGCCGGTTCCGACTACCTCGTTATTGGTCGCCCGATAACTCAGGCTGCGGATCCATTGGCTGCTCTGGAGGCTATTCATTCTGAGGTGATTGGCCTCTAAGATTTTCCTGGTTTCTAATCCTGCCCTAGCCTGCGGTCTTGGCGGGCTGGTGGTGTGGGGCCGCCCTCCCAAAAACCGCTACGAGCACGTCCATGTGCGCTTGTTTCAGGCCATCCTTGGCCTTCAACATTTTTGGGAGGGCGGCCCCACACCACCAGTCTACACATCAAGGATATCGCTACTAATTTCAGAGAGTGAATGTTTGGGAGGGGTGGCTGGCGATTTATTCCGTGTTCTAGCGAAGCCGTATATCTCCTGGGTTCAGGGGGGGCGATGGGTACCTGCTCCCAAAAATGTGCGGAGCCATGGATGGCGGAGCCAAGCGCACATGGACGTGCTCGTAGCGGTTTTTGGGAGCAGGTACCCATTGCCCCTAGCACCAGAACTTGAAGGCTAGGGCAGGACTAAATCCCAAAACCCAAAACTTAATCAGAGCTTCCAGAAAAAAAACGAACAAACACAAAAAAGCCCGCTAACTCAGAGAATTAGCGGGCTTTCGAAATATTGGCTCCCCGAGCTGGGCTCGAACCAGCGACAAACGGATTAACAGTCCGTTGCTCTACCAACTGAGCTATCGGGGAACGTCGTCATGTGACGAGGCGCGTATATTAAGGTGGCTATACCGCCTCGTCAACCCCTGACAAAAACTTTTTAGCCAAGCGCCTTCTGCAAACGCTCAACCGCCTTCTGCAGGTTCTCCATGCTGGTCGCGAAGCTCAGGCGCATGTGGCCCGGGGCACCAAATGCGGAACCCGGAACGATCGCCACGCCGGCCTCGGTCAGCAGCTTCTCGGCGAACTCCACGTCCGAGCTGACGCTGTCATCGGCGTCAATGGCGCCCTGGAAGCTCGGGAACACGTAGAAGGTGCCGTCACCGGTCAGGCACTCAACGCCCGGCAGCTTGTTCAGGGCCTCTACCAGCCAGTCGTGGCGTTCCTTGAATGCCTTGACCATCTCGCCCACACATGCCTGATCCCCGTCCAGGGCTGCGGTCGCGGCGGCCTGGGAGATGGAGCAGGGGTTGGAGGTACTCTGGGACTGGATCTTCTTCATGGCGCCGATGATTTTGGCCGGGCCTGCGGCATAGCCGATACGCCAGCCGGTCATGGAATAGGCTTTGGAGACACCGTTGAGGACGAAGGTGCGCTCGTACAGTTCCGGGCAGGCGTTCACGATGTTGCAGAACGGCTGGCCGGTCCACAGGATCGGCTCGTACATGTCGTCGGTGGCGATCATGATGTTCGGGTGCTTCTTCAGCACTTCACCGATCGCCTTCAGCTCTTCCATGGAGTAGGCCATGCCACTCGGGTTGGACGGACTGTTGATCACGAACAGGCGGGTACGCTCGGTGATGGCGTTTTCCAGCTGCTCCGGGGTGATTTTGAAGCGGGTGTCGGCGCTGGTCTCGATGATGACCGGCTTGCCCTCGGCGACCAGCACCATGTCCGGGTAGGAGACCCAGTAGGGGGCCGGGATGATGGCTTCGTCACCCTTGTTCAGTGTGGCAAGTGCCAGGTTGAAAAAGCTCTGTTTGCCACCACTGCTTACCAGTATCTGGTTGGCTTCGTATTCCAGGCCGTTGTCCCGTTTGAACTTCGCAATAATCGCTTTCTTCAGGGCCGGCGTACCATCCACGGCGGTGTATTTGGTCTGGCCGTTGTGGATGGCTTCAATGGCTGCCTGTTTGATGTGCTCGGGGGTGTCGAAGTCCGGCTCGCCTGCACCCAGGCCAATGATGTCCTGGCCGGCTGCGCGGAGTTCCGCGGCCTTGTTGGTGACTGCGAGGGTGGGAGAGGGCTTGATAGCCTGTACTCGGCTGGAAAGTTGAAGGTCCAAACTTGAGCTCCTTAAAGCTGCGTCCTATTGGGCTGCGATCGGCCGGGGGAGCCATTGCTGGCTGATTTTCGCCCAGCCGTCGATCGCACTGATGGTATCATGAAGCCAGCGTAACGCTAAATTTCTCGATGGTATAAGTCCGCCCACGGCGGGCACCGCGCAAATCCGGAGGTTATCCGCCAGTTATGGCAAAGCAAGAAACCAGTACCGCACAGAGCGGGGTGTTCCGAGTCGATTCCCCCTACCAGCCGGCCGGTGATCAGCCCAAGGCGATCGAGGGCCTGGTGGATGGCATCCAGTCCGGCCTGGCGCACCAGACGCTGCTCGGGGTGACCGGCTCGGGGAAAACCTTCACCGTCGCCAATGTGATCGAGCAGGTGCAGCGGCCCACCATCATCATGGCCCACAACAAGACCCTGGCGGCGCAGCTGTATGGCGAGTTCCGCGAGTTCTTTCCGGACAACGCGGTGGAGTACTTCGTCTCCTACTACGACTATTACCAGCCAGAAGCCTATGTGCCGTCGTCGGATACCTTCATCGAGAAAGACGCCTCCATCAACGAGCACATCGAACAGATGCGGCTGTCCGCCACCAAGGCGCTGCTGGAGCGGCCGGATGCCATCATCGTGGCCACGGTATCGTCTATCTACGGTCTGGGTGACCCCCAGTCCTACCTGAAGATGATGCTGCACCTGGACCGGGGCGACCAGATTGACCAGCGTTTCATCCTGCGTCGGCTGGCCGAGCTTCAGTACACCCGCAATGACGTGGAATTCCACCGGGCCAATTACCGGGTCCGGGGCGATGTCATCGACGTGTTCCCGGCGGAATCGGAGAAGGAAGCCATCCGGATCGAGCTGTTCGATGATGAGGTGGAGAATCTCAGTTATTTCGATCCGCTGACCGGCGAGGTGTTGCGCCGGGTGCCCCGGGTCACCATCTATCCGAAGTCCCACTATGTCACCCCGCGCCAGACGGTTCTGGATGCGGTGGAGCACATCAAGGTGGAGCTGGATGAACGCCTGCAGCAGTTGCGGGACAACAACCGGCTGGTGGAAGCCCAGCGCCTGGAAGAGCGCACCCGGTATGACATCGAGATGATGCTGGAGCTCGGCTACTGCAACGGCATCGAGAACTACTCCCGCTACCTGTCCGGGCGCCGGCCGGGGGAGGCGCCACCGACCCTGTTTGACTACCTGCCACCCAACGCCTTGCTGGTGGTGGACGAATCCCACGTGACCATTCCCCAGATCGGCGCCATGTACAAGGGCGACCGGTCCCGCAAGGAGACCCTGGTGGAATACGGGTTCCGGTTGCCGTCGGCGCTGGATAACCGGCCGATGCGGTTCGAGGAATGGGAGCGCATTGCGCCGCAGATGATTTTTGTCTCGGCGACCCCGGGCAACTACGAAGCTGAGCACGCCGGCCAGGTGGTGGAGCAGGTGGTCCGTCCCACCGGCCTGCTCGATCCGGAAATTGAGGTGCGGCCGGCCTCCACCCAGGTGGATGACCTGCTGTCCGAGATTCACGCCCGGGTGAAGGTGCAGGAGCGGGTTCTGGTGACCACGCTGACCAAGCGCATGGCCGAGGACCTGACCGACTTCCTGATGGAACATGACATCAAGGTCCGGTACCTGCACTCGGATATCGACACCGTGGAGCGGGTAGAGATTATCCGGGACCTGCGCCGGGGCGAGTTCGATGTGCTGGTGGGGATCAACCTGCTGCGGGAAGGCCTGGACATGCCGGAGGTCTCGCTGGTAGCGATTCTGGATGCGGACAAGGAAGGCTTTCTGCGCAGTGAACGTTCTCTCATTCAGACCATCGGCCGGGCCGCCCGTAACGTGCACGGCAAGGCGATCCTCTACGGCGATAAGATCACCGGCTCCATGCAGCGGGCCATCGATGAGACCCAGCGCCGCCGGGAGAAACAGACCGCCTTCAACGAAGAGCATTGCATCACGCCCACCGGTCTGAACAAGAAGATCGCTGACATCATGGAAGGTGCGGCGGGTGGCGGCGGCCGGGGTCGCCGCAGGGCAGAGCGCCCCGGTCAGAAAGCGGCCGAGGAAGCCGAACAATATCGGGCGAAGGCCGGCAACCGGTCGCCGGAGGAGGTGCTCAAGGAGGTGGCTCGCCTGGAGGACGAGATGTACAAGGCGGCTTCGGACCTGGATTTCGAAACCGCGGCGCGTCTGCGGGACGAGATTTCCGAACTCAAGGAGGCGGCGCTGCGAACCGGCTGATTACCCGTTTTTCTTCGGCCCCACGATCACCGCCGCCTGCAAGGGCTGGTTGCGGCCGTAGCTGGACATGCGGGTGAAGACCCGTTTGTCCACCGGCAGATACTGTTTGTCCGCCACGGTTTCACCGGCTTGTACGTCGATTTCCGGGTCATGCAGGTAGACGAATTCCTCGTCGATGGCACAGACGGTGACCCAGTGCGGCACGCGGCTCCGGTTCAGTTGCCAGGTGCTGATCAGGATGACCGGGATGCGCCCCTCGTGCAGGGCATTTTCCATGCCCTCGAGGGTCAGCGGATCATGGTGAAGCTGGATGCCGGTGCGGCCGATGTCGTGCAGGAAGCCCTCGTGCACCAGTTCCAGCACCCGCTTTT
The DNA here is from genome assembly GCF_041690455.1 of Marinobacter sp. GTDB lineage: Bacteria > Pseudomonadota > Gammaproteobacteria > Pseudomonadales > Oleiphilaceae > Marinobacter. The sequence goes on from NZ_JAWLHI010000031.1 coordinate 37,461, forward strand.
TGTCTTCATTCCGTACCGTGTCCTTGAACAGCGCACCTTCCTGGCTGATCCAGGCGCTGGCTTCGAAGCCCCGGTTCCAGCTGGCCAGGGCCAGGCCGTGGGGGCCACAGCCGCCGTGGCCGGCGAGCATGAAAATGGTGGTGGCCTCGCGCCAGATCTTCAGCTCTTCCAGGGTGGTGACCGTCTGGTTCTCGTCCAGCGCTGCCATGGCCATGATCAGGGCTGATGGGCCGCAGGTGAACTCGGTGGTTTGCGGGTAATAGGGAACCGGCAGAAACTCACGGCTTGGTTCGTAGTAAAGGATTCGGCGCTCGAATCTGAGCGCGTTGCCGTGGTCCTCATAATAATCGCGGTAGGTGCCAAACTGCCGGTAGCCCAGGCGCTTGTAGAGATTGATGGCACCGGGATTATCCTCGCGCACTTCCAGTCGCATGATGATGCGGTCGGCCTCGGCCGCTTCTTTCTCCGCCTCCCGGATAAGTTGTTCACCAATGCCCCGGCCCCGGGCCTCGGGAGCGACCGCAATGGAGTAGATCCGCGCCAGACGGGTGGCGGCATTCATCAGCACCAGGCAATAACCGACCAGTTCGCCGTCCTGCTCGGCCACGATCAGGCGATCCCGGGGTACTTCCAGGAATCGGCGGAAACTCCGCCGGGAAAGCCGGTCGTCGCTGAAACAGCGGTGCTCCAGCTGTACCAGGTTGTCCAGGTCCGTATTGACGGCGTGGCGAAGCGTTACATCAGACATGGTTTTACTGGTCCTGGTCGGTGGGAAGCGCTTGCTCGCGGGCTTCCCTATCGCGGCTATTATGGTAGAGAGTGGCCGGTACGCAAGCCCCGCCGGCATGCGTAAAAGCACGCACGCCGAGGTGATTGTGCAACTTCGGGGCTGGGCGTATTGTTGCGAACAGCCAGGCGGCTGAACCTTCAGGGAGGAATGCCATAGATGTCCCGTTTGCTCATTGTTGTCGATCGCGCCAAAGACTGGGCACCGTATTACCCCAGTGACGATGTGCTGACCTTTGACCAGTATCTGCAGTATTCCTCGCCTTCAACCGGGCGGGTACGGGTTATTAATCTCTGCCAGAGTGCGAAATACCAGAGCCAGGGCTACTACTGCTCACTGCTGGCGGAAGCCCGTGGGCACCACGTGGTGCCTTCGGTGATGACTCTGAATGACCTGAGCCGCAAGGGCCTGTTCTCGCTGGAGCTGGAAGAGCTGGACCCCAGCGTACTTAAATGGCTGGACGCGGCAGGCTCGAAAATTGAGCCCGCTAGCCACGAGAAGGACGCAACCCATGAGGTCAGGATCCGCACCTACTTTGGCCAGGCCGAGCACCCGGACCTGAAGCCGGTTGCCAGGGCGCTGTTCGAGAGTTTTCCGTGCCCCATCCTGGAAATCGTCTTCAAGCGCCGTAAGAAATGGCAGATTGCGTCCATGCGGCCCGCGGCGCCGGCGGACCTGTCCGAGCGGGAGCAGGATCTGTTTGCGGCCGCTCTGGACCGTTTCAGCACCATGGTCTGGCGCAAGCCCCGGACCCGCCGTCGCTACCGCTTTGACCTGGCCATGCTGGTGAACCCGGAAGAGCCGATGCCGCCGAGTGATGAGGATGCGCTCAAGCGTTTCGAGAAAGCAGGCCGGAAACTAGGCATCAATGTCGAGCGGATCACCCGTCGGGACTACATGCGTCTGCCGGAGTACGATGGTCTGTTCATCCGTGAAACCACAGCCATTGACCATCACACCTATCGCTTTGCCCGAAAAGCGGAGGCCGAGGGGATGGTGGTCATCGATGACCCCGTTTCCATCCTTCGCTGCACCAACAAAGTGTTCCTGGCGGATCTGCTCAGGAACAACAAGGTGCCGACACCCAAGACCCTGATTCTGTCCCGGGACCAGAAAGATGCAGTTGAGCAGGTAGTCAATGCCCTGGGCTTTCCGGTAGTCATCAAGATTCCGGATGGAGCTTTCTCGCGAGGGGTGACCAAGGCACGGGATGAAAAGGAACTACGGGCGGGTCTTCGGGAGCTGTTCCGGCAGTCAGCCCTGGTGTTGGCACAGGAATATCTGTACACGGACTATGACTGGCGCATCGGAGTGTTGGGGGGGCGTGCGATCTATGCCTGCAAGTATATGATGGTCAAGGGCCATTGGCAGATCTACCAGCACGGTGACTCCAAGGTGGAGAGTGGTGGCTTTGAGACCATGCCCACCTATGAAGTACCCAGAGGCGTGATCCAGGCGGCACTGAATTCCACCCGGCTGATTGGTAACGGCCTCTATGGGGTCGATATCAAGCAGTCGGGCAACCGGGTGGCTGTTATCGAGGTGAACGACAACCCCAGTGTCGATTCCGGTGTCGAGGACAAATTCCTCGGTGGCGAGCTCTACACCCTGATCATGCAGGAATTCCTGTCCCGGATGGAGGCCAAGCGCCGGGGCTGATCGGGCAGGGCGGCTGTTACGGTTCGCCCAGCCAGATCCTCACGCTGCCGAACCATGGGTAGTGCTCCAGGGCCTGGTGGACCTGCTCGCTGGTGATGTCGCCGGACTTGTCCGGGGCATCAAAGAAGAGTTCCAGGTGTACCTTGTTCTTCAGGTAGTGGAGTCGGAGCCTGCTGTGGGTCGGGAGTTCCCCAATGGTTTCATACAGCATCTGGCGAATTTCCTTTCGAGAAGGCAGGCGCTCCGAGGTCGGCGTCTGCTCCTCGTCGTTCTCTGCGTCGATGTGGAAATTGATATCGCGGATATTGTCGAGTTCCTCACGCATACCGGACACCACCTGCATGCCGATCTGGTGGCCCTCTGAGACGCTGATATCCGGCCGGACTACCAGGTGAACATCCAGTAGGATGTCGTGCCCCATGCGGCGGCTGCGCAGTTCGTGGACATTGCGCACGCCATCGGTTTCGCGGGCGATGGCTTTCAGCTTTTGGGTATCCTCCTGGGAAAGCCCGGTGTCCACCAATTCCTTGACGCTGTCCCAGGTGAACTTCCAGCCGATGTGGATGATGATCAGCGCGATGATCACCGCAGCCAGCACATCCAGCCACTCCCAGCCCATCATGGCACCCACGGTGGAGAGCAGCACCACGACAGAGGAGAAGGCATCAGTGCGACTGTGCCAGGCGTTGGCAATGATCAGGTCCGACCGGATCGCCTGGCCGACCCGGCGGGTATAGTGATAAATCCACTCCTTGCCCGCGACCGAGAAGGCAGCCGCAACCAAAACCGGCCAGCCGGGCACCTGGCTGATACCGCCCTCGATGAGACGCAGGATGTTTTCCCAGGCCAGGGCGGCGCCCACGGCTATGAGAATGCTGCCGAGCAGCAGTGTGCCGAAGGTTTCAATGCGCTGGTGGCCGTAGGGGTGATTCTCGTCCGGTTCCTGCCGGGATATGCGCATTACCGCCAGTACGACGAAGTCAGATGCGACATCGGTAAAAGAGTGGATGCCGTCAACAAACAGGGCCTGAGAGTTGAAAAGTGTACCACCAATGACTTTTATGACACCGAGTATGGCATCAAGAATCATTCCGATTATGGTGACTCTCGAGGCCGCCTTCATTTCCTTATTCAGGGCATCCTGGGTACTGGACGTTGTGGAAACGGGGTCTTGCATTCGGGCTGGCTCCGGCGGTTGAGTGTCCCGGAAAGTATAACGCTAAACCCCGCGCCTGTGGGGACGGGCGTTACACGCCGGGTCGTGCGATTTATGCACATAATTGCATTTTGGTGACGGTGTAAAGAACCTTGACTATGTGTAGCCCTTCGAGCTGTGCGCGATATAAGTAATTGAAAAATAAGATAAAATAAACTGGTTAAAAAATGATCAATTTGTAGGCTGGCGCAGTTATCAAGGGGTCTGAAAGTTTGCCCCGTGATTTTCAACAGGGTTATCCACAGATTCCGTGGAAAAACTTACGAGGTGTTACAAAGACAAGTAGTTACGGGTGATTACGCAGGCAGACAGGATGCTGTGGAAAACTTCCGGTATACTCCCGCCCACTGACATTCAGGGAGTTATCTGATGTACGGCGTTATCCGCAACCTGTTATTCCGTTTTCCACCCGAGCAAGCCCATAACATGGCGCTTGGCAGCCTTGATGTTGCCCAGAAACTGAGATTATTGAGCGCTTTTTCGCCAAAAATAGATGCATTGCCAGTCAATGTTATGGGTCTGGATTTCCCCAACCCCGTGGGGCTGGCGGCGGGCCTGGACAAAAATGCCGATCATCTGGACGCCCTCGGCGCTCTGGGCTTTGGATTCATCGAGGTGGGAACGGTCACACCGCGGGCTCAGCCGGGTAACCCCAGGCCCCGTATTTTCCGTCTGTCGGAACACCAGGCCATCATCAACCGCATGGGCTTCAACAATGAGGGCCTGGAACACCTGCTCGACCGGGTGGATCACCGGCATTACCGGGGCATTCTCGGGATCAACGTCGGCAAGAACAAGGATACTCCGAATGAGGAGTCCGAGACTGACTATCGCAAGGGCATCGCGGCGGTTTATTCCCGGGCCGATTACATCACGGTGAATGTTTCCTCGCCCAATACTCCGGGGCTGCGTGACCTGCAGTTCGGGGATTCCCTGAAAGGCCTGCTGGATGCCATCAAGGACGAGCAGCGCCGCTGTGAACAGGAGACCGGAAAGTACGTTCCAATTGCGGTAAAGATCGCGCCGGATATGGACGACACCGGCATCCGGTTTGTTGCCAACGCGCTGCTGGACACCGGTCTGGACGGCGTCATTGCCACCAACACCACCATCAGCCGCGACGCCGTGGCCGGCCACCGCCACGCGGACGAGGCCGGTGGCCTGAGTGGTGCTCCGGTCCGTGAAGCATCCCTGAGGGTTATCCAGGGGCTGTATGCAGAACTTGGTGAACGTTTGCCCATTATCGGCGTGGGTGGCATTACCGACGGCGAGAGTGCCGCAGAGAAGGTCAGGGCGGGTGCAAAACTGGTACAGATCTACACGGGCTTCATCTATAAGGGGCCGGCGTTGATTAAAGAGGCGGTGGAGGCCATTCGGCGGGAAACGTCAGGAGGCTGAAAAAAGATGGGCCCGCTTAGCGGGCCCGTGCGGGGAATAAACCCCGTTGCGCTTCTTCGCATGGTACGGGGCGGGAGGCCCCGTTTTGGTTGCTCTTGGTACTGCGTCAAATTGTGTAGAAAAAGATCAGATCAAGATTCGGGGTTGCTGGTGAATGTCCGTCACGCTGATGTGACATTGGCAAGTTTGTGAATACCGGAGACGCCGGTCATGCCCTCCCAGTTATCTGTGCGACCTTCGCGCCACCCGTTCAACCATTCCTGTCGGACTTCCGGTTGTTCGATCGGGCAGCTGTCTTTCGGTTTTCCGGACACTCCGGCGAGATAACCCCTTTTAAATGCACGGGCGTACATGTCTCTTTTCTGTCTTTTCATGCCGTTCCTCACTAATGGATTAACAGAACAAGCGTGTACACATCTGCAGTGGTCGTGGCGATCCGGGTTTCCCTCCGGGACAACCCCCTATTGCCAGCTTTGACCAGAGCAGTCAGGATCCTGTTAACGGAGGCTTTTCAGACCTCCGGAACGACGCGTCAAGTACAAGGTAGAACGAACCTTGAGCGCGTGTACACTAATTATTTCATCTATGTGACCGTTTGCTTATAGTTTTATGAACTAAAAATGACGCAGTAAAGTTGGAATTACCGCGAAAAACGGAAACTTACCCGGATTGTTTTTCTACCCAGGAGCTCGCTTTGTCTAAATGTGTCTTTTTCGTAACCTGCCCGAAAGGTGTCGAGTACCTGCTTGGCGATGAGCTTCGGACGTTCGGCCTGGAGACGGTCCGTAACGCGCCGGCCGGGGTCTGGGTTGAAGGCGAGCTGGAAGCGGGGTATCGGGCCTGCCTGTGGTCGCGCCTGGCCAACCGCGTGATCCTCAACATCGCCGAGGTGGATGCGGGTAACGGGGACGCCATGTACGAAGGCGTGCTTGGTGTGGACTGGACGCAGCACATTCCAGATCAGGGCAGCTTCCGGGTAACTTTCCTTGGTCAGAACCAGGCGATCCGCAATACTCAGTTTGGCGCCCAGCGGGTCAAGGACGGCATTGTCGATGGTTTCCGGGCCAAGGGCGCCGCGCGGCCGGCGGTGGACGCCAAGAACCCGGATGTGACGATCTCCGCCCGCCTCAACCGCAACCGGCTTTCCATCGGTGTGGATCTGAGCGGTCACAGCCTGCACATGCGCGGCTACCGTACTGACAAGGGCATCGCACCGCTGAAGGAAAACCTGGCGGCCGCGCTGCTGATGCGGTCCGGCTGGCCGGAGATTGCGGGGCAGGGCGGTGATTTTGTGGACCCCATGTGCGGCTCCGGGACTCTGCTGATCGAGGCTGCGATGATGGCCCTGGATATCGCGCCCGGGCGCCGGCAGGAACGATTTGGCTTCGAGAAGTGGCCGGGTCACCAGCCTGAGGTCTGGCTCGCGCTGCGGCAGGAAGCGGAACGCCGGGCCCATGAGGGCAAGCAGGGCAGGATCCCCAGATTTGCCGGATTTGACCAGGATTCGCGGGTGATCGCTACAGCCTGGAGGAACATCGAGCGAGCGGGCCTTGACGGTGTGGTGCATGTGGAAGCCCGGCCGGTGCAGGAATTCATCCTGGAAGGGCAGTGGTCGGAGCGTGGCCTGGTGCTGACCAACCCTCCGTACGGCGAGCGACTGAGCGAACGCAAGGAACTGGCGGGGCTGTATAAGGCCCTCGGTGATGCCATGAAACAGGCTGTTCCTGGCTGGCGCCTTGGCGTCTTTACCGGCGCGCCGGAGTTCGGCAAGGCCGTCGGTCTGCGCAGCTTCAAGCAGTACAAGCTATTCAACGGCAAGCTCCCGGCCCAGCTGCTGCTGTTCGAAGTGGCCGAAGAAAACGCCATGACCCCGAGAGAGCCAGATGTTCCCGGGGAAATTCGCCCGCGCATTGCCAACGAAGAACGCGCGGCCATGCTACGAAACCGCCTGAAAAAGAACCTGAAAACCATCGGCCAGTGGGCCCGGAAACAGGGCATTGGGTGTTACCGCCTGTACGATGCGGATATGCCGGAGTATGCCCTGGCTATCGATATCTATGAGGGGCGAGTGCATGTGCAGGAATATGCCGCGCCCAAGTCTGTGGACGAGCGGGCGGCTCGGGAGCGGCTGGCCGAAGCTCTGGCGGTGATCCCGGAGGTGCTCGGGATCGAGCGCTCGGACCTGGTGTGCAAACAGCGCCAGCGCCAGGCCGGCACCCAGCAGTACGAGAAGCAGGCGGCCAGCGGCGAGTTCTTCACGGTGCACGAGCACGGCTGTCTGATTCGGGTGAACCTGAAGGACTACCTGGACACCGGCCTGTTCCTCGATCACCGCCCGGTACGGCACTGGATCCAGGAGAACGCCCGGGGCAAACGCTTCCTGAACCTGTTCTGTTACACCGGCGCAGCCTCGGTGCATGCTGTGGTGGGTGGCGCCAGCCGCTCCCTGAGCCTGGATATGTCGAAGACCTACGTGAACTGGGCCCGGGAAAACCTGGCGATCAACGATGCCGATCCGAAAAAGCACATGGTGGAGCAGGCCGATTGCCTGGCCTGGCTGGCGGAGAAGCCGGCGGCAGACCAGCGCTTTGACCTGATCTTCATGGACCCGCCGACCTTCTCCAACTCCGCCCGCATGGCCGGTGTACTGGATATCCAGCGCGATCACGCCACCCTGATCCGCCAGGCGATGGCACGGCTGACCTCGGACGGCTTGCTGATCTTTTCCAACAACTTCCGCCGGTTCCGGCTGGACGAGGCGCTGGAGGAGGAGTTTGCGGTAGAAGAAGTCTCACGCAACACCCTGGACAAGGACTTCCAACGCAACCCGAGGATTCACCGTTGCTGGCACATCCGGCACAAGGTCTAGAATTCGTAACGGAAACCGCCTGAGAACTGGAAGCTGTTCACTTCACTACCGGTGTCTTCGAACAGCTTCCCACCCTCGAACACCAGGAAGGTGTCATCCACCACCTCGATATCAAAGCCGGCCAGCCAGCTGGTGCTGAAGCTGCTGTCCGGGAATTCCTCGCCAAAGCTGCGGTAGAAGACGTTACGGTCGGCATCCGGGTTCTCGAGGGTGGCTTCGCCGTGGATGTAGGAAAAACCGAACTGGCCGTAGATATTGGCGTACTCGCCGAGGGGGTAGTGCATCCCGATGTACCAGCTGGCGAAATAATCCACCGCCAGGGTGAAGTCGCTGTCCGGGACCTCGGCATCCTTGTAGCCGCCACCGGCGCGCAACTCCGCGTGGAACAGGTCGGTGATGTGACCGCCAACCACCAGGGTAGCGGCGCTGCCCCAGGCGCGCTCGGCGGTGGGGCCGATGGTGCGGTGGTTGATGGCGGTAGCCAGCAGGCCGATGTAGTGTTTGTCGGCCCGCGGGGTGGTTTCCTGGGCGAGTGCCTGTTGCGAGGCCAGAAGGGCAAAGAGGTAGATCGGTGCCAGGGCGGATCGAAGGGCAGTGGGTACAACCTTGTTCATTATTGTCGGGCTTCCTGACGGGTGAGCGATTGGCCCGATTCTGCCTTGTGTAACGGTTTGTTACGTCGACCCGTGTCACAGTTCCCTGTGTTCAAAACGGGGAGGGGAGGTCTAAAAAGGGGTCAGAAGAAGGCTTTCTTCAGACCCCGACTCCAACTCCGGGGTCAGATGAAAGCCTTCATCTGACCCCATCTTCACTTTCCAGCCCTCAGTCTTCGTCCAGGTAGCCTTCTTCCCGCGCCAGCAGCAGCAACGCATACACCCCGTTCTCGGGCAACAGCGGCTCAAGCCCTTCCTCGATCAGCAGCTGATGGCGACGATCCTCCAGGCTTTCAACATCCAGGCCGGTGATCAGATCACTGATCGGCGCAATCTCGAAAGGCGGCTCGTGGCCGACAGCACTGAAGATCAGGTCCACCAGGATCTCGTCCGGATCCAGGCTGTCGACGTACACGGTCTGGTCAGGCAAGTCCTCATGTAACTCCCGGACCAGCTCGATGAGCGGAACCCCTTGTTCCATGAGGTAAAGGATGTCGGTGTCGCCCAGATCGCCGTCGTCGGGCAACCAGCTCTCGTCCGGGGCAATGACCACGGCCTTCATCTGCCCGTCACCAAGGGACCAGGCGATCGCCGTGGGAAACAGGGCATCGTCGGTCTGGCAGTATTCGATATCGAGAAATCTGGGTAGAGGCAAAGTGGTCTCCGCTGGGACGTATGGGTCGATATAAGGAATGTCACTATGGTCTGTAGGAGCTGTTATCGCTTCATGCCATACTGTTACAACGCAATTATCAATCAATCAGGGATATCATGGAACACGTTGAATTTAACAAAGATTTGATTGAATTTCTGAATAGCTCACCGACCCCCTGGCATGCGGTTTCGACCATGAAAAGTCGCCTTGATGCCGCAGGTTTCGAGCAGCTGGACGAGCGCGATGACTGGTCACTGGACCGTAACCGGGGATATTACGTCATTCGCAACGGCTCCTCTATCGTGGCCTTCCGAACCGGCAACAAAGATGTTTCCACCAGCGGTATCCGCATGGTTGGTGCCCACACGGACAGCCCGTGCCTGAAGGTCAAACCCAACCCGGAACTGCGCCGCAAGGGCTACTTCCAGCTTGGCGTCGAGGTCTACGGGGGCGTGTTGCTGAACCCGTGGTTTGACCGGGACCTGTCCCTGGCCGGTCGTGTCACCCTGCTGGACGAAGCAGGTGAGGTGCAGGACGTCCTGGTGGATTTCCGCAAGCCCGTTGGGTTCATTCCGAGCCTGGCGATCCATCTCGACCGGGAAGCCAACAACAACCGGTCGATCAATGCCCAGACCGATCTTCCGCCCGTGCTCATGCAGGTGTCGGAGGACGACACTACCAGCTTCGCTGATCTGCTAAGCCAGCAGGTGGCTGCGGAAAGTGGTATCAAGGCCCGCAAGGTTCTGGGCTACGAGCTTAGTTTTTACGAGGCGCAACGTGCGGAATTCGTCGGACTGCGGAATGAGTTTGTCGCGTCCGCGCGGATGGATAATCTGCTGAGCTGCTACATCGGCTTGCAGTCCCTGATCCACACCTCCGGTGACGAGGCTGCGCTGCTGGTCTGCAACGATCACGAGGAAGTGGGCAGCATGTCCGCCGAGGGCGCGCAGGGGCCGTTCCTGACCGCGGTTCTGGATCGCTGGTGCGGAGCGGGCAAGGCCCGGGCCATTGCCCATTCCATGATGATCTCCGCGGACAATGCCCACGGGGTGCACCCGAACTACCTGGACAAACACGACGAGAATCACGGGCCGATCCTGAACCAGGGGCCGGTGATCAAGGTCAACCACAACCAGCGCTATGCGACCAACAGCCGGTCTGCGGCGCTGTACCGCCACATCAGCGATGAGCTGGGGCTACCGCACCAGACCTTCGTAGTTCGCAGCGATATGGGCTGTGGCAGCACCATCGGCCCGCTGACCGCCGGAAACCTGGGCGTGACTACGCTGGATATCGGGGTGCCGCAGTTCGGCATGCACTCGATCCGTGAGCTGATCGGGGCAGAGGACGGCTTTACCCTGTTCCGCGTGCTGGCGGAGTTCATGCAACGGGAAAAAGTATTCTAGGATAGATATGAAAAGGCCGCTGATCGGAAATCAGCGGCCTTTCGGAATAAGTGGCTCCCCGAGCTGGGCTCGAACCAGCGACAAACGGATTAACAGTCCGTTGCTCTACCAACT
>NZ_JAWLHI010000032.1:0-42628 GCF_041690455.1 Marinobacter sp.
CCCAGGGGGCTGATGAAAACCTTCATCTGCCCCCAAGTTCACCCCAGCCCCCAAGTGGGCTACATCTCAGGGGTCTGATGAAGCCCTTCATCTGACCCCAAGTTCAAGTTAGCCACCAAGTGGGCTATAGTCTGGCTCCGAGGTGAAAACGGGGTCAGATGAACGAGTTCATCAGACCCCTACCTCCGGGGTCTGAAGAAAGCCTTCTTCTGACCCCTCGTTCAAAAAACCAACTTCACAGGACGTGAACCCATGCCAAGGATCAAGGCCACAGCCCTGCTTTGCCTGTTAGCCACCACCCCGGCCCATGCCGAAGTCTACCGCTGGACGGACGCCGACGGCGCCATCCATTTCTCCGACAAACCACCCAAGCGTCTGCCGCACCGGGAGCTCGAGCTCCGGAATCCGGTCACCGTCCCCATGTCCGAGAACCTCCGGCAATCCCGGAAAATCTCTGCCACGCGGGACGAGGTGCAAACCATGCTGTCGGCCACGGACAGGCCTCAGAAGTCCCGCAGTACCCGCCAGAGCGAGGACAAACAGAAAAAGGTGTGCGACGGCTACCGGAACAAGCTCGACCGGATCCAGTCCCAGCTACGGGCAGGTTACAAGAATGACCGCGGCAACAGCCTGCGGGAAAAACGGCGGCGCCTGAGCAAGGCCTACAGCCGGGAGTGTATCCTGCGCTAGTGTCCCGACTGGCTCAAAGCTCTCAGAGACAAGCTGTAGATAAGGGAATTAGCCAGACGGGACACTAGGCCGCGCGCTTGAAGCTGGCCAATGCCATGGCGGCGGTCACGAACAGGCCGCCGAACACCCGGTTCATCTGCCGCTGCCGTTGCGGTGTGGTCATGAACCGGAACAGCTGGCTCGCCAGCAGGGCATAGCCCAGCATCACCAGGCAATCCACCAGGATCAGTGTGGTGCCCATGGTGATCAGCTGCGGACCGTGGGGCGCATCGGCGATCAAAAATTGCGGAAACAGAGCCACCAGGAATACCGTGGCCTTGGGGTTGGTCAGGTTCACCAGCGCGGCATTCCAGAACTGCCGGCGGTGACTGATGGCGCTCTGATCTTCCTCGACAGCCTCCATCACCGGCTCCCGCCACTTCTGGATACCCAGCCAGACCAGGTAGGCGACGCCCACCCACTTGATGACGGTCAGTGCGGTGGCGGAAGACGCGACAATGGCGCCAAGGCCCGCCCCCACCAGAACAATCTGCGCACCGTAGCCCAACTGAAGGCCAAGGATGGCCGGCAGCGACCGTTTCACGCCGTAGCGCAGGCCATTGCTCATGGTATTCACAGCGCCCGCACCGGGGGAGACGCTGATCAGGATTGCCGCGACCAGAAAGGTCAGCCAGAGGGTGAGTGTCATTCCTTACGCTCTTGAAATCTCAAGGGGTGTTATAATAACTGCGTTTGAATCCAGCTATTAATGAGGAGTAGCCGATATGGCCAAAAAACGCGCCAAAGCGACCCGGCACAGTGCCGTGCAGCGGGAGCTCAGAACGCCAAAATACCAGATGCGGGTTGTCGAGGACAAAACCAAGTACAAGCGCAGCCGGGACAAGACCGTACGAGTGGAGGGTTTTCGCAAGGCCGCGTGATCGTGGTTTTACGAAAACCTTCCATCTCTCATTCCTTGAAATAAACCACCTGATGGCTGGTGGCCAGAAGCCGGCCATCGGCACTCCAGACTTCGGCGCTCTGGTCGAAGAAACCTTTGCCGAAATGCAGGCCCCGGGCATGGCCCAGTACATGGGCGGTACCGAGCTGGCGTAGCTGCTCCGCATCTGCGTGGAAGTAGGTGGTCAGCGCTACGGTACCGATCGGTACCAGCTTGGGGCGGCGAATGTAGATCCTCGGGAAGAACACGTCGCACAGGGCCGCCAGTGACAGATAGTCTAACGGCCGCGGTGGTTCATCCCGCATCCATAGCAGGCTTTCCGAGGGGTGGTTTTCGCTCGGTTGGCCGCCGAGGGCGCCTTCGATAAACCGCATGTCGTAGCACCGGGTCCACACCGGCGCGCCCTGACGCATGGGTGTTTGCTCAATATCTTCGGCCGCCGGCACCTGCGGGAAACTGGCATCGGTGGTGCTCCAGGTGTCGCGCCCCTTGGCGGTCACCGCGGTGGCAAAGGCAACCACTTCGTCTCCCTGGACCAGTTCGGCGAACCAGTGCTGGCTGCTACGGTTGGTCCGGATCGGTCGGGCCCGGGCTTCGAATCCGCCTTCTGCAATGGGAGCTGCGAAGTGCACCGTCAGGGACACCGGCTCTCCCAGCAGCTCGTCGTGGCTGAGTACGGCATTGAGCAGGGTGGCGCCGGTCACGCCGCCAAAGGGACCCACCATGTTCTGGTAGGCAGGGTTCGTTTGCCCCGAGAAAACTCCGGTGCTGACGGGCCGGAGTGAGACCGCTTGATCAAACACGTGCGACGGCGAATTCATGGTTACCTCGTTGTTTTTGGTTTTACGTAGCTTGCGAAGCGTTCAGTGTAACAAAAGCTTCACAAAGGGCCATGGCGTGGCTGCTACCCTGTACGGTCTGGTTACACAAGGAAAGTCGGGAGTTATGCCTCAATGAGGATCATTGCTTTTTACAGCCCCAAGGGTGGTGTTGGCAAGACAGCGGCGGCCGTTAACATCGCCTATCTGGCGAGCCAGGACAATTGCCGCACGCTGTTATGGGACCTGGACCCCCAGGGCGCCTCGAGTTTCTACCTGGCAGGCGCCGAAACGGTGAAGGGGCGCAAGTTATCCAAATTGCTCGAGGGCAAGGCGCCCATCGCCAAGTTCATTCATGACGACGTTTATCCCGGACTGGACTTCATCCCCGCCCACACCAGTTTCCGCAACTTTGACATCAAGCTGGAGCAGGAACCAGGCACTAATGTCCTGCGGGATATGCTCGCGCCTCTTTCTGAAGAGACCAGCCTGGTGATCCTGGACTGCCCGCCCACGCTTTCGCGGCTGATCGAGCAGGTGCTGGAAGTGGCGGACCGGGTGTATGTGCCGGTGGTGCCGACCTGGCTGGCGGTGAACAGCTGGAACCAGTTGCAGCAGTTCGTGAAGGACAAGAAACTCGGCGTCCGGAAGCTGCGCCCCTTTTTCTCCATGGTTGATCGCCGGAAAAACCTGCACAAGGAAATTGTGGAGCAGGGCAGTGAGGTTCTGGCGAACAATATGGGCGTGGCCGTGCCTTACGCCAGCGTGGTGGAGCGCATGGGCGAGGACGGACTTCCCCTTGAACGGCTAGCGCCACAGAGTCCGGCGGCTGAAGTTTATCGGCAGATATGGACTGGCATCCGGCAGGATCTCTGGAAGCGCAGACCGGGTTAGTGGTTGATTTCGATGCGCTATGATCCTGGCTCTCTTGTGCTTCGGTAGGTTGGTGGCCAGCTGTCACAATTCTGAAACGCTGCGCTGGCAAAGTACCAGTCAGAAAAGCTCGATCTGCATCGTTGAGTTTTCTTTTGTCGAGTCATTTCGTGTAACCGGGGAGTTCTGCTTCCCGGTTTTTTTATGCCTGTTTCAATCCGGGGGAAGAAGTGCCCGAACCTTCAGAAAGAAACTGTCTTGAAACCATACGGTTTATCCCGGATTGGTCTTAGAAAACTGATCGGGAGCAGTTTTTCTGTCATGTAACTGGGTTATATTGGAGCACGCTTTCAATGTAACCGTTCGTAATCAGGGAGTGCCCCATATGAACGCGCGTCACCTTGAACTTTTCCCGCTCAATGATCCCCAACTCACTATCCAGCCCCACGAAACGGAAACTGAAGCTCCAGCCGACGACAGCAAATCCACGTTCGATCTGTGCAAGGACGATGGCGAGGTTGTCGGATACGTAAAGACCTGGGTCCACGATGACGGATTCGCCGGCTTTGTCCACTTCGATCCGGACGGCAATGTGGTGGACTGGCAGGTTTGCAGCAAGCCGGGGGCTGAAGCATCGTTCAACTAGGGTGCAGCCTTGTTCGCCCGGCCTGGTGAATGGAGCCCGCTCAGAAATTGGTTACCAGAAGATAGGCGGTGTAACCCACGAAGACTGCCAACAGGGCCCCACCCTCCAGGCGGTTGATTCTGCCCGGGCCTCGGAAACCGTACCCGAGCACGAACAGGGCAAGGGTCAGGCCGGCCATCACCGGCAGGTCACGTACCAGCACCTCGTCAGCCACCCCGATGGGCGTAATCAGGCCGGCAATGCCCACCACCGCCAGGGTGTTGAACAGGTTTGAACCGAGAATGTTGCCCAGCGCCAGATCGTGCTCACCCTTGCGGGCAGCGATGATCGAGGCGGCCAGTTCCGGCAGGGAAGTGCCCACGGCGACGATGGTCAGGCCGATGATCAGGTCGCTGACGCCAAAAGCAGTAGCGAGGTCCACCGCGCCCCAGACCAGAATGCGGGAACTGATGACCAGCAGCACCAGGCCCGCTACCAGCCAGAACAATGCCTTGCGAATCGGCATGGCATGAGTTGTCAATTCTGCGCTTACTTCGGTTGCCATCGGGTCATCGGGCGTGCGCATGCCGGACCAGATGCTCCAGCCCAGCACAGCGAAGAACACACCGACCAGGGCCACGGCATCCAGCCTGCTCAGCGTGCCGTCAAACAGCTGCCAGATGGCAAACAGGGTAACCACGGTCAGGATCGGCAGTTCCTTCCGCATTACCTGGGAATGAACGGCAATCGGGGCAATCAGCGCAGTGATGCCGAGGATCAGGGCAATGTTGGTGATGTTGGAACCGTAGGCATTACCCAGCGCCAGCCCGGGATTGCCCTGGGACGCGGCGAGCGCGGATACCACCATCTCCGGAGCGGACGTGCCAAAACCGACCACGACCATGCCGATCAACAGCGGCGGCATGCCGACATAGCCGGCCGTGGCCGCCGAGCCTGCTACAAAACGCTCCGCACTCCAGACCAGCAGGATGAGGCCGACAGCAATGGCGAGCAGGGCAATGAGCATGATGACAAACTCCGGGTTTCATTGGCGCGAATTTAAAGGCATTCGCGAGTAACCAACAATCAGATACTTCTACCTATTACCCGATGAGCATAGACCCCGACGACGCCAAGACCAGCCATCCCGGCAGTGATCATCAGCACCGAGTAACCCCCGAGATCGGCAATCACACCTCCGAGCACTCCAAATAAACCTGCAGCGACCACCTGGATGGACACCTGCACGGTGAAGTCGGTACCCGCCCATTGCCTTCGGCAGACATTCATCATCATGGCGAACAGCACTACGGTGGATGCTCCGTCGGCAAGTTGTTCGGCCAGGCCGACGGCGTAGACGGTTGAAATCTCCGCGGCTGGTCCTGCGGCCAGAACCCACGCCATGATTGTCAGTGCCTGGGCAATGCCCGCCAGAATCAGGGCGCGATGACCTCCCATCAGGGTATACAGCCATCCCCCGAGAGCAGCCCCGATAAGCCCTGCCAGGGTCGTGATGAGGGTGAAAGTGCCGATATCCTGCGAACTCCAGCCAGCGTCAGACAGCATCGGACGAATCATTCCCGAGCCCATGGCATCCGCCACCTTGTAGCCGATGACCATCAGCAGCCAGAACGACATGCCGGGCTGGCGCCAGAAGCCGATGAAGGCAGCCCTCAGGTTGCCATTACCCGAGTCTGGTACGGCATCCAGCGAAAGAGGTTTGCGCACGCCCCGGAATCGGCCCACCAAAAACAGCAGTGCCATCAGCAACAGGGCGGGAAAGAGCAGAGCGATTTCAGGTTCCAGATAGCCAGTGACAATCAACACCAGGCTGCCGCCCACGAGCATACCTACTTTGTAGCCCGCCACCTGGATGGTGTTGGCCAGCCCGCGCCAGTGTGGGGCAATCCAACGCACGGCCAGGCCGTCGGTGACAATATCCTGGGTCGCCATCAGGAGATTGATGGTTATGACCAGTAACGCGGCGACTGCCAGGCCGGAAGCGTTGCCGGGTACCAGCCCGAGCCATGCCAGCACAATCAGGAGCAATGCAGCGGTTAACTGCAGCCGTAACATCCAGGAAAAAGGCGTCTGGCCATGCATCAGGCTGCGGTCAACGAGCGGCGCCCAGAACGCCTTCAGCACCCAGGGCAATGCAAGCAGTTTCAGCGCGCCAATCCAGGTGAGGGAGACGCCGGCTTCCCGCCAGAATACGGGCAGGGCATGGGCGAACAGGCCGGATGGCAGGCCCTGGGCCAGGTAAAGGGCGAGGAGGAGTGTCAGGGTGGCTGTTGGGGGGCCGGCCTGGTGGGTATACGGTGGTGTTACCTTGGCAGGAATCATTCTTTCTTGTTCCGCCCCAGGGACAACGTGTAGCGGGTACTGCGTCCACCGCCGGGAAGCCGGTCCAGGCAGCCTTTTTCCAGCAAATCTGTCAGATCCCGGGTTGCAGTCGCTTTACTGGTCTTTGTCAGGGACTGGTATTTGCGGGTATTGATACCTTGCTCAAACTCCTCGCCAGCTGTGTCCAGCAGGCGATTCAGCACCTTGATCTGCCGCTCGTTCAGTACCGTGGTGGCGTGGTGTTGCCAGAATCTTGCTTTAACCAGAACCCGGTCGACTCTCAGCAGCGCTTGCTGGAGAGATTCTTCCAATGTGTCGAGAAACCAGGATAGCCACCCTGTGATGTCCAGATCACCACTCTGTGTTTGTTCCAGGACGTCATAGTACGAGTTTCGGCGAGCCATAATAGCGGCACTGAGAGCGTAAAATCGCGCAGACCGTCGCTCAGCCTGGGCCAGTGCGCGATCAGTCACTGCACGGGTAATGCGTCCATTGCCATCGTCAAACGGGTGTAAGGTGATCAACCACAAATGTGCAATACCGGCACGGAGCACTGCGTCCAGTCCCGGTGGTGGATTGTTGAACCACTCGATGAAGCTATCCAGGGCCGCTTCCAGGCCAACACGGGGCGGCGCTTCGAAATGCACCTTCGGGCGATCCAGACGCCCGGAGACCACCTGCATTGGTTGGTCTCCGCGTAACTCCCCGACGCGAATTTTCAAGAAGGGGCCGGGGCCTTCGGGGAAGAGCATGGACTGCCATTGGCACAACTGGTTGAGAGTAATCGGCTGATCAGGCTCATGCGTGGCTTCCAGCAAAAGTGCTACCAGTGATTCGGACTCCGGCGTGGTTCTGCCAGAGATCCCCGCTTGCTCCAGCCCAAGTTGTCGAGCAACCGAAGAACGCACGGAGCCCACATCCAGAAACTCTCCTTCTATCTCGCTGGTACGAATGGCATTCTGGATCAGTGCGTCCATCTCTACGTCCAGATCTGCATGATCGGAAGCGGCTTCTGTCCGGCCCACCAGCCGCCCCTGCAACAGGCGCACAGCATCAAGTTTTGGTCGGAGGGTTGTCTCCTCCCATTTAAAGTGAGGCCAGCCGGGTCTTTCCCAGATATACATGAGCCGATTAGTCCATCTATTCAAGTCATATTTTGAGCCGATTATGTTATCTTTTCGGCTCAATGGCCAGACTTTAGACAGTGATTCTGCTGGGCCTACAAATCTTTGCAATGATGCGGCGAACTCCGGCCACCGCGAACGGCAGTTGAAGATGCGCTGGAAGTGAAGTACTTGGTAAGGGGAGCGAAGGGGGAGAAGGTCCGTAATCCGGCGTAAACCAACGTATTTGAGCGTATCGGCATCGCCAGAAACTAAAAAGCCGAATCAACTCTTACGCTTGGTAAGTTATTGATTCGGCTTGAAATTAGTGGTGCCCGGAGGCGGAATCGAACCACCGACACGGGGATTTTCAATCCCCTGCTCTACCAACTGAGCTATCCGGGCGTGTTGCGGTACTGCGCTGCAACGGGGCGCTATTAAACCGGTTTAGGGTTGATGAGTCAAGGCCGGCAGGCAAAAATTTCTGAATCTTTTCAGGGTTGCTCAGGCCTTGACCAACTGCCGTTATTTCTCGGGTGGAACGTAGCCTTCGGCCTGGTCGAAAGGCTCGTTATTGAAGAAGTGTTCCATCTGCGCCTGCAGGTATTTCCGGGTGTTCGGGTCCATCAGGCTCAGGTGTTTTTCGTTGATGAGCATGGTCTGCTGGGCCTGCCACTCTTCCCACGCCTGTTTGGATATGTTGTCGAAGATGTCCTGGCCCTTGGCGCCGGGCATGGGCGGGAAGTCGAGGCCTTCCATTTCTTTCTGGTACTTGCGACAGAATACGGTGCGGCTCATGTCGGCTCCTGTGTCGATGTGAAAGCTGGCTGAATGATAACAGATCGTGCGGGGTGGCCGCCGCCTCAGAGCAGGGCTGCCTGTTCCGGTTCGGTCAGCAGTGCGCGGATGGGGGCGGGGAGGCCCAGGGCCAGGGCTTCGTCGCGGTGCAGCCAGCGCTGTTGCCCGGTATCGGCAATCTTCGAGCTGCCGGTGACCGGCAGGCGGGCGGGCTGGATGTGCAGGTGGTAGTGGCTGAAGGTGTGGCGGAAGCCACTGATCAGTTCGGGATCGCCACAGGTCATGCCCAGCTGCTGTTCGCAGGCTTCCGAAAGCTCTTCAGGGCCATAGGCGGGATCAAGTTCCGGCAGGCTCCAGAGGCCGCCCCAGATGCCGCTGGGTGGCCGCCGTTCCAGCAGGATACGGCCGTCGCTGTCTTCCAGGATGACCATCCAGGTGGTTTTTTCCGGTTTGGCTTTCTTTGGCTTCGAGCCGGGGTAAAGGGTTGTCTCGCCGAGCGCATAGGCCCGGCAGCCTGCGCTGACCGGGCAGGCTTCGCAGTCGGGTCGGGTGCGGGTGCATACTTTCGCGCCCAGATCCATGATGGCCTGGGTGTAGTCTCTGACGCGTTCGTCAGGCGTATGCTCCTCGGCGTGTTCCCAGAGCCGGTTCAGCACGGCAGTCTGGCCGGGCCAGCCGGGCTCCGCGTGGTAACGGGCCAGTACCCGTTTGACGTTGCCGTCGAGGATGGTGGCTCGCTTGCCGAAGGCCTGGGCGATGATGGCGGCGGCGGTGGAACGACCGATGCCGGTGAGTGATTCCGCCTGTTCCTGATCCTGCGGGAACTCCCCCTCATATTCCTCAACCACCTGTTGCGCGGCCTTGTGCAGGTTGCGAGCCCTTGCATAGTAGCCGAGTCCGGACCAGTGGCTCAGAACGTCGTCCACCGGTGCCCGGGCCAGGTCCTGCACGGTCGGGAACCGGGCCATGAAGACCTCGAAGTAGGGGATGACGGTGGTCACCTGGGTCTGCTGGAGCATGATCTCCGAGACCCAGACCCGGTAGGCGTTGCGGTCATGGTGCCACGGCAGGTCGTGCCTGCCATGCTGGTCGTACCAGGTAAGGAGTTTGTCAGCGAAACGGTCGGTCATTACTGGAACAGGCCCTTGAGCTTGTCGCCCAGTTTCTCCTCGATCTTTTCCTTCACCTTTTCTTCGGCTTCGTCCTTGGCCTTGTCGACTTCTTCTTTCACCTTGGCCTTGGCGGCGTTTTCCGCAATGGTCTTCAGGGTGTCCCGGAAGCGGGAGCCGTCAAAGGAGCACAGACCCGCCGGGTCCTCGGAGAAGTTGCCACGGCATTCCACCGGGATCACCACGTTCTCCACGTATTCGGTCACCCGGCAGGCCGGGTCCCGGTGCACTTCACCCACAATGCGCAGGCCCGCTTCATAGTCCAGGGTGGTCTGCTTCATGTCCACGGTGCCCTGGCCTTCCAGCTTCATGCCGGCGAGCGAGGCCACCAGGTTCTTGTTCGACAGAGTGTTGCCGTTAATGTCCAGGGTACCGCTCATGTCGTTGAACGGTGTGGTGGTGCCCCAGTCGGTGGTGGTCAGCTGCTCCTGGTTCACCAGGGCAATGCCCTGGCATGCCATGCGCGTCATGTTCATGCGCCGGAACTCACCCTCGGCCAGGTTGAAGCTGATCTGGCCATCGGCATTTTCGCGCAGCACGGAAATGCGGTTGCCGTTGGTGGTGGCATTCACCTTCAGGTTGGCACCACCGCCGAGCATGTCCACTTCCGCCAGGTCGGTCAGCAGGGGCAGCGTTTGCACATTGGTCACGTTGGAAGCGATAGTCCATTTGGGGTTGTCGCTACGGGCATCGATGGTGGCGTTGGCGCCAAAGCTGCCTTCATACATCTTGCCGCTGAACTCGTCGATCTTGAGCACGCCGTTTTTGGCGGTGGTGCTGGCCTTGATTTCATTGATGGTGAGGTTGCTGACGATCAGCTGGCCGAGACCGAAATCCACATCAAGTAGCAGTGTCCGCAGGGTTTCCAGCGGCAGCAGATCGGATTCGGGGGCGGAACCTGAGCCTCCCGCGGAGCCGGCCTCTGCAGTCTGCTGTTCCTCGCTGGCGGCGGCTTCCTCACCTTCGGCCTTGGGCGGCAGGTAACGATCGGCATTGAGCTCATCACCCTGCAGATTGAAGACAATGCCGCCGTCGGCCAGGGTGTAGCTGCCGGAGCCGTTGAAGGTGGTGTCGTCGAGCTTGAAGGTGAGGTTCTCCAGGGCCGCCGTGCCCGGTGAGCCGCCGATGTTGGTAGAGAAGGCAACGGCTTTGAGTACATCGGGATCGCTGGTTTCGATGGCCGGCTGGCCCAGGTTGCTGAGCAGCTCTTTCAGGGAGAATTCCTGGATGTCGAGGTTGCCCTTAAGTGCCGGTTTGTCGCCGAAGCCCTGAACCTCGAGATCAGTAGTGAGGTTAAGGTTGGCCAGGCTGGCAGTAAAGCCGGAGAGCGTGGCGGTCTCGTTTTCCAGGTTGGCCCTGGCTGAACCGGCCAGCTCGGCAGTAACGGATTTGCCCCCGAACGGCTCGCCGCTCATGTCGAACACGGCCTTGAGTCCGGAGACGGCGAAGTCGTTGAGGGCCTCGTTGGCCGCCAGCCGGGCATTGATGCTGCCATCAACCTTGAGCTGTGGCTTGGCGGTGTCCACCTGGAAACTGACTTCCAGCGGAAATTCGGAACCCAGGGTGATGTCACTGGCGTTGACGGCAAAGTTCTCCAGGGTCACCGCCTGACCGGTGCTTTTGTCGGTGTAATGCACCTGGGCGTTGCTGATCTGGACGTTCTCCACGTTGAAGTTCAGGGGCTCACCGCCGGAGGCGGCCTGCGCTTCTTCCTGCGGCTGTTCGGCCGGTTGTTCCTCCGGAGCCTGCGCGCCATCCTCAGCCTGCGCCGGTTCGCGCATGATCCGGGTCCAGTTGCCTTCGCCCTGCTCGTTGACTACCAGGTTCGCTTCCAGACCGTCCAGTACAAACGTGTTCACCCGGGGAGACATGGTAACCAGGGACCAGAAATTCACCTGTGCCACCAGCTGGTCCAGGGCCACGAAACGCTCTTCCTCGAGGTTGGCGCTCACATTGTTGAGCTCCAGACCGAGGGGGAGGAAGGACCAGCCGATATCGCCTTCCAGCTGCAGATCCAGGTTGGTCTGCTGCTCCACGGCCTTTTCGATCTGCGGCTTGTAATCGTTCGGATCGATGACCGCCATGGCGATCGCGATGGCCACGACTGCCAGGATGATGATGGCAACAATGGCAATCAGGAGGTAACGAACAGCTTTCATGATCACAGCTTCCTTGTTCCGGTGAGCGTCGGGAGCTTGAGGGTGAATCCCCTGACTAATAAAGTTAAGGATAACGCAGGGTTAACAAATTAACAGCGCAGGAGTATGACAATGGTGTAGTGATAGGCCAAAATACTCCCCCTGATTTTCCCCGTGAGGGGCCTTTCGGCCTCCGCAGACAGTTTATAAAGACAAGAAGGAGTGGGCTGTGGCAATTACTGTGTCGATCGAGTTGAACCGCGATCTGGAGATCCCCGCCGGTTACGACGAAGTCTTTGAGTTGCTGGCCGACGTACCGCGTTCCGCCAGCCATTTCCCGAAGGTCGACAAGCTGACCGACCTCGGCGACAACAGCTATCGCTGGGAAATGGAAAAAGTCGGTGTGGACAAGCACGCCATCCAGTCGGTCTATGCCTGTAAGTATTACTCGGACAAGGAAGCCGGCAAGATTACCTGGGAGCCGATCAAGGGCGAAGGTAACGGCGTGGTAAGCGGTTCCTGGACCCTGGCTGCCAACGGCGACGATGCCACCAAGGTGAAATTCCGCACCAGCGCGGAGTTGACCGTACCCCTGCCCAGCCTGCTGAAACTGGCCATCAGTCCGGTAATCAAGCACGAGTTCAACAGCCTCGTGGACACCTACATGAACAACCTCAAGAAGGCGTTCTGAGCTATCACGGTCATTGACGCGGTTGCGGGACTCCGGCGGGCATAAAAGGTATAATCCGCAAACAAATTGTTTTCGGCACCAAGCCGGTTTATGACGACGGAGTCTCCATGGCCGAACGTAAGGCTCGCGTAGAACGCAATACCCTCGAAACACAGATTACTGTCGAGATCGATCTCGACGGCACCGGCAAGTCCAGCTTTGACACCGGTGTTCCGTTCCTTGAGCACATGATGGATCAGATCGCCCGCCACGGGCTGGTGGACCTCAACATTGTCTCCAAGGGCGACCTGCACATTGACGATCACCACACCGTGGAAGACATCGGCATTACCCTGGGCCAGGCTTTCAAGCAGGCGGTGGGTGACAAGAAAGGCATCCGTCGCTACGGCCACGCCTATGTGCCGCTCGATGAGGCCCTGTCACGTGTCGTGATCGATTTGTCCGGCCGTCCGGGCCTGTCCATGGATGTGCCCTATACCCGTGCCTCCGTGGGCGGTTTTGACGTGGACCTGTTCGAGGAATTCTTCCATGGTTTCGTCAACCACTCCATGGTGACCCTGCACATCGACAATCTGAAGGGCAAGAACACCCACCACCAGATTGAGACGGTGTTCAAGGCCTTCGGCCGTGCCCTGCGCATGGCGATTGAGATGGACGAGCGCATGGCGGGGATTACCCCGTCCACCAAGGGCTCGCTGTAACCGGTCACCAACAGGACATCGCATTTGACCATGAAAACCGTTGCCATCATCGACTACGGTATGGGGAACCTTCATTCAGCCCGCAAGGCGGTGGAGCATGTTGCCCCGGATGTCACCGTGCTGGTGACCGAGAATGCCGACCAGATACGGGAGGCGGACCATGTCATCCTGCCCGGAGTCGGAGCTATCCGTGACTGCATGGCGGAGATTCGCCGGCTGGAGGTGGATACCCTGGTCCGGGAAGTGTCCCGGGATCGTCCCTTCCTTGGCATCTGTGTCGGCATGCAGGCGCTGATGTCCCGCAGTGAGGAAAACGGCGGCGTGGACTGTATCGGCCTGTTCCCTTCCGCGGTTCGCTACTTCGGCGAAAACCTGGTGGAGAACGGCCGGCGCCTGAAGGTACCGCACATGGGCTGGAACGAGGTTTTCCAGACCATCGATCATCCGCTCTGGCACAACATTCCGGACGGCGACCGCTTCTACTTCGTGCACAGTTACTACGCCGAGGCCGAGGGTAATGCTGACATGGCCGGCCGAGCCCATTATGGCGTCGACCTGGCGGCAGCGGTTGCCCGCGACAACATCTTTGCGGTGCAGTTCCACCCGGAGAAAAGTGCCCGGGCTGGCCTGCAGCTGCTCAAAAACTTTGTGGACTGGTCCGGTAAGTAACGCCGGCCATCAGAACGAACTACACGGACATTGCTCTATGCTGATTATCCCCGCCATTGATCTCAAAGACGGCAAATGTGTACGCCTGCGCCAGGGCCGGATGGACGATTCCACCGTCTTCGGTGACGACCCGGTCGAGATGGCCACCCGCTGGGTGGACGCCGGCGCCCGTCGTCTGCACCTGGTGGACCTGAATGGCGCCTTTGCCGGTGAACCGGTCAACGGCGAGATTGTGCAGGCCATTGCGAAGAAGTATCCGGATCTGCCGATCCAGATCGGCGGTGGTATCCGCTCTGCCGAAACCATCGAGGCCTACCTGAAGGCCGGTGTTCAGTGGGTGATTATCGGTACCAAGGCGGTGAAAGAGCCGGAGTTCGTGACCGAGATGTGCAAGCGTTTCCCCGGTCACATCATTGTCGGCCTGGATGCGAAGGATGGCCGGGTGGCCACCGATGGCTGGGCCGAAGTGTCCGAGGTGATGGCGGTGGATCTGGCCAAGCGCTTCGCCAACGACGGGGTTGATGCCATCGTTTACACCGACATCAGCCGCGACGGCATGATGCAGGGCGTGAACGTGGAGGCCACCGCGAAGCTGGCGGAAGAGGGTGGTATTCCGGTCATTGCCTCTGGTGGCGTGACCAATATGGACGATCTCAAGCGCCTGGCGGAAGTGGCGGACAAGGGCATTCTCGGGGCCATCACCGGTCGTGCCATCTACGAGGGTACCCTCGATGTGGCCGAAGCCCAGGCCTTCTGTGACAGCCTGAACGGCTGAGGGAGTTACCATGGGACTGGCAAAACGCATCATTCCCTGCCTGGACGTGGACAAGGGCCGCGTAGTCAAAGGCGTGAACTTCGTGGATATCCGGGATGCCGGGGATCCGGTCGAGGTGGCCCGCCGGTACAACGAGCAGGGCGCCGATGAAATCACCTTCCTCGATATCACGGCCAGCCATGAGAGCCGTGACACCACCTACGAGACGGTGGAGCGCATGGCCGCGGAAGTGTTTATCCCCCTGACCGTGGGTGGCGGGGTGCGTACCGTCGAGGATATCCGCAAGCTGCTCAATGCCGGTGCCGACAAGGTGTCCATCAACACGGCGGCGGTGTTCAATCCTGAATTCGTGCGTGAGGCCTCCGAGCGGTTTGGTAGCCAGTGCATCGTGGTCGCCATCGACGCCAAGCAGGTCAGTGCCGAAGGCGAGGAGCCGCGCTGGGAAATCTTCACCCACGGCGGTCGCAAGCCCACCGGGCTGGATGCCGTGGAATGGGCCCGAAAGATGGTCGAGATGGGTGCCGGTGAACTGCTGCTGACCAGCATGGACCGGGATGGCACCAAGATCGGCTTCGACCTGGGCCTGACCCGCGCCATCAGTGACGCAGTGGCCGTGCCGGTGATCGCCTCAGGTGGTGTCGGTGAGCTTCAGCACCTGGCGGATGGTGTGACCAAGGGTGGGGCCGATGCGGTGTTGGCCGCCTCCATTTTCCACTTCGGGCAGCATACGATTCCCGAGGCCAAGGCGTTCATGAAGGCGCAGGGGATTGAAGTCCGGGATTGAGCGGGCATGAAAACGGGGTCAGATGAAAGCTTTCATCTGACCCCAACTTAGCGCCGGCCCCTAGTTCACATCTTCCCCAGGGGTCTGATGAACACTTTCATCTGACCCCAACTTGATCCTTGCCGCATAAGCCGGCCGAATCGCCTGCTTCTCCCCCTCCGCAAACATCTCCCGGTTCCCGTTACGTATGGCCCACAGCCCGCTGACGGTAGCAACGGCAATGCCCTGCTCATCCAGCAGCGGCAGGTGTTTCTCCAGGTAATCCACAGTGACCTTGTGCGGGTGTCCGATACCAACGGCACTGCCATTCTCTTTGGCGCGTTTGATCAGCAGCTTGAACTGACGGTCAACGAACTCCTCGGTCTGCTCATGGTCCAGAAACACATCCCGGGTCACGTTCGGTATCTGGTAGGCGGTGGCAACATCGCCGGCCACGGACGAGGCGATGGTGCGGCTGTCGACGAAGTACACCGGGTACTTGTCGAGCTCCTTCATGACCCAGTCCATGGCTTGCAGTTGCTGGGTCAGCAGACTGCCCATGTGGTTGTTGACGCCACTGACGTAGGGAATGGACTGGAGTGACCGACGCAGAGTCTGGCTCAGGGCGTGTTCATCCATGTCCGGTGTGAGCCCGCCGGCACCGAGGCTGAAATTCTGGGTGTTGGCCATGGGGGCGTGCAGCATGATTTCCTTGTTCTGCCGGTGCGCGAGCGTAGCCAGTTGTTCGGTGAAGCGCCGGTAGGGCAGGAAGGCCAGGGTCAGGGGCTGGTCCATGTTGACCAGCCGCCGGCCTTCCTGAAGGTTGTGCCCCATATCGTCAATGATGATGGCGATAGTGGGCGGCAGTTCCCGCGGCGACTCGCCCGCATTCGCGCTGGCAGTGGCCAGACACGCAGCTGCCAGTAGCAGGCAAAGAATCAGCCTCACTCGCCGCGTCCTTCCCCTGGGTTTTTATCCCTGCGGTTCAGAATGTGCATGCCCTTGAGCAGGTTCAAGGCAGAGCGCAGCTGATAATCCCGGTCGACCATGGAGACGGTATTCGATGCCTGCTCATCTGAGCCATCCGGTTCCTGGCCTTCATTCTGGCCTTCCAGGTGACCGCTGAGATCCGCCTCGGTGAAGAACGCCCCGCCTTCGAGTTCGGTCAGTTCCGCCGGGCGCACCACGATGTCGGGCTTGATACCGGTGGCCTGGATGGAGCGGCCGTCCGGCGTGTAGTAGCGTGCTGTCGTCATCTTGATAGCATGGGTCTCATCCAGCGGAATAACGGTCTGGACGCTGCCTTTGCCAAAGGACTGGGTGCCCATGACGACGGCGCGCTCGTGATCCTGAAGGGCGCCGGCCAGGATTTCGGAAGCCGAGGCGGAGCCGCCATTGATCAGCACCACAATCGGTGTGCCGGCCATGACGTCGCCGGATTTGGCGCTGAAGCGCAGCCGTGAGCTCTGGATACGGCCCTCGGTGTAGACGATCAAGCCGCCGTCGAGCAGGGCGTCAGCAGTTTCTACCGCGGCCTGCAGTACGCCGCCGGGGTTGTTGCGCAAGTCGATGACCAGGCCGTCCAGGTCGGCACCGTATTCGCTTTCGAGCTTCTTCAGGGTGTCCTTGAACTGGCCGCCGGTATCCGCCTGGAACTGGGTGATCCGCACGTACCCGTAGCCGTTATCCAGCATGCGTGATTTCACGCTGGTGACCTTGATGATATCCCGGGTGACATCGATCTCGATGGGAGCGCTCTCGCCCTCGCGCATGATGGTGAGGGTGAGCACGGTGCCCGGCTTGCCACGCATCATCTTTACGGCTTCTTCCAGGGACATGCCCTTGACCGGCTTTTCATCCAGTTTGATGATCACGTCGCCTGCCTGTACGCCGGCTTTCTGGGCCGGGGTGTCGTCGATGGGGGCGATGACCTTGACGAAGCCGTTTTCCATGCCCACTTCAATGCCGAGGCCGCCGAACTCACCGGAGGTGCTTTCTTCCAGTTCTTCGTAATCCTTGGGGGCAAGGTAGGTGGAGTGGGGGTCAAGGTCGGACAGCATGCCTTTTATGGCGCTTTCAAGCAGTTGCTGGTCGGAGACTTCCTCGACGTAGGCATCCTTGATGCGGCTGAACACTTCAGTGAACTTGCGCAGGTCGTCCAGCGGGAGCTGTTTTTCCGGATCGGGCAGGCTGATTTCCACCTGCTCGCCGTCCTGGATCCCTTCCAGCAATTCTTCGGACTGTGGATCCTGGGCAAAGGCCAGGCTCGATGCGGTTATGAAACAGGTAGCAAGCGTGAGTTTGCGTAAAACCCCTGGCGGAAGTGTGCTTCTGACCCGTTTCATCAATATATCCCGTTTTGTTTCCACTAGTTGGACGTATTTCCCTGATTCACGACAGTATGGCGTCAGCTGCGCCGTTTGTCAGCCCTTGAGTGGGCTCATCGCAGCCTCAGTTTGCCAGCCAGCGCTGCGGGTTGTCCGGTTTACCATTATGGCGGACTTCAAAATACAGCGCGGGCATATCGGTTCCGCCGGTCTGGCCCGCCACGGCAATGGTCTCGCCCGCCGCCACCCAGTCGCCAGGGCTGGTGAACAGGCTGCTGCTGTGGCCGTAGAGTGTCATGTACCCATCACCATGATCAATGATGGTGATCAGGCCAAATCCCCGGAGCCAGTTGGCAAAAACCACCCGGCCGTAATGGATGGCTTTGACCTGCGCCTCTTGGTCGGTACTGATCAGCAGGCCGTTGCGGCGGAGCTTGCCGTCGGCATAGCGGTCACCATAGTTGCTGACCAACTTGCCTTTGACCGGCCAGGGCAGCTTGTTCTTCAGTGACCGGAAGGGTTGTGACTCGTTGGGTGCGGGAATGCTGGCAATGGCCTGCTGGACTTCCTCGAGTAGTTTTTCAAGGCGTTTGCGGTCTGCTTCCAGTTCATCCCTTTCGCTGCGCCGGCTCTGGATCTCGGTTTTCAGCGCTGCGAGGGTCTGTTCCCGTTCCTTTCGGGAGGATGATAACTCCTGCTGGCGCTTGCTGAGGGTGGCTTCGGTATCGGTCAGTTCGGCCCGGGTCACGACGACTCTGGCCTGGGTCTGCCTCAGCTCCCGGAGGCTTTTCTGGAAGGCTTCGAGGCGCTCAACCGTATTACGGCTCAGATACTCGTAGTACGTCATGGTCCGGGCCATCTGGTCCAGGTCGATCTCGTTGAGTAATACCTTGACGGCGGGAGCATCCCCTTCCATCCAGGCGGAGCGGATCTGTTGCTTCAGGCTTTCACGCTGGCGGCTGAGGGTCTCGTTGAGGGATGCTTCCTGCTGTTCCAGTTCCTGCAGCTGCTGTTGTTGCTGCTTGGCCTTCTCGCGCAGGCTCCGGCGTTCGCGGGTCAGTTCGCCAATGCGGCGTTCTGTCGCTGCCAGCTGTTGCTCCAGCTCGGAGCGGTCTTCTTCAGCATCGGCCAGCCACTCGTCGATGTCCTCAATGCGATCCTTGAGGTCTTCGATCTGGGCAGGGGTGACTTCCTGCTGCTGCGCCTGTGTGGACATCGCCCCCGGCATGAAGCTGAGGGCGAGTGCCAGGACGAGTAACGGCTTCAAGGCCAAGACTGGTCCGGATCAGTCCAGTTCTACCAGGCTGTGCCCGGTCATTTCCTTGGGCTGCTCCAGCCCCATGAGGGTCAGCAAGGACGGGGCCACGTCACTGAGACTGCCATCGTCCTTGAGGTGGACCTTGCGGTGGCCGGTGTAGACCAGCGGCACCGGGCCGATGGTGTGAGCCGTGTGGACCTGGCCGGAGTTCGGGTCGGTCATCTGCTCGCAGTTGCCGTGGTCGGCAGTGATCAGGGCTTCGCCACCGACTTCATCGAGCGCTTCAACGACGCGCTTGACGCACTGGTCCAGGCACTCGGCGGCCTTGATGGCCGCGTCAAGTTTGCCGGTATGGCCGACCATGTCGCCGTTAGCGTAATTGCATACCACCAGGTCGTACTTGCCGCTCTTGATGGCTTCAACCAGCTTGTCGGTCACTTCCGGCGCGCTCATCTCCGGCTGCAGGTCGTAGGTGGCGACTTTCGGAGAAGGTACCAGGATGCGGTCCTCGCCCTCGAACGGGGTTTCCATGCCGCCATTGAAGAAGAAAGTCACGTGGGCGTATTTCTCGGTTTCGGCGATGCGCAGCTGGGTCTTGCCCTGCTTGGCCATGTATTCGCCCAGACCATTGGTGAGCTGCTCTGGCGGGTACGCGCAGGAGGTCTTGATGTCTGCGGCGTACTCCGTGAGCATCACGAAATCGGCCAGCTCCGGGTGCTTGCGGCGTTCGAAGCCGTCGAACTCTTTATCCACGAAGGCGCGGGTCATTTCCCGGGCGCGGTCGGCCCGGAAGTTCATGAACAGGACCGTGTCGCCATCGTTGATGGTGCCGCCCGGTTCGCCCGGAGCCTGGATGTGGGTGGCCTTGACGAATTCGTCATTCTCGCCGCGCTCATAGGCCTGTGCCAGGGCGGTAACCGGGTCGGTTGCGGTGTACTCGGCCTCGCCCAGGGTCATGGCGTTATAGGCCTCCTCGATTCGGTCCCAGCGGTTATCCCGGTCCATGGCAAAATAGCGACCGACGATGGTTGCCACCCGGCCGACACCCAGTTCCCTGAGCTTGGCCGAGGCCTTTTCCAGGGAAGGCTTGGCGCTCCGGGGCGGCATATCGCGGCCGTCCAGGAACGCATGGATGTAGACCTCTTTGGCGCCGCGGTTGGCAGCGAGCTCGGCCGCCGCCAGGATGTGGTCCTCGTGACTGTGGACCCCGCCCGGAGACATCAGGCCCATCAGGTGCACGGCGCGGCCACTGCTCACCGCCTTGTCGATGGCGGCGCACAGCACTTCGTTTTCCTGGAACGTGCCTTCTTCCAGATCCTTGTCGATCCGGGTGAGACTCTGGTAGACCACGCGGCCAGCCCCGAGGTTCATGTGCCCGACCTCGGAATTACCCATCTGCCCCTTGGGCAGCCCCACGAACATGCCCGATGTGTTGATCAGGGTCTTGGGCTGGTTGGCCCACAGTTGGTCCCAGAACGGGGTGTTGGCGTTGCTGATGGCATTGTCTTCGGCGGGGTCACGGTAACCCCAGCCGTCCAGGATAATCAGTGCAGTCGGCTTGCGCGTCGCGGTCATCACATCATCCGGTTGGTTGGAAAACTTGATAAAAGAGAAGCTCAGATTGTAACCGTTTTCATTCGCGCAAGCCATGTAGGCAGTGTTGCTGGTTCGTGAAAATGGGGTCAGATGAAGGCTTTCATCAGACCCCTACTTCAGCAACCCCCGGGGTCTGAAGAAAGCCTTCTTCTGACCCCCTCTTTCCCCGCCTTCTTTGCAGCAGGCTGGGTGTGTATAATCCCGCCAAACAAATTTTCAGGGTGTTTTCATGGACCGCTTGTTCGAATTCGTTGTCAATCACTACATTCTGGTGTCGCTGTTTGTGGCCTTCCTGGTGGCGATCCTGATCCTGGAGGCCCGCCGTGGTGGTGCCAAGGTGTCCGCCCAGGCGGCGGTCAACCTGATCAACAAGGATGAGGCCGTGGTGGTGGATATCCGTGACCGCAAGGAATTCGGCGAAGGCCGCATCACCGGCTCCGTCAACATTCCCCTGAACAGCCTCAAGAGCCGTGCCTCCGAGCTCAACAAGTTCAAGGACAAGCAGATCATCGTTGCCGACAAGATGGGCCAGCATTCGGCCATGGCGGTCAAGCAGCTCAACGCCGAGGGCTTCAGCAACGTGGTGCGCCTCAACGGTGGTATCAGTGACTGGAAGGCCAGCAACCTGCCGCTGGTGAAAAAGTAACAGCGCCCCGGCCCTTGATCTCGGGCCCGATCTGCCGCACTGTTTGATATTCGCCGGAGCCGGCATGAATTTAAGAAGGGGTCAGAAGAAAGCCTTCTTCTGACCCCGTTTTCACACTCCGGGGTCTCTGACTCAGGGGTCTGATGAACACCTTCATCTGACCCCATTTTCGAAACAAGACAATAACCGGGCCCCAAGCCCACCAAGAGCACAAAGGACCGAACATGGCTGAGAATCAGCAAGCCGCAGGCAATGAAAACCAGAACCAACCCCAGTTTGCCCTTCAGCGTATCTATGTGAAGGATCTGTCGTTCGAGTCACCGAACGCGCCGCTGGTCTTCCAGGAGCAGTGGAAGCCCCAGGTGAACCTGGATCTGAACACCTCCCACAACAAGGTGAGCGACAACCAGTACGAAGTGGTCCTGTCCCTGACCGTCACCACCAAGATCGGTGAGAAAGTCGCCTACATCGTGGAAATCCAGCAGGCCGGTGTGTTCCTGGTTCAGGGCATCGAAGGTGCTCAACTGGGCCAGATGCTTGGTGCCTACTGCCCGACCATCCTGTTCCCGTATGCCCGCGAGTCCATCGATAACGTGGTTGCCAAGGGTTCTTTCCCGGCACTGATGCTGGCTCCGGTGAACTTTGATGCCATCTATGCCCAGGCGCTGAAGCGTAAGCAGGAAGAGGGTGCCGGCGAAGGGAGTGGGGAGCAGCAGGCTCACTGATAAGGGCTGAAAGCGGGGTCAGAAGAAGGTTTTCTTCAGACCCCAGGGGTTGCTAAGCGGGATCGGCGAAGATGGGGTCAGATGAACGTGTTCATCAGACCCCTGAGTTATCTCAGCCCCCTGAGGCAAAGGTCAGCGCCGAACTCCGGGGTCAGAAGGAAGCTTTCTTCTGACCCCATCTTCATTTTTCTGCTGACCTCAGCGTCGAACCCCGGGGTCAGATGAAAGCCTTCATCTGACCCCAACTTCATCCGTGTCAAACCCCGCCGCTAAACCCAAGCTGCCGCCAGGCTTCGTAAACCACCAGCGCCGCCGTATTCGACAGATTCAGGCTCCGGCTCTCCGGGCGCATCGGCACCCTGATCCGGTGGGCTTCCGGCAGGCTTTCCCGCACTTCCGCTGGCAGCCCCCGGGTTTCCGGGCCGAACATCAGGTAGTCACCATCCTGATAACTCACGTCGTGATAGAACCGGCTGCCCTTGGTGGTCAGCCCGAACAGCCGTGAGGGTTGTTCCGTCTCCAGAAACGCCTGGTAACTGGCGTGTACCTTGACGGTGGCGTACTCGCTGTAATCCAGCCCGGCCCGCCGCATCTGTTTGTCTTCCAGATTGAAGCCCAGGGGCTCGATCAGATGCAGCTGGCAGCCGGTGTTGGCGCAGAGCCGGATGATGTTGCCGGTGTTGGGCGGGATCTCCGGCTCGTACAGCACCACATGGAGCATTGTCGTCAGCGTTCCACTGCCAGGGCCACGCCCATGCCGCCGCCGATACACAGGGTCGCGAGGCCCTTGTGGACATCACGGCGAACCATTTCGTGCAGCAGGGACACCAGGATGCGGCAGCCGGAGGCGCCGATGGGGTGGCCGATGGCAATGGCGCCGCCATTCACGTTCACCTTGTCGGTGTCCCAGCCGAGGTCCCGATTGACGGAGATGGCCTGGGCGGCGAAGGCCTCGTTGGCCTCGATCAGGTCCAGGTCATCCACGCTCCAGCCGGCCAGTTTCAGGCAGCGCTGGCTGGCGGGAATCGGGCCGGTGCCCATGATGGTCGGATCCACACCGGCATTGGCGTGGGCCTTGATAGTGGCAATCGGGGTCAGTCCCAGCTCTTTGGCCTTCTCGGCGCTGCACACCATGACGGCCGCGGCACCGTCGTTCAGGGAGGAGGCGTTGCCGGCGGTGACGGTACCATCCTTCTTGAAGGCCGGGCGGAGCTTGGCCAGGCCCTCTGCGTTCACACCATCACGGGGGCACTCGTCCTTGTCCACCACCAGAGGGTCGCCCTTACGCTGGGGGATGGTGATCGGAACGATCTGACCGTCGAAGTAGCCGGCCTCCCGGGCGGCCACGGCTTTCTGCTGGGAGGCCGCCGAAAAGGCATCCTGTTCCTCGCGGCTGATGCCGTATTTCTCGACAATGTTCTCGGCGGTGATGCCCATGTGGTAGTCGTTGAAGGCATCCCACAGGCCGTCCTTGATCATGGTGTCGATCATGGTCCAGTTGCCCATGCGCTGACCGTTACGGCTGTTGGGCAGCACGTGGGGTGCCTGGCTCATGCTTTCCTGGCCGCCGGCGATCATCAGCTCGGCATCGCCGCAGCGGATGGCCTGGACGGCCATGTGTACGGCCTTGAGGCCGGAGCCGCAGACCTTGTTGATGGTCATGGCTGGCACGGATGCCGGGATACCTGCATGGATTGCTGCCTGGCGGGCCGGATTCTGGCCGCAGCCAGCGGTCAGTACCTGACCAAGTACCACCTCGTTGACCTGATCCCCGGCGACACCGGTTTCCTCGAGCAGGGCCTTGAGTACGGCAGAACCGAGCTGGTCAGCGCTCAGGCTGGACAGACCACCACCAAAACTTCCGACGGCAGTCCGCTTGGCGGCAACAATGACGACATCACGCATGGAATCTCTCCGATATTTGCTGGCGCGGGACACCAGCCCTGCGCTCTGGGATGGATAACTGCCGGCATTGTATCCGGAAAGGGGTGGGTGGCCAAAACCTGGCCGGGGCGAGGTGGAGCAGCCGGGCTTACATGTTCAGGCTGCGGCCGCCATCCACGGAGATAATCTGGCCGGTGACAAAGGGGGCGTCACACATCAGGAAGATCACCATGCTGGCAATGTCGTCGGGATTACCGGTGGTAGCCAGCGGGGTCTTCTCGACAATGGCCTTCTGGTAGCTCCGGTCGATAGCGCCGTCGTTTTCCGGCCAGAGAATTGCGCCCGGTGACACCCCGTTCACCCGGACATTCGGGGCCAGGTCCTTGGCCCAGGAGCGGGTCAATGCGGCCAGACCGGCCTTGCTGGCACAGTACAGGGGGTGATTGCTCAGGGGCTTTTCGCTGTAAATGTCGATCAGGTTGACGACACTGCCGCGGGCGTTTTTCAGGGCAGTCAGGCAGGTCTGGAGCAGGAAGAAGGGCGCACGGAGGTTGGTGTTCATTATCCGGTCCCAGTCGTCGTACATGGCTTCGCCATTGGGGGTGGGGTAGAACACCGATGCGTTGTTCACCAGGCCATCCAGCCGGCCCCAGTGGGCCAGAGACTCTTTGCCGAGGCGGTGGACATCGTCCATCCGGGTCAGGTCAGCCTGCAGGCAGATCGCCGACCCGGGGCGTGCCTCGTTGAGTTTCTCGGTCAGCGCCGTGGCCTGGGTCTGTCGGGTACGGTAGTGAACCACCAGGTTCCAGCCCCGGTCGTGCAGCATCTCGGCGGTGCGGGCCCCCAGGCGGTGGGCGGAGCCGGTAACCAGTGCAACGGGCGCGTTGTCAGTCATGTCTGTCCTCAGCTGTTGGATGCGGGCAATGCCTGTTCTATACGCTTCAGCCGTTCTGCCCGGATTGCCTCACCCAGGGCTTTGCCCTTGAATCCCTGAGTCAGGAGTTCCCTGGGATTGACCCCGGCGGCCGCCCGGGCGGCGAACTGCAGGGCGTGTACCTGGGCCCCGAGGTCTTCGGACAAAGCGCAGTCCAGTACCTGCAACAGCGCCTGGAAACGCGCCTCGCGGCGCCAGAGGTCGGCATAATCCAGCAGTTCGAGCAGCGCGGAAACGGTTGAGCCTTTGCCTGAGGATAAATCAGCCAGTGCGGATTTGAAATGGCAGGCCAGCCTGGCCAGATCCCGGCAATCGTTGGGGGCCTTCATGGCCTCCGCACGGGCCACTGCCTGCTCCGCGGTGAGCGGCAGGAGCAAGGCGGCAAAGCGTTGGTCGGTGCTGGTGTCCTTCCGGGCGACACGGCGAAGTGCGGACAGTGCCATGGCCAGGGTGCCGTCATCCGCCAGTTCCGGGATCAGTACGGATAGGGCACCACAGTCCCGCAGAACCTCGAAAAAGGTGCCCGGCTCCTGTTCGTGCAGGGCGCGCTGGACTTCCTGCCAGACCCGCTCCGGCACCAGGTGATCCACCTCGCCCTCGTCGACCATCTGTTGCATTAATGCCATGGTGTCCGGATGTACCTCGAATCCCATGGGCTGGAAGCGGGCGGCAAACCGGGCGGTGCGGAGAATGCGCAGCGGGTCTTCGGCAAAGGCCAGTGAAACATGGCGTAGCTGCCGGGCGCGGAGATCCTCAAGGCCGTGGAAGGGATCCACCAGTTGGCCCAGCTCATCCCTGGCCATGGCGTTGATGGTCAGGTCCCGGCGCTTGAGATCTTCCTCGAGGGTGACATCGGGGGCGCTGTAGACGCTGAAGCCGTGGTAGCCCCGGCCCTGCTTGCGCTCGGTGCGGGCCAGGGCATATTCCTCCCGGGTCCGGGGATGCAGGAAAACCGGAAAGTCCGCGCCCACCTGCTTGAAGCCCTTGGCCAGCATCTCGTCCGGGGTGGCGCCGACCACCACCCAGTCACGATCCTTGACGTCAATGCCCAGCAGTTCGTCACGGACAGCGCCGCCGACCAGGTAGGTTTGCATGCAGAGGCCTTTGGTTTTTGGTTCAGGTGTTGGGGGATTATCGGGTGTGGGCGGGAGGTAAGCAAATGGGGGTGTGGTGGACATGAAAAAGGGGTCAGATGAAAGCGTTCATCAGACCCCCGCGCGAGCTCCGGGGGGCGGCTGACTCAGGGGTCTGAAGAAAACCTTCTTCTGACCCCAAGTTTGATCAGGCACCGTGGTTGGCGTCCAAGAAGGGGTCAGATGAAGGCTTTCATCTGACCCCATGTTCCTGGTTCAGCTCAGAACGCGCTGCCAATCTCGATAGCCGCACCCACATCCGCATCGCTGTACAGCGCACCCAGGTCCAGGCGCGCACCCAGAATGTTCAGGCCGAGGCCGGCGGTGAACTGGGTGTCTTCTTCGATGCCGTCATTGTTGTCGTTGCTGGCCAGGTTGTGGCGCACGCCGACGCGCAGCTGGGCATAGCGCCAGGCATCAAACTCGGCGCCCAGGGCGAGCCACTGGGTGTCATCTTCAAAGCCGAAGGCTTCCTTCTTGGTGAGGTCCAGTTCGGCGGTCACTACATGATGCTCGCTCTTGTGGGCAATGCCGGCGGTGACCATGGGGTTGAGTTCCAGGGTGCGCACCTGTTCGCCCAGCTCAGGCCGGCTGGCGGCGGAGTCCAGTTCCATGGGGATCAGGTTCTTCACGGCCACGCCTGCATTCCACTGGTGCTCGTCGCCAAAAGCGTAGGCGGCGCCGAGGTCCACGTTGAAGCCGCTCTTGTCGGTCTCGTACTGGTCGCCGTCGAATTCATCGTCCTCAAATCCGGAGACGGTTTCGGTGTACTGGAAAGTCCTCAGCTCCACGTACTTGGGGGAGAAGCCCAGCTGGAAGCGGTCACCGCTTTGCAGCTCGAAGGCGCGGGCAAAGGCAATGCCGACTTCACCGACGGCCGAGGCGAGGATGCGGCCCCGGGAATCAAAGCGGATATCGCCCTGGTCGTCGACTGCTGCTCCGTCGATGATGGCCTGCACGTTGGAGGGTGAGCCCGATTCTGCCGCGGTTACGATGCTGTCCAGCAGGGTGCGGTCGCTGTCGGACAGCTCCCCGCGCACGGTGGCGGTCAGGTTGGCATTGGTGAACACGCCAACCGAAAGGCTCTGGCCTGGTACGGCAAGGCCAAGTCCCAGACCGGCATTGACCCGGACGGTGTCCTCGTCAAAGGCAACCAGACGGTCCCGGAGATCCTCAGCGCTGGCGGCCAGGTTCTCGGCGTTTTGGCGATTGGACGTGTTTTCGAATTCGGTGACCAGCCCGTCGAACTCTTCGATCACGTCCTGGATATCATCGATCTGGTCAACGGTCTCTTCCTCATCAGCGGCGCGGGCGTTGACTGACGGCAGCATAAGCCCGAAATCGTCTGACCAGTCGTGGTGATCCGCTGCCATCATCGCAGGGTTGGTCATGGCCGCATCGGCCGGGTGCGCGGTAGCCACGCCGGTGCCGGCCATGGCAAACGAGCGGGCGGACATGAACTGCTGGGGGCTGGCAAGGGCGGTGCTGGTGGCAATGGAGAGGCCGATGGCCACGGAGAGTCTGGTCAGACGGTTACTGCTCATTCGGATACCTGTCTTGGGTTTGTTTAGAGGACAAATATTATGGAGCCGACAGGTTAGAGCAGGTCCCTTTCGGGAACATGACACAAGTGGTAACAGATTGTTTTCGAAGTGTAAGTTGGGTGCGGGAGCAACGTGGGGTCTGAAGAAAACCTTCTTCTGACCCCAGCTTTAGCCATGCACGGAGGTTGGCGTCCAAGACGGGGTCAGATGAAGGCTTTCATCAGACCCCAAGGGCTGCCACCCCGGGGCATGATCGAACTTGGGGTCAGATGAAAGCGTTCATCAGACCCCTGAGGCGCCCACCGTTCACGCTCAGGATTCGGCGGCTTCCGCCGCGGCCAGGTCCCGGATCTTGCCTACCATGGCCCTCAGGCCGTTGCCGCGGGTGGGGGAGATGTGGCGGAACAGGTCCAGCTCTTCGAACAGTTCGTCGATATCGGTGGTCAGCAGCTCCCGGGGGCTTTTGCCGTTCAGGGCCACCAGGATGATCGCCGCGAGTCCGCGCACGATCATGGCGTCGGAATCAATCAGCAGGTACAGCTTGCCGCTGGCTTCGTCGTAGTGGTGGATCAGCCACACCTGGCTCTGGCAGCCGTGCACGTAGTTTTCCTCGGTACGGGCATCGTCCGGGAAGGCGGGCAGCTGCTTGCCCAGGTCGATGATGTAGGCGTAGCGTTCTTCCCAGTCATCCAGGAATTCGAAGGCGTCCAGGACATCTTCCAGGGTGGTTTTGGTTCCGAGGGGGTTGTTCAGGAAGTCTTCTTTGGTGGCGGTCATTTGATTGCTGCTGTTTTGGCCCTGGGTGTGAAAATGGGGTCAGAAGAAGGCTTTCTTCAGACCCCGGGGGAATTCAGATCCCAGGGTCGGGTTCTAAAACGGGGTCAGATGAAAGCGTTCATCTGACCCCATGTTAGCGGTTCAGGCCCGGAGGATGAAGTCGGGGTCAGAAGAAAGCCGTCTTCTGACCCCATTTGCAACCTTTACAGCATTCCGAGCTCGTGCTTGGCCTCGTCGGTGAGCATGTCGTTGTTCCAGGGCGGGTCGAAGGTGAGTTCGACGGTCACCTTGTCCACGTTGGGAACATGCTCGACCTTGCGTTTGACGTCGTCACAGATGACAGGGCCCATGCCGCAGCCGGCGGCGGTGAGGGTCATCTTGATGTAGACGTGGTTGCCTTCCTCGGTGTCGTTCTCGATCTTGCACTCGTAGATCAGCCCGAGGTCCACCACGTTTACCGGGATCTCCGGGTCGTAGCAGTTGCGCAGGGCTTCCCATACCTGGTTCTCGTTGACGGTGCCGTCTTCCGGGGTCTCGAAGCTGCTTTCCAGCGGTTGCTTGCCCAGGGCATCGGCGTCGTGGCCTTCAATCCGGGCCAGGTTGCCGTTGACGGCTACCGTGAAAGTGCCGCCAAGGGACTGAGTGATGGTCACAAAGGTGTCCGCCGGAATCATGATCTCGGTTCCGGCGGGAACGAGGCGTGCTTCCACCTCGCGTTTGGTCAGGACCACTTCCCGTTCTTGCATGCCTGGTCTCGTAATGTGCTTTGGTTTGTTTAAGTTGGGGTCAGAAGAAAGCTTTCATCTGACCCCGTCTTCATGTCTGACCCCGTTGTCACCAATCAGGCGACGGTAAAACTCTCTCCACACCCGCACTCTGCCGTGGCATTCGGATTGCGGAACTTGAAGAGTGAATTCACGCCCTCGGTGACAAAATCGATCTCGATGCCGTTCACCATCGGCAAGTGTTCCTCTTTCACGAACACGTCCACGCCGTCGATGTGGAATACCCGGTCATCGGTTGCGGCTTCATCCACCCACTGGGTCTCGTACTTGAAGCCGGAGCAGCCACTCTTCCTGATGGCCAGGCGAATGCCTTTGGCATCCGGCTTCTTGTCGAGTTGCTTACGTACGTGCCTGACCGCACTCGGGGTCATGGTCACGGTTACGTCACTCGGGGTGAAGACTTCGGCTGTCATGATTCCACCTCCATCAGGCAAACAGGCGCTGGATCTTCTGCAGGCCGGTGAACAGTTTGTCCACCTCGTCCAGCGTATTGTAGAACGCAAAGGAGGCCCGGGCTGTACCGGGTACTCCGTAGAAATCCATCAGCGGCATGGCACAGTGATGGCCGGTGCGGATGGCGATGCCCTGCTGATCCAGCAGCGTACCGATATCACTGGGGTGCAGGCCGGCGATTTTAAAGGACATGACCGGCACCTTGTTGGCGGCGGTGCCGATGATCTCCATGCCCGGTACCGTCTCCACCAGCTGGTTCGCCCGCTCGAGAAGCGCCTTCTCGGCTGCTTCCATGGCGCCACGGTCCAGGCTGTCGAGGTAGTCGATGGCGGCGCCAAGGCCGACTGCCTCAGCAATCGCCGGCGTGCCGGCCTCGAATTTGTAGGGCAGCACGTTCCAGGTGGTGCGCTCGAACGACACCCGCTCGATCATCTCGCCGCCACCCTGGTACGGAGGCATTTCCTCCAGCAACTGGGCCTTGCCGTAAAGCACGCCGATACCGGTGGGGCCAAACAGCTTGTGGGACGAAAACACGTAGAAATCGCAGCCCAGCGTCTGCACATCCGGCTTGAAGTGCGGGACCGCCTGGGCCCCGTCAATCAGGGTGAGGATACCGCGCTTCTTGGCCTGCTCGATCAGCGGTGCCACCGGGTTAACCGTACCCAGTACGTTGGAAACATGGGTGATGGCCAGGATCCGGGTGCGATCGTTCAGCAGGCTATTGAAGGAGTCCAGGTCCAGTTCGCCCTCGGGCGTGACCTGGATCGGCACCACTTTCGCGCCGGTACGTTCGGCGATCATCTGCCAGGGCACGATGTTGGCGTGGTGCTCCATGTGGCTGACCAGGATCTCGTCACCTTCTTTCAGGCGGGGAGCCAGGCCGTTGGCCACCAGGTTGATAGCTTCGGTGGTACCGCGGGTCCAGATGATCTCCCGGGTGCTGGCGGCATTCACAAAGTTGCGCACGGTCTCCCGAGCGCCTTCGAATGCCGCGGTGGCGCGGTCGCCCAAGGTATGGGCGCCCCGGTGCACGTTGGAGTGCATTTCCCGGTAATAACGGTCCATGGCATCGAGCACGGCGACCGGCTTCTGGGCCGAGGCGCCGTTGTCCAGGTACACGAGGGGCTTGCCGTTCACCTGCTGGGACAGGATCGGGAAATCACGGCGCACCGCCTCCACGTCGAACGCGGCGGCGCTGGCGCTGTTTGCCACGGACAGGTCAGTCATTACCGGTCACACCTCCTGGAAGGTCTGGTCAAAGAACTGGTTCAGCCGGGTGTGGGCAGTCTCACGCACCGTCTGCAGTGGAATCTGCTCAACCAGTTCGTTGATGAAGGCCATGGTCAGTAGCACATTGGCCTGGCGCCGGCCGATACCCCGGGACACCAGGTAGAACAGGGAGATCTCGTCCAGCTGACCGATGGTGGCGCCGTGGGCACACTTCACATCGTCGGCATAGATTTCCAGCTCCGGTTTGGTGTCGATCTCTGCACCGTTGGACAGGAGCAGGTTCTTGTTGTTCATATCCGCATTGGACTTCTGGGCGTCCTGGTGGATATGAATCCGGCCGTTGAACACTGCGTGGGACTGGTCTGCCGCGATGTTGCGGTAGGTCTCCTCACTGTTGCAGTGGGCGGCCACGTGCTCGATGGTGGTGTGGTTGTCAAAGTGCTGTTTGCCCTGGGTGACCACCACGCCGTTGAGTTTGCACTCGCCGCCTTCACCTTCCAGGCGAACCTGCAGGTCGTGGCGGCGCAGGGGGCCGCCGAACCCGACCGTGTGGCTCTCGAAACGGGCGTTGCGCTGCTGGCGGACACCGGTAGCGCCGATGTGCTGGACGTTCTCGCCTTCTATGGTCAGGCGGACGTTGGTGATGTTGGCGCCGTCGGCCAGCTTGAACTCGGTGACGGTGTTGACCATGACCGGTTCGGAGCCACTGGAGCGGTATTCCTCCACCAGGGTCGCCTGGCTGTGGCGGCCCGCGTCAACGAAAATCCGCGGGAAGGCGGAGCCGCTGGCATCGGCCGTGACTTCGTGGATGACGAACAGCGGCTGGTCGAGCACGGCGTCCGGCTCCAGGCGGATCAGCAGGCCGTCCTCAAAACGCGCGGCATTCAGGCGGGCCAGCTGCACGGCCTTGTCGTCCAGGGTGTTGTCCAGTTGATCGGCCAGTTCAGCGGCTTCCTGGTCATCCAGGTCGCGGAAACTGGCAACCCGGATGCCGTCAACCTGCGGAAACTCGCTGGCTTCCGGCTGGATGACGCCGTTCAGGAACACGATTCGGTAGCCCGGTACCTCCTGGCCACCGAACGCCTTGCCCTGCGAGGGCAGGGTGCTGGCCATGTCGTCGGTCAGCTTGAGGTACTTGCTGGAGTACTTCCAGTTCTCGATTTTCCGAGTCGGCAGCGGCATGTCCACCAGGGCGGTACCGCGCTGCTTGCGCAGCTCGAGTAGCGCCTTGGGCAGGGACTGGCCGGCGGATTCGAGGAACGCGGCTGAAAGAGTCGGTGCTGGTTTCATTCCGCGGCCTCCTTAGTTGGCTGCACTGTCGGCGGTTTCTTCATCCTTGATGCCCAGCCAGCCATAGCCTCTCTCTTCCAGTTCCAGGGCCAGTTCGCGGCCACCGGACTTGATGATCTTGCCGCCCGCCAGGACATGGACGTAGTCCGGCACGATGTGGTTCAGCAGGCGCTGGTAGTGGGTGACCATCAGGATGGCGCGGTCTTCCGAGCGCAGGGCGTTGACGCCATCGGACACTACCTTCAGGGCGTCGATGTCGAGGCCGGAGTCGGTTTCATCGAGGATGGCCAGCTTCGGCTGCAGCAGCAGAGCCTGCATGATCTCGTTACGCTTCTTCTCACCACCAGAGAAACCTTCGTTGACACCACGCTTGAGGAAGGCCGGATCCAGGTCCACCTGTTTGGAGACTTCCTTCGCCAGTTTCATGAATTCGGCGGCGTTCATCTCTTCCTCGCCATGATGCTTGCGCATGGCATTGACGGCGGTGCGCAGGAACTGCAGGTTGCTGACGCCGGGGATCTCCACCGGGTACTGGAATGCCAGGAAGATGCCTTCCCGGGCACGTTCTTCGGTTTCCAGGTCCAGCAGGTTCTCGCCGTTCAGGGTGACTTCACCCTCGGTGACTTCAAATGCTTCGTTGCCTGCCAGCACCTGGGACAGGGTGCTCTTGCCCGAACCGTTCGGGCCCATGATGGCGTGAACTTCCCCGGCCTTGATTTCCAGGTTGATGCCCTTGAGGATCTCTTTGCCCTCAACGGATGCGTGCAGGTTCTTGATGCTCAGCATTTGTTTGCTTCTCTCTATCTCTGAATCTGTGTGAATTCGTTGCCTGTGGTGTCCGGCCGGATCAGCCCACCGAGCCTTCGAGGCTGACTTCCAGCAGCTTGCCGGCTTCCACCGCAAACTCCATCGGCAGCTCCTTGAACACTTCCTTGCAGAAGCCGTTCACGATCATGGAAACGGCCTGTTCCGGGTCGATACCACGCTGGCGGCAGAGAAACATCTGCTCGTCGCTGACCTTGGAAGTAGTGGCCTCGTGCTCGACGATGGCGGATTTGTTCTTGCTCTCGATGTACGGGAAGGTGTGGGCGCCACAGCGGTCGCCGATCAACAGCGAGTCACACTGGGTAAAGTTGCGCGCACCTTCCGCGCCCGGGCCGAATTTCACCAGGCCCCGGTAGGCGTTGGAGCTCTTGCCGGCAGAGATACCCTTGGAGATGATGGTGCTCCGGGTATTCTTGCCCAGGTGGATCATCTTAGTGCCGGTGTCGGCCTGCTGGTAATTGTGGGTCAGCGCCACGGAGTAGAACTCGCCCACGCTGTTCTCGCCCCGCAGGACACAGCTCGGATACTTCCAGGTGACGGCGGAGCCGGTCTCAACCTGGGTCCAGGAGATCTTGGAGTTCTTGCCGATGCAGGCACCGCGTTTGGTGACGAAGTTGTAGATGCCGCCCTTGCCGTTCTCGTCGC
This sequence comes from Marinobacter sp., assembly GCF_041690455.1. Classification (GTDB taxonomy): domain Bacteria; phylum Pseudomonadota; class Gammaproteobacteria; order Pseudomonadales; family Oleiphilaceae; genus Marinobacter. The sequence goes on from NZ_JAWLHI010000032.1 coordinate 33,149, forward strand.
CCGGATACCAGTTCTGGACGGTGGAGTACTTGATCTGGGCATCGTCCAGGGCCACCAGTTCGACCACGGCAGCGTGCAGCTGGTTCTCATCCCGCATGGGCGCAGTGCAACCCTCGAGGTAGCTGACATAGCTGCCTTCGTCGGCAATGATCAGGGTGCGCTCGAACTGGCCGGTGTTGGCGGCGTTGATGCGGAAGTAGGTGGACAGCTCCATCGGGCAGCGTACACCTTTCGGTACGTACACGAAGGTGCCGTCGGAGAAGACCGCGGAGTTCAGGCCGGCAAAGAAGTTGTCGCCGTGGGGGACAACAGTTCCCAGGTATTTCTGCACCAGTTCGGGATAGTCCCGGATGGCCTCGGAAATGGAGCAGAAGATGACGCCGGCCTTGGCCAGCGGCTCCTTGAAGGTGGTGGCAACGGAGACGGAGTCGAATACCGCGTCCACGGCCACGCCGGCCAGTTTTTCCCGCTCGTGCAGGGGGATGCCCAGTTTTTCGTAGGTTTTCAGAAGCTCCGGATCGACTTCGTCCAGGCTCTGGGGCATGTCTTCCTTGCGCTTGGGCGCGGAATAATAGGAAATCGAGTTGTAGTCGATTTTCGGGTAACCGACGTGAGCCCAGTCCGGCTCGTCCATCTCGAGCCAGCGACGATAGGCTTTCAGGCGCCATTCCAGCATCCACTCCGGCTCTTTCTTGATGGCGGAAAGCCGGGCAATGACGTCTTCGTTCAGTCCGGGTTCGAACGTGTCGGCTTCGATTTCTGTCACAAAGCCGTGCTCGTATTCCCGTTTGATCAGCTCGTTCACCTCTTTGTCGGTGGTCGCCATGATCGTCGCTCCGTAATTCTCTCATCTCGGGCTCTTGGCCCTTGGTGTCACCGGCAGCCGTTTGGTTGGGCTGGCGGGCGGCTATCATCAGTCTAGGTGGGTGTTGCAGTGGTCGCTCACGGTGTGAGTACGCCCCGCAATCGGTTTTTGGATGACGGATTTCTGATGCCCGATGCTTTCAAGTGGGCGAATCCGTTGCTTCTGGCGAGCGATTATACAATACCAGAGTAAAATAGTCAGGTATTAAATCGAGCGTGTAGGGATTATACCTTAATCGGCCTTTGGGGCACTAAGGTAGCGGCAATCGGGGGGGATAGGTTTTACCTGTAGGACTGCAAGGATAGGGGTGGCCTCCGGGCGAGCCTGCCTCCCAAAACACGCCGTGAACCCGTCCATGGGGGCTCGGCATTGCCATCCATGGCAATGCACGGTTTTGGGAGGCAGGCCCGCCCGGAGGCTTCGACTAATTGCTATTCGCTGGCGGGCAGGATTCGCGTGAGGTAGCTGTAATCCAGGGATTCCGGTAGCTGGCTTGGCTTCGGGATTCTGACCACATGCCCGCTGCCCGGCGCATATCCCATGGACTCGCCATTCCGATTTTCCATGCTGTCCGCGCTGAACCGCAGGTTACCCGCCGGGGTGATCAGTTCCAGCTGGTCGCCGGGGGCGAATTTGTTTTTGACGTCGATGGTCAGCCATCGGTCATCCGCATCAGCAACAGTGCCTACCACCTGCTGAGTGCCGAGGAAGGAGGAGCCCTGTTCGTAGGTCTGGTATTCCTGGGGTAGGTGGCGGCGGAGGAAGCCTTCGGTGTAGCCGCGGTTGGAGAGGGCTTCGAGTTCGTTCATCAGGCCCATGTCGAAGCTTTTGCCGGCGACGGCGTCGTCGATGGCGCGGTGGTAGACCTGGGTGGTTCGGGCGACGTAGTAGGTGCTTTTGGTGCGGCCTTCGATTTTCAGGGAGTGGACGCCCATTTTGACCAACTCCGACACGTGCTGGACGGCGCGCAGATCCTTGGAGTTCATGATATAGGTGCCGTGTTCATCCTCGTAGGCAGGGATGAAGCCGCCCGGGCGGTTGGGTTCTTCCAGCAGGATTTCCCGGGGTTCCACTTCCTGCACGTTGCTGGTGGCCGAGGTGGCGATCAGGTCGCCGGTCTGGTCGTGGCTGTGCTGGACTTCCTTGTAATTCCAGCGGCAGGCGTTGGTGCAGGCGCCCTGGTTGGCGTCCCGGTGGTTCATATAGCCGGACAGCAGGCAGCGGCCGGAGTAGGCCATGCACAGGGCGCCGTGGACGAAGACTTCCAGTTCCATGTCGGGAACCCGCTCGCGGATCTCGCGGATTTCGTTCAGGGCCAGTTCCCGGGACAGGATGACGCGGCTGATGCCCTGACGGCGCCAGAATTCGACGGTGGCCCAGTTCACCGCGTTGGCCTGTACCGAGAGGTGGATGGGCTGGTCCGGCCATTTTTCCCGGACCAGCATGATCAGGCCGGGGTCGGACATGATCAGGGCGTCCGGGCCCAGTTCGATCACCGGTTCCAGGTCCTTGAGGTAGCTGCGCACCTTGTTGTTGTGGGGCGCGATGTTGGAGACCAGGTAGAACTGTTTTCCAAGTTCGTGGGCGCGGTTGATGCCGGCGCCCAGGGCTGCAACGTCCTTGAAACTGTTGTTCCTTACTCTCAGGGAGTAGCGTGGCTGGCCCGCGTAGACCGCGTCGGCGCCGTAGGCAAAGGCGGTTTCCAGGTGTTCGGGGGTGCCCGCCGGGGCAAGCAGTTCCGGGGTGATCATGGCAAAACTCCGGGTATTCTCGGTGCGGGGCGGGTACAGTCCCGCCATGGTGACATACAAGGGCGCGCAGTTTGCCGGAAAACGTGAGGGCGGGCTTTGATCTCGCTCAAAGGTCTTATTGATTGTTTTCGGCTAACATGTGTACGCTAAGCCGCTTGGCAGATAAGGCCAGATAGAACACAGGAGGAATTGTTCATGGCATCAGAGCCTCTGAGGCCGGAGGTTGCGCGGGCGTCGCTGAGTGCCCGTGTGAGTTCGCTGATCACCGTGCAGCTTGCCCGTGGCAAGGTCGGGGTGGAGGTTGTGGCTTCCCAGTTGCACATGAGCCGTTACACCCTGCACAAGAAGCTGAAGCGCGAAGGATTGACCTTTGCCAGCTTGCTGGAAGAGGTCCGCCGTAAGCAGGCGCTTACCTACATGCAGGATAAAACCAAGCCGCTGGTGGAAATCGCCGAGCAGCTTGGGTTCTCGGAGTTGAGTGCATTCAGCCGGGCGTTCAAGCGCTGGATGGGCACTTCCCCGGCTGAATACCGTTCCCTCAGACTTTCTTGAAGATCAGGGTGGCATTGGTGCCACCGAAGCCGAAGCTGTTGCTCATCACCAGGTCCAGCTTCTGGTTGTCCATGCGCTCACGGACAATCGGGTAGCCTTCGGCACCCTCATCCAGGTTCTGGATGTTGGCGGACGGTGCGATGAAACCTTCCCGCAGCATGATCAGGCTGTAGATGGCCTCGTGCACGCCGGCAGCGCCAAGGGCGTGGCCGCACAGCGGCTTGGTTGAGCTCAGCGGCGGGATCTTGTCGCCGAAGGTTTCCTTCAGGGCTTTCAGTTCGGTGATGTCACCGGCCGGCGTGCTGGTGCCGTGGGTGTTCACGTAGCTGATTTCGCCATCCAGATTCTTCATGGCCTGCTTCATGCAGCGTACCGCGCCTTCGCCGCTGGGGGCGACCATGTCTGCACCGTCGGAGGTGGCACCGAAGCCGACCAGTTCGGCCAGGATGTTGGCGCCACGGGCCTCGGCATGTTCCAGGGCTTCCAGGGCCAGCACACCGCCACCGCCGGAGATAACGAAACCGTCGCGGTCGGCATCGTAGGTGCGGGAGGCCAGTTCCGGGGTGTCGTTGTACTTGGTGGACAGGGCGCCCATGGCGTCAAACAGCAGGCTCAGGGTCCAGTGGATGTCCTCGCCACCGCCGGCAAACATGACATCCTGACGGCCCAGGGCGATCAGGTCGGCGGCGTGGCCGATGGCGTGGGCGCTGGTGGCACAGGCGGAGGTGATGCCGTAGTTGATGCCGCGGATGCCGAAGCCGGTGGCCAGGGACGCATTGATGGCACTGCCCATGGTGCGGGGCACCCGGTAAGGACCGACCCGGCGGATGCCTTTTTCGCGATGAGTGTCGATGGAGTCCAGCAGTTCCACGGTGGACGCGCCGCCCTGACCGAAGATCAGACCGGTGGTATCCGCCTTGATGTGCTCGTCGGTGAGGCCGGCCTGCTCGATGGCTTCACGCATGGCCAGGTAGGTGTATCCGGAAGCCGGGCACATGAAGCGCCAGAGCTTGCGATCGATCAGCTCGGGCAGGTTCAGGTCAATCTGGCCGCAAACGTGACTGCGCAGGCCGTTGTCCTTTGCTTCCTGGCTGAAGCCAATCCCCGGCTTTGAGTCGCGGAGGGACTGGGCTACTTCTTTCTGGTTGGTTCCCAGGCTGGAGACAATCCCCATGCCGGTGATTACAACGCGACGCATCCTGTTAACTCCTAAAAATCATCGGTCGAGGTGAACATGCCAACCCGGAGGTCCTTGGCGGTGTAGATTTCCCGGCCATCCACTTCCATCCGGCCATCGGCAATCGCCATGGTCAGCTTGCGCCGGATCACGCGCTTGAGATCCAGGCGGTAGGTTACCTTCTTGGCAGTGGGCAGCACCTGGCCGGTAAATTTTACTTCACCGGAACCGAGCGCACGCCCCTTGCCTTCACCGCCACCCCAGGCCAGGAAGAACCCGACCAGCTGCCACATGGCATCCAGGCCCAGACAGCCGGGCATGACGGGATCGTCAACAAAATGAACCTTGAAGAACCAGAGGTCCGGGTTGATGTCGAGTTCGGCAACGACGCTGCCCTTGCCATACAGGCCATCGTCGTCAGCGATGTGAGTGATGCGGTCGAACATCAGCATCTGGTCAATGGGCAGGCGCATGTTGCCGGGGAACAGGTCGCCATGGCCACACTTGATCAGGTCTTCTTTGTCAAAATGATCCGGGTTCATAGTGCCAGTGTCTCAGTTACAAAATGATTTACTCATACTTTAGCGCCTATTCCGGCCGGTGCTATTGACCTTTAGTGGATGATTGTCGGTTGATTGTGTGAATTCGGGGTGCCAAAGCCCGGGCAAGGGTCAATTGACAGTCATCAAAGATCCTATGCCGGCGCTTTGCTAGCCTGATCCGAACCTGAATCTGGAATCGTCATTAAACGGGATTCCCCGGAGGTATCTATGAATGGCGAAGAACTGGCAATCGAGGGTGATCTGGCGCTGCAGGGTGACCGGGTCGAGATTCAACTGGAACGGCAGATTGAGCATTCGCCGGTACGGGTGTGGGAGATGTTGACCGATTCCGTGCACCTGGCTCGCTGGCTGGCGCCGGGCGTTATCGAGCAGCGGGCCGGTGGCAGGGTACAGCTGGAGTTCGGCAATAGCGGAACACCCATCGACTGTCACATCCGGGCCTGTGAGCCACCACGTCTGCTGGCCTATTCCTGGAGTTCGGGTGACGACCCGGAGCGGCCACTGACCTGGAAACTTGATCCGCTCGAGTCCGGTGAGGCAACCCGGCTCCGGCTGACTCTGTCCCTGCCCAATGACGATCTGGTGCCCATCGCCTGCGCCGGCTGGGATGCGCACCTGGAAATGCTGATGGCCGCCCTTGAGGGTATCAGCATCCACTTTCCCGCCGACCGGTTCCGGCAAGCCCGCGCGGTCTTTTCCGAGTTGGCAAAAGAAAAGCTGGCTGCCTGAGTGGCAGCCAGCTTTATTACTCCCTTCCTGATTTACCCTTCCTTTCCGTCCGGCCGGGGTGAGGCCAGTACTCCGGTGTAGCGGATCAGGAACAGACCGAACGCCACAAACCACAACACGGTACTGCTGCCGATGCCGGGATGCCAGGGGATGATATCCAGGGCGGTGAGTACCCGGATCAGCGCCGCCAGATGAATGGCAACGAAGGCCAGTACCATGCCCCGGGGCAGTACCAGCGGGCGACCAGTATGGCCCAGGGAAACCCGGGCGATCACGCCGAGGATCAGGCAGCTGACAGCCCCGGTGCCGGCGGCATGGCTCCAGGCATTGGACGGCCAGCCGGCCAGCAGGGTACCGGCCAGCAACGCCAGCGCCACCGGAACCCAGAGAATGGACAGGTGCAGGATCCACAGCAGCGGTTCCTTGCGGACCAGCCAGCCCTTCCAGCCGGCCAGTCGCACCAGCATCAGCGTTGCGGCCACGATGGCGAGCAACCCGGCCACGGTATGCCAGCCGGTGACCAGGGTCGCCATCAGCAGGATCATGGAGAAGAGGGAGGCCATGTCCAACGCGGGTATCATACGGATACTGGAGGCATCGAGGCCGCGCTGGCGCAACCAGCCACCGGAAAAGGCCGGCGTGATGCGCCCGCCGATGATACTGATCAGCGCCATGGCCATGATCAGGGCGCCGTAGCTGTAGGTCATGTCCAGGCGCAGCACAAACCCGATTTGCATCAGCCAGAGCAGGCCCAGAACCACCAGGATCATGAGTTGCCGTTTCTGCCGTGCATGCCAGACGCGCCAGCCGGCATCAATCATGACCAGGGGCAGGAACGCCAGGTTAATGGTGTGCACCAGCCAGTCCGGCAAACCACCACCGAAGGCCAGCAGAAGTCGGCCGGCCAGCCAGACTCCCCAGAGGGCCACCAGTCTGGCTCCGTGGGTCCTGTTGGTCCCGGTCCATACGCAAACGGCGGTCAGCAAAAAGCCGGCAATGGCCGCCGTCAGGAACCCGAACAGCATTTCGTGCTGGTGCCAGAACAGGCCGGGCATGGCCAGGGGCAGGCTCAGGACACCGGTCAGCTGCATGACCCACACTGGAACCACCAGCAGGGCTAGCACGGTCATGGACAGGAAAAAAATGCGGAACGGATAGCTGAACAGTTGTCGGATGCTGGCTGCATCCGTGGTCGCCGAGGTCGGGATTGCCTGCATGGCGGGCCTCCATTAATACATATATTTATATTATATGTTATTGCCTTGTGCCGGAAATGACCATACCCCCAACCGGGTATCTTTGCGTACAATGCATCTATCACATTGATTCAGAATGGAAGTCTTATGAGTGCCTACCTGATTTTGAAACACCTGCACATGACTACAGCATATATCACGGTGGTGCTGTTTGCCCTGAGGTTGCTGATGGATGCCGTCGGCCGGCCTGAATGGCGGCGCACGCCGCTGCGCTGGATTCCCCACGCCAACGACACCATCCTGCTGGTAGCGGCCATCAGCCTGCTGTTCGTGACACCCTGGATGCCTTTCGTTCACGGCTGGCTGACGGCCAAGATCTTCCTGCTGATCGGCTACATCGTGGCAGGCCTGTTTGCCCTGAAAACCACTCTGGGCGCCCCGACCCGGGTAGTGGCGGCCATTCTGGCGTTTGTCCAGATCGGCGCCATTTTCCATCTGGCGATGACCAAGCCGGTATTCAGCTGATCAGCGCCGCTCCGAAATCTGCCGCGTCAGCTCCTGTAACTGCGCCTGTACTGACTGGAGCTGACGGGCGATCTCATCCCGTTCGTCATGGGCCTTCTGGGCCTGTTTGGCATTCTGCTCCTCGCTCATGACCTCCAGAATGGCACCGATCATCATGTTCAGGAACACGAACGCGGTCAGGAAGATAAAGGTGAGGTAATACAGCCAGCTGAGCGGGTACTGTTCCATGGTGGCGTACATCACATCGGTCCAGTCCTCGAACGTCGCGACCCGGAACAGGGTGAGCATGGCAATCGCGACGTCGCCCCACAATTCCTCGTCCACTCTGGCAAAGAACAGCGCGCCCATGGCCGCGTAGATGTAAAAGATGATGAACATCAGCAGGGCAATGTAGCCCATGCGCGGGATGGCCTTGAGCAGGGAGTTGATCAGGAACCGAAGTTCCGGCACCACGGAGACCAGGCGCAGCACCCGGAACACCCGCAGCAGGCGGCCCAGTAACACGGCCTCGGAATTGTCCAGCGGGATCAGACTGCCGATCACCACGATGGTGTCGAACAGGTTCCAGCCGTCGAACAGGAACCGGCGTTTGGTCGGGCAGGCGGCAAACCGGAACAGGATCTCAACCAGGAAGAACACGGTGATGGCGTTGTCCATCACACTCAGGCTCTGCTCCACCAGCGGGGGCAGGTCGTAGGTCTTGGCGCCGATGGTCAGGGCCGACAGGATGATGATGGCAATGACCGCACCCTGAAAGATTCTGCTGGATTCGATCCGGCGCAGGGTGTTGAAACCGGTAACAGGACTCAGTTCCGGGGACATGCTGGAGCTCCGCGTAAAGAAAATCGGCGCCAATTCTAATGGCTGGCGGGGGGTTGGGGGTAGGGTATTTACCCTGATGTCATGTTTGGCTCAGGCCTGGCCGAGGATGCGTTCACCTGGTCAGCCCGCCGGGTATGCCAGTAAAAAGCCCCCGGATCCCGGGGGCACAGTGTTGCAAGTGAGGCTTGCCGGAGAAAACCCGTGTCAGTCCCGTTTCGGCGGTGTCTTGACGAACGGAGGCTTATGCTGCGGGCGATTCAGCGGGTAGAACAGATGTGGCGTGGCCAGTTCCGGCAGGTCGGTCCGTTCCTCGTTGGCGGCCCACTCTTCCCGTTCGGCGGTGCGGATGGCGTAGTGCATCCAGGCCAGTGCGGCGGCCACGATCACGAACATCAGCATGAAGCAGCTCTGCCAGATGCCGGTGATGTCATTCAGGACGCCGAAGGTCAGTGGCAGGATGAACCCGCCCAGGCCTCCGATCATGCCCACAACGCCGCCGACGGCGCCCACGTGCATCGGGTAGTACACCGGAATGTGCTTATACACCGCCGCCTTGCCCAGGGACATGAAGAAGCCCAGGGTGAAGATCAGCACGACGAACATCGACAGGCTCATGTCCAGGGTGAACCGGATATCCCCTTCGATACCGTGCACCACGTAATCGGTGGGCGGGTAGCTGAGCAGGAAGGTACAGATAACCGAGGCACCGAACGTCCAGTACATCACCCGCCGGGCGCCGAACCGGTCCGACAGCCAGCCCCCCAGGATGCGGAACAGGGAAGCGGGGATGGTATACAGCGCGGCGATCATGCCGGCGGTCTTGATGTCCAGGCCGTACACGCCGATCAGGTAGTGCGGGAGCCAGAGGGCCAGGGCCACGAAGGCGCCGAATACGAAAAAGTAGTAGAGGGCAAAGCGCCAGACCCGCAGTTCACGGAGCGGCTCCATCTGCTCCATGAAGGTTTTGGCTTTCTCGCCGCGGCGCTCGGCAGCGAGCGGATCTTCCTTGGCGAGGATGATAAACACCACGCCCATGATGGCCAGCACCGTAGCGTAGATCTGGGCGGTCTGCTCCCAGCCGAAAGCCACCAGCAGGAAGGGCGCGCCGAAGTTGGTCACCGCAGAACCGACATTACCCGCACCGAAGATGCCTAGCGCCGTGCCCTGGCGTTCCTTCTCGAACCAGGCAGCGGTGTATGCAACCCCGACAATGAACGAGCCACCCGCCAGGCCATCCCCCAGGGCGCCAACCAGCAGCATGGGATAGGTAGTGGCGAACGTGAGCAGGTACACGCAGGCG
>NZ_JAWLHI010000032.1:42638-47468 GCF_041690455.1 Marinobacter sp.
CGAACACCCAGCGCCCGCCGTAACGGTCGGTCCAGATGCCCAGGAATAACCGGCTGATGGAGCCGGTCAGGATCGGGGTCGCCATCAGCAGCCCGAGCTGGGTGTCCGATAGTCCCAGATCCTCCGCAATCCGGATCCCGATGATGGAAAATATGGTCCAGACCGCAAAACACAGGGTGAACGAGAAAGTCGATAGACCCAGTGCCCGGTACTGCTGTGGTCGTGTCGCAGTAGTGGTCATTGCTGCCCTCCATTCCTGCATTCAATGATGCTTTAACCATATCAAATACAGGGTTTTTTCATGCGGGGCATTGGAGGTACCTCTACATGGATGCAGTGGTGGTAGGAAAGCGACGGTTTTGGCCGGTAAGGGGATAGGTGCTTGATTTCTCTCGTGGGGTACCCGCCAGAAGCGTTGATTTACGTCAATTATGGGGGGTAATGGAATGTGGGCTAATGGCTGACAGATATCAATTGATGCCCCTTTCGGGGGCGCGGATACCTGCCTTCGGAGAAGCCCATGAAAATCATGATTGCCTACGATGGTTCGCGCAATGCCAGGCTGGCATTGGCGCAGACCATCACCATGTTTCGCGACCTGAAACCGCAGCTGACCTTGGTGGCCGTGGCGGAAAACCCCCGGGACATCACTTCCGGAAATGAAGACCTGTTCCAGCAGGAAGTCACTGAACTGAAAGATTACCTGAACGAGGCCATGGAGGTGTGCCAGAACGAGGACGTGGCCGCCGAGACCATGCTGCTCGAGGGTGATCCCCGCAAGATGCTTCTGTACGCCGCCGAGACGAAGATCCACCCGGACATGCTGGTGATTGCCCGTCACAGTCATGAGCCGGACGGTGGGTTCATCGCCCGCTCTCTCACCTATTTCGTGGATGAACTGGATTACATGACCTTCGGCAGCGTGAGTTCATTCCTTGCCCGCCGGATCCAGTGTCCACTCCTGATCCTGCCCAGCCGTTGAACCGGCCAGTAACGAGATTCCGTTTGATAGCCCGAGGAGGCTGAAATGAAAGTCGCAGACGTCTTCCGCTTCAGGAACGCCGAGATCAAGGCGCTGCACCTGACCTGGATTGCATTCTTTATTACCTTTTACGTGTGGTTCAACATGGCGCCTCTGGCGTCCAGCATGCTCAAGAGCGTGGACTGGCTGACCACCGATGACCTCCGCCTGTTTGCCATCTGCAACGTGGCGCTGACCATTCCGGCCCGCATCGTGGTGGGCATGGCCCTGGACCGGTTCGGTCCCCGCCGGGTGTTCTCGGTACTGATGGTGCTGATGTCCATCCCGGCACTGTTTTTCGCCTTCGGTAACACCATGACCCAGTTGCTGGTCAGCCGCCTGGTGCTCAGCTCCATCGGTGCCAGCTTCGTGGTTGGCATCCACATGACCGCCATGTGGTTCAAGCCCAAGGACATCGGCTTTGCGGAAGGCTTCTACGCCGGCTGGGGTAACTTCGGTTCCGCCGCGGCCGCCATCTCCCTGCCCACCATCGCCCTGCACATGTATGGCGGTGAAGACGGCTGGCGCTGGGCCATTGCCCAGAGCGCCATTGTCATGGCGGCCTATGGCGTCTACTACTGGTTCGCCATCACCGACGGCCCTGCCGGCACCGTCCACCGCAAGCCCCGCAAGGCGGTGGCCCTGGAGGTGAGCACCTGGGGTGACATGGTCAAACTGATTCTCTGGACCATTCCCCTGGTGGGCGTGCTGGCCATCCTGGTCTGGCGCATCCAGAACATGGGCTACCTCAGCATCACCGGTGCTGCCATCTGCTATGCAGTCATTTTTGCCATCGTCTGCTACCAGATTATCCAGATTCTGCGGGTCAACGTACCCATCCTGAAAAAGGGTGTGCCAGAGGATGACAAGTACCCGTTCAACAGCGTCGCGGCCCTCAACAGCACCTACTTCGCCAACTTCGGCGCCGAGCTGGCCGTGGTCTCCATGCTGCCCATGTTCTTCGAGGAAACCTGGAGCCTGAGTGCCACCGCAGCCGGCCTGATTGCCGCCTCCTTTGCCTTCGTGAACCTGGTGGCCCGTCCCATGGGTGGCCTGGTTTCTGACCGCATGGGTAACCGGCGCTTCGTTATGCTCAGCTACATGTTCGGTATCGCGGTCGGCTTCGCCATGATGGGCCTGATGAACTCTAGCTGGCCGCTGATCATCGCGGTGGGAATTACCGTGTTCACCTCCTTCTTCGTGCAGGGGGCCGAAGGAGCGACCTTCGGCATCATTCCCTCCATCAAGCGCCGGCTCACCGGCCAGATCTCCGGTATGGCCGGGGCCTACGGTAACGTTGGCGCGGTGGTCTACCTCACCATCTTCACCTTCGTCACGCCGACCCAGTTCTTTTACATCATCGCCGCCGGTGCCTTCATCAGCTGGGTGCTGTGTGTGATGTGGCTGAAGGAACCGGAAAGCGGATTCTCTGACGAGTACCACGTCTCATCCGTGGATCGCGAGATCGAGGAAGAGGAGCGCCTGCGCCAGGCGGCTGCCACTTCCCACTGACACCTGCCGGGAAAACAGGCCCGCCGGGAGCAATCCCGGCGGGCTTTTTTATTCTGACGCAGGAGCGGCGTAACCGGGCCAAAAAAGCGGTCCAACTATTGCGGCAGGGTGAAAGGATCCTGCCCGGATAAGTGTCAGTTGAACATGACCAGGGAGGAGAATGGCCATGGAAAAGGAGGATCGTGAAGCCGCCGATCCGTTTGAGACGGTCGCGGAAACCTATGAACAGCTGTTGGTGCCGGCTTTGTTCGGCCAGTGGGCAGAACCGGTAGCGAATTCAGCGTTGGTCCGGGAAGGACAGCGGGTGCTGGATGTTGCCTGCGGCACGGGCGTCCTTGCTCGGGCCCTTGCAAAGCGGGTTGGTCCTGCGGGTGCTGTCTCGGCACTGGATATCAACCCGGCGATGCTGGCGGTCGCGCGGAAGAAGGGGGCTCCAGCCATCGACTGGAAGGAAGGGTCGGCAGAGGAGTTGCCTTATGGAGACGCGCAGTTCGACGCTGTTGCAAGCCAGTTCGGACTCATGCTGTTCCCGGACCCGGAACGTGCGCTGCAGGAAATGATGCGGGTACTGGCCCCCGGTGGACGGCTGGCGGTGGCCGTGTTTGATTCCCTCGACACCCTGCCGGCCTACGCGGCGATGACGGATATCTACGCCCGTGTTGTGGGCAAGGAGGTCGGGCAGGCTCTGCGCAGCCCCTTCAGTCTTGGCGATACCGATGTGCTGGCATCGTGTTTTGCCGATGCGGGGATCGGTGATGTGGTGATAACAAGCCTGGAGGGCAAGGCCCGTTTTCAGGATGTAAGCACGATGGTTGCATCTGATGTCAGGGGGTGGTTCCCCTTCGCGCAGATCCGGCTGGATGACCAGACCGTTGACGCCGTGACCAGGGAGGCCGAGGAAGTGTTAGCCCCATTTACCGGGCCCGATGGTACCGTGGAATTCCCGCTACCGGTTCACATCGCCACTGTGGTGAGGGCTTGATACCGTCCGGTTCGTAAAGGGCGTCGGTTGAGAGGCTGAAAGGCGCCGGCCTCCACAAAGGAGGCCGGCTGGGGGTAGGGCATTGCTGTCCTGTGTTATGGGTTCTTGATGTACGCGTTCTTGCGCAGGTAGAACCACCAGTTAACCACCAGGCAGACAGCGTAGAACACCGCGAAGCCGTACATGGCCACTTCAGGTGTGCCGGCCTGGATCTCCTGTCCCATCACCCGGGGGGCGATGAAAGCGCCGTAGGCGGCGACGGCGGAGGTCCAGCCCAGGACCGGCCCCTTCTGTTGCTGGTCGAAGATGAAGCCGATGCTGCGGAAAGTGGAGCCGTTACCGATACCGCTTGCGGCGAACATGATGATGAATAGGATCAGGAACAGGGCGAAGTAGCTGTTCGGATCGGCGGAGTTGTAGGCCAGCATCATCACGTAACCGGTAGCCACGGACGCGACCACCATGACCACGGAGATAATCTGCGTCACGATGGAACCACCCATCTTGTCGGAAATCCAGCCGCCCACCGGACGGATCAGGGCGCCGACGAAGGGACCCATCCAGGCCCAGGTCAGGGCGCTCGGGGCATCAGGGTTGACCACGCGGGTCATGGTGCCGTCTGCGCCCACTTCCATCATGTTGCCGAAGATGACGCTGATGGACAGGGGCAGGGCCGCGGAGAAGCCGATGAAAGAGCCGAAGGTCAGGATGTAGAGCACGGTCATGGACCAGGTGTGCTTGTTGCTGAAAATCGCGAACTGCTTCTTGATGTTGGGCTGGATATCACCGGGAATAAGGCGCAGCAGGACCACGGTCAGGATGATGGTCAGCGGCAGGGCGAGCCACATGTTCATGATGGAAAGAGCCCAGACACCGGCAACGGAGGTCAGAAGGCCGACGCCATAGAGGCCGAGGATCTTGCCGAATGCAGACATCGGGTTGCCCGGGTTCGGGGTGACCACCTTCAGGTTGTTCATGCCGAACCAGCCGGCGAACGCCAGCGGAATCAGGAACACCAGCCAGATGAAGCCGGCATTCTGGATCCAGGTGTCGGTACCGGCTTCAATACGCCCGATCAGGGTGCCACTGGGGCTTTGCAGTTGCATGGGATCGCCCGCCAGGGCGCCGAAGATACCGACCGTCATCACCAGCGGAATCAGGACCTGCATGGTGGTAACACCGAAATTGCCCAGGCCTGCGTTCATGCCCAGGCCGTAGCCCTGCTTGCTCTTGGGATAGAAGGCACTGATGTTGCTCATGGAGCAGGCAAAGTTACCGCCGCCGATACCGGAGAGCAGTGCCAGGGCCTGGAACA
>NZ_JAWLHI010000033.1:0-44914 GCF_041690455.1 Marinobacter sp.
GGCACGTCCCTGTGGCGCTTGAGCTCCGCCATCCATGGCTCCGCACAGTTTTGGAAAGGCTCCCCCACCCCAACCCCAGACCTCACAGTAAAATGGAGACATGAATAACCGATGCGTCGCACCAAGGAAGAAGCAGAGAGAACACGGCAAGCTGTCCTTGAAGCCGCCCTGAAACTCTTCAGCCGCGACGGCTATTCGCTGACCACCCTCAGCCGGATTGCCAAGGAAGCCGGTTGCAGCCGTGGGCCAATTTACTGGCACTTCGAGAACAAGGACGATCTGTACGCGGCTGTACTGGCCTACTCCCAGGAGCCCTTGGAGGCGTTGGTGAAGGAATGCGGCGGGATGAGGGATCAGCCCATAGAGGCAATGACGCATTTTATTGATCAGTGGCTATTTCTACTGGCCAATAATCGCCGATACCGGCAATCGTTCGAGATTCTGCTGAACAAGACCGAGCTTACGGATGCCATGAGCCGGACACTGAAACGGGAACGGAAACTCACCCAGTCCATCGTTGCCATGTTCAACACCCTGACCGCACAAGCGCAGGCCCGGTCACTGATCGAGAACGAAGAGCCGCCGGAGAACCTCGGTCTGCTCTGTTATACCTTCTTGATGGGCATTACCCAGACCTGGTTGTTCGCCCCCCGATTGTTTTCGCTCAAGCAGGAGATGCCGTTTTTCCAGCGCCAGTTCTGGCGCCTACTGGGCAGGCCGGAATAGCTGAGCGATTCTGACGATTCAGCTGTGTGACGTAGTTGGGATTCAGGATATTTTTACCTTATTTTACGTTTGCATCTACCTGACTCGACTAGGATGAGTCCAAACAAACGGTATCTTTTGATGCTGGTCAAGAATAGTGTGGCCTCATATAACGCCTGGCGGCGGAATGTGAATGCCCCGACGGAAAGGGCCCGTCGCTGTGACAAACCCGAACATTCCCGGCTCTGCAGAGTCCTCAGGTGAACTCGCTTTTCCTTTCCCCTCCCTGGGAGGCGAAGACCTGCAGGCGTATAACACTCTCGTCAGCACCCTGTACCGCTGCCTGCATGACAATGCCGGTTTCAAACCATTCTTCGATGCCTTTAGCCACCACTTCAAAGCCCTGCAGGGTGGCATTCTGGGGCTCACCAGCAATCCACAGCGCATGGTGTATGGTTGGACTTTTGGCTATCCCGAAGGCTTTGAAGAGTGGTACATCAACAGTGATCTGCCAGAACGGGATGAAGCCCTGACCCGTTATCGCCAGCTTCCGCCACGCCAGTTCGACTCTTTTCTTCGTGGTGACACCAGTCGCACCATTCTCGACTTTCTTGGCCCGGAGAGCCGCGCCTGGGCCGAGCAGGTTGGCATGGGCGATAGCGCTGGAATGCTGGTTACACGGGAGAACGGCACTCATGTGGTGTTCATGGCCAACCGCCACAAGGAATTCGGCCCCTACACCGATGATGAACTTCTGCAGATGAACCTGCTGGCTCCCCATATCGAGAATGCCGTGGCCCTGCACCTGAAGCTGTACGAGACACGCAGCGATAATGAAAACCTGGCGATGGCACTCAACCACGTAAAAAAACCGCTCATCGTCTTCAACGCTCTGGGCAATATAGCCCAGGCCAACGACGCGGCCCTGGCTCTTATGGAAAATAGCAGGTGCCTGTCCATTACCGGCTCCGAGCGACTGCAAAGCGCAGACCGCCGGATTACCCGCAAGCTACAGGATGCCATTACCACCTGCATCGTCCACTCCCACAAAGGCATTCTCTCGCCGCAAACTGTATTTTCCAGTCGCGGCCATGAACGTATCGCGGTCTGCCTGACACCCCTGATCGCCGAGAGCGCTGAAAATAACGGCGTGTTGGCGGAACTGTTCTGTTTTGACTCATCACTGGAGCCGGATCAGCAGAGACTTCAGGCGCTGTTCCAGTGCACACCGGCAGAAGCCGCTGTCGCTGCAGATCTGGCCCAGGGTCTGAGTGCCAGTGATGTCGCCGAGAGAAAGCAGATTTCCATCCATACCGCTCGCCAACACATCAAGAGCCTGCTGGCGAAAAACGGCTATCGCAAACAGACCGAGCTGGTGTCGATGCTGGTGCGGGCCCTGGGCTAAAAATAGTAAGCCACCGATAAGTAAAGGGCGAACTCATAGAAGTCCGCCCTTTACTTTCACATCTGTGAAGCCCTGCAAGAGTACTAGGGCAGCGGCCTCAGCTCACTCACATAAAAGCCCAGCTGGCTCTCGGTAGTACCGTCAATGTGCCGGAAATCTACCAGTGCCCATTCTTTTCCGTCGGCGGTTTTGATCGGAGCGAACACCCAATGACCCGTGGACGAATCATTAGGATTGGTCTCCTCGTAGGAGAGAGTGCCGCCAGCATTCACAACCCAGGCATCGATGAGGGTATTTTCACCATCCACCAGATAAGTGACCGAACCGGTGCCATTGGACTGTAAGGCAACCCTGGCTGCAGAGTTTTCACCCACCAGATCGTATTCAAAATTCTTGCCCGTTCCGTTAGCAAAGACACCGCCAGTACGCTCGACAATCATGCTGCTGGTATTACCGGCCAGATCACTCAGCTCCACGCTGAAGCGACCAACCCGCTGAAGGGAAAACGCGTCACCGATCGCAATCTCAAACTGCAGATCGCCGTAGCCTGTAACCGTTGACGAGGCGGTCAGACCACCGCCACCGCTGAAATCGTACAGTCCGCCCGGGCCATCCGTTTCCGTTTCGACGCTGGCAACCTCGAAGATGCCGTTGGTGAGGCTGTAGTTACCCCATTCTGAGGAAACGGCCACAAGATCATCACCCGTGTACACCTCGCCATTGGCGTTATGGGCGATCACATAATGGCTGTCATCCAGAATGGTCAGCACATTGAAACCATCTCCCTCTGGCAGATACCAGGCACCCACGTATGCGTTATTGGCATCCTTGATGGACTGGAAGGGAGTCGCTGCCCCTGCCTCGCTGGCAAAATGCAACTCATCGCCCACCAGTTGCACGTTTTCCGTGCAATTCCCTATATCCTCTGCCAATCCCGGACACAGGCCGCCCTCGCCGCCTTCTGACTCACCGAGCACCTCGATGGTCAGTGCCCCGGTAGCCGGGTCCCAGCTATACGTGCCCCATTCAGCCGTTGCCGCTCCCTGATCGTCGTTGCCATATTTGTGGGCAATGATGTAGGTGCCATCCTCGAGGAAGGTCAGCACATTGATTTCTTCGCCATTCGGTCCCTGGCCATTGCTGCTTTCACTATCGGGTTCCACAAAAATCCAGCTGCCACGCAGGTCAGCCTGCTGGGAAGCATAGAAATGGGCTTCGGCCTCCTCCGCGCTGATCAGCGTTTTATTGGCCGGGGTTGCCACCTCATTCGTAAACTGGGATTCAAAATCGGCGGCGGGCTGATCCACAACCAACAGCGCATTCTCCAGCGCCGTGTGGGTTTCAGCGGTGATGGTGATGCCGTTATCGGGGTTGCCATCCTCATCGAGGCTTTGCAGCAGCCTCAGGATATTGGTCAGCTGGTCAGGGGAACTCATATCAGCGGTCATGTCAGCGGGCGTAACACGCCCGGTTGCCGGTACCGGGGGCAGCTCAATACCGCCAATGCTGAAGGTTACCGTTTCACCCTCAACATACTCGTATTCCCCGAGAGCGCTGGTAAAGTCACTCTGGGTCGCCGTCTGATACCGGATGTTCGCGACTGCGCTATCCGTGAAGATGCCCGTTTTGGTGTTTTCCGGTGACGAGGTGCCTTCAGCCACGGTGCTTGAGGAAGAGCCACCACCGCCACAACCGCTTAGTGCTATTGCCAGAGCCAGGGAGCCGAATTTGATTACTTTCATAATTTTTCCTGTTGTTGGAATAACCGAAAGTAATACTTAATAATTTCGACCTCCCCGCGCATCCCCAAAATTGGGTATGCCGCGAGCGATAAGTGCGGAGAAGCTCACAGCCTCCAATCTTGGGGACCCTATGGACTATGAGGCACTAGCCTCCGCCCCATCATAATGAGGATGGCACCGAAGCCGTACATCATGACGCTGTAGACCACCGCCGGGATGGACATCTCGGAGGATTCCAGCAGGGTCAGGGTGACCATCAGGGCGATGGTGCCGTTCTTGATGCCCAGTTCCACGGCAACCGCCAGGGATTCCCGCTGTGACAGTCCGAACAGGCGGCTGCTGGCCAGGCCAATGAGCACGCCCACCAGGTTGAGCAGGAAGGCCGCCGGGCCGGCCTGGGCGAGTAGTTCCAGCAGGCGGTCGCGGGAGCCGTACATCAACGCAATGATCAGCGCCAGCAGCACCAGACCACCGAAGATGCTGACCATGCCCTCGGCCTTTTTCGCACGCTCCGGCGCCCGGGTCCGGATAAACATGCCAATAGCGACCGGCAACAGCACGATGATCACCAGCATGGCAATGGTCTTGCCGACCGGGAGGGAAATATCCGCCGCTTCACCAAAGTGCATCTGCAGGGCGTAGTTGGTGAAAAACGGCAGGGTCACGATGGTAATCAGACTGGCGGACACCGTCAGCAGGATGGACAGGGCGATGTTGCCCCTGGACAGAAGTACGAAGAGATTGGAGGTGGTACCGCCGGGGCAGGCGGCGATGATCACCAGGCCGACCGCCAGCGCAGGACCAAGGCCCAGCATCGGGGCGATGGCGAAGGCCACCAGGGGCATCAGGAGTATCTGGGCGATGGTGCCGACGATCATCCCTCTGGGGTTCATGGTCACCTGACCAAAATCCCTGACGGTAAGGGTCAGACCGATCCCTACCATGATAATGAACAGCGAGATGGGCAGCCCGATCGAGATCAGTGGACTGGATTCCAAGGCAAGATTCCTCTCTTTTTGTTGTTTTCGGTGGGGCTGGTCGGCCCAGCCTCACCATATCATAGCCACTCTCCTTGCCCACCGGGATATATCTGTTCCACCGGGTCTTTCCGTACCGACTGATCGATCAGAACATCTTCAGATAACGGTCAACTTCCCAGGAGGACACGTGGTTCTGGTAGCTTTCCCACTCCCCCTTCTTGTAATCCACAAAGGCATTGAACATGGCCTCGCCGAACACTGCTCTGGCCAGGGGATCTGCCTCGAAGGCCTCCACTGCCTCACCCAGATTCCGGGGCAGGTACTCGATGCCCTGTTCGGCAACTTCGGCATCGCTGTAGTTGTACATGTTCTCGTGGTGCGGTGCTCCGGCATCCAGACCATCACGGATGCCCTCGAGGCCGGCGGCCAGGATCAGGGCAGAGCCAAGGTAGGGGTTGCAGGAGATATCCGCCGCCCGGCATTCGATGCGACCACCCACGCCGGGGATGCGGATCATGTTGGTGCGGTTGTTGGAGCCGTAGCACATGAATACCGGCGCCCAGGTGGAGCCGGACATGCTGCCCTGGCGCACCAGACGCTTGTAGCTGTTCACCGTGGGGGCAATCACCGCGCTGATGGCGGCGCCGTGTTTCAGCACTCCGGCAATGAAGTGGTAGGCGATCCGGCTGATTCCACAGTTGTGGAGGTCGTCTCCCCGGGGCTCGAACAGGTTCTCCCCGGTCCTGATATCGGCAAGGGACATGTTGTAGTGAGCGCCGCTGCCCGTGCGGTCGGCGAAGGGTTTGGGCATGAAGCTGGCAAACGCGCCGTGCTTGCGGGCAATCTCGTTGGCCATCATACGGAAGAACACCAGGCGGTCGGCCATGGTCAGGGCGTCGGCGTACCTGAAGTCGGTTTCGAATTGCCCGTTGGCATCCTCGTGATCGAAGGAATACACGTCCCAGCCCAGCTCGTTCATGGCCTCCACCAGCTCGTCCATGATTTCCAGGTTATCCATCAGCGAGCGCGGGTCATAGCAGGGTTTGCCTGCGGTATCCCGGTCACTCAGGGGCGCGAAGCCACCGTCTTCGGTATCCCGGAACAGGAAGAACTCGGTCTCGATGCCAAGGTTGAATCGGTAGCCCATGCCCTCGGCCGCTTCGAGCTGCCGGCGCAAGATATTACGGGAGCAGGCTGCAAAAGGCCGGCCGTTCAGGTACAGGTTGCCGGGAAACCATGCCAGCTGCCGGTTCCAGGGGCAGATGGCCAGGTTATCAGCGTCCGGCATGGCGGCCACTTCGTCATCGGAGATGTCCTGGGGCACACCGTCCAGGGCGGCACCGGTGTATAGCTCGGACCCTTCCATCATCTGGCCCAGATGGGCCACGGGCACAAACTTGCCCTTGCTGATGCCATGGATATCCACGTAGCTGGCCATGGCGTATTTGACGCCGGCGTCAATCAGTTGCTGCTTCAGGGCCTTGGTATCGGTCAGTTCAGTCATGTCTCTTCCTCGTGTCGGCCCGGTCGGACGGGCCTGCTGTTTTGATGTCTGGCACGAAACTTTCATTCAACTTACATGCCAGTGTGTATGTAAGTGACAATTCAAGGCCAAAAGACGAGACCGGGAACGGCTCCAGGAAACTGTTCAAGTGACTGATTCAGATTGGGTTATCAAAGATTTCGAGGCCGGCGACCTGCCCCTTTCCAATAGCGACATCCTGAAGGGTGCACGGCTCCGCTATCACCAGACCGGTAAGCTGAATGCCCCAAAAGACAACCTGATCCTGTTGCCCACGTACTATGGTGGTGCAGCAACGGGGAACTACCCCTGGGTCACCTCCGACGGTCCTCTCGATCCCGAACGCTACTGCATCGTCATTCCCGCCATGCTGGGTGCGGGGGAATCCTCGTCCCCGTCCAACGCGACCGGCAACCAGGCCGGCCCCGGTTTTCCACGGGTGAGCCTGTACGACAATGTCATGTTGCAGAAGCAACTCGTCGATCAGGTGTTCGGCGGCGCTGACCTGGCACTGGTGATGGGATGGTCCATGGGCGGCATGCAGGCGCTGCAATGGGGCAGCCTGTTCCCGGACCGGGTCGGAGCCGTGCTCGCAGCCTGTGCCACGGCCCGTTGTTATCCCCACAACCGGGTCTTCCTGGAGGGTATAAAAGCAGCCCTGACGTGCGACTCCGACTTCGAAGGCGGTCGCTACCGGCGACCGCCTGCCCGGGGCCTGAAAGCCTTCGGCCGGGTATACGCCGGCTGGGCCTATTCCCAGGCATTCTACCGCCAGGATCTGTATCACGAACTTGGTTTCCGGACGATCGAGGACCTGCTGGATTTCTGGGAACAGGACCACCTGGCCCAGGACGCCAATGATCTGCTTGCCGTGCTGGACACCTGGCAGTCCGCTGATATCAGCACCAACCCGGTATTCCAGGGTGACTACCAGGCCGCCCTCGCCCGGCTCATCATGCCCACCTGTATCATGCCCGGCGCCACCGACCTTTACTTCACGGAAACCGATGCCAGAAGCGATGCCAAGGGGATGCCCGGCGCCCGCTGCGAGGTGCTGGCATCAGACTACGGTCATATTGCAGGCGGTCCGGGAAGGGATCCCGCCTCCCACGCTCACATTCTGTCAGTCGCCCGCAGCCTGCTCCAGGATGGGGCGCATCCATGACCACGATTCGACCAGGACGCACTGATCCAGTGCGTCCCAACATCCCAAGACCGGCCCGGAACCCCTGTCACAAGGGAACAGCCAACGCTGGCACGGTGCCTGCAAAGACGGGCAATGGCGCCCGGGAGATTGGATTGCACGCGATTCCAGTGCCGTGTTCTGTGACCAGAGGAGAAACATCATGCGACTGATCAACCGCACCCCCGGCCGGCTCGCCGCCACCGCGCTTGGTGTGCTGCCCTTCCTGGCAATCCTGCTCATTTATGGCCTCGCCTCCCAGCAGCGTCTCGTGGAGAACCCCAACGACAAGCTGCTGCCGGGTCTTGAACAGATGACTGCGGCGGTGGATCGCATGGCATTCCAGGAGGACCGGCGCAGTGGCGATTACCTGATGTGGGTGGACACCGTCGCCAGCCTGGAGCGCCTGGGCCTTGGAGTTGGTGTGGCCGCGTTGATGGCACTGGTGGTCGGTCTGCTCAACGGCGTGCTGCCCCTGGTGCGGGCCAATCTGGCGCCACTGGTCTCGGCCCTGTCCATGGTCCCGCCCCTGGCGATATTGCCGATCCTGTTCATCGTGTTCGGCCTGGGAGAGCTCTCGAAGGTTATGCTCATTGTTATCGGCACCGCGCCAATCATGATGCGGGATGTTGCCCAGCGGGTTCGGGAACTGCCGGCGGAACAACTGATCAAGATACAGACTCTGGGTGCCAACAGCTGGCAGATCATTACCCGCATGGCCCTGCCACAGGTACTGCCTCGCCTGATCGACGCCGTGCGCCTGAGCCTGGGCCCGGCCTGGCTGTTCCTGATTGCCGCCGAGGCCATCGCCTCCACCGAGGGCCTGGGTTACCGGATCTTCCTGGTGCGCCGCTATCTCGCGATGGATGTGATCCTGCCCTATGTCATCTGGATCACCATCCTTGCCATTGTCATCGACCAGTGCCTGCGCTTTACCAACCGCAGGCTGTTCCCCTGGTACAACGCAGGAGGCCACTGATGAGTTTCATTACCGTCAAGAATCTGTGGAAAGAATACGGCGACCAGATCGTACTGGAAAATCTGAACCTTGAGGTCAAGCAGGGCGAATTCTGCACCCTGGTGGGCGCATCCGGCTGTGGCAAATCTACCTTCCTGAAGATGCTGCTGGGCCAGGAATCCCAGAGCCGGGGTGAGCTACTGCTGGATGGTGAAACCTTCCCCCGGGAGCCGGACCGACACCGGGGCATTGTGTTCCAGCGCTACTCGGTGTTCCCGCACCTCACCGTGCGCCAGAATGTCCTCCTGGGGCTGGAACTGGAACAGAAACCCCTGCTGGGCAAGCTGTTTGGCCAGGCCCGGAAGGAGGCCCTGGAAAAAGTGGATGCAATGCTGGACTCGGTCGGCCTGAGCGCTTCCGCCCACAAATGGCCCCACGAGCTGTCCGGGGGCATGCAGCAGCGCCTGGCCATTGCCCAGTCCCTGGTCATGCGGCCCCGGGTGCTTTTATTGGACGAACCTTTCGGCGCACTGGATCCGGGCATCCGGGCGGACATGCATGGCCTGCTGCTGAGACTTTGGCGTGAGACGGGGACCACCATTTTCATGGTTACCCACGATCTTCGGGAAGGGTTCTACCTGGGTACCCGGCTGCTGGTTTTCGACAAGGTCCGCAACGACCCTCACGACCCGCAGGCCTTCGGAGCAACCATCACTTACGATCTCCCAATTGGCGAGACTGACAAGGCCCTGTTCACCAATATCACCGCCTCGGTGAGCGAGACGGCCCGCAATCAGGCGGCCTGAGGCACAAAAAAGGGGCTGCCCGGAGGCAGCCCCACAAGACCCGAACTCGCAGATCAGTTCGATGCAACACGATCCTTCGGCAGTTTGAAGGTCCAGACCATACCGCCCTGGTTGAAGTCCTTGACCACGCGGGCCACTTCGCCACCCCAGAGCGGAACCGCACCGCCCCAGCCGGAGGCGACGGAGACATACTGCTCGCCGTCCATGGTCCAGGTCACCGGCGTGCCAACCACCCCGGAGCCGGTGTTGAATCGATAAAGCTCTTCCCCGGTCCTGGCATCAAAGGCCTTCAGGTAGCCTTCAGGCGTGCCGGTGAAGACCAGATTGCCCGCGGTGGTCATCACACCACCCCACAAAGGCGCGGTGTTTTCATAACGCCAGACTTCCTTGCCGGTTTTCGGATCCATGGCGCGCAGAACGCCGATGTAATCATCGTTGGCCGGTTTGATGGTGAAGCCTGCGCCCAGGAAGGCAGCGCCTTTCTTGTAGGACACCGGCTCGTTCCAGATGTCCATGGACCACTCGTTGGAAGGCACGTAGAACAACTCGGTTTCCGGGCTGTAGGCCATCGGCATCCAGTTCTTGCCACCGAGGAAGGCTGGCTGGGCCACGACTACCTCGCCCTTGCCGCCGTCAGTGGCCGCCGGGTCACCCGGCCGACCACCGTCGGTGAAGATCGGACGGCCGGTTTCCGGATCCAGGCCTTCGGCCCAGGTGATCTTGTCCACGAACGGGAAGCCGCGGATGAAGTCGCCGTTCTCACGGTTCAGCACGTAGAAGAAGCCGTTACGGTCGGCGGTGGCAGCAGCCTTGATGGTCTTGCCATTCTCGTTCAGATCGAAGGAGATCAGCTCGTTGACGCCGTCGTAATCCCAGCCGTCGTGGGGGGTGGTCTGGAAGTGCCACTTGATGCTGCCATCATCAGGATCGATGGCCAGGCGTGAAGAGGAGAACAGGTTGTCCCCCGGGCGCAGGTGGGAATTCCAGGGCGCCGGGTTGCCGGTACCGAAGAACAGGGAGTCGGTTTCCGGATCGTAGGTGCCGCCCAGCCAGGTCG
Source organism: Marinobacter sp. (assembly GCF_041690455.1). Classification (GTDB taxonomy): domain Bacteria; phylum Pseudomonadota; class Gammaproteobacteria; order Pseudomonadales; family Oleiphilaceae; genus Marinobacter. The sequence continues at coordinate 10,359 of NZ_JAWLHI010000033.1, forward strand.
CCGCACCGCCGTTCTTCCACATATCCCCGGGCCAGGTCTGACCGGGCTTGCCGCCGGAGATGCCGTTCTCGATTTTCTTGCCGTCCTTGTAGACGTAACCCATGTGCCCTTCAACGGTCGGGCGCATCCAGACCAGCTCACCGGTATTGGCGTCGTAGGCTTCCACCTTGCCGACGATGCCGAACTCACCCCCGGACACCCCTGTGATCACCTTGCCCTTGACCACGATCGGAGCGGCGGTAATGGCATAGCCCGCCTGATAATCCGCCACTTTCTTGATCCACATGGGCTTGCCGGTGTCCTTGTTCAGGGCCACCAGCTTGGCATCCAGGGTTCCGAAAATGACCTTGTCGTCGTACAGGGCAACACCCCGGTTAACCACGTCACAGCAGGGCATGATGCCGTCCGCCAGGCGGGCGTCGTACTGCCAGATTTCCTCACCGGTTTTGGCGTCAATGGCGTAAACGCGGGAATAGGAAGCAGTGACATACATCACGCCATCCTTGATCAGCGGCTGGGACTCCTGGCCGCGCATTTTCTCGCTACCGAAGGAGAACGCCCAGGCCGGCTGGAGGTGCTGAACGTTATCGGTGTTGAGATCTTCCAGGATGCTGAACCGCTGGCCTTGGGTACCCATGCCGTAACTGACAATATCTTCAGGTGTCTTGTGATCGTTGACGATATCCTCGTCGGTTACCGCCTGGGCCCCGTATGACACGGCCAGCGCCAGGGCACTGGCGGCAATGCGGATCCCGAACTTGTTGGTTCTCATGGTTGCGCTCTCCAATTCTCTTGTTTTCGGTTCTCTTGCGTTCGTTTCAGGGCGAACCGGGAACTTTCCCGCCTCTTTTGTGATTCTTCTCCCTAGTGGCAAGAGCAACAATTAATCCCCCGAACAGGTTTTCTCATCACTTGGTAGTACTACTTCAAAAAAAGCCCGCTACAGGGGCGGGCTGGTCGCTCAGAGCTCACCCTCAGCCCGGGCGATGGCCTGCTCATCCAGGAAATCCCGGTAGTACCCGGGCACGCTGTAGCGCAGGTCCTGACTGGCAAACAGCTCATTCAACTCGCCACTTTTCACCAGCTTGTCGACGATAGCCTCCAGGGCGTAACCCAGCTGGCGATGGGTGTGTTTGATCGCCATACCCACATCCCAGACCTGCTTGCCGATGCCCGGGAAACCGTTGCCGGCGGCCCTGAACGCAGCGTTTTCCTCCTTCGCCAGCTCATGATCGATCTCCGCCCGCATACCCATCACCGCGCTGACTTCACCCTCGCGCATGGCCTGAAAAGCGGCCCGGACATTGGGGTAGTGGCGGACCTGTTCGCGCATGCGTCCACCCAGCCCGGAGGTGAGGTAGAAGTCCGGCAGGGTGTCGATCTCCACGCCAATGGGGTGGTACTGGAAGACGGCGACAGTCTCGACCGAGTCCAGCTTTTCCGGGTTGTAGGCGATCTGCCAGGTTTCCTGCTGATAGGGACCGAACAGCACCACCTGCTCATTGATGTATTCCCCGGTGGAGTCCTGCATGTAGGCATAGGTCTTGTCGTAGGGAACCCGTAGCATGACGTCGGCAAGCCGGCGCTTGGCCAGGTAATGGCCCTTCCAGACGTTGTTGCGAAGGTCATCCCCCAGGTTTTCATCCGGAACAATCCAGTGGACGATAAAGTCGACACCCATTTCCTCGGCAATCCTGCGCCCAAGCTCAATATCGATGCCGCGGGGTTCACCATCGACTTCATAGGAATAGGGAGGAAAATTCTCGTAGACGCCCACTTTCAGGTAGCCGGACTCGAGGATGATGTCGTAGGTTCGCTCCGCCGGCCGGTTCAGGAGTTCGTCTCCGTCGTCTATTTCCTGGGCGAGGGCAACCTGAGTGAGAAGCAGAAAGGCAAGGATGCGAGACAGTATTTTCATTGTTTTCTCCCAACGACGACAGGCCGGCACAGGGCCGGCCCGGGTTCAGGCATCAGCAGCGGATGGGGCCGATGCATCATTCAGGCTTGGGCAGTGATTCCACATAGGTCCGGATCGCCCACATGGCATTCTGGTCCAGGCTCTTTTTCCAGGACGGCATACCCCGATCGGTGCCATTGCGCACGCGGTTGATGAAGTACTCGTCGTCCCACTGTGTCAGCTCCCGAAGATCCGGGGTCAGGCCACCGGACATGGCGCGGATGCCGTGGCAGCTGGCACAGTTACCGGCGTAGGCACTTTCGCCGATCTTCACCGCTTCCACCTGGTAATCAGCGTACTCGTTGCCCTCCCGGAACGGGTTTTCCATGCGCACTTCATCACCGAGGGATGGCAGGTTTCCGGTATCCACCTCCTGCGGTGTGACATTGCCGTGGGCCATGACGAACCCGGTTACACCGGCCAGAACAAGGGCCAGAATCGGTCTGATTGCAAAAGGTGTTTTCATTGTTGCTACCTCTGATTGGTTCCCCGTGGGTTGGCCATTGGATTTGTGGCTTGCCAACTCGCTGCTTACCAGTCTAGGAACCTGCTTCACCGATCCGAATGCCACTTTGGAGGATTTGATGTAGTTCCTTGGTAGTAATCGGGCGGTATCCGGGCCCCAATTTCCTACTTTGGTACTGCCCGATTCGTACTTTCTGAATATTTCAGGCCGGAGCCCCACTCTCTAAGCTCGGGAGAACGATAAAAACAAACGGGGAGCTCTTTTCATGCCACGCAATCAACTCATGCGCCTGCTCGGGCTGACCGCACTTTTGTGGCTCAGCCTGGTGCTCTCGGTACAGGCTGCCCCCTTGCAGGTGACGATCGGTTACATCCAGTGGGTACCGGATTCCGGCCCGGTGCTTTCCAATGTCATTCCGGAACCGGAAGACGCGGGCCTGCGGGGTGCCGAGCTGGCGATCGCAGATAACAGCACCACCGGCAAATTCCTGGGCCAGAGCTATACCTTTCAAAGCGAAGTTGCGGACTCCGAAGAAGCTGCCATTGCCGCCTTCGACGCCATGCGAGAGAGCGGCGTTGAATTGTTCGTTGTGAACGCACCGGCGGAGACCCTGAAGACCATCACGGAGAAAGCCGGCGACACCGCCCTGATCTTCAACGCTGGCGCCAAGGACGATGCCCTGCGCACCGGCCAGTGCCACGCCAACCTGCTCCACACCATGCCCAGCTACGCCATGCTCACCGATGCCCTTGGCCAGTGGCTGTACCAGCGGCGCTGGGATGAGGTGTTCCTGATAACGGGTCCCACCGAAGCCGATAAGGGCTGGGCCGACGCCTTCCGCCGTTCCGCCAGGCGCTTCGGGCTGGAAATCGTGGAGGACAAACCCTGGACCTTTGATGCCGACCTGCGCCGCACGGCTTCCAAAGAGCTGCCGCTGTTTACCCAGGCCAGCGACTATGACGCCGTGGTCGTGGCCGATGTCCGTGGTGATTTCGGCGAGTATGTGCCGTTCAACACCTGGCTACCCCGGCCGGTAGTCGGTACCCAGGGCATGTCGCCGGTGACCTGGCATCGGGTGGTGGAAAGCTGGGGCGCGGCGCAGCTACAGAACCGTTTCCGCGAGCTGGCCGGCCGGGACATGAACAGTGAAGACTACGCCGCCTGGGCTGCGATTCGCTCAATCGGCATTGCGGTCACCGATCTGGGTACCGCTAGCCCCGGAGATATCCGTAATTTCCTGTTCAGCGACAAGTTCCAGCTGGCCGCGTTCAAAGGTCGCAAGCTGACCTTCCGTGACTGGAATGGTCAGCTGAGACAGCCGATCCCCCTGGTCCATCCCAGAGGTCTGGTTGCCCGCGCCCCCTTTGAAGGCTTCCTGCACCCGAATACCGAAATGGACACCCTGGGCTTCGACGAGCCGGAAAGCGAGTGTCGGATCAACGACTGACCGCCCTGGCGGTACGTTTTTTAGAACAAGAAGGAGTCAAATCATGAAAACCCTGTTCAAACAGACCGCCCTGGCCGCCATGATCGGCCTGTCCACGCCGGCCCTTGCCAGCCTCGCCTACGTGTCCAACGAAAAGGACAACACCATTTCGGTCATTGATACCGAAAGTCAGGACGTGGTCGAAACCATTGAGGTGGGGCAACGGCCAAGGGGCATCCTGCTATCCAAGGATCACACCAGGCTGTACATCTGTGCCAGCGATGACGACACCGTCCAGGTGCTGGACCTGGCCACCCGCAAAATCGTTGACACCCTGCCTTCCGGCGAGGATCCGGAGCAGTTCTCCCTGCACCCGAACAACAAGCATCTGTACATCGCCAACGAGGACGACGCCATCGTGACCGTGGTGGATGTGGAGACCAAGGACGTGCTGGCGCAGATTGATGTCGGCATTGAACCTGAAGGCATGGCGGTGAGCCCGGATGGCAAGTGGGCGGTGAACACCTCCGAAACCACCAGCATGCTGCACTGGATCAACACCGAGACCTTCGAGATCGAGAAGAACATCGTGGTGGGCCAGCGCCCGCGCCATGTGGAGTTCAGCAAGGACAGCAAGATTGCCTGGGCCTCGGCTGAAATTGGCGGCACAGTGCACATCATTGATGTCGACAACCTGGAACAGATCCACGAGATGTCGTTCAAGGTGCCCGGCGTGAATCAGGATCGGGTTCAGCCGGTGGGCATCGAACTGACCTCTGACGGCAAATACGCCTTTGTCGCCCTGGGCCCTTCCAACCATGTGGCGGTTGTTGATGCCCAAACCTATGAAGTGCTGGACTACCTGCTGGTGGGCAGCCGGGTCTGGCAGCTGGACCTGGACAAGGACGAGAAGCACCTCTACACCACCAACGGGGTTTCCGGGGATGTCTCGGTGATCGATGTGGAGGACCTGAAGGTGATCAAATCCATCAAGGTAGGCCGCTACCCCTGGGGTGTGGTCATCGATCCGACTTCATGACCATTGAAGCGCGCAACCTCGGCTTTCACTACGGTGACAAGCCGGTGCTCCGGGAGGTCAGCTTCGCGCTGACCTCTGGCCGTTTCCACGCTCTGCTCGGGCCCAACGGTGCCGGAAAGTCCACCCTGTTCGGACTGCTGACGCGACTGCTGGCGCTTCAACAGGGGGATATCGTGCTGGCCGGGCAATCCCTGAAAAAACAGCCCGCTGAGGCCATGCGCCAGATCGGTGTGGTGTTCCAGCAGAACGCGCTGGATCTGGATCTGACGGTACGCCAGAACCTGCAGTACCACGCCGCCCTGCATGGACTGTCCCGCAGGGAGGCCCGCCTCCGTGGCGACCGGGAACTGGAGCGTTTTGAATTACTGGACCGGGCCAACGATGCCGTCCGCCAGCTCAATGGTGGCCACCGCCGCCGGGTGGAGATTGCCCGTGCCCTGCTCCACGAACCTTCCCTGTTGCTCCTGGACGAACCGACAGTTGGCCTGGATGTGGCCAGCCGCAAGGCTCTCAATGAATACGTGAGGACGCTCTGTGACCAGGACGGCCTGACCGTGCTCTGGGCCACCCACCTGATTGAGGAGGTCCGGGAGAGTGACCGGGTGCTGATCCTGCACCAGGGCCAGCTGATGGCGGACGGGGCCGGGTCGGCCATCTGCGAGGCCGAAGGCGCCCGGACCCTGGCGGACACTTTCCATGCCCTGACCGGAGCCGGTTGATATGAAAGCAGCTCATTACTGGCACTGTTTCGTCGGCATCCAGACCCGGGAGTGGCTGCGGTTCTGGCAGCAACGGACCCGCTTTGCCAGTGCGCTGGTGCGGCCGCTGCTGTGGCTGGTGGTGTTTGCCGCCGGCTTCCGGGCGGTGCTGGGCATTTCCATTATCCCGCCCTATCAGACTTACATTACCTACGAGACCTACATTGCCCCGGGGCTGTGCGGGATGATCATCCTTTTCAACAGCATGCAGGGTGCCTTGTCGATGGTGTATGACCGGGAGCTGGGCAGTATGCGGGTGCTGTTGATGAGTCCGCTGCCGCGACCGTTCCTGCTGGTGACCAAACTGCTGGCGATGGGGGTGGTGTCGATCGGGCAGGTGTATGTGTTCCTGTTGCTGGCGCTGCTGGTGGATGTGGAGCCGCCGCTTTGGGGCTATCTGGCGGTGTTGCCGGCGCTGGTGCTGACCAGTCTGATGCTGGGGGCGCTGGGGCTACTGATTGCTACCTGGATCAAGCAGTTAGAGAATTTTGCCGGAGTGATGAATTTTGTCATTTTCCCGATGTTTTTCATGTCTTCGGCGTTGTATCCGCTTTGGAAAATGAATGAGGCGAGTCCGTGGTTGTATTGGGTTTGCCAGATCAATCCGTTCACCCATGCGGTGGAGGCGATCCGGTTTTCGCTGTATCTGGAGTGGAATCCGGTGGCTTATGGCATTACTGCCGGGGTGACCGTTGTTTTGGCCTTGCTTGCCACGGCCGGATTTCGGCCTCAGCGGACGAAGATCCTGGGGACGCGACCGGTTTCCTGAAGCCCTCAGCCTCCGGAGTTGGAAGGCGCTGGGTGGGGCTGTCCAAAACCCGCTCCTTCGGCACGTCCCTGTGACGCTTGAGCTCCGCCATCCATGGCTCCGCACAGTTTTGGACAGCCCCACCCAACGCCTTCAATCAACTTAAGTGAAGGCTTCTCAGATAACGATTTCAAGGTAATTCAGACCACTTGGTCCAAAGTGCGTAACCGTTGGACCAGGCTTTCCACTCCAGATTGCGCTGCAATTGTGCCATCCCATTGCAAACACGCCGGCTGGCCATCGAGGTACCACAGACGGTTCGCCAGCTCAGTGGCGTCCCGGGCATCGTGAGTGACGCAGATCATGGCCATTGTCGGGTACCGGTCCAGCAGGTCGAGAATCAGCTCTTTGAGTTCGGTGGCACGAACCGGGTCGAGGGAAGCGAACGGCTCGTCCAGCAACAACAGATCCGGCTGGATCGCCAGGCATCGGGCCAGCGCGGCGCGGCGTGCCATGCCCAGAGAGAGTTGGTCGGGCAGATGATCGGCGTAGCCGGCAAGTCCGACACTGGCCAATAGACGTTCAATGTCGGCATCACCAGCACCAACGATAGCCAGGTTCTGACGCAGGGTACGCCAGGGTAGCAGTCTGTGCTCCTGGAACAGGTACCCTACCCGAGCTTTGTTCCGGCCAGGCACGGCCGCGTCAGGCATGGACCCGTCGAGGCCAGCGATGGCATTAAGCAAGGTGGTTTTGCCGATGCCGGATGGGCCGAGCAGGCAGATTCGGTCACCCTGACGGATGGTGGTGAAGATTTCCCCCAGCACCGGCTGGCCGAAGCTGCGCCCCTCGATTCTCAATTCAAGCATGGGCCAACTCCGGTTTCCGCCAGCGGTTGGCGCGGCGTTCCACAGGTTGCAGGATGGCCAGTTCGATGAGCTGGACGACGGCGATGAACGCCAGGCTGTAAGCCAGGATGGTGGCCACGTCGAAGACCTGGAAGGCGAGATGGAGTTTGAAGCCGACGCCGCTGGAGCGGCCGAGCAGTTCGACTACCAGGACGATTTTCCAGATCAGGGCAAGGCCTCCCCGGGTGGCGGCCATCAGGTAGGGAAACAGTTGGGGTAGCCAGACTTCCCGGAACCGTTGCCAGCGGGTGAAGCGATAGACTGTGGCCATGTTTTCCAGTTTCGGATCCAGGCTCCTGGCGCCTTCGCGGACGGTGACCGCGACATTGGGGACTTTGTTGATCACCACCGCCAGTACGGCAGCGACTTCCACCAGGCCGAACCAGACGTACATGAGGATGATCGTGACCAGGGCCGGGAGGTTGAGTAGCACCACCAGCAACGGATCAAACAGGGCGTTGGTGGTGGCGGAGCGGCCCATGGTCACTCCGATGGCGGTGCCCAGCGCCATGGCCAGGACAAAGGCGATGAGGACACGGCCGAGGGTGGCGCCGAGGTGGTGCCAGAGTTCGCCATTGGCAGCCTCGGCCGAGAGGGTGTCCAGAACCGCGAACGGGGCGGGTAACAGAGGGGTGTCGAGAGCGACGGCCAGGCCCGCCCAGGCCAGAATCACGGTCGGCAGCACCACCCAGTAGCTCCAGGCAGGTGGCTGGCCGGTCCGGGTGGTCACGGTGCCTCCCGGTAGAACAATATGGCCGGCATGAGGCGGTCGGGGTCGGCGCCGGTCAGTTCAAGCAGGCGTTGCAGGTCGGTTATGCGTTGGTCGGTCAGCGGTTGGGGGGTACCTGCGACAAAGCCCTCCCGAAGGGCTTCGAACTCGCCGGAGTCCGGGTTCCGCATCAGGGCTCTGAGGCGTTGCCAATGCCCAGGGTCCTCTGCCAGCTCCTGTTTTGTTTGTCGGAGCGAACGGGCGAAGCGATCCATCAGTTCGCGGTGAGACTGCGCCCAGGCTTCGGGAAAAACATAGCCGAGGACTGGCAGGTTGGTGTCAAGGCCCAGCTCGGCGAGCAGGTCTTCCATGGCGAAGGCGGACCGCCATCCGCCCTGTCCTTTCAATCGGGCGGCAAAATGCCAGTAGGTGACGATGGCGTCGACCTGACCCCGTTTCAGGGCCTGACTCAGCAGCGGCGGCGCACCGAATTGCAGCTCCACGCTGTCTGCCAGGGAAATCCCCTGCTGATCGGCCACCCGGTTCAGCAGGATCCAGCCCTTGCTGTCGGGACCTCCGGCGACGCCGATGCGGCGGCCTGCCAGATCCGCCACCGAAGCGATGTCGGAATCCTCGGCCACCACGATGTCACCGATCCGGGAGGAAAACGGGACATAGAGGTAGGGCGCATCGGCGGCGTAGCGGGACTGGGCCCAGAGCAGGTCTGCCACGGCGCCGTCGACGCTGCCGCTGGTCACCGCCAGACGGGACGCAGGCAGATTGGCCACGGGCCGGAGCTCCAGGCGGTAACCATTGGCCCGGTCCAGGCCACGGTGTTTCAGGTGGTCCAGTTCCCAGTGGGCGGTGCCGAATTGCAGCACGCTCAGGGACAGGACCGGCAAAGGCTGGGCCTGCGCCGACCCGGTCGCCAGCAGCAGCGCGAGGATCAGACCCTTGATAAGACAGGCGCCGTGTTGCCGGGGCTTTATTGTTCTTTGTTGGTTCATAGCTCCACGATACGAACCCGGACAACCATCCAGAATAGTACTTTGGTGCCTGTTTTTTGGTGCGATGGTCGCATTCAACCGATAGCCAATATGGCGTGTAATGAAACGATCACAATAATAATCAGGGGAAAGGTTCAACCGCCCCTGCACAGGAGGACGCCATGCTGAACGAGCCTGATGCCGCACTCTCTCCGGAAAACCGCTATCATGACTCGGGTACCAGTCCTGACACCGACAACAAACAGGCGGAGACATTCATGGAGCCGGCGTACAAGATTCTGATTGCCGACGACCACCCGCTGTTCCGCGAAGCCATCAGCAGTGTGATTTCTTCCGGTTTCGAAGGCAGTGAAATCATCGAGACCGATGACCTCGATAGCGCCCTCGCGATCACCCGGGAGAACGACGACCTGGACCTGATCCTGCTGGATCTGAACATGCCGGGCATGCACGGCCTCAATGGGTTGATCACCCTGCGCAACGAGGCGCCAAGCATTCCGGTGGTGATTGTCTCCGCCGAGGAAGACAAGCAGGTGGTCCTGCAGGCCATTACCTATGGCGCCGTGGGATTTATCACCAAATCCTCGCCCCGGGCCCAGATGACCGAGGCCATCCAGCAGATCCTCAACGGCAATGTCTACCTGCCCTCCGATATCATCCGCACCGGCAAGGAAAGCAGCCATCGCCGCAGCCGCAGCGATGACAACCCGATCTCACCGGAACTGCTCAACTCCCTGACCCGCCGGCAGCTGCTGGTGCTGGAGCGGATGTCCAAGGGGGAATCCAACAAGCAGATTGCCTATAACCTGAATATTGCGGAGACTACGGTGAAGGCTCATGTATCCGCCATCCTGCGGAAGCTGGGGGTGCATAACCGGGTGCAGGCGATTCTGTCTGCCAGTGATGTGGATTTCAGTCAGTATCTGAAGCGCTGAGGGTATGGCAGAAATTGAACATGGGGTCAGATGAACGAGTTCATCAGACCCCTGAGTAGGGCGAAACCATGGACTTGCTTCGGGGTCAGATGAAAACCTTCATCTGACCCCTTTTTCATGCCAAAGCCCTGCTCTACCCCCATCGGGGTCTGAAGAAAGCTTTCTTCTGACCCCTCCTTCACGCAGCCCCGGTTTCACCCCCGAATCACATGATTCAACACACTCCGCAACTTCAGCGGCTTCACCGGCTTGTTCATCAGCAGGTAACCCAGCTCGCGGATATGCTGCTTCAGCTCGTTGGTGTAATTGGCGGTGATCATCAACACCGGCGCCGGAACCGCCCGCCGGCGGTTGATTTCCCCCACCACGTCCACACCGTTTTCGTCGTTATCCAGATGGTAATCCGCCAGGATGAGATCCACGGGGCAGGATTCGATCGGCAGCTGCCGTTCCAGATCCTCCAGGGAAACCGCAGTCACCACCCGGCAGTCCCAGCCCTCGAGCAGGGTTTTCATGCCCTGGCAGATGGCCTGGTCGTTGTCGATGACCCACACGCGGGCGCCGCTCAGGCCATCGTCCAGGCTGCCCACCCCTGAGTTATCCGCTCCCGGTCGACCCGGCCGCAGCTGGCCCAGGGGTACCCGTACGCTGAATACCGAACCCTTACCCTCCACCGAGGACACGGTCACCTCATGCCCAAGCATGCGGGAGATCTTGTCCACGATGGCCAGGCCCAGGCCGAGGCCCTTGTCCGCCTGCGAACCGCTGGGGCGGATACGCTTGAACTCCTGAAAGATTTCGGTGAGCTTGTCCTCGGGAATCCCGGGGCCGGTATCCCAGACCTGCAACAGCACGTGCTCTTTCCGCCGCCGACAACCCAGCAGAATGCGCCCCGAACTGGTGTAACGGATGGCATTGGTGAGGAAGTTGCGCAGTATCCGGGCCAACAGCTGCGAATCAGACTCCACCACCACCGACGAGGGGACAAAATCCAGGGTCAGGTTCTCTGCCAGCGCCATCTGGCGAAACTCGCGGGCGATGTTATTGAGCAGATCCCGCAAGTCGAAGGCGGTGACGTCCGGCTTGATCACGCCGGCATCCAGCTTGGAGATGTCCACCAGCGTGCCGAGCAGGTTCTCGACGTCATCCAGGGATGTGCTGACCGACCGCACCAGTCCCTCAGCCTTGGGCCCGAAGGACTGTTCCTGCAGGGCGCTGGTGAACAGGCGGGCAGCGTTCAGTGGTTGCAGAAGATCATGACTGACCGCAGCCAGGAACTTGGTCTTGGACATGTTGGCGCGCTCGGCTTCCTGCTTGGCATCCCGCAGGCGGCCCTCCACCGCGGCACGCTCCGAAATTTCCTGGCGCAGTTGGTTGTTGAGCCCGGTCAGCGCCGCCGTGCGTTCCTTCACCCGGCGCTCCAGGTTATCGTAGGCCTGCTCCAGTGCCAGGGCGGTCTTGCGCCGGTCGGTAATGTCACGGATCAGTACAAAGAAGCCGATGATGTCGCCGAACTCGTCGAAGTTGGGCACGTAGGAGCGCAGCATGTAACGGATTTCCCCGGCCTCACCGGTCTCCTCCAGCTCGAAGGTGACGTTGTGGCCGTCCAGGACTTCCATGATCTGGGGCAGCAATCGCTGGTAGAATTCCGGGCAGTGGATCTGGTCCAGCCGCTGCCCCAACAGGGGGGTGCCTTCCCGCCCGTACCAGGCCTCGTAGACCTTGTTACAGAACTGCACGGTCATATCCGCGCCGACATAGGCAATCAACGCCGGCACATGGTCGGTGACCACGCGGATCCAGCGCTCGCTCTCTTCCAGGGCCTTGATCCTGCGCGCCATCTCGCTGTTCTTGACGTCGGTGATGTCGGAATACAGCACCACCAGACCACCTTCCCGGGTCGGCCGCTCGGTCACCTGTACCCATCGGTCATTGGAGAGGAGGAATACCGCACCTTCCGCGTCTTCATGCCGGTGCTCTTCGACAATGAGTCCCGACGCCACGGCCCGGGCCTTGACCTCCTGAATGGAGGTGCCGGCGTTTGGGGCGCTGACACCCACATGTCGCCAGTAACTGCGAAACCGGCTGTTGCTCTGGATCAGCCGGTGCTGGCGATCGAACAGGACAAAACCGTCGGCGATACTCTCGATGGCATCGCTGAGTCGCTGGCGGGTGGTTTCCGCCTCCTCCCGGGCCCGGCTCAGGGCCTTGTTACTGGCCTTGAGCTCCTCCATGGCATGGTTGAGGGCATCCGTGCGCTCGCGCACCTGTTCGGCCAGGATGACGGAATGCTCGAACGCCGCATAGGGCTCGGGCTTATGGGCGACACCGGATTCCACCCGCACGATCAGGGCATCACGGATGCGGCGCAGCCGCTGGTTTTCAGCCTCCAGTTCGGCAATACGCCGGTCCTTCAGCTCTTCCTTGAGGTCCTCAGGATGTTCCCGAGCGGGCATCAGGCTGGCCAATCACCACCCCCGTAAACGTCTGGTTGATATGCATTCCGTCGAACTGTTCACCGTAGGTATTGAAGCCTATGACCTTGTGGTGTCGCAGGAACTCGGACACCGCATCCACCTCACCGGTCAGCTCCGCCTCCAGCCGGCGCAGGAAGCAGTCGCAACCGATGGTGACCAGCGGCGCACCCACCACCCGCTCGGAGGCCTCGATCTGCTCGCGCACACTGTCGAGCAGGGCTTCCGGCGCCATAGCGGTCATCACAATGCCGGTCTCGACGGCGCAGTAGAAGGTCAGGCTGCCGTCAGGATTGACCCGCTGAATGGAACGGACAAAGTAATGGCCACCGATCTTCACCCCCAAGGGCCGCAGCGCGAAGGTCTTGCGGTCCAGGGCATCGACGCTGACACCCACCGCCCGGGCATAGGCCTCGGCCGCCGGCTCGGCGTTGAGCTCGAACACGGTACGGCTCTCCGGGCAGGCATCGGTAACCACCAGTTTCTCGCTTCGATCCACCATGTGATGGGTGGAGAACACCCGGAAATCCAGCGGCGTGTTCACCAGCATCACCGTGGCCGCTCCGGTGTGGAACTGACCGTCGAAAAACACATGGGTATTGGCCAGGCGTTCGTCGTCGCCGGCCGATCCCCCGAACTGGGGAATGGTGCCGAGCGCTGAATTAAGCGTGGCGAGCACCAGTTCTTCCCGGCTGGACAGGCCATCCAGCAGGGTAATGGCAAAGGTATTGCCCTTCACCGGGGCCAGCCTGGCGTCCCGGCAGGTCGCCAGCAGGCCGTCGATAACGCCCTGGGCATCCTGGAGCGTGAAACGGTCCAGGGCCGAGATCAGGGCACAATCGATGGCAAAATAACGCCGGTCAAAGCCGATGGCCGTGATGCAGCCCCGGCCATAGCCGTCAGGGGTGATTTCCCCGGCCGAGGTGCAGCCGCAGACACGGACCTCCGAAAAGGCACGTTCGAGCGCTGGCCCCAGCCGCTGCAGGTCGTATTCGGCCGAGCAGAAGAAAAGGACACAGCCAAGATGCTCGTGGCTCAACTGGCTGGCAAGCTGGGTGGCCGCCAGCACCGGATCTCGTACGCTCGCGCTTGCCACCCTGACTGCCGGCAGGGTCGTCGCTGGCCTCATGGTCACCGGCTCCAAAGGTTTCGGGATTTCCACCGATTCTACGGCATCCCCGTAACCTGCCAATGCGACTTCCGTGCTTTTTATCGGCGCGCCAAAATGATCATAAGCCATTGATTAAACAACCTCCTTCATCAATGCCCGGTGGCGCCAGCCAATCAGGTGCCAACAAACCGGCACTTTAGTCTTAGGAAAGTGCGCCCGGCACCCGGCTTCCTGCCGGGCATCGGGACAACGCCGTGGTGACGATAGCGCTCAGAAGGTGACGATGGCACCCAGGGCAATGGTGTCTGCGTCCACCTGCTCGGCCCCGGTGGATTTGGCCACCTGCTCGAACATGTTGTACTCGGCGACCACCTTCAGGTTGCTGTTGATGTCGTGGAAAAACGCTACCGAGGTATTTTCGGTCTCGAAGTCGCCCTGGTCGGAATCGGTTTCACCGTAGGACAGGACAAAGCGGTTGGCGCCGAGGGTGTAGGAACCCTGGACCAGGTAACCGTCGGCGTCTTCTTCTGCAATCGGGGTGGCGGTGTCGGTGATCAGCACCGGCACATCGCCCTCGGAGGTGAACCCGGAAGCCGTAACCGACAAACCGGCGACAGAGGCTTTGAGCCCGTAACCAAGGCCGGTGGAATCAACGGAAGTCGTGGCATTCTCTGAACTCTGGGACCGGCCGTTGACCCAACCGGTGAGGTTGACGCCATTGAGGTCCGCGCTGTAGGTCACTTCCGCCTCAAAGCGCGGTGCCGACTGTTCGGACTGGGCGCCCGGCGTGGTGTTGGCCGGTTCGAAAATACCTGCAGCCACCTTCAGCCCGCCTATGTCCGGCGAACGGTAGGTGATCTGGGCGGACGGGTTCGGGTAAGGATACCCCGCCCGGATGTTACCGAAGGAGACACCGGTGGCCGCGCCCGGGGAACCGAAGCCCATGAGAATTTCATCCAGGAAGATGTTGGAGCGGGCGTACAGGCCGAAATCCTTACCAATCAGCACCTGGCCGAAGGAACCGTCAACCGTGGCGTACAGCTGGCGCACGTCGATGGCGGTGTCGGTGGGCGACTGCAGGCTGTCGTTAATAGTGGACCAGAATGAGGAGCGGCCGCCCAGGGTCAGATTACCCATTTCCTTGCTGAAATTGAAGCCAATGGTGTTCGGCAGGAACCCCATTTTCACATCGGAGTTCCGGGTGTCGGACACCTTGTCGTCCCGGTTCACATAGAAAGCATTGAAATAACCGTCCACCGAAAACGAGGTGCCGTCTTCGTTATAGACCTCAATCGCCGCATTGGCTCCTGTACTTGCGCCCATGGCCGCTGCCATGGCCAGTGCCAGACCTGACTTTCTGAAGTTGTTGTTGTTCATAATTCCCCCGGTTGTTGTTGGAAATCGGGATTGCGGACCTGAGGCAGGCCGACAATCCGGGGCGCACTCTGTCGCCCGAATTCCATGGTCGGGGAAGGGAGAAAGGGGGGAAATGCCACAAGGGAGCAGGTTTGCTGCTCATTTGGGAGGGTTCAGAATCGCAACTTTGGGATTACGACCCACCCGGAAAACGGTCCAGCTCCTGCACGCAGTCATCCAGGAACGACGACGGATCCGATATCACCGACTCGTCCGCCACCACACCGAACTGGATCTGGCCGGCGTAGCTGACGATGCTGATACCGACACCGATATCGCCGGCCTGCGGCACCCAGAACATCTGTTCGGTAATCCGGCAGCCGGCAAGATAGCGTGGCTCCCGTTTGCCGGGCACGTTCGACACCACCACCGACGCCTTGCGGTAGAACACATCGGCGATGGGCTGGCGTAACGGATCGGGGATCACCGAGGCGGTGGAGGCGAGCCCCCAGGCAATTCCCGGCTGCCAGCTTTTCTTCAGCCGGCGGGTTTCCTGCTTGATCCGGTACAGCCGCTCCAGGGAGCTTTCGCCATCCACCGGCAGCGGTACAAACACGGTACCAAAGTAATTTCCCAAGGTTCCGGGCTTCGGTTTCAGCTCCTCCGGCAGACGGCCACGGATATCCACCGGCACCGCAGCATGCATGACCGCCTGTTCCAGCTCGTCATCACTCAGCCCCAATCTGGGCCGGGCTGCGGCTGCCACGCAACTGAGCAACACATCATTGATGGTGACGTTGGTAGTCCGGGCAATGGCACCGAAGCGCTCAAGCGGAACCGGTGCCGACCAGCGGCAATGACGCCTGCCCAGCAGCGGCCGTCGGAGTTCGGAGGGGGAGTCTTCGGGCTCTACCAGAAAGTCCGTGACTTCGTTCAGCAAGCGCAGGCCTTTCTGGGCGTATTGCTCAAGGGCCTGCCCCGCGTGCTCCAGGGAAGCTGTCGCAGACCGGGACTCATCGGCCCCGCTTTCCCGCTCTTGTTGCCCCTGCGCCAACTGAGCCAACCAGGTCTGGGCAGCTTCGGTCCAGCGGGAAAACTCACCCTGTTCCGGCGCACCGTAGAGCGCCGGATGCTGCCGGGGTGACGCCGGGCAGAGCTGATCAAAAATCCCGAGCAGGGACAGACCATCGGCGTAGCAATGGTGCATTCGTAACACCAGCGCGGCACCGCCCGGGGCGTTGGGTGCCAGCCAGAACTTCCACATGGGACGGAACAGCGGCAGGGGTTCATTCAGCCGGGCAGAGACCCATTCCTGCAGCCCTGCCTCGGAGAAGCGCTCGATGACCACATCGAGGTGCCGACGAACATCGAACTCGGCATCCCGCTGCCACCACCAGCCGGGGCCTCTCTGCACCGGGCGATGCACAAAGCGCTCCCAGGCAATCCAGTACACCTCAAGGAATTCACGAAACCGGGGCGCGGTGAGCCCATCGACCCTCAGCATCACGGTAATGGTCATCGGATTATCCGGGCGCTCCAGTGCCAGCCAGGCCGAATCTGCGGGCAGCAGGAGATGCGATTGCGCTTGACTCAAACCTGAGGGTCCCCGGGGTCAGTAACATCCAATGGTACGTAAAAACCGAACACCGCATTGTGCCAGACAACCCGAGACGGCTCCACACGGCGAGCGCCGCACACGGTTACAAAAAATTACACGTGAGTAACTGTTCAGTCCTATACTGGTTATAAGCCTTGATGCAATGGTTATTAGCGGGTCCGGGGACCTGTCTATTGGCCGGGGAATGCCGAAAAAAGTGTTCCCGGCGCCATTAAATGCCCGCCACCATCGCGGTACAACAAGGTCACCAGCACAGACCAATACCAATAATCGACATTTGCAGTGCTGGGGGGAGAGCAGGTATGAAAGCGAGTCATGTTCGCAAGCTGATCAAGCCCATCGAGAGTGCCTACTCCGAGATGTTCTCGGGCCGGGTCTATCGTGTGGGTAAAGGTGCTGTTTCGGTCCGCAACCACAGTGGCAAGGCGGAGCAGACGGTTATTGGTGTGCACGGCTTCCTGGAGAATCACTGCTACTTCACCCAGGCCTACGAAGGCGCCACCACCGAACTGATCCTGCTGACCTGCAGCAACTACCACATTCCGGTGAACGGGGTCACTCCCGAGACTCCGGACTGGGAGGTGCCCATCAAGCACCTGGAAGGCACCATCGAGTACGATGCCTGCATCCTCAACCAAGCACTCGCGAACCTGCCCACCACCCGTAACATTCGAGTCCATGGCCACTCCCGCGGCGGCGCGGTGCTCCTGGAAGCCATGAAACAATGGCCCGAACTCTACGAGGAAGTGGAGGTGGTGCTCGAGGCCCCGGTGCTGCCCCAGGGGCGGCTGCATGGCCTGGTGACCATGTTGCTGGAACCGGTCAGCCATGGCATGTGGCCCTGGCTGATCCGCCTGATCAACAGTGCACCCCAGTCCGCCTACGGCCAGACTTTCTTCGGCAAGATGAATCCACGCAAGAAGCAGCTGCTGAGCAAGCTGTTCTCCGCCACCAAGGATCATCTGACCATTGTCCGCAACATCGAGAACATCATGGACTGGATGACGCGGACCGACACCTCGGTGTACCAGCATATCCGCCACGGCACCTTCCTGATCCCGGCGGTGGACCGGATTCTGGACCGCTCCGCCATGCTGGCCAGCGCCCGCCAGAGCCCGACCACCATGCGGATCGTGGAAACGCAGGCACCGAGCCACTTCATTACCCTGGATAGCAAGGAATGGGTTCCGGGCTTCGAGACCCTGCCGGCCACCGCCCAGGGCTGACCCTGCTGCATCTCCGGTTCCGCTCCGCTAAACTGGCGCCCCCATCCACGGTTTAGCGGAGCTGCCCCATGTACCGTGACCGCTTCGTCGCCACCCCTGTTCATTCCGAAGCGGCAAGCCGGCTTCAGCGGTTGCTGTTGGCGTACCACGACTTCCGGCAGCACAAGGCGGAGCACCCGCTGGCGGAGGACACGTTCAGGGTGGCGGACTGGCAGGCCCGGCGACTCAAAGCCACCCACCGGGACCTGTATGACCATCCCGGCTACCGCGCCGGCCTGGAATTCCTGCTCACCGATCTCTATGCACCCGCCGGCATGACCCGCCGGGACGACAACATCGACCGGGTGTTCCCGAAAATGGTCAAATGGCTGCCGGACAACCTGCTGGATACCTTTGCCGGGCTGGTGGAGCTGAACCTGGTGACTCAGGAGCTGGACCTGGAACTGGCCGAACTGCTCGACCGGAACCGGCAGCCGGTGGCGGAACTGGATACCCCGGTCTACTGCGAGGCCTACCGGGCAAGCCGGCGGCTGGACGACCGGTCAAGGCAGATTCAACTGGTGGCGGAGGTCGGTCAGCAGCTGGACCGCTACGTGCGCAACCGCACCCTGGGCTGGCTGCTGTCCATGGCGAAAACACCGGCGGAAATGGCGGACCTGAGCGACCTGCACAGTTTTCTGCATCGTGGTTACAGTGCCTTCCGCAAGATGGACAATGTCGATGGCCTGATTGAACGGCTGGTGTGGCGGGAACGGAGAGTAATGGAGCAGATTCTGGCGGGCCACCCGGCGCCTTTCGAGCTACCGGGCGACCTCTGAGCCGTCAGGCCTGGATGATCTGGTCGAGCTGGCTGTGAATCTCCTGCTCGATGCGGTGCTTGAACGGCCGCAGCATCAGGCCCAGCTCCAGACGGATATGCAGGTCATCCGGGGTGATGTTCAGATGCCCCTTGACGCCGCTGCGCTTGAACTTCATGACATCACCTTCCCACTGGTAATGCACATCGAACTGCTTTGACAGGTCCTGGGCCAGGGTTTCTGCCGCCTGACGGGCGTGTTCCTTGTCCAGTGAATGGGGGCGATGGACATCGATGACAGACATGGATCAGTTTTCTCTTCCAAATTGAAACGGTTTTACAGTGTAAGGCGGTATTAAACTTGTAGCCACCCCGCCAACCGTTAGAATACGGGGTTCAGATTCTGACAGGACAGCCCCCATGAGCGAGCAGCAAACGCCAGCCAATCCGTCCGGTTCCGGCAATGGCCAGGACGACGTTACCCATTTCGGTTTCCGCAACGTGCCGAAAAGCCAGAAGGCCGGCCAGGTGGCCGACGTCTTCCACAGCGTGGCGGGCAAGTACGACCTCATGAATGACCTCATGTCCATGGGTATTCACCGGCTCTGGAAGCGCTTTACCATCGAGCTTTCCGGGGTGCGCCCGGGGCACCAGGTCCTGGACATTGCCGGGGGTACCGGCGACCTGACCATGAAATTCTCGGATCTCGTGGGTCCGTCGGGCAAGGTCGTCCTCGCCGACATCAACGCCTCCATGCTCCAGGTCGGCCGCAGCCGGCTGATGGACCGGGGTTACGCCGGTAACATCGAATACGTGCAGGCGGATGCCGAACACCTCCCCTTCCCGGACAACAACTTCAATGCCGTGTCCATCGCCTTCGGTCTGCGCAACGTGACAGACAAGGATCAGGCCCTGTGCGACATGGCCCGCGTGCTCAAGCCCGGTGGCAAGCTGATGGTGCTGGAATTCTCCAAGCCCACCAATCCGCTGCTGAACAAGGCCTATGACATGTACTCCTTCAACGCGCTGCCGCTGATGGGTCAGCTGATCGCCGGTGACAGCGAGAGCTACAAGTACCTCGCCGAGTCCATCCGCATGCACCCGGATCAGGAGACCCTCAAGGCCATGATGGAGAACGCCGGCCTGGTGAACTGCCGCTACTACAACATGACCGGCGGCATCGTCGCACTGCACGTGGGAATCAAGCCCTGATGTTCCCGGGCCCGACCCTGCAGGCTGCGGCCAGCGCCATCATCGAGAATGCACTGAACCGGGCACTCGAGCTGGACCCGGCCGGCCGCCAGTCCCTGGTCAAAGCACTGACGGGCCCCGTGCAGCTGGACATAACCGCCCCGGTACCACTGACCTATACCCTCGACCAAACCGGGGACAGGGTCCAGGTCAGCAGCCAGCCGCCAATGGACCCGGCGCTGCGAATCAGTGGCCGGCCGCTGGCCTTTGCCGCCCTGGCCGTTGGTGATGACCGGGTATTTTCAGACGGGCGCCTGGCTGTCGATGGTGATACCGGCCTCGCCCACCAGCTCCAGCGGGCCCTGAACCAGCTGGATCCCGACTGGGAAGCTGCCATGGCCCGGCACATCGGTGACGTTCCGGCACACTTCCTTGGCAAACGCCTGCGCCATGCGGTGAAATGGAGCCGGGAAGCGGTCCGCTCCATGAATGCGAATATCGAGGAATACGTCCACGAGGAAAGCCGCGCCCTGCCCGGGCGCCGGGAACTGGAAGCCACCTTCGGGGATATCGATGAGCTGAGTCTGCGCACCGAGCGCCTGGAAGCCCGGCTCCGGCTGCTGGAAGACCGCGAAATCACTGACGAACCGGAGAACCCGTGACCCGCCTGAGACGCCTGTTCCGAATTGCCTGGGTATTCTGCCGTTACCGCCTGGACACGTTTCTGCCGATCGCCGAACTGCCGACGCCCCTGAAGGTGTTCTTCCTGCTGGCCCCCTGGCACCTGTTCCCTCAACCAAAACTGAGCCGGGGCGATCGCCTGCGGCTGGCCCTGGAAGAGCTGGGACCGGTATTCGTGAAATTCGGTCAGATCCTTTCCACCCGGCGTGACCTGCTGCCGGACGACATGGCCGAGTCCCTCAAACAGCTCCAGGACCGGGTACCCCCATTTCCCAGCGACACTGCCCGCAACATCATCGAAACCTCCCTGGGCAAGCCGGTCTCCGAGCTGTTTGCGGAATTCTCCGCCGATCCCATGGCGTCCGCCTCGGTGGCCCAGGTCCATGCCGCCACCCTGCCCAATGGCCAGCGTGTGGTGGTCAAGGTTTTGAGGCCGGGTATCGAAAAGGTGATTCACCAGGACCTGGCCCTGATGTACCTGATGGCCGGCCTGCTGGAGAAATACTGGTCCGAGGGCAAGCGTCTGCACCCGGTGGACGTGGTCGCCGATTACGATTCCACCATCCACGACGAACTGGACCTTCAGCGCGAGGCCGCCAACGCCAGCCAGCTGCGCCGCAACTTCGAGAACTCGTCGCTGATCTATATCCCCTTTATCGACTGGGATTACACCCGCAAGTCGGTACTGGTGATGGAACGGATCCACGGCATTCCCATTGCCGACGTGCCCGCGCTGGAGGCGGCCGGCGTCAACATGAAGGTACTGGCGGAAAAGGGCGTGGAGATCTTCTTCACCCAGGTATTCCGGGACAGTTTCTTCCATGCCGACATGCACCCGGGCAATATCTTCGTCGACGTGTCCAACCCGTCTGACCCGCGCTACATCGCCATCGATTTCGGCATTGTCGGCACCCTGGCCCCGGATGACCAGAGCTACCTGGCCCGCAACCTGCTGGCGTTCTTCCGCCGGGATTACCGCCAGGTCGCGCAATTGCATATTCAGTCCGGCTGGGTACCACCGGACACCCGGGTCAACGAGTTCGAGGCCGCCATCCGCACCGTGTGCGAGCCAATTTTCGAACGCCCCCTGAAAGACATCTCCTTCGGCCACTTCCTGTTGCGTCTGTTCCAGACCGCCCGACGCTTCAATATGGAAGTCCAGCCCCAGCTGGTGCTGTTGCAGAAAACCCTGCTCAATGTCGAAGGCCTGGGCCGCCAGCTTTATCCGGAGCTGGATCTCTGGAGCACCGCCCAGCCGTTCCTCGAGGACTGGATGCGCAAGCGCATTGGCCCCTCCGGGTTGCTGAAGTCACTGCAGTCACACCTGCCCTCCTGGCTGGAACAGTCACCGGAAATGCCGCAACTGATCCACGATGCCCTGCTGCAGATGCGACACGCCGGACCCACCGAACAGCAAAACCGCGATACACTAAAGCTGTTGCGACAGCAGCAAGCCCGCACCGAGCGACGCTGGCGCCGGGCCGGTCTGGCTGTTGTGCTGGTGGCTGCGGCGGTGATCGGAACCCTGCCTGAGGCCCGGGTCTGGGTCGAGAACACGCCGGCATGGAGCTGGGCCCTGCTGGCCATCGCCGGCGGACTGGTGATGCGCGGCGGCCGTTAAACCACAAGACAAACCGGGATTCACATAAATGCAAGAAAGCTCCGTTACTGTCGACAGCCCTGACTGGTTGAATGCCATTCGCTGGACCGAAGACGGTCTGGTCCCGGCCATTGCCCAGGATGCCGAAACCGGCGAGATCCTGATGATGGCCTGGATGAACCGGGAATCCCTCAGGCTGACTGCTGAAGAAGGTCACGCGGTGTACTGGTCACGCTCCCGGGGCAAGCTCTGGCGCAAGGGTGAGACCTCCGGCCATCAACAGGTGGTGAAGGACATCCGGCTGGACTGCGACGAGGACGTGATTCTGCTGAAAGTCGAGCAGAAAGGCGGCATTGCGTGCCATACTGGCCGACGCAGCTGTTTTTACCGTACCCTGAAGGACGGAGCGTGGGTTGCGGTGGATCCGGTCATCAAGGATCCGGACGCAATCTATGGCAACAAGTAAGGAGCAGCCCGTGAGTGATGTACTGGAACGCCTGGCCCAGGTACTGGAAGCCCGCAAGAATGCAGACCCGGAGTCATCCTATGTCGCCAGCCTGCATGCCAAAGGGCTGAACAAGATCCTGGAAAAGGTCGGTGAGGAATGCACCGAAACCCTGCTGGCTGCCAAGGATGCCGAGCACAGCGGCGAAACCTCGGATGTGGTCTACGAGACCGCGGATCTTTGGTTTCACAGCATGGTCATGCTGTCCCGGCTCGGACTCGGACCGGACGACGTCCTGAACGAGCTGGTACGGCGTTTTGACCTGTCAGGACTGGAAGAAAAGGCATCCCGGAGCAAGTAGGCAGGTGTTACCCCTTTCGGGGGTTTCCGCATGACGGCTCCTTTAACGTACAATGTCTCTTAACTGAAACAATGAGAATGAGGAACCCCGCATGGGTATCAGTATCTGGCAACTCCTGATCGTACTTGGCATTGTCATCCTGTTGTTCGGAACCAAGAAACTGCGGAACATCGGCAGCGACCTCGGTGGCGCCATCCGTGGCTTCAAGAAGTCCATGAATGACGACGACACCGCGAAGGACGAAAAGGATTCCCTGGAAGAAAAGTCCGAGGCCGAGCCCAAGCAGGCGGAAGCGGAAGACAAGCCCCGGGAAAAAACCCACAGCTGAGACCTGGCTGAATGTTCGATATCGGCTTCCTTGAGCTGCTGATTTGCGGCGTTATTGCCCTTTTGGTGCTTGGCCCCGAACGGCTCCCTACGGCCGCCCGGGCTGCCGGGCGCTGGGTGGGGGCAGCACGCCGTATGGTCGGCCAGTTCAGTTCCGAGCTTGACCGGCAACTGAAAGCCGAGGAGCTGCGCGAGGAACTCCGCAAAGCGGGCGATGTCGGTCTGGATGATGTGCAAAAAACCGTGCGGGGGGCTCTGGATGAGGCCAAGAAGTACGAGCACATGATCCTGTCCGACGACGAAACCCGCAAACCCAGGCCGGCGCCGGCAACACGCCGCATGGCAGGGGAAGGCGAGCAAACGGACTCCTCCGGCGCAAACAGCCAGAATAACAAGACACCGGAACCGTCCAGCGAAGCCTCCGGTGAACGCGAGACCCAATCAGGCCCGTCGGATAACCGTTCATGACCCAGCAGCCAGACGGCAACCAGATCCATCCCGAACAACAACCGGAAATGCCACTGATCGAGCACCTGCTCGAGCTGCGTAACCGGCTGTTGAAGATGGTGCTGGCCGTGGTGATCTGTTTCGCCGCGATCTACCCCTTTGCCAACGAACTGTATCTCTGGCTCAGCCAGCCGATCCGGGAACTGCTGCCCGTGGGCCAGAGCATGATCGCCACCGACGTCACCTCGCCCTTCTTCGCTCCCCTGAAGCTGGCATTGGTGCTCTCGGTCTTTGCCGCGATCCCGATTATCCTCTACCAACTCTGGAGTTTCATCGCCCCGGGGCTGTATGCCCATGAGAAGCGGCTGGCGTTTCCGTTGCTGTTCACCTCGGTGATCCTGTTCTATGCCGGCGCCGCGTTTGCCTATTACGTGGTGTTTCCACTGGTGTTCGGGTTCTTTACCGCCATCGGCCCCGAGGGCATTGTGGAGCTGCCGGATATCAGCAGCTACCTGAATTTCGTGCTCAAGATGTTCTTTGCCTTTGGGGTGGCGTTCGAGATTCCCATCGCCACGGTACTGCTGATCCTGACCGGCGCCACCACCCCGGACGATCTGGCAGCCAAGCGTCCCTATGTGGTCGTTGGCTGTTTCATCATCGGCATGCTGCTGACACCCCCGGACATCATCTCCCAGACTCTGCTGGCGGTCCCCATGTGGATCCTGTTCGAGTTCGGTATCCTGTTCGGGCGTCTGGCCCGCCGGGAGGTGGCCAGCGAGGATGCGGAAGATTTCCCCGGCGAATGAACCTGGCACTGCTGTTTGACGAGGATTTTGTCACGCCGGACCGGGCCGTGCTTACCGGCCGCCGGCTGACCCATCTGCATTCCGTACTGAAGGTGGCCGCCGGTGACCGCATTCCCGTCGGTCGCGTTGATGACCTGATGGGAACCGGTGAGGTAATCCGGCTGACAGGCACCGAAGCCGAACTGCAGGTAACACTGGACCAGCAACCGCCGGCGGCACTGCCGCTCACCCTGATCCTGGCCATGCCCCGCCCCAAAATGTTCCGACGGGTACTTCAGACCTGCGCCTCCCTCGGCATCAAGGACATCTGGCTGATCAACAGCTACAAGGTGGAGAAGAGTTTCTGGCAGACCCCCTGGCTGTCGGGGGACAATCTGCGGGAAAACCTGACCCTGGGCCTCGAGCAGGCCAGAGATACGGTGATGCCGACCGTTCACATCCGCAAACTGTTTAAACCCTTCGTGGAAGACGAGCTTCCCGACATCCTCGCCGGCAAGCGGGCACTGGTGGCCCATCCGGGCACACCCACGCCCTGCCCTGTGCACCTCGATGAACCGGCCGTGCTGTGTATCGGACCCGAAGGAGGTTTCACCCCGTATGAGGTGGGCAAGCTGGAAGAGGCCGGCTGCCAGGGCGTTCATCTCGGCCCCCGGATCCTGAGGGTGGAAACCGCCGTGCCGGTGTTGGTCAGCCGGCTTGTTGACGCCTGCCGTTAAACCAGCCTTATGCAGCTTCCCCGTGGCGATTCTGCCACCAATTGATCAGGGGCGTCAGCACCCCGACCAGGATGGCACCGGCCAGAACCCCGAACAGGCCATCCGCCAGGGTCGATGCCAGGGTGGCGCCGATACCGCCAAAGCCTTCGGCGAAGTGATGGATGGCATCGTAGACCGGTGGCAGGCCATGGGTGAGAATGCCACCACCCACCAGAAACATGGCGATGGTACCCAGGATCGACAGGGTCTTCATCATGTAGGGAGCCAGCCAGAGGATACCCTCGCCAATGCGCTGGGCCAGGGCACTGTCCTTCTGGCTCAGATACAGGCCGCCATCGTCCAGTTTCACGATACCGGCCACCAGGCCATAGACCCCGACCGTGATCATCACCGCCACCACGGTGAGCACCAGGAACTGCATACCGATGCCCTGCCCGGTGACGGTACCCAGGGTAATGGCGATGATTTCAGCCGACAGGATGAAGTCGGTGCGTATCGCACCCTTGATCTTGTCCTTTTCCAGCGCCTTCAGGTCGACATCCGGATTCTTCAGGGCCTCGTGCAGCTCCTGCTTGTGGGCATCATCCTCCTTGCCGTGGAGGAACTTGTGGGCCAGTTTCTCGAAGCCCTCGAAACACAGGAACGCCCCACCGAGCATCAGCAACGGGGTCACCAGCCAGGGCACAAAGAAACTGATGGCCACCGCGGCCGGTACCAGGATGGCCTTGTTGATGAAAGACCCCTTGGCGACCGCCCAGACCACCGGCAACTCCCGGGCCGGCTTCACGCCGGTGACCTGCTGGGCATTGAGCGCCAGGTCATCCCCCAGAACCCCCGCGGTTTTCTTGGTGGCGGCCTTGGTCATGAGGGAGACGTCATCAAGGATGGTGGCGATGTCGTCGATCAGTGCGAGCAGACTGCTTCCTGCCATGGGCAGATTCCTTGTTCTGGTGGCTCTATCGGTTAATCAGCGAGGCCCATGGCCTCGGCGGCTATGCGGTTCTTTACCGGCCCAAGCCGGTCCAGCCAGCGCATGCCGGCATTACGAAGCCAGCGCAGCGGCAACTCATCCCGAGCGAACAACTGCTTGAAGCCCTCCATGGCCGCCATCATGGTGAGGTTCTCACCTTTCCGGCGGCGCTGATAGCGGGCCAGAACCAGTTGATCATCGACAGCAAGGCCTAGCGCCTTCGCCCGTTTCATTTCATCGAGCAGGGCCCGCACATCCCCGTACCCCAGGTTGGCACCCTGGCCTGCCAGGGGATGGATGGTATGGGCGGCGTCACCCACCAGAGCCAGGCCGTCGGCCACATAGTCCTTGGCATGGCGCTGGCGCAGGGGAAAGGCAAAACGGCGGGAAACCGCAGTCACACTGCCCAGCTCACCTTCGATGGCCCGCTCCAGCTCAGCCCGGAAGGCATCATCACCGAGGGCCATCAGCCGGCGGGCCTCGGAGGTATCCTGGGACCAGACAATGGAACAGAACTGGTCGTCCAGGCTTTCATTCAACAGCGGCAGGAAGGCCAGCGGGCCACTGGGAGAGAATCGCTGCCAGGCGGTGTAGCGGTGGCTTTGGGACGTCCGGACGGTGCAGACGATTGCCTGCTGGTCGTAATCCCATTCGTGGGTCGGCATACCCGCCCACTGGCGCAGGCGCGAGTTTGCGCCATCGGCCCCGATCACCAGGCGGGCCGCCAGCCGACGTCCGTCTTCCAGTTCAACGCCTTCCGTCCGGGACCAGCTCCGGACCCGGACCCCGTCAAAGAGCGTCACGTCACTGGCCAGCAGCTCCCGGAACAAAGCCCGGACGATGTTGCGGTTCTCGACAATGGTACCCAGCGCCCGGGCATGCAGTTCGGCGGCATCGAAATGGATCCGGCCGGTGCCGTCTCCATCCCACACGATCATTTCCCGATAGCCACAGTGCCGGCTTTCCGTCACCCCGGACCAGGCCCCCAGTTCTTCCA
The DNA here is from genome assembly GCF_041690455.1 of Marinobacter sp. GTDB lineage: Bacteria > Pseudomonadota > Gammaproteobacteria > Pseudomonadales > Oleiphilaceae > Marinobacter. The sequence continues at coordinate 37,434 of NZ_JAWLHI010000033.1, forward strand.
GAAGACGCTGGCTGGCCGCTGAAATGGCACTGACCCGGGGCTCGAAGTCGTCCACCGTTGACGCCGGCTCCGGGGCCTCCAGCAGAGCCTCCCGGACGGCACCTTCGACCAGACCGACCTGCCAGCCCTGGCGGGACAGACCCAGCGCAAGGGCCGATCCGATCATGCCGCCACCAACGATGACAATGTCGAAGGACGGGGCGTCGGTGTTACTGGTCATGACGGAGATCCTCACTGGCCGTTGTGGAAACTGACGGAACAACCGGCCTGCGGCCGCCGATGCCCATGGCCTTGCGGGCAAACCAGCGTTTGGCGCCGGGCACCATGTCGAGCCCGATCAGCCCCGCATCCCGCGCCGTGGCGACCGGCAAGAGGGACTGCCCAAAGACTCGGATCAGCGAGTCCGAGAACTGCACCGTCTGCTGCCAGTCCCGGCGATGCCGCCGCTGGTATTCACCGAGCACTGACAACTCACCGATCGAACGGCCCTCGTCCACCCCCCGCCGGAACTGTTCCACCAGGGTCATCAAGCCTCTCAGGGCCAGGTTAAAGCCCTGCCCGGCCACCGGATGCAGGGCATGGGCGGCGTTGCCCACCAGCGCCACACCCGGGCGTACGGCCTCGTCCACGGTGGTCAGCTTCAACGGGTAGTGGCTGCACTGCCCAATCCGGGTAAACCGGCCCAGCCGCCAGCCGAATCGCTCCTGCAGACGCCGGCATTTCTGCTCGTCCGACAGCTCCAGCACCTCCGCCAGAGCCGCATCGGTCAGGGTCCACACCAGTGCCGACTGGTTCTCCGGCCGGCGGGGTGAGCCATGGGGAAGTAGCGCCATCGGGCCATCGCCGGTAAACCGTTCATAGGCGGTAAACTGATGCGATTCACTGGTGGAGACATTGGCAATCAACGCATTCTGGCCGTAATTTTCGGTGCGGGTGACAAAACCCAGCTTCTCCCGCAGTCCGGAACGGCCGCCATCGGCAACCACCAGGCATTGCCCGGAGACCCGCTGCTCCTGGCCGTCCTTGCGGATCAGCACGTCAACACCGTCCGGTGTCGGAGTCATGTCCACCACCTCCGCCGGCGCCTGCCACTGCACACCCGTATCGAGCAACGCCCGCATCAGGCACAGCCCCATCCAGCGGTTGTCGGCCACGTAGCCCAGGGCTTGCTGGTGATGATCTTCGGCATGCAGTCGGGTGGCCCCGAAGTGGCCACGATCGGAGACATGGATATGGCGAATGGGCGTGGCGTGTTCCGACAACGACGGCCAGAGCCCCAGCTCTTCAAAGATGAGCCTGGATCCCCAGGACAACGCCGTGGAACGGGCGTCATAACTGGGCTGGTAGTCCTCCGGCAGGGCATCGGGAGACAGCGGGAAGGTCTCCACCACCGTCACCCGAAGCTCGGGCACGGTCCGGGCCAGCGCCAGGGCCAGGGTAGCGCCGGCCAGGCCGCCACCGGCAATAATCAGGTCAGTCTCGGGTGCGGTCACCGTGTCAGTCCGCCATCAACGCTTCAATCTCGGCAATGGTCTTGGGCACCTCATCGGTGAGGACGCGGCAACCGTCTTTGGTTACCACCACGTCATCCTCGATGCGGATGCCGATACCACGCCACTTCTCATCCACACTGGTGTTGTCCGGGGCGATGTACAGGCCGGGCTCCACGGTCAGGGCCATACCAGGCTCCAGCTCGCGCCAGGCCTCACCGATCCGGTAGTCACCCACGTCATGCACATCCATACCCAGCCAGTGGCCGGTGCGGTGCATGAAGAACGGCTTGTAGGCTTCCTTCTCGATGGCTTCTTCCACATTCCCGGACAACAGGCCGAGGTCGATCAGCCCCTGGGTGAGCACCCTGAGCGCTGCCTCGTGGGCATGGTTCCAGTGATTGCCCGGCCGCACGGCGTCAATGGCCTCGTACTGGGCCGCCAGCACGACCTCGTAAAGGGCTCGCTGCTCCGGGCTGAACTTGCCACTGACCGGGAAGGTCCGGGTAATGTCCGAGGCGTAGCATTCCAGCTCGCAGCCGGCATCGATCAGCACCAGGTCACCCTCCTTCAGGGGCGCACTGTTCTCGATGTAATGCAGGATGCAACCATTAGCGCCACTACCCACGATCGACGGGTAAGCGGTGGACCGGGCACCGTGCTCCATGAACGTGTGGATCAGGGTCGCTTCCAGGCTGTATTCAAAACCACCCTGGCGCGCCCGTTTCATGGCGTTGCGGTGGGCTTCGGCACTGATTTTACCGGCCTTCGCCATCACCTTGATCTCGTTGGCGCTCTTGTACAGGCGCAGATCGTGGAGCAGATGCTCCAGTGCGACAAACTCTCCGGGAGGATGGGCGCCCGTGCGTACCTTGCTGCGGATGGTCTTGACCCATTCCATGACCCGGTGATCGAAGCTCTGGTCCTTGCCGAGGGGGTAATAGACCCGGCTGCGACCTTCAATCATGCCCGGCAGGATGTCATCGATATCCGAAATCGGGAAGGCATCGTCCAGGCCGAACCGCTCGATGGCGCCTTCGGGGCCGCACAGGAAACCGTCCCAAAGCTCTTTCTCCGGGTGGCGTTCCTTGCAGAACAGCACCGCCTCGCCATGTTCGCGACCGGGAATCAGCGCCAGCACTGCCTCGGGCTCACCAAAGCCGGTCAGATACTGGAAATCACTGTCCTGCCGGAATGGGTGGAGTACATCCCGGTTACGCACCCGCTCCGGGGCCGCTGGCAGGATGGCGATACTGTCCGGCGCCATGCGCTCCATCAGCTTGCGACGACGCTCGGCGAACTCCTTCACGGGTATCATGGACGACATAGATTCTCCCATAGGTCTGGACCCGGTTCAGTGCAGGGTCGGCGAATTGGAGGCCGGCTTCTCCGGGGCGTTGAATTCGGTAAACACGGCCAGGGCCCCGAGCCGGACATACTCGGTGATTTCCAGCAGCTGCTGCTCGCTTTCCTCGTCGGCTTCCTCATCCTCGGAGAGCTGGCTGATTGCCACCATGTCCTCAATCAGCTCACGGATCTCGTCCGGAGCCTGGCCCAGGGATTCTCCGGCGGCCAGGGCCATGCCTTCAAGGAAACCGCGCACCCAGGAAACCAGTGCTTCCAGCCGCTGCTCGATGGCGTAGTCATCATCCGGTAACAAAGGATGGAAACTCATGTCGGCCGATTGCAAGAGCGCCAGGGTCTGCTCATAGGCCCTGTTCATGAAGGGCGCCAGGTCGTCGGATTCTTCGGCCGCGTCTTCCGGGAGACCCATGTGCTCGCACACCATGTTCAGCCATTCCGGTTCCTGGATACGGGAACCGGCGGCGAGTCGACCACACAGTGCGCCGTGGAGCTCCGAGGGATGACTGAAGGCCTGGTGGGCGGTAAAGACGTTGGCCCAGCGTTCGAATTCTGCAGCGCGGGCGGCGCCGGAAGAAGTGTCGGATTCGGACATGAATCAAGACAATCCTGTGTTGCTGAATGAAGTTCCTATCCTAGCATTCAGGCGACACCAAGACACTTGTCGCTTGCTTTTGCTGCCGGGAAATCACAATATGTTATAACATAACACCCACTACTGGAGAGCCTGATGAATCGATCCGGATACCGACTACTGTTGTTACCGCTGACCTTCCTCGCCGGCGTAGCCGCTGCCAGCGAGAACCCCGGCGCCCACCAGCACGGTCACGCCGAACTGTCGTTTGCGGTTGAAGGCAACAAGGTAGAGGTGATGTTTGTCTCACCCGCCTACAACGTGGTGGGCTTCGAGCATGAAGCCAGAACCAACGCCCAGACTCAGGCGCTGACGAAAGCGAACGACTGGTTTGCCGGAACACCGTTGATCAATACCCCGGAGGGCACCTGCACTGTGATCAGTTCGGATGTACATCACAGCGGCCAGGAACCGGAACACGACGGCAACGATGATGAGCACGGGGATCACGGCGGCGGCCATTCGGCCTTTGAAGTCATCCAGACGCTGGCGTGCCCCGGCGTGCAGGATGCCAGCACCCTGACCACACCGTTGACCACCCGGCTTGAACGCCTTGAGCACCTGGATGTGCAGTGGGCCGGCGCCATGGCACAGGGCGCAACACGCCTGGAGCATGGCGAACAAGCCATCGAACTGCAGCAATAACCTACTCGGTGTAGGGTGTCACGCTCCTGGCCACCATGGAGTATGAGGAGGTGCCGATCTCATTCTCGGTACGCTCAATCACCAGTGTGCCCTCGATCCACACCGGGTCATACAGGGCTTCGAGATAGAAGCCCTCCTTGTATTTCACGTGGATGATCTGGTTGGGCGGGGGCGGCGGCACATGGATGCAGGCACCGTAGTAGGGGACCAGGAAGAACTCGAGGATCTTCATGTCGTTGGTGGTTTTCAGCGGCACGACAAAGCCGGGAATCCGCCCCTCAACGTCTCCCATCTCCGGCACCACGCGCCCGGTCATGATCTCATCGGGCAGGATGGCGGGGCCGTCGCCCTCGTGCTCGACTTCTGGCATATTCTCCAGCAACGCCAGATCCTCGGCGGGCATGAGTTCAAGCCAGTCGATCTCCCGGGGCTCCGCGGCCACGGCGACAGAGGCGAATCCGAGCAAGGTTGCCAGGACCATGCCGGTAAAACGGGGCGAAGGGAAAACGTGAAGCATCAACGAGGTTACTCCTGGGGTTCAGGTTCCGGACCAGCAGGTATCATACACCGGAGACAATGATCACCAACATGACCAGCACGACAGAAACCCGGCTCAGCCGGGCCAGGAACGGGGAGTTTGCCCTGGAGGCCCGGGACCTTGGCTTCCGATGGGCAACGTCTCAACCGATGCTCCGGTTTCCGGACCTGACTATCCCCCGGGGTGAACACCTTTTCCTGCAAGGCGCCAGCGGTAGCGGCAAAAGCACCCTTCTGAGCCTGTTGTCCGGCATGCAGGTGCCCGAATCCGGGTCGGTCAGCATTCTCGGTTCCGAGCTGCAGCGCCTGGGCCCCGGCCCCCGGGACCGGTTCCGGGCCGACCATATCGGCGTGATCTTCCAGCAGTTCAACCTGGTGCCCTACCTGAGCGCTCTGGCGAACGTTACCCTGCCCTGCCGCCTGTCCCGTGTACGTCTTGGACAAACCCGGCCCGACCCGGACTCCGCTGCCAAAGAGCTGCTCGGGTTGCTGGCCATCCCTGAGGATCACTGGCATCGCAAGGTCACCCGGCTTTCCATCGGCCAACAGCAGCGGATTGCCGCGGCCCGGGCACTGATGGGCAGCCCCGGCATCATCCTCGCGGACGAGCCAACCTCCGCTCTGGATGCCGACAACCGGGACCGATTCCTCGATCTCCTGCTCGGCCTGGCCAAAGAACGGGGCACCTCGGTGGTTTTTGTCAGCCATGACCGCAGCCTGAGCCGCCATTTCCATCATCAGGTCCATCTGGGAGGTAAATCATGAAAACCAGACTGGCCTTTTCCCTGGCCCTGGCGAGCCTCTGGCACCGGCGCCGTGTCCTGGCCCTGGTGTGCCTGACCCTCACCCTGAGTGTCAGCCTGCTGCTGGGCATCCAGTACCTGCGTACCGAAATCCGGCAATCGTTCACCAGCACCATCAGCGGCACCGACCTCATCGTCGGGGCCCGCAGCGGCCAGCTGAACCTGCTGCTGTACACCGTGTTCCACATCGGCGATGCCACCAACAACATCCGCTGGAGCACCTTCCGGAAACTTCAGGAAGACCCACGAATTGACTGGCTGATCCCCATCTCCCTGGGTGACAGTTACCGGGGCTACCGGGTGGTGGCCACGGACAGCAACTTCCCGGAACACTTCCGTTATGGCCAGGAACAGCCGGTCAGCCTGGCCGAAGGCGAATGGTTCAGTGACGTGTTTCACGTCGTGCTCGGTGCCGGCGTGGCGCGGGAGCTCGGGCATCAGCCCGGCGAAGAGATCATCCTCTCCCACGGCGGCGGCAGAACCAGCTTCTCCAATCACGAGGACACCCCGTTCCGGATTACCGGGATTCTGGAGGCCACCGGCACCCCGGTCGACCAGGCGGTGTACATCAGCCTGGCAGGTATGGAGGCCATGCATGTGGGTTGGGAATCCGGCGTGGCGATTCCGGGGCGAACGCTAACCCCGGAAAAAGCCCAGGGAATGGACTTTACTCCCGACGCCATCACGGCCGCCTACGTGGGGCTGAAGTCCCCCGTGCTTACCTTCCAGCTCCAGCGCGCCCTGAACCAGTCGGCAGAGGAGCCCCTGTCCGCCATTCTCCCGGGCGTTGCCCTGAGCGAGCTGTGGCGCCTGATGGGGCAGTTCGAAAAAGCCCTGCTGGGTATTACCGGCTTCGTGGTCATTACCAGCCTGGTAGGACTGGTGGCGGTACTGCTGACCCTGCAGACCCAACGGGCCCACGAGATTGCAGTGCTCCGGGCCACCGGGGCCTCAACGGGGCTGGTTGCCTCCCTGCATGTGATCGAATGTGTTGCCCTGGCGCTGGTCTCCTGCCTGCTCGCACTGGCCGTGGGCGCCGCCCTCCTCACGGGCATTGCCCCCTGGTTACTGGACAACTACGGGATCAACCTGGCACTCAGGCCCCTGAACCCCACCGAATGGGCACTGCTCGCGACCGTACCGGCGGCGGCCGCGCTGGTCGGCCTGCTGCCGGCGTTCTCCACCTGGCGCAGGACCCGCTCCCAGGGCCTCGGGGAGATCAGCGGGCAGTGATCGGCGTCACGCCCCGACCGCTATGACAACCCTGTAAATTGACCGACTTAGCGTCCACACTTATAGTTATTTGCATTCATAACAACCGATGTTGGGCACGCCATGGAACAGTCCGAAGTACAGGCATTAGCGGACAAGCTGGACAAGCTGATCGAACGCTGTCAGAAACTGGAGCGGGATAACGCCATGCTGCGGGAGCTCCAGGACGACTGGAACCGGGAGCGGGCCCAGCTGGTACACAAGAACGATCTTGCCAAAAACAAGATCGAAGCCATGATTGGCCGCCTGCGGGCACTGGAGCACCACTGATGTCTAAGCAATCCACCACCGTTGAGGTGAAGATTCTCGACAAGGAATACCTGGTTGCCTGCCCGGAAGAAGAGCAAGAAGCCCTGATTCGCGCCGCCAGGCATCTGGACCACAAGATGCGGGAAATCCGTTCCAGCGGCAAGGTGTTCGGCGTTGAGCGCATTGCCGTCATGGCCGCGCTCAACATCGCCCACGAGCTGCTGGAGCAGGATTCCATGTCCGACGCCACCAGCTCGATTCTCAAGGCCATGGACAGCAAGCTCGACGATGCCCTCGGGGAAAATACGGGCCACTGATTGCGGATCAGGTGTTGCAATTGGCCCCGGACCTGCCCGTATAATGAGACCAACTTCCTGGGCTGTTCGCGATGGTCGGATACGTCCTCGAGCCGATGCGCATTACCCAGGTGGCTACTTCAGGGCATTGTGAGCACGTCCCCGACAGGGGAAAGCCTAATATGTCACAGCG
>NZ_JAWLHI010000034.1:0-44306 GCF_041690455.1 Marinobacter sp.
TTTTCCCAGCCGGGAAAATTGTCTGAGCGCAGCGAGTTGTTTTTACCGGCTGGGAAAATTCCCCGCCCTCCGGCCCGGCACAAATCATCAGGCCTTGCTAAATTAAAATCAGACTCCCATATATGTCCCCGAATCCCAAAAACCACCAGGATGTGTAAATGACCGACAGACCCAACACCCACAGCAAGATCTTTGGCTACCTCCTCTGGATCTTCGGATTCCTGGGCTCACACCGCTTCTACTACGGCAAACCCGTAACCGGAACCATCTGGTTCTTCACCCTCGGCCTGTTCTTCATCGGCTGGATCATCGACCTTTTCCTTATCCCCGCCATGGACCGGGAAGCCGATCTGCGCTTCCGCCAGGGCGAGATCAGCTACAACATCGCCTGGTTGCTGCTCACCTTCCTCGGCGTCTTCGGGGTGCATCGTATGTACATGGGTAAATGGCTGACCGGTCTTTTGTACCTGCTGACCGGCGGCCTGTTCATGATCGGCGTGCTCTACGACTTCTGGACCCTCAACGACCAGATCTCCGTACGTAACGAAGAGCGTCGCTTCGGCTGATCACAACCCGGCGGCGGCCTCCAGTTCGGCCAGACCCTCGTCCAGGAAATCCAGCATACGCTGGAGACTGGGCAGGGTGCGCCGGCAACCGATCAGCCCGAACTCCACCTGATCGTTGTAGCTGGTCAGCGTCATGTTAAGGGCCAGCCGATCCATGGCAATCGACACCGGATACATGCCTTCCATTTTCGCACCGTTCCAGTATCGGCTTTCCCGGGGGCCCGGAACGTTGGAAATCACCACATTGAACGTCTGCCAGTTCGGGGCCATACCGGTGAGCAGGTGGAACGCGGCCGGAGCCAGGGTCAGCGCCGTGTAGTTGATGATCTCCTCGGGCGACATGTGGGCGTAGCGCTCCTTGGCGTCCTGCATGCCCTGATGGATCTTGCGAAGCCGTTCGGCCGGGTCCGGCTCGTCGGTGTGCAGGTTGGCCAGGATCACGCCCACCTGGTTGCCGCCGGAGCTTTCGTCCCGGCGCAGGGACACCGGCACCATCGCAATCAGCGGCTTGGCCGGAAGCGCCTCCTGGTTCATCAGGTAGCCTCGCAATGCCGTGGCGCACATGGCAGTGACCACGTCGTTGACGGTGGTGCCGTAGGCCTGGCACACCGCCTTGATCCGCTTCAGGCAAAAGGACTGGGCCGCGAACCGGCGGGAACCGGTGATTCTCTGGTTCAGCACACTGCGGGGCGCGTGGAAAATGGAATGGTACGCCGGATCCTTGCGGGCCTCGTTGATGGTCCTCAGCAACTCCCTGGCCACCGTGGGTATCGTGCCCAGTTGCTTGCCGGATTCCCCCAGCAGATGTCCGACGCTGCGCCACAGCGACGCGCCCTCACCTGATTCTCCCCGGACCCTGGGTGGCAATGCCCAGATTGGCGGCATGCCTCTTTGTTCCGGGTCCTCGGAAAGGGTGCGGGTCACCATGCGCATGGCCGAGACACCGTCCACCAGGGAATGATGGACCTTGGTGTACAGGGCAAACTGTCGCTCCCCTAGCCCTTCGATCAGGTGCACTTCCCACATCGGCCGCTCCCGGTCCATCAGGTGTGAGTGCTCTGCCGAGATGAAGGTCAGAAGCTCCCGGATGCGACCGGGTGTGGGTAACGCCTCGAAGCGGAAATGGTGCTCCAGGTCCAGGTGTTCATCCTCAACCCACACCGGTTGACCCAGTCGGTAGCTCAGGCGCTGGTTGAACGGGGGCGTTACCAGGGTGTGCTCCCGGAGCTGGTCAGCCAGCCGGGCCACGTAGTCGTCTGGTGCGTCCTCCGGAAATGAGAACAGCTGCAGGCCGCCCACATGCATGGGTTGCTGGCGTTTCTCGAGCCAGAGGAACAATTGGTCGGTGGGACTCAGGGGTTTCACGGGGCGCATCCTTGTCGTTTTCTTTTCCGTGATCTTACCCCAGTCTTGCCGGACGGGAATTGACCTCTGGTAATGACTGGATGCGAAAACCGGCAATTGCCCGTGCTATTCAGTAAAAAAACCGGACTCCGCCTCCTGCAAAGGATTTGTGAGCCCGGTGCCAATGCCAACAACAATGATCTGATGGTCCGGCCGAATCCCTGGCCGGGACGTTCATCCCTGCAGAGAAGTTAGCGATCTTCGTGCCAACTCTATAATTCTATGAAAAACATAGAGGTGGAAGGACGGATCGGTTTTGTCACAGTAGGTGGTAGGGATTTTCGCCCCCTGGCGGGGCGGCGTGCACGGAATTGAGGCCCCGAGTCGGCTGCTACCCGGTCTTGCGTAACATGGACAGTGGTACCCGGTAACGGGTACCCCGGGCGGGGCCTGTGCCCCGCACCGTACAGGTTTTCCGGTTTACCCGGATGATCTCGCCGTGTTTTTGCCGAGTGCCCTCGCCGAAAGTAACGGTTTCTCCTACCTGCCATTGCTGTGCCCGATGACGGCTGTTTGGCAGCTCGAAGGTCGCAGCCGGAAGCTCGAGCCCTCGGGTACGGGCCTGTTCGGCAAGGAAGTTCCTGGTAGCCACCGCCCCTCCGCTCTCGTGCAACTGGTCAAGAATCTCGTAGAAGTGCCGGTTGTGGACCGAACCGTAGGAACGCTGGCCGGCACTGTACTGGAGCAGATGGGAAAACTCATGGCAGCAGGTGTGGGCGAGCAGGTTCAGGGTGCTCAGTTCGCCATCGAAATAACCCCGCCCCCGGATTTCGCGGGTCGACAGCCATCCCTCGGCAGTCTCTGGCTGCAGCTTGGCGGCGATCATGCGCAGCCCGTAGTTGATCAGGTGCTGCTTATTCCGGGGATCGTAGCGATGGTAGGTGGCCTGCCCGGACCCAACCCGGCAACGCAGGGCACCCCCGGTGGACTGTGAGCTCAGCCAGTCAGCAGCAGGCTGCCAGAGGATATCCCGGGTGGCCTCGCACATGAGGTGGCCGATCTGATGTAATGCAGTAGATGAGTCGCGCATGATGAACCTGTTATGCAGGAGGTCATCTTAACGGCGCCCGGCAGGTAGCACAAATGAAAACGGCCGGCCCTTGGGCCAGCCGTTTTCCGGGGATCGGACCGGTATATCAGGCCTCGATCGGCGAGCGCCAGTCATCGGCACCGGAGGTGCCGGCAACGGCGTGTTCCCAGGTTACCTTGCGGTAGGCCAGGGATACTTCCACCAGTTGGGTGAATTCGGCCTTGGCCGGATCCTGGCAGTGGGGCATGTTGCAGTCGATGTTGATGACTGTGGCATCCTCCAGGATGGTGGAGAAGAAATGCTCCTGCTTGCCTTCAACGGAAGTGCGGTACCACTTCAGTTCCACCTTGGGCAGCATCTCGCCGGAAGCGAGAGCGTTGTACATCAGGGGGGTGGCCTTGTTCAGGGCTGCTGTGAACCGGAACGGTTTGTGAACCCGCTGGCCGGACGGCTGACCGGACTGGGGGTCGGTCGGCACAGTGACCACGTGGCTGAATTCCTGAACCAGGACTTCATCTTCGTGGCCTTCCACGTAGATGTTACCGACAGAATCGGAGGTGAATGCACCGGCGGTGATGTTGCCCTGGGTCTGGCCTTCGATGCTGATATAGCACGGTGTTGGCATGGGTCTGCTCCTTGACTTGATGAATGATTGTCCCTGGGTGTTTCCCTGGACGCCTCTGTCATTAACAAGCCTCGTGCCAGTTTCTGAAATTCTTTTAAAACCAATGAGGTAAGTGTTTTATTCGGGATTCCTTACGGGCCGCAGGCAACACCGTGCCTGCATGGTGGGCCAGAGTTTGCCTAGGGGGCAGGAATTGGCCCGGGACAAGTCTTTACGTGAAAGACGTCAGCGCAGGCGGAACCGAACCGGCAGGGCATAGCTGAAGCTCTGCCCTTTCATCCGGTCCGGAACCTGGGGCAGGGGGGCGGCCTGCGCCAGCATGTTCATTGCGGCCTCGTCGAGCAGTTCATGCTCGGAAGAATCCCTGAGTTCATGGCGGATCAGGGTGCCGTCCCGCCGGAACTGGAACACGATCACCGGGGTGCCCTCCTGTCCCAGCCTTCGTGCCCGTCTCGGGTAGTCATAGAAGCGCGCCAGGTGACGGCTGAGCCGTGAGAGATAGTTGTCCAGATCCGAGGAAGATCCTGCGTCCTGCAGTGCCACCGGCTGTTGCTCACTGGTGTCATTTTCCGGTGATCCCGCATTCGTCGCTGCTACCTTGGTTGCCGGTTCTGGTTGGGGTTCCGGGTCCGGGACGGCCGGACTACGCTTCGTTTCAGGCTCAGGCTCAGGCTCAGGCTCAGGCTCAGGCTCAGCCTGCGGCTCAGGTTCCGGAGTCGGTTCCTGCGGGGAATCGGGCTTCCTCGGCTCCGGTGGCTGGCCCGCGAGGCTGATGCGAATGGCGGGCGCCGGGTCAATCGCCGCCTCGCCCAGGGGTTCAAGATTGAGTGGTTGTTGCGGAGCGGCCCATACCAGTACGGCTGCCGTCAGCAGCATGGCCAGGATCACCAGCCCGGTTTTCTGCAGGGGGCGGGAGAGGCTCATGAGCCGGGCTCCGTCAACAGCAGGATGTCGATGTAACCCCCACGTTCAAGGATTCGGAACAGCCGCTCCAGTTCGGCCATGGTCACGGATTTGGCTGCCGCCACTCGCAAGGGTTGCCCGGCCCCCGGTTCCGGCAGGCTGGCCAGCAGGGTCTGTTCATCGACGCTGCTGGCACCCACCAGCCAGCGGCCGCCGTCCGTGACTTTCAGGTCGGCGTCCGGCGTCTGTTCCTGGCCGCTGGCGGCAGCGCCCGGCAACTCGGGCAAGGGCCCATTGGCAAGCTGGCCCGCCACGATGAAGAACATCAGCAGCAGAAACACCAGGTTGATGAGTGGTAACAGGGCGTCCTCCACCCGTTCCAGCAGGGATTTGCCGGAGGTGGCCGGAGGCGGAACCAGGTTGGTCATGGTTGTTCCGGTTCTGTTCGTTGCCAGTGAGTGGTAATGCCCTGCCCGTCGAGCAGGCTCAGGGTTCGGGTGAAGCCCGAAAGCGGTGTTTGCCCTTCCGTGGCCAGGTTGACCTCGTTGATGCCGCGCTGCTTCAGCGCCGCTGCCAGTTGATCGGGTTGGTAGGTCCGGTCCTCCCAGCGCACATTTCCATCACTGATGACGGTCAGTGCCGGCAGGGGCTCGCCGGTCGCGCCGCTGTGGTTGCCGGTGTCGTTGGCCAGCTCCAGGGCGCCCACCGGCAACAGACGGCTGGTGAGCATGAAGAACACCAGCAGGATGAACACCACGTCGATCAACGGCGTAATGCGGATCGGGATGGGGCGACTGGGCCGGGGATCAACCAGTTGCATGGGCAAACCGCTGCCTGCCGGTGAATCCGTGGTTCTCAGGTTGTTCCCGTGACCAGTCGGATCCGGCCTCAGTGGCCGGCGAAAGCTCGCCCTCACCGCTCCGGGGGCTGTCTGCTACGTTGAGGATGCTGACCAGGGTACTGTTGATGGTCTTGTGAATCCCGCGCAGGCGGAATTCGATCCAGGCGGCCAGGGCGGCAAAGGGAATAGCCACCACCAGACCCGCAGCGGTGGTGGTCAGCGCCTCGTAGATGCCGCCGCTGAGTTGTGCGGCATTCGCCCGGCCTTCGGTGGCGGCCATGGCACTGAAGGCCTCCATCATCCCCATGACGGTGCCGAGAAGCCCCAGCAGGGGCGCCAGGGCGGCAATCACTTCAATGATTTTCAGGGGCGCTTCAAAAGGCTCAAGGGCGTGCTGTGCGTCCCGCGCGGCGGTTTCCCGGATCTGCTGGCCGTCGACACGCCTCTTCCAGGCTTCCATGGTGTCGGCCACCAGGTGGAACAGAGGGTTCATCCGGTCCCGGAATCGGGCCTGACTGCGGAGGTGCTCCGGGTCAACGGCGCCAGGGTTGGCCTGCCAGTGACGAAGAGTCTGTTTCAGGTGCCGGTTCAGCCTTGGGGCGTAGAGTGTGCCTGACAGCATCAGATAGAAAAATGTCACCACACCCAGCACCGCGAGGGTGAGCAACACCATCATGACCGGGCCACCCATATCAACCAGTTGTGCAATCGGACCCTGCAGGAAGGGAAAGTTGACTACATTGGCAGGATCGGACATCGGAATCCCCTCGGTTTCAAAGTTGGATCTAAATAATAACGATTATCAGTAAAATTTCAAACATGTTAAATCTTGTGGACTGGCCTGTGTTGGTCTTTTGCAGAGGTTTGTCCGCTCGCTAAACTGAGTGACTGAATTCTGTTCAACGGGAGGGGAGCCGATCGAACCCTCGATTCTCGTCTATGGAGTTACCCTGACGTGCTGATCCAACGGTGGTTCGGAAGCCTGGTGAACCGGGCGGTGGTCCTGGTGACCATCGTCGTTCTGGTGACCGCACTGATCGTGGCCGGCGCAGGCTCCCTGCTCAGCCGCGCCGAACTGGAGCAGCAGGCGCGTAACCAGGTCGCCACCATCGCCGAGCTGGTCGCGGTAGAGCTGGACGACAAGCTCGGTCGCAGGCTGAAGATCCTGACCGAGGTGGCCGACAGTCTCACCATGAGTGAAACCGCGCTGCTGGGACGTGCCCGCGTGTTGGTGCAGCAACAGGTTGCCCTGCATCACCAGTTCGATGGCGTTTACCTGATTGATCCGATGGGCGACGTGCTGTCGGAATATCCAGAAGCCTATGGCCAGACCGGACTGAACGTCAGTTCCCGGGACTATTTCAAGGATGTCTCTGGCAAGCTGACACCTGTGATCAGCGAGCCCTTCGTGTCCAACTATAAGGATAAGCCGGCGGTGATGATTGCGGCACCGATCTTCAACCACAAGGGTCGGTTTATTGGCATGCTCGGGGGCGCCATCCTGCTTGAAAGCGATAACTTTCTGGAGGAATTCGCCGGTTTGACCCTCGGGAAAACCGGCTATATCGAGCTGGTCAGCCGTCGTGGGATGGTCATCAGTCATGGCGGAACGGGTGAGATGATGATCCCGGTGGGCAAGAATCATCCATTCTTGAATGAGGCCTTGGAAGGTTTTGAAGGTACCGTTCAAAACCAGAGCAGTACCGGTCAGAACAGCATCATGTCCTTCCAGCAGATGGCCCAGGTGCCCTGGTTCGTGGTTGCAGTCTGGCCCGCCCGGGAGGCCTACGCGCCGATCACGCGGGTGGCGGATACCTTCATCTGGATTCTGCTGTCCGTCATCGCCGTCCTGGTACCACTGGCGCTCTGGCGGTTCCGTCGTCTGATGGCTCCCCTGCAGACCCTGAGCGAACAGATCCAGGAGCGTCATCGCGGTACCCGGAGAACCCCCGTAGATGTGGCCGGTGGCCGGGAAATCCGCCGTGTCGCCGAGGTCTTCAACACCGTGACAGAAACCCTGCACCTGGAGCAGCAGCGGGCAGAGAGCATCCTGGGTGTCCTGCAGGAAGGGGTCCTTATGCTTGGCGCCGACGGTATGATCCGCTTTGCCAACGGGGCGGCCTGCCGGTTCGTCGGAGCCGAGGACGACTGCCTGGGTCAGGATTTTTTCGACCTGGTGACCATCGAGGCGGATGGCAAGCCCTGGCATCGCACTGATTTTCTCCAGGGCGAGGACATCGACAGTCTGTATGTCATTCTGCGTAATCGCCGGGAGGTGGAGTTCGACATCGACCTGACCCTGCTTCACATCCGACAGGGTCTGCACAACGAGCAGCTTGTGTTTGTCCTCCGGGATGACACCGAGCGCCGTCGGGAGGAACAGCGACTATCGTGGGAGGCAACCCACGACAGCCTGACTCAGGTGCTGAATCGCCGTGCCTTTACCGCAACCCTGGTCAAACTGCTGGGTGAAGCTGCCCGGCACGATACACCTTCGGTGCTGATGCTGATCGACCTTGATCACTTCAAACCGGTTAACGACCAGGGTGGTCACCTGCTCGGCGACGACCTGCTCCGTCGGCTGGCGGATCTGCTCAAGGACTCCGTGCGCCACTCCGATACGGTCGCCCGGCTGGGCGGCGATGAGTTTGGTGTGATCCTGCCGTCCTGCGGACTCGGCCCGGCTGAACTCCTGGCGGAAAAGATCCGGGCCGGCGTCGAGGCGCTGCGTATTGAACACGATGGCCGCAGTTTCGGGGTGACGGCATCGATAGGCCTGACTGAACTCACGGCCAGGGACAGCGGCCCCCGTGAGGTGATGGCCCGGGCGGATGAGGGTTGTTATGTCGCCAAATCCCGGGGACGGAATGCTGTCGTGGTGGTGCCCGTGCCCCCGGATCCCGTTGATTAGAAAGGCGACAACCACCAGCCGGCGGTTATACCCGCCTGCCAGAGCAGGCGCAGGGCAAGGGCGGTGAGCATGACATTGAACACCAGGGTGAACCAGCGGTTACCCATGGACCTGAGCACGTGCAACCCGAGCCAGGTGCCGGCAAAGCCGAATGCCACCATGGCCAGGATGAACACCAGCCAGTCGGCAAAGACAAAACCGGCAAAGCCGAACACCAGGGCCTTGGGCAGATGCTGCAGGGTCATGGCCGTGGCGAAGGTGGCGACCGTGGCAAACCGCTCCCGATGGATCTGCTTGATGAAGGCGGCCACCAGGGGCCCGGTCGCACCCACGAACAGACTGATGAAACTGGTCAGTCCGGAGGCCAGGAAGACCCCCAAACGCCCGAAGGCCGCCCTGGGCAGGGCCGGGCCCCAGCACAGATAGAGCACAAACAGGGCAATGGCCAGTTGCCAGAGGTGTTCAGGCAGGTTCACCAGGAGCCAGGCCCCGATGCCGGCGCCGGCGATAACGCCCGGGGCGAAGGCGGCAATCACTTTCCAGTCGATGTGTTTCCAGGTTAGTACCATGCGACCGGCGTTGGAGCCCAACTGGATCATGCCGTGAACCGGGATGATGGCGGTTGGGGGCAGCCAGCTCGCCATCAGGACCAGCAACAGCAGGCCGCCACCGGCGCCCAGGCTGGCGGTTATCATCGAGGTCAGCGTTGAGCAAGCCAGCAGGAACAGGGCAACCCCCGGTGACAGTGCCTCCGGGACCAGGGTCAGTTCCATTGGCAGAAGTCCGTGTCCTTGAGTCGGGGGTTCCGGCACAGGGCTTCGGTGGCAAGTTGTACATCGGCGACATAATACAGTGACGCCAGGCCGAGCCGGTCCCGGCCCAGGTTGTGGAAGACCATGCCAAAGGCAATATCGCCGGCAGTGAAGCGCTCCTGGTGCTCGGCAAAATAGGCCGCAGGTCTGGCCAGGGTTTCGTCTTCAAGCAGTGCCTGCACCCGGGCGGCACCACCATGGTAGGCCTGGATCAGCAGCAGGGTGAACAGACGGTCCTGTTTCTCCTCTGGCAGGTGCCCGAATCTTGCGTCGAAGGCGGGGTGTAAATTTCGGGCATTCTGGTTGGTCAGGCGCAGGGCGCAGTCGATCTGTGCCAGCCGGTGCCAGTAGTTTTCAGGCTTGAGGCCGCAATCGGACAGCGCGCTTTGGGAGAGCTGCAGTATTCCCCGGGCATTCGCCGCCGAGTGCGCCCGGGCCTGGCCGCCGCTCTCAATCAACAGCTGACCGGCAAGGTACCGGGGCATGGCGGCTGGCAGGTCCAGCCGACCCTGTTGCTGACGGGTGCTGTAAACATAGAGCAGAGCGTCGTGCAGAGTGCCGGGCTGGTCATTACTGGCAAAGCTCAGGTCGTCCCAGCGGCCCCAGAGACGGTCTGCTGGCAGGGTGCCCAGGTAACGGGCGAGGGCTTCGGGCAAATTGACGTGTGGCTGGTCACAGGCGAGGGCAAAGGGGTAACCGGTCTGCCCCTCGCTGCCCGCCAGCCAGCTGTCCACCTCGCCCCGCTCATGGAGGGACTGGCGGGTGCTGTTCAGCTTCTGCTGGGTGCTGGCAGTGTCTGGGCCATCGGCAATCCAGCCCAGGAACCGGCCGCGCATGTCGAACAGGATGTGGCGTTCGGATTCGGAGCAGTAGGCATTTTCGGCCAGTACCCAGCTGCGGATGGTCTGTACGTTCTGGTAGACCCCCTGGCTGACCCAGTACGGTGAGTTTCGGATAACGCTGGTCCAGCCGTCGTTTTCACTTTCGTCCTGTGACGCAGCTCCGGTTGCAGAAAAGGCCTGCAGGACCAGGATGAAAAACAGAGCAGGCTGGCGTAAGCTTCCGATTTTCCGGTTCATATCAGTAATACCCGTCACCATTCAGATAACACAATAACAAACGGACGTGATCATGAAGCAATCCGAGTATCTGAAACTTGATGCCACGGCCCTTGCCGACCTGATCGGGCGAGGCGAGATCCGAGCCCGGGATGTCTGCGAAGCGGCTATTGACCGGGCAACCCGGGTCAATGGAACCCTGAATGCCATCTGTCATCCCCAGTTCTCCGAAGCCCTCGAACAGAAGTTTACCGAATCCGCCCCGTTCAGTGGCGTACCTTTTCTGCTCAAGGACCTGGCGCAGGAACAGGCCGGCCATCCATGCAGTTACGGCAGTCGTGGGCTGAAAAACAATATCGCGCCGGTGGATTCCGAGTTTACCCGACGCGCAGGTCAGGGTGGTCTGGTTTTTCTCGGGAGAACGACCACCCCGGAGTTCGGTCTGAAGGGGGTAACCGAATCGGAGCTCTGGGGCGCGAGTCGCAACCCCTGGAACCTTGATCTCACGCCGGGCGGTTCCAGCGGTGGCTCCGGTGCCGCCGTCGCTGCCGGAGTGGTACCGATGGCCGGCGCCAACGACGGCGGTGGTTCCATTCGTATCCCGGCTGCCTACAACGGGCTGTTCGGGCTCAAGCCATCGAGGGGCCGGATATCCAGTGGGCCGTTCCTGGGCGAGACCTGGACCGGGGCTTCCGTCGACCACGTGGTGACCCGCACCGTTCGCGACAGCGCGGCGATGCTCGATGTACTGGCCGGACCGGCCACGGGGGATCCGTTTGTCATTGCACCGCCACCGGCCCCCTACGCGGAGCTGATGCAGAAGGCCCTCGGCCGGCTGCGCATCGGTGTATTCACCGAGTCCCCCTACGATACCGAGGTTGCGCCCGAATGCATTGCCGCCGTGGAGGAAACCGCCCGCACCCTGGAGAGGATGGGCCATATTGTCGAGTACGCCCAGCCGGAATTCGATGGCATGGCATTGGCCCGATGTTACCTCGGACTGTATTTCGGCGAGGTGTCGGCGCTGATGGAACGGGCCCGGGATCAGTTCGGTGCCACGGACGATGACTTCGAGCTGGATACCCGGTTGATCGCCATGCTTGGCCGGACCATGCCCTTGCCGGAGTATGTCCGCCGTCGCCAGCAGTGGAACGAGTTCGCCCGGGCACTGGGGACCTTCTTCGAGAGTTATGATCTCTACCTGTGTCCGACCACGGGGCAGTTGCCGGCCCGCATAGGCGAACTTGAAACGCCGTCTCACCTGAAATTCGCGGCGAAACTGATGCTGGCCCTGAAGGCGGGCCGGTTGGTGCATCGCAGTGGCCAGGTGGATCAGATGGCCCTGGAGAGCCTCGCACGCACCCCCTTTACCCAGCTGGCCAACCTGACCGGTACGCCGGCCATGTCGGTGCCCCTGCACTGGACCCTGTCGGGGCTCCCCGTCGGTGTCCAGTTCGGGGCGGCTCACGGGGGTGAGGACGTGCTGTTTCAGCTGGCGGCGCAGCTCGAGGAGGCCACGCCGTGGTTCAGTCACTATGAACGCCTGGAAGATGCATTCTGAGGGGTTGTGATCCGGCTTCCGAAACTCCACGTTTATCTTTGTGTGTGGAACAGGCTATGCTGTGAGTCAGGAAGGCATCTTCTTCCTGACCCACCAGATGGCATCGAGGAGGCGAGCGTATTATGAACCAACCGATGGCAATCGACGAACTGGTATCAGTAGCACAGGCCGAGGCCATGGGGGAGCTTGACGCCCCGATGATGGCAATCGTCCTGTCCAGTGAGCAAAGCTACGACTTGCCCATTAACTCCCTTGAAAGCGATGCCGACAAGGCCCGTTGGGGACTGATTCTCCGTGCTGCGCGGGAGCACGTGGAAGCGGACGCCGTGGCGGTGCTCTACCCGGCCTGGACCACCATTCGCCAGAAAAAAACCGAAGAAGGCGAAGCAAACGACGCAGATGAAGCCGCCTCGGATGATGATTCCGGCGGACCCATCGACACCCTGTTCGTTCAGCTCCACACCCGGGATCATGTCTACTGGCGGGGCTTTGAGCAGATCCGGGATCCACGCCACCAGCGCATCATCGGCTTCCGCCGGATCAAGGCGCTGTCCACGGATTACCGGCGGGACGAAGCACCGTCGGTCACTGCCTGGCTGAATACGCTCTTTGAGCCGTTGCCGGCCGAGGGTGAGGAAACGGAAGTGGATCGTGAGCTGGCGGACCTCCTCGAGGAACCCGAAGTAAGCGCCGCACTTTATCCGCGCCAAATGCGCGCCCTGCATTGAAAGCCAACCATGCGGTAGCCGGTGACGGCTACCGCAAGCCATTTCAGATAGAGGCGGCCCGCTCGGCCGCCCATACCAGGCTTGTGCCCACCACGGCCAACAGCATGAACGGCACGATCGCCCGCTGGTAAAGTCGCCACCGCGAGAACAGGCACAGAACGGGGAAGCCCAGCACCAGTAGCCCCAGCTGACCCAGTTCGACCCCCAGGTTGAATCCCGCCAGCGCCACGGCCAAGTCCGACATACCGCTGGTCAGATTCCCCAGCACACTGGCGAAGCCGAAGCCGTGTATCAGGCCGAAGGCGAACGCCAGCTTCCAGGTTTTCCGGCCGAGCACGGGCCAGACCACGTTCACTGCCGCGACCGCAATGGACAGCGCGATGATCGTCTCGACCCAGGCGATGGGCAGGGTCACCAGCTTCAGGGCCGCCAGCGCCAGCGTGATGGAATGAGCGACGGTGAAGGCGGTGACGATCCCGGCCAATCGGACCATGCGGGATGTCATGGAGTCGTTCCCTGTGTCCTGGGCCATTAGGCTGACCGGCAGGACGAGAACCAGCAGGAACAGGATGTGATCGAGACCAATCAACAGATGGACCACCCCTTCCACGAGGAATGCTGTGAAGGTCTCCAGCGGGCGGGATGACCCGGAGGTCAGCGGCAACGTGTTGCGGTCCGGCGATAGCACCGCAAGCGTGGAGCCGGAATCGGAGGTGATCCGGACCAGCCCCCGGTGGAGGCTGTCCCGGTCGAATAGCAGCGAATACTGCAGTTGCTCGGGATCATCGCCATCCGGGCAAACGATCCGGTAGCGCGCTGCCGCATAGCGGCCGTCACTGTGCCGGCTCAGTCCCCAATCAAGGCCCTGAAGGCGGCAAACACCGGACTCTGCCGATAGCTCAAGCCCATTTTCCACCGTTCGGGTGATGGCCGGGCGCTGGCTGCGCACCTCGCGGCCAGTAATTTGCCGGTCCTGGTTTTGATCCAGCGGCACCAGTAAGGCAAGGTCACGCAGAGCGACATCGATCCGCAGCTCCCCGGCATCCGAGTCCAGGTAGATAAAACTGTCGCTGGCTTTGTGGGCCAGTGCGAGGCTGCTCTGGGTGAGGGATGTCAGGATCAGCAGCCACGGTGTCCAGAGCCTGAGCGCAATCATGAAGCTGCCTCCGGATAGCGGGCATCGGTCTGCCCATGCTGCTCCAGCCACTGGCGGAGCAACGCGAGCGTGTCCCGGTTTCCGGCGGCCTGCGCCGCCCGCAGCAGCAAGCGGGTATCCAGGGGCTCGCGCTGGGATTGCCAGTTGTTCCGGGCGTGTTCCAGCGCCTGTTCGGGGCGGGATTCCACGTCCAGCAGAAATCGTGCGTAATCGCGCTGATGCAGCAATGCCCCGCGCCAACGGGCCTCGTTGAAACGCTCTCGAAGTTGCCGGGTAAGGACATCCTGTTCCGGGTGATTGCTGCGGAGCATCGCGATGACGCGAATGACGGCCAGTGAGTCCACTTGCTCATGGCCCTCAGTGATCGCCAGTACCTCCTGATAATGTCTCTTCTGCAGGTGCCAGTCCGCGAGCAGGACCCGGGTATAGAGATCGGAGGGAGAGGCCGACAGCACATTACGCCAGTGATTCTCTGCCACGTCCCGGCCCAGTTGTGCTGCGATGTCTCCCAGGGTTCCCTCGGCCCAGAGTCGGGCGGTCGAGCGCTCTGTTTCGCCGTTCGCCAAGAGTGTTACGAGTGCCCGGTATGCGGCCTCCGGATCCCCGGTTCTGGCGGCAACCTGGGCGGAGCAGCTCTCGGCGATAAGCCCCGGGTATTCGAGTGCCAGCTGGCGGCATTGGTGATCAGCTTCGGCGTAGCGACCCCGGACCGTCTCCAGGTTGGCCAGCGTCAGCCGGGCCTGGATCCGGTGTTGGCGGTTCCGGCTTCGTTCCAGCACCACGGTGAGGTCCTCCCGTGCCTGCTCGAACCGGTGCAGGCTCTGGGAGAGCGTGGCCCGGAGTACCAGCAGCCGGTCATTGAGCGGTGATTCCGGCCACCGCTGGAACAGCCGCTCCGCATAACCGAGGTAACGTGGGTCGCCGGTGCTGCGGGCCTTGCCGATCAGGTTCTGAACGCGGTCGGCAAGGTCGGTTGACGTCGTCGGGAGCTGTTCGGGTACCGGCGGGGTGTCGGGCAGGGTCGCCAAGACAGTGTCGTCCACGAAATCGCTTTGGATTGGACTCGGCGCCGCCTGCAACGGGTCTCGAGACAACAACAGGCCGGCGAGACCGAGCCCAATCCAAAAAGCCCTGCCCCGGAGGGCAGGGAGGAAGGTGGCCGGACACGGGTCAAGCAATGTCCGGCTGCCTTTGGTGTTAACGGAAAAGATCGTCATAGGCCTGTGGGTTGTTCTTATCGTTGAAACTGAAGTCGATCGGGTTGACTGCCACAGTTGCCGTGACCTTGCCGGTCGAAGCGATCTGGGCTTTCACGAAGGTCGTAAAATCAACCGATGGATTCGGGCGTCCGTTGCTGGAGCCCCCGAAACAGCCGCTAAGAGCCGCTGCCAGTAACCCGGCGGTTGCCAATCGGAGCAGAATTCTCATGGCTTGCACCTCTTAATCGTTGGGTGAACCTGCAATCGGCGTTGCCAGGTACGGGAAGACTTCGTAGTCGGCTGGCAGGGTCGACGGGTCGGCTGCCAGCTGGACACCGTCGGTGTAAGCAAGGCCTCCATCCGGCGCGTCTGCAGCATCTGCGAGCACGCCCATGGCAACGCGAAGCGCTATGTCGACAGTGTCATCATAGGGCCGGCGGCCGTTCGGGAAGCCGGCATTATCCCCGCCGAGTACGCCCAGGTCGGATTGGGAGTCCAGTGGCGTCGGGTCAATGGCGGGAGTCAGGCGTAGCATTTCGGAAGCCGTCACGTCGACCGGCATATTGACGCCGGGGACACCGGTCAGGAAGGCAGTGACCAGGTCGTTTCTCGGGAAGTTGTTAGGCGCCTCGACCGGGAAGAGAACTTCGAGCAGTTCCGGCAAGGTCGGATGGGTCACATAGGTCAGGAACTGACCGTCGTCCTTGGGTTCGCTGGCATTGAAGCGATTCTTGTCTTTAAGACCGATCACCACCTCGTTCACCAGTGGCATGCCCAACCGGGAAACCTGGGTATAGGCGCCGCCTTCTACGGTCGCCCCCTTGCCATTGGCGGAAGGCGCAGGATTGAGCACGCGGGCCTGACGCACGCTGGCGGTGGTCCAAGCACCGATCACCGGCTGACCGTTGGAGTTCACGGCAGAGCCGGTCAGGCAGTCCGTCGGGACTTCCAGGGCAAAAGAGGTGACGTTCTTGTCGGCCAGATCACCAGGGCCCTCGCCATTGCGTGCTCCGAGCGGGTTGGTATTCACAAGATCAAAGATCTCGCCCAGATTGACCGCGAAAGCCTCTTTGCGCTGGCCGACGAAGACCCTGCCGTTGGTGTTACAGCCCGGAATGTCGACGCCGAACACGTGCTGGTTCGCATAGGCCGCATAGTCGGCGAACGACTTGGCACCGATGTTGTCCAGGGGCTTGGCGAAGGTATCGGTACCGGTGCTCACGTTGGTCGCTGTTTGTACCGTCCCGGTATTCCGGTCACCGGTTACAACCTTCACGCTATACTCCTGGCGGAGTTGAACGTTGGCGTTGTCGGTGGCGTCGCCGATGTTTTTCAGCGGGACCGAGACCATTTCAGTGGCACCTTCGGGCCCGACGGGTAGCTGAATGTCGTTGAGAACGTCCTGGAGTTCAAACCGGAACGTCAGATCTTCAACTGCGTCACCATCGTTATCCACGTGGATCTCGTAGATGGCATCCTCGTCCAGGTCGAAATAATTTGGACCGCCGTAGGCATCCTGCAGGGGCAGATAATTGGCAATAAGGGTCACAAATCCCTCACGGCCGGATTCGTAGCTGCGAAACATGTAAAAATCAGTACCATCGACTTTGGGCACTTCCGTAATGAAGGGCGCCTCGCGATGGCTTGAGGCGTGGCTGAGGCCGGCAGACAGCACAGCACTGGCGATAGCAATGGTGAGGCCGGACCGTTTTATTACGTTGTTCATCCCGTTCTCCTCGAATATGGGTTTTTGGGTATTGCACAGGGGGAAACGGGGCGGGTTTGCAGACAGATGCACCATGGAACAAAAAATACCGGTATAGCCTCGATACGCATCCCTGCAGACTGGGGCCGCGTATTACCCGAAGACAACGAGGATAATTAAGGGGTAGCTATGGCACAGACCGATGCCGATCAGGATCAGCTCATGCGGCTGCTAATGAAGGTTTCCCAGCAGGACCGCCGGGCATTCCAGGAGCTGTATGAACACATTGCCGCGCGCATGTTCGGGCTGTGTCTCCGGCTGGCCGGTCAACGGGAGCTGGCGGAGGAAGCGCTTCAGGACGCTTTCATCCAGATCTGGCACAGCGCCGGTGAGTACCACAGTGACCGGGGCGCGCCACTGAGCTGGATGATGACCATTGCCCGCTACCGCACCCTGGACCTCATCCGTGCCCGCAAGGCGCGACAAACCGTCAACGATGAGGACCTGAACGAACTGGACGACGGTCGTGAGGGGCCGCTGGAGTTCTCCCTGCGGGAGTCCGGTGCCGAGAAATTGACCGGTTGCCTCGATGAGCTGTCCGATGTTCAGCGTGACAGCATCCTCCTGTCCTATTACCGTGGCTTTACCCATGAGGAGTTGGCCCAGGCTTTGAGCTCCCCCATCGGTACCGTAAAGAGCTGGATACGGCGCGGGCTGATGGCTTTGAAAAGGTGCCTTGAACAATGAAAAAGACACCGGAACGCATTGAAGCACTGGCGGCGGAATACGTCCTCGGATCCCTGAGGGGAGCAGCTCGCCGCCGATTCGAGCAATGGATGATGGAATCGGCCCAGGTGCGCCGGGAAGTCTGGTTTTGGGAAGAAAAACTCGGTGCCCTGGCCGAGGATGTCCCGGAGAATCAGCCCCCCGCTTCCGTCTGGAAGAACATCGAGCGACGGCTGTGGGGCGCGCAGGAGCAGCCCGCGCAGGCCGAGGTTCGTGGTATTGGCCGCTGGTTCTGGCCCAGCTGGAGTGTACTGGCGACTGCCGCGGTGCTGGTTCTTGCGGTGGTCATGGTGCAGCAGCCCCGCCCAACCGGCGAGCAGCTCTCCGGCGCTATCGTACAGGCTAACCTGGAAGATCCGCTCTGGCTGGTCAGTGAATCCGGGGCCGAGAATCTGCTGAAGCTGCGTTCGGTCGCCGCCAGTGCTGCCGAGGCTGGCAAGGACTACGAGCTGTGGGTGGTTCCGGAAAACGGCCAGCCGCTCTCGCTCGGCGTCATTCCCGCCGGCGGAGTTCATCAGGTCCGTCTGACCGATGAGGCCCGTGAGGCGCTGTCCCGGAGCCGGACCCTGGCCATCAGTCTGGAGCCCAGAGGTGGTTCACCGACCGGTGCTCCGACCGGACCGATCCTGCACGTGACCAAGCTCTACTCACTGTAGGCTGGCATGAGCACCCTGGACCGTGGTTGTAAGGGCATTTACCCATGCCCTCGCCATGGTTCGTAATTCATTCCCATTCGGGTTTGGTCACTGATTGCGCTATAATCGGCGGCTTTTAACGCTGTACCCACAAGGCGCTGACTGTGATTGTATTTGACCAGGTACAGAAGTCCTATCAGGTGGGCGGCCGGGCGATCCCTGCGCTGCACCCCACCGATATGACCATTGAAACCGGCGAGGTGTTCGGCATCGTCGGTCACTCCGGGGCGGGCAAATCCACGCTGGTGCGTCTGATCAACCTGCTGGAGCCACCCACGGGTGGTCGCATCCTGATCGACGACGAGGACATAACCGGCTACAACCCGGCCCAGTTGCGGGCATTCCGCCGCAAGGTGGGCATGATCTTCCAGCACTTCAACCTGCTGTCCTCCAAGACCGTGGCGGACAACATCGCCTTCCCGATGAAACTCGCCGGTATCTATTCAAAAGCCGAGATCCGGGAACGGGTCGAGGAACTGTTGGCCCGGGTCAGCCTGACCGACCATGCCAACAAGTACCCGTCCCAGCTCTCGGGCGGCCAGAAGCAGCGGGTGGGTATTGCCCGTGCCCTCGCCTGCCGCCCGACCATCCTGCTGTGCGACGAAGCCACCAGCGCCCTGGATCCGCAGACCACCCAATCGGTCCTGAAATTGCTGGCGGACATCAACCAGGAGCTGGGCCTGACCATCGTGCTGATCACCCACGAGATGGATGTGGTACGCCGGGTTTGCGACCGGGTGGCGGTGATGGACGCCGGTCGCGTGGTGGAGATGGGACCGGTCAGCGAAGTGTTCCTGCACCCGCAGCATCCGACCACCCGGGATTTCGTATTCGAGAGCGAGAGCATCGATCACGAGGAACTGCAGGAGGATCTGCAGAAAGCCGATGGCCGCATCCTGCGCCTGACCTTCAAGGGTGAGTCCACCTACCAGCCGCTGCTGGGCGGCGTGGCCCGCAAGTCCGGCGTGGATTTCAGCATCCTGTCCGGCCGCATCGACCATATCAAGGACACTCCCTACGGACAGCTGACCCTGTCCCTGGTCGGTGGTGATCTGGATGTGGCCATGCAGGAATTCGACGCCGCCGACGTTCACGTGGAGGTGCTGCGCTAATGGAAGCCCTGTTGAGTAACGTCGACTGGAGCGAAATCGGCTGGGCCAGCTGGGATACCCTGGTGATGGTCGGCATGTCCCTGCTGTTCAGCGTGCTGATTGGCCTGCCCATCGGGGTGCTGCTGTTCCTGTTTGGAAAGCGCCAATTGCTGGAACAACCGGTGGCCTACGCCGTATTGTCATTTGTGGTAAACGTGCTGCGTTCGGTGCCGTTCATCATCCTGCTGATCGTGATGATCCCGTTCACCGTGATGCTGATCGGCACTTCGTTGGGTGTCGCCGGTGCCATTCCCCCGCTGGTGGCCGGGGGCGCGCCCTTCTTCGCCCGACTGGT
The DNA here is from genome assembly GCF_041690455.1 of Marinobacter sp. Taxonomy (GTDB): domain Bacteria; phylum Pseudomonadota; class Gammaproteobacteria; order Pseudomonadales; family Oleiphilaceae; genus Marinobacter. The sequence goes on from NZ_JAWLHI010000034.1 coordinate 19,427, forward strand.
GGAAACCTCCCTGCGGGAAGTGGACCGGGGCATTATTGAGGCCACCCAGGCCATGGGTGCCAACGTGCGCCAGATCATCTTCGGGGCTTTACTGCCCGAGGCCCTGCCGGGCATCATCGCCGGCATTACCGTTACCGCTATTACCCTGGTGTCCTATGCCGCCATGTCCGGTGTCATCGGCGGTGGTGGTCTCGGCGACCTGGCCATCCGCTTCGGTTATCAGCGATTCCAGACCGACGTAATGGTGATTACCGTTGCTTTGCTGGTCATTTTTGTTCAGGTGTTGCAGATGGTTGGCGACCGTCTGGTGCTCTATTTCAGCCGTAAATAGCCGTCAGAGTTTGGGGGGAGCCGCCGACGGGCGATGCTTCCCGAAAAACGCCCGTGAATACGTCCCTGTAGGGCTCGGTCGCGTCATCCCTGGCGCTCCACGTTTTCGGGAAGCATCGCCCGTCGGCGGCCCGAGCCAGCAGGATCATCTAACTTCAATGTCTCTTACACAGGAGAACAGGTTATGAATATCAAGAAAACACTGGCCGCGTTTGCCGCAGCCGCCACTTTTTCCGTTGCCGCTTCCGCCGAGGAGCTGTCCGTAGCCGCGACTCCTGTTCCCCACGCGGAAATCCTGGAGTTTGTGAAGCCGACCCTGGCTGAGCAAGGTGTGGAGCTGGATGTGAAAGTATTCACCGACTACATCCAGCCCAACATCCAGGTGGACCAGAAGCGGATGGACGCCAACTTCTTCCAGCACCAGCCGTACCTGGACGAGTTCAACGAAGGCCGTGGAACCAATCTGGTCACCGTCACCGGTGTTCACGTTGAGCCGTTTGGTGCCTACTCCAGCAAGATCGATTCCCTGGATGCGCTGGAAGACGGTGCCGTAGTAGCGATTCCGAACGACCCGACCAACGGTGGCCGCGCCCTGCTTCTGCTGCAGAAGGCCGGTCTGATCAAGCTGAAGGACGCGAGCAAGATCACCGCGACTCCGCGTGACATTGCCGAAAACCCGAAGGATCTGGAGTTCAAGGAGCTGGAAGCAGCCACCCTGCCGCGGATCCTGAACCAGGTGGACCTCGCCCTGATCAACACCAACTACGCGCTGGAAGCGGGCCTGAACCCGTCTGAAGACGCGCTGGTGATCGAAGGTTCCGAGTCTCCCTACGTGAACATCCTGGTGGCCCGCCCGGACAACAAGGACAGCGAAGCCATGCAGAAGCTGGCGGCGGCGCTGAAGTCCGAGGCCGTGAGGGAATTCATCATGGAGAAGTATGAGGGTGCCGTGGTTCCGGCATTCTGATCGAGGTGTAAAAATGGGGTCAGAAGAACGAGTTCTTCAGACCCCGTTGGCTTGATCCGGGCTCATAAAAAAAGGGGTCAGATGAAAGCTTTCATCTGACCCCATCTTGAGACCTTACTCCGGGGTCAGAAGAAGTTTTCTTCTGACCCCTTCTTCATTCCTCAGTCACCGCCCCAGTTGGTCTTGGGATCGGGGGTCATGCGCAGGTAGGACTTCACCGCCTTGTAGCCCTGTGGGAACCGTTCCTTGATCTCTTCCTCGTCCTGCAGTGACGGCACGATCACCACGTCACCGCCACGCTCCCAGTTGCCCGGGGTTGCGACCTTGTGCTCGTCGGTCAGCTGCAGGGAGTCGATGACCCGCAGTACCTCGTTGAAGTTACGACCGGTAGAGGCCGGGTAGGTAATGATCAGGCGCACCTTCTTGTTCGGGTCGATCACGAACAGGGAGCGCACGGTCAGGCTGCTGTCGGCATTGGGGTGAATCATGTCGTACAGCTCGGAAACCTTGCGGTCCTCGTCAGCGATGATCGGGAAGTTGACCGAGCAGCCCTGGGTTTCCTCGATGTCCTTCACCCATTCCTTGTGGGAGTCGACCGGGTCGACACTCAGGGCAATGGCCTTGACGTTACGCTTGGCGAACTGGTCCTTCAGCTTGGCGGTGAGGCCGAGCTCGGTGGTGCACACCGGGGTGAAGTCTGCCGGGTGCGAAAACAGCACGCCCCAGCTGTCGCCCAGCCAATCGTAGAATCGGATCTTGCCTTCCGTTGAATCCTGTTCGAAATCCGGTGCGGTATCTCCAAGACGCAAACTCATAGATTCTCTCCTCTGATGGTCGTTCCGGTTTCTTGAGTGTATACAACTATTCTGGTGCTGGATGAGGTGAATACAAGGGGCCAATGATCCATCTCATCCAAACACTTTTTTACATCGATATAACAGGAGCTTGAGACCCTGCGTATCAATCAACGCCCAGTGCTTTTTCCCGGGCGAAGTGCTCCCGGGTCAATTTGAACACCACCGGGCTGAGCAGTAACAGAGCCACCAGGTTGGGCAGCGCCATCATGGCGTTCAGGGTGTCGGCCACCAGCCAGACGAATCCCAGGTTCAGGGTGGCGCCTACCGGGATGGCGATAATCCAGGCAACCCGGTAAGGCACGATTGCCTTCACACCGAACAGGAATTCGATGCTGCGCTCGCCGTAGAACGACCAGCCCAGGATGGTGGTGAAGGCAAACACCGCCAGGGCAATAGCAACAATATAGTTGCCCACACCCGGAAGTGCATCGGCAAACGCCATGGAAGTGAGTTCCGCCCCGGAAACGCCGCTGGTCCAGACGCCGGAGGTGATGATTACCAGTCCGGTGATGGTGCAGATGATGATGGTGTCGATGAAGGTACCCAGCATCGCCACCATGCCCTGGTTGATCGGGTCACGGGTCTGCGCGGCGGCGTGGGCAATGGGCGCGGAACCCAGCCCGGCCTCGTTGGAGAAGACGCCACGGGCGACACCGAAGCGGATGGCGGTCCAGACCGCGGCACCGGCAAAGCCACCTTCGGCGGCAATCGGACTGAAGGCATGCTTGAACACCAGCGCGATGGCAGCGGGAATGTCCGCGGCGTTGATGGCGAGCACCACGATGCCCGCCAGCAGGTAGGAGATGGCCATAAAGGGAACCAGAGCGCTGGCCACATGGCCGATCCGGCGAATACCACCAATCAGCACCATCCCGACCAGCACCATGAGGATGACGCCGGTGGCCCAGTGGGGCAGGCCGAAGTTGGCCTCCATCACATCCGCCACCGAGTTGGCCTGTACCGTGTTGCCGATACCAAAGCCTGCGATGGCGGCGAAGATGGCGAACAACACACCCAGCCAGGTCCATTTGCTGCCCAGACCGTTGCGGATGTAATACATGGGGCCACCCACGTGGTTGCCGCGCTCATCCACCTCGCGGAAGCGTACCGCGAGTACCGCCTCGGAGTACTTCGTGGCCATACCCACCAGGGCTGTGAGCCACATCCAGAACAGGGCACCCGGTCCACCCAGGAAGACCGCGGTGGCCACGCCGGCAATGTTGCCGGTTCCAACGGTTGCCGAGAGCGCGGTCATCAGGGCCTGGAACGGCGGGATTTCACCTTCCGTTTCGGCACCGGTGGCCTTGCGCCCCTGCCACATAAGCTTGAAACCGGCCCCCAGCTTGAGGACCGGCATCAGTTTGAGGCCGATACTGAGAAACAGCCCCACCCCGAGGATCATGACCAGCATGGGAGGGCCCCACACCAGACCGTTGATCTGACCAATAAAGTTTTCAATGGCTGACATGGGGATCTCCCTGCGTTTGCCATGGATTGAGAAAGTGGATTTACCCTGTCTTGGGTATAACTGATTGAGTTTAGTCAGTTATTTTCAACTGTAAACCGTTTCCACCGAATCGGTTTTCCTTTTGTCCCCTGATTGCCTATGTTTAGGGATAGACGGTCTGGTTTGGCCTGCGATGAAAACGGAAGTGGAGGGATTTGCCCATGCGGTCACTGAAAGTATCCGATGTGATGTGGAACCACATTGAGCCGGTTCGCTGCGGCACACCCCTGACGAAGGTGGTCAAGACCCTGCTGACCAACCATGTCACCGGTCTGCCCGTGGTGGATGACCATCGGCGGGTACTGGGGTTCGTCTCCGAACAGGATTGCATTCATTCCCTGCTGGTGAGCAGCTATCACTGTGAGGGTGACCCGATCGTGGACGATGTCATGTTCCGTCAGCCCGTGACCATCTCACCGGAGATGGCGGTGGTGGATCTGGCCCAGAACCTTGGCGCCGGCAAGCCGAAAGTGTATCCGGTTGTCGACCACGGCAAACTGGTCGGCATTGTTACACGTACTGCTATCCTCGCCGAGCTGGCCCGAACCGGTTGTGGTCTTGAGTTGCCGAAATACGCCAGCGCGGACGAGGACTGAGTTCACCTTTTCAGACCGGGATCCATTATGGAACTGCTATCCAGCAACGTTTGCTTTGGTGGCGAACACCGCCGTTATCGTCACACCTCCGCGAGCCTCGAGTGCTCGATGGAGTTCGCGGTGTTTCTGCCCCCTTCTGCCGTGGGCAGCTCGCCCAAGCCGGCGCCGGTGCTCTACTGGCTGTCCGGGCTGACCTGCACCGACCAGAACTTCATGCAGAAAGCCGGTGCCCAGAAACTGGCCGCGAAACTGGGTCTGGCCATCGTGTGTCCGGACACCAGCCCCCGGGGACTCAATCTGCCGGGCGAGGATGACAGCTACGACTTCGGCACCGGTGCGGGTTTCTACATCAATGCCACCCAGCAGCCCTGGGCTCCCCACTACCGGATGTATGATTACGTGGTGAAGGAACTGCCGCAGCTGGTGGAGAACGAACTGCCGGTGACGGACCTGCGATCGGTCAGTGGTCATTCCATGGGCGGGCACGGCGCCCTGATCTGTGCCCTGAAGAATCCGGGGCGCTACCAGTCAGTCTCGGCTTTTGCACCGATCGCCAACCCCACCGAGTGCCCCTGGGGCCAGAAGGCGTTCAGCGGTTACCTGGGAGATGATCACTCAAGCTGGGAGCAGTGGGATGCCTCCCTGTTGATTCCCACGGCCCGGGAGCGGCTGCCGCTGCTGGTGGACCAGGGGACCGCCGACGAATTTCTGGAAACCCAGCTGAACCCGGAGGCGCTGGCGGATATCTGTGAAAAGTTTCACCATCACATCAACCTGCGTATGCACCGGGGTTACGACCACAGCTACTTCTTCATCGCCTCGTTCATTGACGATCATCTGAACCATCATGCCAAAGCCCTGGGACTGACCTGATCAGCCCTGAAGGGTCCGGTGATACTGGAAGGCATTCTGCACGTGCTCCCGGATCTGTTTGTCGTCCCAGGGCTTGGTCAGGAACTTGTAGATCGATCCCTCGTTGATGGCTTCCGTTACGGATTTCAGGTCGGTGTAGCCGGATAGCACGATGCGGACGGTATCCGGGTGTATCCCCTTTACCCGGCTGAGAAACTCGGTGCCGGACATTTCCGGCATCCGTTGATCCGAGATGATGACCTGGACATGGTTCTCCGCCAACAGGCTGAAGGCTTCCTGCACGCTGGTGGTGGTCAGGATTCGGTAACCATCCCGGCGTAACACCCGGGTAAGAGCCCGCAGGATGTTTGTTTCATCGTCCAGCAGCAACAGGGTCTTTTCCGGGCTGTCCTGAACATCGGACGTCGTGTTGGCGTAGCCTCCCCGGGTGTGCATGTATTCTTCCAGCAGGTTGAGGGGCATGGGCCGTGCGAACAGGAACCCCTGGAGCAGATCGCACTTGTTCCGGCGCAGGAATGCGGCCTGGGCGTCAGTCTCCACCCCTTCCGCCACCACGTCCAGGGACAGGTGGTGGGCCATGGAAATCACCCCCTGGGTGATGGCGGCGTCACTGCGGTCCTGGATGACATCCCGGATGAAGGAGCGGTCGATCTTGATCTTGTTGGCCGGCAACAGCTTGATGTAGCTGAGACTGGAGAAACCGGTGCCGAAATCGTCAATGGCGATGCCCACCCCGAGATCCCTCAGATCATGCAGGGTCCGGATCACCTGGTCGGCGTCGTAGAGCACCGCCGACTCGACAATTTCCAGTTCCAGGGCTTCCGGGGGCAGGCCGGAGGCTTCCAGTGCATCGCTTACCGCACTAATAAAGCCGGCTTTGCGTACCTGCATGGGAGACACGTTCACGGCTACCGTGCAGTCCTTGAACCCGGCCTTATGCAGCCGCAGCATGTCTCTGCAGGCCTGCTCCAGAACCCACTGGCCCAGCGCGATGATCTGCCCGGTTTCTTCCGCCAGGGGCAGGAAATCTCCCGGTGACACCAGGCCCCGTTCCGGGTGGTTCCAGCGCACGAGGGCTTCCACTGCCCTGGCCTTGCCGGTGCGAGAATCGATCAGGGGCTGGTAATAGAGGGTGAGCCGCTCATTGTCGATGGCATCCTGCAGCTCGTTGCGCAGCTTGACCCGGTAACTGGCCTCGGTATTGAGTTGCTCGGAGAACCACTGGTAGGTGTTCCGCCCCATCTGTTTGGCCCGGTACATGGCCAGGTCGGCCTGCTGGATCAGTTCTGTGGGTTGGCTGATGCTGCCGTCGGTGGTAACGATACCTACGCTGGCGGTCAGATGCAGGTTTTCGTCGTTGACGTTGTAGGGCGCGGAAAGTGTGCGCATGATCTGTTCGACCACCATCAGCGCGTCTTCGTTGCGGGCCAGGTCCGGCAACAACATCACATACTCGTCGCCACTGACCCGCGCCACGGTATCCCCGGTCCGGCAGACCTCCATGAGTCGGCGGGCCACCTCGATCAGCAGCTTGTCCCCGGTGCGGTGCCCCAGGGAGTCATTGATCAGCTTGAATCCGTCCAGGTCGATGAACAGCAGGGCCAGGGTGCGGCCATGGCGCTGGGCGAAGCGGCAGGCCTGTTCCAGACGGTCTTCCAGCAGGGCCCGGTTGGGCAGCTGGGTGAGCACATCATGGCTTGCGTTGTAGGCCAGCTGGTTCTCGACATCCTTGCGTTCGGAAATATCATTCTGGACGCCGACGAAGTGGGTCACCTCGCCTTCGTCGTTGCGGATCGGCGACAGGTACAGGTCGTTCCAGAACGGCGTGCCGTCCTTGCGGAAGTTGCGTAGTACCACGGATGTCTCGCCCCCAGTGGAAAGGGCATTGCGGATCTCGGCGAGCGCCTGTTCGTTGCTCGGATCGTCGCTGCAGCCCTGCAGGAACCGGCAATTCCGCCCTACCGACTCTTCCGGACTGAAGCCGGTGATACGTTCGAAGGTGGGGTTCACATACACCAGCGGCATGTCCGGTTTCTGGGCATCGGCAATGACGATGCCGTTCGAGCTGGATTCGATGCACTGTTGCAGAAGCCGCAGCCGGCGGTTGTTGTCGATCTGCCGGGTCATGTCGGTGACCATCACCAGATCGAGGGGATGATGATCCAGTACAATACGCTCGGTGAGGAGTTCAACATAGAGGCTGTCGCCATCCCGGGTCCGATGCTCCTCCAGAATGCTGCCCTCGCGCAGGATGACGCCTTCCCGGGGCACGGGGCTGGTATTGCACCGCAGATCCGGCAGTGACAGGTCAACGGCTTCTTCGGTATGGAAACCATAGAGTGCCATGGCGACGCGGTTCATGGATTCGATACGCCCTGATTCGGGCTGCACCAGGTACATGGGTGCCGGATTGTTTTCGAACAACAGGCGGTAATGGGCCTCGCTGCTGGCCAGATCCTCGTTGGCGGCGGCCCGGTCTACTGCATAGCGGATGCTGCGGATAAGGGAATGGCCATCCAGCTGCCCTTTGATCAGGTAATCCGCTGCGCCGAGTTCCACCGCCCGGGCATCCAGATCGGCATCGCCCTGGCCGGTGAGCAGGATGAAAGGAGAGGTAATCCCCCGGTCCTGGGCTTCCCGGATGACATCCAGGCCGGAATCCGGACCCAGGCGGAGATCGACGAGGGTGACATCGATCCGCTCCTGCTCCAGGGTTTCGAGCCCGGCAGCCATGGTGTCGCGCCAGATCAGCTCAACGCCCGAGGGGCTGACGTCGTGCAGGAGATCCCGTGTGATCAGGTAATCGTCTTCGTCGTCCTCGATGAGCAGGACACGGAGCATCGGATCAGTCATGTTCCCTGTTAATCCACTGTTTTGTGAGTGACTCTACGACATCCAGCAGATCGCTGTATTTCCGGGGCTTGACGATATAGTCATTGGCGCCCCGTTGCTGGCAGAAGTCCCGGTCATCCTGATCACTGGATGTGGTCATGATGACCGTAGGCAGTACCTGCAGCCGGGGGTCGGACTTGATCTCCTGCAGGGACTGCCGGCCATCCTTGAGCGGCATGTTCAGATCCAGCAGCAACAGGTCCGGAACCGGACAGGTCTGGCCCTCGCGGTCCGGATGCTGACCATGGAGCAAATCCATCAGTTCTTCGCCATCGTGGACAAAGCACAGTGTGCAGTCGGCACACTGGTCCTCGAAGGCTTCCCGGATCATCAGGCAGTCGTCCGGGTCATCATCGGCAACCACCACCAGGGCGGGTTTTACAGGTTTATTCATCCTTGCTCTGCTCCTGGGTAGGACTGCTTGTGAACCGGATCCGGAACGTGGTTCCTTCGCCGAGTGCGCTAACCACGGTGATCTCCGCACTATGGCGATCCAGGATTTTTTTCACAATGGCCATGCCAATCCCGGTACCCACATACCCCTCCCGGCTATGCAGGCGCTGGAACGGGTGGAACAGTTTCTGGGTGTAGCGTGGATCGAATCCGATCCCCCTGTCCTGCACCACCAGCGTCCAGCCCGAGTCATCCACATCCTCAGCATAGACGGAAATTTCCGGAGGTGTGCCAGGGGCATGGAATTTGATGGCGTTGCTGAGCAGGTTCTGGAATACCTGGCGCAGCTGGGTCGCGTCTCCCACCAGATCCGGCAGCGGCTGAACCTTGATGCGGGCCTGCTCTCGGGTAATGGCGGTGTCCAGATCTTGTAGCACTCCGGTAAGGACGTCGTCCGTGTGGCACTGTGCCATCGGCTTGGCGCGGGTGGTGACCCGGGAGTAACTCAGCAGATCCTCGATCAGCTGCTGCATGCGCCCGGCGGCGGACTGCATGCGTTTCAGGTAGTCCTGTTCGCTGGGGCCGAACTGGTCGGACTTGGTCATCAGCCGGTCGGAGAAAGCCTGGATCTTGCGCAGGGGTTCCTGCAGGTCGTGGGATGCCACGAAGGCGAAATCCTGGAGTTCGCGGTTACTGCGTTCCAGTTCGGCCATGGCCGCTTCGAGTTTTTGTTGGGCTTCCTTGCGCTCCCGGATGCTGCGGTAGTAGACCGCGAGGCCCTCGTCGGACGGGTAGGCGCTGACTTCGAGCCAGTTGTCCAGGGGCGCGTAATAGGCTTCAAAGGAAACGGATTCGCCGGTGTCCATGGCATGGCGGTACTGGTCATCGAATTCTGTCCCGATGGCTTCGGGAAACATCTCCCACAGACTGTGACCGATCAGTTCTTCCCGCTTTTTGTGCAGGAGTTCCTCTGATTTTCGGTTGACGTAGGTAAAGCGCCAGTCGGCATCGAGGGTAAAGAAGGCATCGGTGATACTCTCGAAGATGTTCGCCTGTCGTTCTGCATAGCGCCGGATCTGCTCCATCGCCTGATGACTGGCGGTGATGTCCTGGAACGCCCCCTGAAGCTTTACTACCTTGCCCTCATCGTCCTGCACCGCATGACCGATGGACCGGACCCACCGAAGGTTGCCCTTGGCGGTTCGTATCTGCAGCTCCTCATCGAACGGAATGCCGGTTTCCATGCACAGTAGCACCGCTGCCCGGATCTGCTCCCGGTGTTCGTCGACATAGAAATTGATGGCGTCTTCCACGTCCGGCGCCTGTCCCCGGGGAATTTCGTGGATATCGCAGACGCCATCCGACCAGACCGATTGGCCCGTTGACAGGTCAACCACCCAGCCACCCAGCAGCGCCAGGCGCTCGGCCAGTTTGAGCAGGGTCTCGTTTTCCCTCAGCTTTTCTTCAATGGCCAGCTGTTCGGTGGTGTCCCTGGCGACCACGTAGATCAGGTCGTCGGCACTGAGAATAGCGTTGATCTGCAGCCAGTGCGGGTTGCCTTCACAGTCCAGGGCCCGAATCAGAAGGTCCTTGACCTCGTGGCCCTCGGTCAGTGATTGCACCGCCTCGATGACCTTTTCGTGGTCTTCGGTGTGGATCAGATTCATGTAGGAGCTGCCCAGCAGCTGGTCGCGGGTGTAGCCCAGGGTATGGACAAAGGTTTCGTTGAGCTCGAAGAAATGGCTGTTGAGGTCAACGATACAAAACATGTCCGGAGACAGTGCGAAGAACTGGTCCCGTTCCCGGGACAGGGTCTCATTGGTGGTCCGCAGCTCCCGCTCCTCTTCCAGATGCTGGTTCAGTGCGTCGTTCAGCTCTGCCAGGGTTCGGGCCCGTTGTTCGGACTGACGCCAGAAAAAATGCGACAGCATCACCAGGAAGCTCAGTCCCAGACCGGTGAACAGAACCGCCGGTGGCAGGTAGAGTTCGCCCGGGGGAAGGCTGCCTCTGCGGGTGTAGACCTCAATCCTGCGTTCACTGTCGTGGTGTGGCGTGATCCGATGGGAAGCCAGCAGGGATTCCTGGTCCGAGGGGATATCCAGTGCACTATCGAAAACAGCCTCTTCGTGGTGGTACACCTTGATGTGCAGGTTACCGTCATAATAGGCCGTCAACTTCTCGTAGACAGTCTGGAGATCCACCACGGCAAGAACTGACCACGAATACCCCGGGCCCGGAGTGATCGGAACGGCGATGGCTGCGTGATAACGGCCCTGATAGTCCTCCAGCGGCACACTCAGATGCGCGGAGCGGGATTTGATGATGTGATCGAGCCAATCCCGGTTTTGCTGGTCTGACAGGAAGATTTCCAGCCAGCCCCGGTAATCGAGGGTGCGGGACTCGATGCGCACCGGGCTGTGCTCCCGGTTGAGGATGGTGATCAGCCGCAGGTCCGGGAAGTCACGGAGGTAGCTGCTCACTTCCTGCTCCCAGAACGTCTGTGATGGGACACCGTCGAGCAGCTCCCAGCGCTCGGCGAGGCGGCGAATCAGGGCAAGCTTGATGTCGAACTCGGAGTTGGCAGAGGCCTCGAGCTGGCTCGCCAGTGACTCGGCCCGTTCGATCAGGCGCTCGCCGGATTGCAGGCGCAAGGCATGCCAGCTCAGTGTGGTGACCAGGATGCCCAGGATTCCGAGCACGAGCAGACCCTTGGAATAGAACTGCACTTCGCTGTGATAGATGGAGTACAGGAACGGCAGGGTCAAACCCGCAAGCATGACCAGGGGGCTGAGAACCAGGGTGGATTCGGTGATATTACCAAGCCCCAGACCGGACAACCCCGGATGCCAGTGGGATAGCAGGGACAGCAGACCGAGGCCGAACACCATCGGGCCGCAGACCAGCCCGACAAACCAGCCCCGGGACAGGTGCATGGCGGCCAATCCGCTCAGGCTGATCAGCAGAATTACCAGCATCAGTAACGGGTTGAGAGCGGCGATGTCCAGCCAGTCGCTCTTGGGTAAACGGGGCGCCAGCGTCAGCAGCGAGGCAAGGGCAATGAGGCCGAAGCCCAGGCCGGTCGCGAGCCAGCGGTAGCGCAACAACAGCGCCAGGAAGGCTGCGCACAGGGTTAACGCGATTAGTCCTCCTCCGGGACGCAGTGCCAGGCGACCGACGCTTTCCGGGCCGCTGACGCCGAAATCGATCAGGATGATCAGGCCCACGGAGCCCAGGGATATGGCCAGGGCGAGGGCCAGGCAGTACCAGAAGGCCGGTCGCTTGAGCGCATTAACCATGGAGTACCTGAGGTCCCAGCAGGCGCAGGATTTCGTCGGCGGTGGTCAGACCGTCGCGCAGTTTTTCCAGGGCATCGTCCAGCAGCACCATCATGCCCTTTTCCCGGGCCAGGGTCTCGATCTGCATGGCGCTGGCGCCTTCGGTAATGGCAATCCGGAGCTCCTCGTTCATGGTCAGCACTTCGTGAATGGCGACCCGGCCCTTATAACCCTTGTGACATTTCTCGCAGCCCCGGCCCCGGAAGAAGCGCAGATCCTCACTCAGAAACTGCGGCCCCAGTTGCTCAAGAACCTCTGTGGGCCGTTCGGTCTCTTCCCGGCAGTGGGTGCAGATCCGCCGCACCAGGCGCTGGGCAATGATGGCTTCCAGCGCCGAGGCCAGCACAAAAGGCTTCAGGCCCAGATCCAGCAGCCGCGCCACGGTGGCGGCGGCGGAACTGGTATGCAGGGTAGAATAGACCAGGTGGCCGGTCATCGCCGCGTGGAAGGCTACATCGGCGGTTTCCTCGTCCCGGATCTCGCCCAGCAGGATCACATCCGGATCCTGGCGCAGGATTGCCCGCAGGACGCTGGCGAAATCCAGTCCGATGCGGTCCTTGACCGGCACCTGGCCGGCCATGTCCACGTGGAACTCCACCGGGTCCTCGATGGTGACGTAATTGCGCTCCGGTGAGGCATTGTGCTGCAACAGCGCATACAAGGTGGTGGTCTTGCCGCTGCCGGTGGGGCCGGTGGCCAGGATGATGCCCTGGGGCTTGGCGATCACGTGCTTGAGCCGGGCCAGGTTGTGCTGCGACAGGCCCAGGTCTTCCAGGGACTGCGCCGAGGACTGGCGCTCCAGCACCCGCATGACCACCTTTTCGCCATTGATGGTGGGCAGGGTGGAGATCCGCAGGTCGACAATGCGCATCGGGGTCTTGACGGTGATCCGGCCATCCTGGGGCCGCCGCCGCTCGGTGATGTCCAGTTCGGCCATGACCTTGATGCGCGAGACCACCGACATCAGCAGGTTGGTGGGAATGTGGATCTTGTCCTGAAGCACCCCGTCAATGCGGTAGCGCACCACCAGTGATTTGGTGCGCGGGTGAATATGGATGTCACTGGCGCCCAGGCGCAGGGCTTCGAGGATGATGGCATTCACCAGCCGGATCGCCGGCGGTTCCTCGGAGCTGCCCAGCAACTGTTCCAGGGATTCCTGGTCGGTGTCCTCGTCCAGGACGATCTCGATGCCCTCGTAGGGATCATCAGAGCCCACCTTGGTGGTGATATCTTCCAGATCGTTGGTGTCGCCAAAGATCTCCGCCAGCTTGGTCTGCATTTGCGAGGTTTCGCACAGCAGGGGGTGGACGGTGTAGCCGGTCATGAACCCCAGTTCGTCGATCAGGTTGATGTCCATGGGGTCCACCATGGCCAGGCGCAGCCGCTGGCCGCTGACCCGCAGTGGCAGCACCAGCTGGCGGGTACAGATCTTCTGGGGGATCAGGGACAGCAGGCTGGGGTCCGGCTGGAACTCCCTCAGGTCCACCTCCTCGAACAGCATCTCGTCCCGCAGCAGTTCGAAGACCTTGGTGAAGTCGACCCAGTCGTGCTTGAGCAGCTGGCGTACCACCGGTGTCTTCTGGCTCTGCATTTCCCGGTGCAGCTGCTGGATCTGCTGGGGGTTCAGCCAGCCTTTCTTGTGCAGCAGGATGGCCAGCTGGCTGCGGTTGGTGGCGGTGAGCTTGCTGATGGTCTCCAGGTCCCGGCCCTGTTTCTGGGTCTGTTGTTCCAGGCTCCGGTTGCGCTGCATCAGCTCGTACTGTTCCAGTGCCAGGGCAATGGTCAGGCGGATGTCGTCGTCGTTCCAGGGTTTGAGGATGAAGCGATAGACCGCGCCGTCCTTGATCGAGCCCATCACCGCGTCGGTGTTGGCGTGGCCGGTGAGCATGATACGGATCGTCTGGGGCCAGCGCTCCCGGACCTCCCGGAGCAGTTCGCTGCCATTCATGCCGGGCATCATGAAGTCGGTCATGATCAGCTCGACCGGCTGCTTTTCCAGGATTTTCAGGGCCTCGGCACCGCTGCGGGCGAACAGCAGTTCGTAGTTCTCCCGCTGGAACACCCGGCGCAGGGAGGCCAGGATGTTGGGCTCGTCGTCCACCAGCAGCAGGCGATAGGGCGCGGCGCGCTTCGCCGGCTCCGGGCCCGGATCTTTGTCGGTGTCGTTTCCGTAGAACAGGGATGCGTAGCGATTTGCCATTCAGGAACCTTGTTTGACTGGCAGTGTAAGGACGACGCGGGTACCCGCCCCCTCCTGGCTGTCGAGTGTCAGTTGGCCACTGTGGGCACGGACTGTATCCCGGGCCACGGTGAGTCCCAGTCCGGTGCCGGAGCCCACCGGCCGGGTGGTGAAAAAGGCATCGAAAACCTGGCTGCGAACCGCCTCCGGTATGCCGCAGCCGTTGTCCTGGATGATCACCTGGATACTGGTATTGTCGGCCAGGGTCCTGACCAGGATGCGGCCATCGTCACCGACCGCCTGGGCCGCGTTGTCCAGCAAATTGAAAAGGGTCTGGGACAGCCTGGAAGGATGGCCCGGGATCCTGGGCAGCTCAGCCAGGTTCTCCGTGATGTTCAGGCGGTGGTCATATTCAGTCTGTACCAGGTGGCAGGCGCTTCGCAGCAGGCTGTTCAGGTCGCACAGGGCGTTGTCGGCCTGGTCGATGCTGGAGAAGGTCTTCAGGTCAGCGACGATGCGGGCAATGCGGTCGGTCCCCTCGATCGACTCGCTCAGCAGATCGTTGAAATCCTCCAGCAGTTCCCGGTTTTCCGCAGTCTCTGCCAACAGGGGCTCGAGGTTCTGGACATAATCCCGGGCCACCCGCAGGTTGCTGCTGATGAACCCGACGGGATTGTTGATCTCGTGGGCGACACCGGCCGCCAGGTGGCCAACGGAGCGTAACCGGGCACTCTCGTACAGTTCCTGCTGAGCCTGGCGGATCACGGCGACCTGTTCATCCACTTTCTGCTGCAACTGGTCGGACAGTTCCCGGTACTTTGCCTCGGATGCCCGGAGGGCCTCGTTCTGGCGCTGAAGCTCCGCATAGCTGGCTTCGGTGGTGTCATGGTGGATATTGGCGGCCAGCCGGTACTTGGCCACGAACAGCATCAGGAACGACACCAGTTCGGCCGCGGCCTCCCGTTCCCCCGCAGAGGCACCACCGCCCAGCCAGCCGACGGTTTCCAGGTTGAATTCCACCGGAACAGCATCCCCGCTACGGGCTTCGCTGATCATAACCGGCTCGCGGCACAGGGCGCTCAGCCCGTTGCTGAGTCTCTGGAGCTGATCCGGATCCAGCAGGTCGGACAGCGTCGGATCGTCCTCGAAGTTACGCATCACCCACTCCGTGACTGGCGCTCAGTCGGCCGATAAAAGTAGCCCGGTCAATGCCGTGCTTGCCGACAAGGTCAAACTCGGCATCGATGCCCGTGTAAAGTCGGTCGAGCAGAGCCTGGAAGGTTTCGATGACACCCGTGCCCTGCAGGGCGGAGGCCATGGCCAGCGGTGCCCAGGGCGTTCCGGCCCAGCGTGCCTGGAGTTCGGCCTCGTCGACCACCGCCGGGAGGTCGCGCTTGTTGAATTGCACCACCATGGGCAGGGTGTCGATATCCAGCCCCACTTTGTCCAGGTTCTCTTCCAGGTTACCGAAGGCGATGGCGTTGTTGTCCTGCTGGGCGACCTGGGAGTCGGCCACGAACACCACGCCGTCGGCACGGGACAGTACCGCCTTGCGGGTGCTGTCGTGCTGGACCTGGCCGGGTACGGTATAGAGCTTCAGCCTCAGGTCCAGTCCGGAGCGGCTGCGCAGGCCGATGGGCAGCATATCGAAGAACAGGGTGCGGTCGTCCCGGGTTTCGAGCACCATCAGCTCGCCCTTGCGCTCCGGATTGAGCAGGGAATGCAGCTGCATCAGGTTAGTGGTCTTGCCGCTCAGGGCCGGGCCGTAAAACACAACCTTCAGGGCAAGCTTGTTATCTTCCGGGCTGAAATCAGGCATTGCGCAGGTCCGGTTCAGTCATCGTCGCCAATCAGCACCGAGCCGTCGGCATCGCGCTGGACCCGGGTGATGCCGGGGTTCTCGGCCTCCAGTCGCAACAGCTCTTCCTCGCGGGCCCGGAGCATGTCTTTCTGGCGGTTGTTTTCCTCCCGCAGGCGCTGGTTTTCCTTTTTCAGCTGATACAGATCGATGGCCGAGCGGATGGCACTGACCACTTCATGGTCTTCCCAGGGCTTGGACAGGTACCGATGCACCTCTGCCTGGTTGATGGCCTTGATCATGGAGTCCCGGTCACCATAGGCACTGAGCACCAGGCGGATGGCATCGGGCTGGCGCTGTTTGGCGAACTGCAGGTAGGTGACGCCGTCGGCGGTGGGCATCCGGTAATCCGAGACAATCGCGGCGTACTCATGTTCCTGGAGGCTGCCGAGCGCTTCCTCGACATTGTCGTAGGTGTGCACCTCCCAGCCCTCGGGTTTGAGCAGCCGGCGCAGGGCGCTGAGAATGTTGCGTTCGTCGTCCACCAGCTGGATCTTGATCATGGCTCGTCTCCGTGTCGCCGGGGTTATTCGTTATCGGTGTCTGGCTGAGTAACTGGCAGGGTCAGGCGGAAGCAGGTGCCTTCACCGGGGGTGCTGTCCACGTCGAGGCTGCCCTTGTGTTTTTCGATGATGTTGAAGGACAGGGAGAGGCCCAGGCCCGTACCTTTGCCAACCGGCTTGGTGGTAAAGAACGGCTCGAAGATCCGGTGCCGGTGTTCGGGCGATATGCCTTTACCAGTGTCGTGCACTTCGATGATGACATGGTCGCCCTCCTGGCGGGTGCGAATGGTGATCCGGCCAAAGCTTTCAATAGCATGGGCGGCGTTGACCAGCAGGTTCATCACCACCTGGTTGATCTGGGAGATGATACATTCCACCTCCGGCAGCTCGTCGAACTCCCGAACGACCTCCGCCTTGTATTTCAGTTCGTTGTTGACCACGTTCAGGGTGGTCTCGATGCCCCGATGGATATCCGCCGGCTTGAACGCTTCCTCCTCGATGTGGGAGAAGTCCTTCATCGCCGCGATGATGGTCTTGACCCGCTCGATGCCTTCCCGGGACTCCGCCAGCAGATCCCGAAGGTCATCCCTCAGATAATCGTAGTCAATGTTCTGCTTGATCAGTCGGAGGTCATCAAGGGATCTGGCGCTGTCCACCGCCTCGGTCAGCCGGAACAGGTCGTTGAGATAGGTGTCCAGGGTTTGCAGGTTTGAATAGACGTAGCCCACGGGATTATTGATCTCGTGGGCTACGCCGGCGGCAAGCTGGCCAATGGCCGCCAGTTTTTCCGACTGAAGCAGTTGCTGGTTGGCCTGTTCCAGGCGGGCGTTTAGCAATTCCTGGTCTGACTGGGGAGTAGGGGCGTTGGACATAGACAACCGTAACCTTGAAATTTCAGCTGATCCCAGTATAGATGCCCGTTTTTTACCGCTTGGTAAAGTTTGGTTTCCGGAGTGCGGAGTTACGTTATCAATTCCCTGTAGCTAGTGTGGGTTTTCCGGTCCGTTCCGGGGAATGCCGCGTATGAACCTGTACGTACCATGAAACATTATTAAAAAATAGCCAGACATGACGACCTGTCGGACTTGTTGGGCTACGCTTTGGACCACCACGCGACCCATGTCGGAAACCTTTTCCAATGTTCCAACGCCTTAGATCGGATTTTCGCCTGTCCATCATCAGTTTGTTGGGCCTGTGCGGTTTTCTGGGCATTACGCCTTTTGCTGTGCTTCGCTTCTATCAGGGTAATCTGACGGCGGGAACGTTGGACGTTCTGATCCTGAGTGGGCTGTGCGGCAGCGTCGCGCATGCCTGGTGGACCGGTGATACCGGCCGCAGCGGCCTGGTCATGGCGATCATCGCTTCATTCGGAGCGGTGCTAATGGCGGGTCTGGTGGGCGATCCTGGATTGTTCTGGCTATACCCTTGCCTGGTTACCAGTTTTTTCCTGACACCCCCCCGGGTTGCCATCGCCATAAATACTACCGCCGTCTTGCTGATGGTAACCCAGGTCAGTGCGTTCTCAGGCATAGAGCAGATGGGTTCGTTTGTGTCCACGGCACTGGTGGTCAGTGCTTGCGCCTTCATTTTTGCCAATCGCAATGAGGACCAACGGCGGCGCCTGGAGCATCTGGCGACCCTTGACCCGTTGACCGGGGTGAAGAATCGACGGGCCATGGACGAGGAGTTGGAAATTGCTCAGGCCCATGCGACCCGCACCGGAATCTCCTGCGCGCTGATCCTGCTTGACATCGATCATTTCAAAAAAATCAACGATGAGTATGGCCATGGTGTAGGTGATGCTGTCCTCGTCGATCTGGTCAAGGTACTGCGCAAGAACACCCGCAAGTCGGACCAGTTGTTCCGGTATGGCGGTGAGGAGTTTGTCCTGCTGCTCCCGGGCGTCGACGGCAATGGCCTAAAGACTGTCATTGGTAACCTGCAGCATCTTCTCCGCAAGCATGTGAAGCATCCTGGTGGTGCAATAACAGCGTCTTTCGGCGTGGCCGAGCTGGATTGGGGCGAGCGCATCGATAGCTGGCTTGCCCGCGCCGATCATGCCCTGTATCAGGCCAAGGAAACCGGCCGTGATCGGGCTGTATTTGCGGAACCGAGGATTCGGGCGGTAGCTCAGCCGGCCTGACCCGGAGTGTAGCGGAACAGGCGCCAGCCGAGCAGAAGGCTGGCGGAGGTCAGGCCGCAGGTCAGACCCACCCAAAAGCCTGCTGCCCCCATGGCGGGCACGATCCAGTCTGTGAAGGTCAGGGTGTAACCCAGGGGTAGTCCGATCCCCCAGAACGAAAACAGCATGATGAACATGGGTATGCGGGTATCCTTGTAACCCCGCAGGGCGCTGATGCAGGTCACTTGCACCACATCGGCCACCTGGAACAGGGCCGCAAAGCCCAGCAGGGCGACAGTGACCGATCGAACGTCTGCCTCCCCCGAATACAGGGCGGCAATTTCCGGGGAAAAGGTGTAGAGCAGGGTAGCAAAGACCAGGGCAATGGCTGCCGCCAACGCCAGCGAGCTTCGGGAAATGAGCCTGGCGCTGTCCGGCGCCCGGGCGCCGATCAGGAAGCTCACCCGCAGAGTCAGGGCCATGCCCAGGCTCAATGGCAGCATGAACAGCAGCGATACCACGTTCAGGGCAATCTGGTGGCCCGCGACCACCACCGGGCCTAGCGGCGCCAGGAACAGGGCAATGACCGCAAACATGCTCGCCTCGACGAAAATAGTGAAGCCGATCGGCACGCCGATTCGCAGAATGTACCCCAGGCCCGCCCGGTCCGGGGCGGCCCAATCGGCAATAAGGTGGAAGCTCCGGTACAGCCGGCTCCCGTTCAGGTAGACCAGCATCGCCACCGCAGCAAAGCCATTGGACAGTGAGGTGGCCCAGCCACAGCCGATGCCACCCATGGCCGGAAGCCCGAGCTTGCCATAGATGAAGATGTAGTTCAGGGGCAGGTTGATCAGCGTACTGAGTACGGAAAATGCCATGATCACCCGGGTGTGCCCCAGGCCGTCCGTCAGTCCCCGCAAGGCGGTCATCAACAGCATGGCCGGAACACCCCAGGCAAAGGCATCCAGGTAACCCTGGGTGATGCGGGTGGTATTGGCGTCCAGTTCCAGCAGGGTGAGCACCGGCTTCACATTGATCAGCAGCAGGATCATGATCACCGAGCCGCCGGCGGCCAGGTAGAGGCCCTGCCAGGTGGCCGGCATGATCTTTTCACGGCTGCCTGCGCCGTTGTAGCCGGAGATGATCGGTTGCAGGGCGCTCAAGGCCCCCATGAAAAACAGGAACAGCGGCATCCACAGGCTGCTGCCTATACCCACGGCGGCCAGGTCTTCGGCGCTGGCATGACCGGCCATGACGGTATCGATCACCCCGTTCGCCATCTGGGCAACCTGCGCGATGAGGATCGGCCCGCCAAGAATGGCCAGGGTACGCCACTCGGCAAGGACCCGGGTCAGAAGCGGTTGCCGGGCTTCGGGTAATGGCTGGTGGGTTTCGTCCATCTTGGCGTTTGGTTCCCGGATCTCAGTATCAAACAGGCCTGCATCCTACCCGAAAAGCAGTTACAGTACGCGCCTCGGTTAATGGGAGAGATTATCAACATGGGTTTGCTGATTTTTGTTACGGTTCTCTGGGCGTTCTCCTTCAGCCTGATCGGAGAATTCCTTGCCGGGCAAGTAGACAGTGATTTTGCGGTGCTGACACGGGTCCTGATCGCGTCACTGATCTTTCTGCCCTTTACCCGCTGGCGCGGTGTGCCGTCCGGACTCAAGCTGGGTATTCTGGTGACTGGTATGCTGCAGTTCGGGGTGACCTATCTGTGTCTCTACCGCTCGTTCAGCTACCTGACGGTTCCGGAAGTCCTGTTGTTCACCATTTTCACGCCCCTGTATGTGACGCTGATCGATGACGCACTGTTCCGCCGGTTTTCGCCGGTGGCCCTGCTGGCTGCGGCCATTGCTACCCTTGGGGCGGGGATCATCCGGTATGACGGCCTGAGCCAGGACTTCGTCACCGGTTTCCTGCTGCTGCAGGTGGCCAACTTTACCTTTGCCGCCGGCCAGGTGGGCTACAAGCACATCATGCAGCGGTATCCGCTGGATCTGGGCTCGTTCCGGACCTTCGGTTATTTCTTCTTCGGTGCACTGGTCATCGCGCTGCCTTCGTTCCTGATCTTCGGTAACCCGGAGCGGCTGCCTTCCACTGGTCTGCAGTGGGGTGTGCTGGCATGGCTCGGATTTGCCGCCTCGGGCCTGGGGTTGTTCCTGTGGAATCGGGGCGCCTGCAAGGTGGATGCCGGTACCCTGGCGATCATGAACAATGCCCTGGTACCGGCCGGCCTGCTGGTTAACCTGTTGATCTGGAACCGGGATGCCGATCTGCTCCGGCTGGCCATTGGTGGTGCGGTCATCGTCTTTTCCCTGTGGGTGAATGCCCGCTTCCATCCCCGGGCCCGTCTGACGGCGACTGCCTGATACAAGCCGGCACTGGCATCGGCACGTCAGTGCTGGCAGAATCGCGACCCAACAGCCCGGGCCTGCCCCGGGCGCTCGATCCTCTTTCAATTCCTTAGCCAAAAGCACAGGAAATCAACATGTCTCAATCCAACTCCGTGTCGGGTAACGGCGATTACACCGCCCGTGGCCTCTGGTCGTCCCGGCTGGCGTTCATTCTGGCGGCTACCGGTTCTGCCGTTGGTCTGGGCAACGTCTGGAAATTCCCGTACGTCACCGGTGAGAACGGTGGTGGCGCCTTTGTCCTGGTGTACCTGCTGTGCATCGCCATCATCGGTATCCCCATCATGATGGCCGAGGTGTTCATCGGCCGGAACGGTCGGCACAACCCGATTACCAGCTTCCGCCTGGTGGCCGAGCGCAACCTCGCCTCCCCGCTCTGGCGGATCTCGGCGATCGTGGGCATGCTTGCGGCCTTTATCATCCTTTCTTTCTATTCGGTGATTGGTGGTTGGGCCGCTTCCTACATTGGTCACGCCGCCGCCGGTGACTTCACCGGTGGTACTGCCGAATCCATCGGCGACCTGTTCGGTGGCCTGCTCGGCAGCCCGGTGCAACTGCTGATCTGGCACACAGTGTTTATGGCATTGGTGGTGCTGGTGGTCTCCCGGGGTCTGAAGGGCGGTCTGGAACGCGCTGCGACCATCCTCATGCCGGCGCTGTTCATACTGCTGCTGGTTGCGGTGGGCTATGCCACCACCACCGGGCATTTCGGTGAGGCGGTCAGCTTCCTGTTCAGTCCGAACTTCGGCGCCCTTACCGTCAGCGGTGTGCTGGTTGCCCTCGGCCACGCTTTCTTCACCCTCAGCCTGGGCATGGCGATCATGATGGCCTACGGCTCCTATCTGGGCCGGGATGTGTCCATTGGCCGCACCGCCATCAGCGTCGCGATCATGGATACCGGGGTTGCCCTGCTGGCGGGCCTGGCCATTTTCCCGGTGGTGTTTGCCAACGGTCTTGAAGCCGGTGCGGGCCCCGGTCTGATCTTCCAGACCCTGCCGCTGGCGTTTGGCAACATGCCCTTTGGCAGCCTGTTTGGCGCCTTGTTCTTCGTGCTGTTGCTGTTCGCAGCCTGGACTTCGGGCATTTCCCTGCTGGAGCCGGTGGTCGAGTGGGTTGAGGAAAAGACCAGCCTTGCCCGCACCGGCAGCGCAGTTCTGGTAGGTCTGCTGTGCTGGGCACTGGGCATTGCCTCGATTCTGTCCCTGAATGTGTGGTCCGATATTACCCCGCTGGCCATGTTCGACCGTTTCGAGGGCAAGACCATCTTCGATCTGCTGGACTACGTCACCGCCAACATCATGCTGCCGCTGTCCGGCCTGCTGACGGCCCTGTTCGTGGGCTGGTTCGTGGCCCGGGAGTCACTCAAGTCCGATCTGGCGCTGACCGGTGGCGCCTTCGGCCTGTGGTACAACCTGATCCGGTTCGTGACCCCGATTGCCGTAGTGATCGTGTTCATCTACAACCTGATGGCCTGATCCCCCCAGTTGCCGCCAAACCAGGGGTCAGATGAAAGTTTTCATCTGACCCCGCTTTAACTCCCGCCCCGGTTGCCGTCCTCGGCCTGGCCGGGAACCGGAAACAAAAAGCCCGACGGAGGATGTCCGCCGGGCTTTTTGTTTGCCCGTCAGGAGTGCCTGGTTAGAAGAACAGGTCCGGTAGCCAGGTGGCAATCTCCGGGAAGATCATGATCAGGATGATGCCGATGATCTCCACAATGACAAAGGGGATGATCGACTTGTAGATATCCTTCATGGTGATCGACGGTGGCACGATGCCCTTCAGATAGAACAGGTTGAAGCCGAAGGGCGGCGTCATGTACCCGATTTCCATGTTGATCACGAACAGGATACCGAACCAGATCGGGTCGAAGCCCAGGGATTCCACGATCGGCATGAAGACCGGCAGGGTGATCAGCATGATGCCCACCGGGTCGAGTACCATGGCCAGCAGGAACACGATCACCATCATGGCGATGATGATGCCCCAGGGACCACCGGGGACCATGTTCATCAGGCTCTCGATCAGTTCCTGGGCGCCCATGCTCTGGTAGGCGGCGCTGAAGGCGTGGGCGGCAAACAGGATCCACATGATCATGCCGGTGAGCTTGAAGGTGCGGATCGCCGCTTCCTGCAGGATACTCCACTTGAACTGTTTATAGACGGCGGCCGAAATCAGTGCGCCCAGTACGCCCATGGCGGCGGCCTCGGTCGGAGTGGTAATGCCGCCGATGATGGAACCCAGCACCATAACGACCACACCGATTGGCAACAGCACCGCCCGCAGGGCCCGGAATTTTTCCGGCCAGGTGCCTCTTTCCTCTTTGGGCAGGGCGGGGGCCAGCTCCGGCTGCAGGTGGCAGCGCACGATGATGTAGATGGCCGTCAGGACCATCAGCAGGATGCCGGGCATGATGCCGGCAGCGAACATCTGGCCCACCGAAACCCCGGTGATCAACGCATACAGGATCATCAGGATGCTGGGCGGAATCAGGATGCCCCAGCCACCACCGGTATTGATGACACCAAGAGCCATGCTCTTATCGTAGCCGCGTTCGAGCATGGAGGGCAGGGCAATGGTGCCCATGGCCACGACCGCGGCGCCGCTGATGCCCACCATGGCGGCGAACACCGCACAGATCCCCAGGGTGCCCAGGGCCAGGCCGCCTCTGAGGCCGCCGCACCAGAGGTGCATCATCCGGTACAGATCCCTGGCCACGCCGGTGCGTTCCAGGATCATGGCCATGAACACAAACAGGGGAATGGCCACCAGGGTGAAGCTTTCCATGGTGCCCCAGATCTGGGAAGCCACCATGTAGAAGGAATCAAAACCCCAGGTGAAATAGAGGAACACCACGGACACGCCGCCCAGCACAAACGCCAACGGCAGGCCCAGCAGCAGGAAAAACAGCAGTGCGCCGAAGAACAGCAGGGTCAGGGCTTCAATACTCACAGCTGCTCTCCTTCGGAATCAGACTCTTCGGGGGTGTAGTAATCCAGGTTGAAGGCCACGGCGATGTCCTCAAGCAGCTTCACCAGGCCTTGCAGGACCAGCAGTGCCGTACCTACCGGAATCGCCAGCTTGACCGGCCAGATGGGCGGATTCCATGCGGAGTAGGAGGTCTCCCAGCTGGACATGGACTCCCGGGCCATGTCGATGCCGAACCAGAGCAGCGCAAGAGTGAAGATGAAGAATACCGTGGAGGTGACGATGTCCAGCACCGCCCGTTTGCGCGGCGCCAGGTGGGAATGCAACAGGTCGACATTGACGTGGCCCCGGTGGGCCATAATGTAGCCACCGGACATCACCGCATAGATACCGAACAGCATCTGGGTCAACTCATTGGTCCAGACTGTCGGCGAGTTGAACAGGTAGCGGAAGCCCACCTCAAGCAGCAGGAACGCAAACATCGCGAACACGAGCAGGGCTATCCAGCGCCCGACGACATCATTGAGACGGGTTACCCCTCTCATGAATGCGGCAATCATCACACCCATGGTTCTCTCCAGGAGGACGTTGGTTGTAGTCAGGGACAAAAAGGCCGGAGTGCTGGACTCCGGCCCGGGTTATTCCGATGGCTGATCAGAGGTAGCCGAGGTCGCTCAGGTAGCTCTTGAGCATGTCCAGTGCCTTCTGGGCATTCTCGCTGCGCTTGCCTTCCTCGTCCCACATTTGCTGGGCGGTTGCCACCAGCTTGTCCTGCACTTCATCCGGAAGAACGTTGACCTGTACTCCCTGCTCGGCAATGGCCTTGGCCAGAGTGATGCGTTCCTTGTACTGGTACTCGTTGGTGCGGACCCAGAACTGCTCGTTCAGGGCATCCTTGACGATCTTCTGCATGTCTTCCGGCAGCTTGTCCAGGGCCTTCTGGCTGACGATGATGACGTCGGTGCCGGCGATGTTCAGGGCCGGTTGCACGTGGTACTTGGCGACCTCGTACAGACCCATGCTGTAAGCACCCTGGGAAGCACCCCAGTGGGCGCCGTCGACAATGCCAGAATCCAGCGCCGAGTAGAGCTCACCGCCGGGAATGTAGGAGGCAGCGGCACCGGCCTCG
>NZ_JAWLHI010000035.1:0-43746 GCF_041690455.1 Marinobacter sp.
GTTCAGAAGACGCTGAAAAAAGGCTTGAGGATCGGGATGCGCAGAAAAATGTCTATAGGCCTTTACCGCAAAAACTTCAGGTTCCAACTGTAGGAAAGTCCGACTTATCTGCCTCTCATGTTGAAACGCCAGATTATCGAATTTCGCCAGCAGCCGAGTTCTTAGCGGTTCGGGAAGAGTCGCGATTTGTACCACATAGGCAATGTACTCATGTGCCTCCAATGAAGGCTTTCGCACTTTAAAGTTAGCCTGTGCAACAGCGTGAGCCACCTCGTGAACCACGAAACTTTGCCACATTTCTTCGCACATATTCATCCCGAAAGGCGGATGGCGTTGCGCCATTACTTGGGCCTGGCTGAAACTGGGAACCTCAATGCGAAATCTCTTGGAATCGTAGGTACCCTTGACCTCTGCGCCATGAAGGCTCAGAGAACGATCTACCAGATCGAGTGTAAACCGGGTATTAACTTCAAAACCTTGATGACGCATGAACGCTAGTGCTTTGCCAGCCGCTTTGCACGCCAGCTCCCCATCCTCTGCCCGGTCACTGTTTACGGTAACGCCCGGAACCGTGCACACGACAGCGGTAGCGCCATAGCCCTGAGAATGTATCAGCCAGATAGATGCAAACAGCAGGCAGCACGCTATTACTGACGTGCTTAGCTTGACGGCAACCTCGGCGATTCTGCACAACAGATATCCCTTCATTGTTCCGACCTATGCGCCCTATGCTCACGAGCATGGGCGACGCTTGGCTACATCCAAAGACTGCTCCTCGGAAACACAAAATGCAAAATGCGAAGTATCCGACAAAGACCAGAAGGCCATGATCAGATCAAGGGGGAGTTTTATCGTCTGTATTACTATAAATGCAGCGCTTCTTGGTCTAGATTTGTTTAAGAGTTGGCAGTATTGGTTACGACCATTGGCAGTACTCTCGCACCATCAATCGATGATCGAATGAAAGGATGCCGCCATGAAAAGGATCATTGTGCCAACAGCGCTTGCAGGCTGCCTCAGCCTTGGCTCGGTAACAGCACTGGCAGACTCCCACGGTAAAGACATTATGAAACTTGCCGAAGATAAACAGTGCACGGTGTGTCATACCAGAAGCGATGACGTGCCTCGATCACCATCTTTTAACAGCATCGCCCAGAAATATACGAGGGATGATGCTGACAGGCTGGTTGAGGTCGTTCTGACAGGTGGAGAAGACCACTGGGGCTCGGCGAAGATGCCCGAAATGGATGATCGACCTGAGGTCAGCGAACAGGAAGCAACAAAACTGGTTAACTGGATACTGGAGATGCGATCTAATTAAGTGAGAAACCCTCGGATTCAAGAAAAGGCTTCGGTCGAACCAGCGAGGGTTCCTCATACCCTGCCAATCGGCCAATAAAAAACCC
This sequence comes from Marinobacter sp., assembly GCF_041690455.1. Lineage (GTDB taxonomy): Bacteria > Pseudomonadota > Gammaproteobacteria > Pseudomonadales > Oleiphilaceae > Marinobacter. Next base: position 1,407 of record NZ_JAWLHI010000035.1, read on the forward strand.
CAGCATTGCTGCTGGGGTTTTATATTGGCGGAGAGGGAGGGATTCGAACCCCCATACACAGCAGGACATAAAAGGACAATGCTGTAAAATCAGATTGTTATGAAAATTCCACCGGACATAAGCGGACAACTTAGGCTCTGTTTCTGCCCCAATTCTGCCCCAAAGTAATCAGACTTAAAGCGCTACATTGACATGGTAGAGGTCCCCAGTTCGAATCTGGGTGGTCCTACCAATTCTGCAAATAAAGTCAGTTACTTACGCGCACCGTGAGAACTGGCTTTTTTTCTTTCCCGATATTTTCCCGATATTTTCCCGAAACGAATCGCTTATACAGTGGTCGCTCTCACCTGCTTTTCGCGTATCCTCCAGCACTTCAACCAGGTGGAGTGGACACCCTTGCGAATCACCACACAAATGCTCCAAGAGTTGGAGCGATCGATAGCGCCAGATGCCCAGGCGGAGATCCGAATCTATGCCGGCGGGTGCGATATCCGCGTGCGCTGGAACAAAGGATTGAGAGAGGCCAATCAGAACTTGGGCGCGGAGCAGCTGGCCCAGATCGAAGAGTTTCGGGAAGAGAAAATGCGGCAGGCCTGGGACAAGCTGATTGCCAAGTTCCAGGGGTTACGGGATATGAAGCCGAGATATTGATAGGGAGGGGCCGGAAGCCCCTCCCTTTTTTCACTCCTCGAAAGCACCAAGGATCTGGTGCAACACCTGAAGCACGAGCTCTTTCTCCTGGGCAAAAATCACCCTGAAGAACTCAGTAACAAGAAGCAGAGCATTCTTGTCATTCAGGTGTACTGCCTGCTCAATGGCAAATATGAGCGTTTCGAGTAGTGCCTTTGCGGCTTTCAGATCCATACTTCTCTCCTTATCGTGGATCAGTTGCACACAAACAGGCACACGGGAGTGCTGGAAATACACCTTGCATGGTGTATCCTAGATAGTGCGGTAACGAAGTCGGCAAACTCAAACCGCTAGCTCCAGGCAGGCCTCCCGAGGCCTGCTTTTTAGTTTCTGCGTTCACAGCTCTGTTCGTCTCATCACCTCCTTGCTTTTGCTGGACTTAAATTACGGCCGAAGTGAAATTAGGAAAGTAATCTTTACCCCTCTAATTTATGCTCCTCGCTCTGGATTCTAGTTAGATTTTGCAAAAACGGTAACTAATCCGTTTAAAAAAGCGACACTTACTACTCAAATCGAAATTCCACCGGCTCCACTAAATGGGTCTACACTCTATGAAACCACGCTTTTTCAAACTGCAACCCCCTGACTCCTAATAATTGCATATTAATAATGCACTTCCAGGAATTGTCAGCACCGAAACCATTAAAACACAGATCCGGATTCCTCAAAGCGGCCATACCCAAGTCCACTTCAAAGAGAATACAGGGATTCCTGGGCTAAAAAATCACCTGAAAAGGGGGATCTGAACCGACGACCAGAGACTTCAGGAATTCGGGGAGAAGGCTCTTAGTACAAACTAAAATTTCCGATCATATACCCGTCATCAGCACTCTTATTAAGAATGTATTGAACAGGGTCGCCGGCGCCATCCATGTAAGTGAATCGGTGAAGTTCGTATTCGTTATCCCCCAATGGGTAAAACCACTCAAAGCTCGCTGCAACCCCGGTCCCAAAACTAATCATAGACGCCTGTTGAATTCTTGTGTTCTTAGAAAGGGCGCTATTCGGTGCATTTATGTGGAAAGTAGCCCCTCCTGACCCATAATTCGGAGTCCAGGCGCCAGACTGGGATTCGTTAGCGGAATCGAGGGGCGTTTGGTCGCACCGCTCACCATTGTCAAAGTCTCCTGATATTGGATTAACAGTGACGACCGTATTTGTGTACGGGTCCGGTGCAATTTCTTGCACAACCTGACCATTCTGGTAGAGCCGATACCTGATATCCTTGGTTGTAACACGGGTCTGCGTGGAGGATGTTCCGTTGAATGCTGTCTGGGTTTGGTCATCTATTGATTGATATTCGCACGCAAAAAGCCCGAATCGCGCATCGATTAGCGCTCCAGTCCTTAGAAAGTCATCGGACGTAGTGGTAGAAGTAGAACTGCCGTTCACTTGCAGAGAGCCAAACGAGCCAGATCGCACGGTCTCGGACTGGGTTGAGGAGGTAAGTGGGCGCTCCGCTCCTACGAGCTTTTCAGCGCCGAACCAAACACTTGCCGCCCCCACCGTTCTCTGCCGCTGCAAGGTTACGGTTGTGTTTGTGGCCTTCCAACATTGCTCCCAGTAATTATTCGGGTTTGAAGCAGTCCCGGAATTCACATAGGTCAGACTAGTCAGCTGGAAATCCTGGCGATTAGAGCTGAACACGGACTCCTGAACCGACCCCCTGCGATATTCCAATCTTGTGGCGGTCTCGCCCACAAATTCGTAGCCGATGATCTGGGTGTAGTCCGGATAAAACCCCGAGCGCGTGTCCGTTTCTATTACTCCAGAATATACATCGCCAGTAAGCGAGTAATTGTATGACCCCTCACCGTCTGGCCCCGGCAGAAAAATCGGCTCCTCAGTGAAACTTGTTGCACTGCTCCAATGAACGGCCAAAATGCTGAAGATTTCACGACTAAAGCAGATGACAGCTTTGGCGCCGGATTCTGAGAAATACATTCCTTGAGATGGCGGAATCAAATATTCGGAATCGTAGGAGTCTATAATTTCGGCGCCGGCCAAGTCTGGCATATCGCCATTCCATGGGATATCGATTATCCGGCAACTGTAGCGGTCAGCAGGGTCTTGCCATTGGCTGAAGATGCCGTACCGCATATTGCTGGCGCAAACACGGAGCCATCGCTGGCTTCTATCCGCTCCATAGACAATGGCGGCACCGTCCACCGTCCGAAAATCCGGATGGATATTCACAAAATACAGATCACATATCACCTTGCCTTTGTAGAACACCCTGCTGTCATAGGCGGGGCGCTCATCCGAATACTTGTTCAGACTGTCAATCCCCTCCAGTTCGTGACTAAGGCCGCAGATTCTGCTGGCAGGGCCGTGCCAGCTAAGAACATCCGAAGGCCCGCGCCCGATCCAGTTGCGCAGGCCATAGTTCTGCTCTACGCCTCGCAAATACTTATCTGGAACTGTCGTGAACACCCATGCGCCACCAGCGCCATAGATCGTGCCCAGAGGCGGGTTGATCTCCTGGCCGTTTTCATCCTCAAATGGCGCGCCGAAATAGTCAGCCGCCCAAACGCCAGTTGACTTCATTGGCGTGCAGATGATTTTCGCGGAGCAGGCTTTTGGTTCACTCTCAAAGCCAATTACAAGCGGGCCGGACTTGGTAAAGCGAACGACAACCCTGTCACCTTCCTCAAAGGCCGCAGAATTGCAGTCCATATACACAACAGGAATGTTTTCCAGGGTTTGATTCTGATTGATCGGCAACCCTTGGGCCGAGGACTCAGCGGGATCAAGGTCAACGCTCGCGCCGTCGATGGTCAACTGTGTAATCGTGCCAACTCGATATCTTGGCAGCCATTTCTGAACGCCTGGAAGAATGGCGGCATTGAAAAATATCTGGGGCCCAGATTGTGCTAGGTACGGGAACAGCCCGCCATCCCGCGCCGCATCGTATACAGCTCCACCCAGATAGCCGGGCTGGACCAAAATGCCCTGGCCACCCTCATCATTGATATCGATGAGCCCAACCTCACCTGCCATTTCCGGGGAATAGTCTGCACACCAGGCTTCAAACTGACGATACTCAGGGATACCCTCGAGCAGGTTTCTCCGCTTGAGTTTGGAAAGGTTTTCAGCAATGAGTTGGGTCAGATAAATATTGAGAAGCCGAAGCTGGGAGTTCAGGCGAACCAACTGGCTCTGGCTGTTTCTCAGGCCCGCCCGTGCAGCCTCCTGGTCTGTGAGGTAGAGGCCGAGCCAATCATCGATCTCTGACTTTACCTGCTCAATCTCGCTTTCTTTCTGGAGTACTTCAGTCTTCTTTTCTGGTATCTGAACGGCCAGTTCTGCAAGCCGTTTGGTGAGTGACTGAATCTCAACCTTTATGCTGTCAACTGACAAAAACTGACGGACAACATACTTCCCTTCTCCCAGAGAGCTAACAATTTCGCCCTTGGACATTATCGTTCACCAACTTCGCAGAATTTACCTGTTTCATTAACGTAGTAATTGATGTATCCAGCGGTGAAGACTTCGCCAAGAGCATCAACCGTCATTCCGGGCTGAAGAAACATATCGATATCACAGCGCACCCGTCGCTTCCCAGATGGGGAGCTGATAGAGCGAACACCAGTGAGCTTCCGATAACCTTTCGAGATTGGCTTTCCTGCGATGTAACCTGATACCGTCAGTGTCAAAGCCCTGCCGCCCCGGTCTGGCCTGAGCAAATCGAACCGTGAACTCAGGATTTCTTCATACCGCTCGGAACCGTCAGCGAGCCGGTAGCCTTTCTGGATTGACAGAGAGCCATCCTTTCTAGCATCGATATCGGAGATGAAGGCTTCAGCATCCGGGATCACTGCTTGAACGTAAGACGATCGGGTGCCTGCCTGGTTCGTGGCCTGCCAACTGGATATCTGCCCGATATAGAGATCATCCAGGCCGTTGGCATCACCACTTATCTTGAGGCGATAGAGCTCCTGCAACTGAATGGCTGGAAGTAATGAAAGCCAATCTGAAAACCCTCCGCCCGAAGCCGACAAACTAAGGGATGAAGACCCCTGACCCTCGAATCCATTTTTCGCCGTACCGCTGGCTGTCAGATCAAGGCCCAGTTCGCCGCCTGAAACCTTTAGGCCAGCGCCAGTCACGATGAACGGAAGCGTTACTGCCCCGGTACCTGCAAGCGGGGTCTCTCCAGTCCCTGAAACTGAAAAATCTAGGGTTACGGTAGTGTCTATGTTTTCAAGGGCAGGAAGGTCTATGTTGTTAAAATCCGGGGCTGGAGCGGGAAGAAGCACCAGATCTATATTATTAAAGTCTGGCGCCGGCATTACGTGACCTCTGTTCCAATATCAGAAACCAAGTAAGGGCCGATGGTGTGAACCCCGATTACATCCCCTGAGCTATCTTTGCTAACCATTGTCAGCCAGGCGCTTTCTGAGCCCGTAAGGCTCACCTCTGGGTCCGTGTTGATATAAATCGGGATGTCATTACCCCCAGGAATGAAAAAGGCAATTCGACTAACTTGCTGACCGGATGAGAATCGCATGACGAGATCCAAGTCGGTCGTGTTTGGTATCGGGTTAGAAATCCCACCCGAGAACTCGTAAAAGGCCATATTATTGGCCCCCAACGACCAGCGACAGCGAGGTGATGGAAATAGGAGCGCCGACTACAATGGTGGCCTCGTTGAAGTTGATTTCTCCAGAACCGTCATCTGCTATCGTGAAATAGGCGGCCTCATCGCCATTCCGGTCAAGAACCCGGCACCATCCAGCCTCTCCTGACGCATCTGCAGAGCTGTCATCAGTAATGGTGTCGAAAGTCAGAACCCCAGCGCTAACCGTGCCAACGCCAGGGGTCAAGGTGAGGGTGCCCAACAAGGTGCTTGTGATCGTCCCGCCCATAGACGCCGGGATGGTGCCGTCATAAATTTCAATCACAGGATTGGGGTTTACAGAGCCGGCTGCCATATCCTGAACCAGGTCCTGGGCAATGGCGGTACGGCGGGCAGTAGTGATTTTCATTGGTCAATCCTCTTTTCAACCAGTATCTGAATGCGGGCTTCATCCCCGCTTAGCGAGAACGGCCCGGGTGCACCGAGAAAGCAGCCTTCGTCGGTAGCAACAATCAGGCGGCTGTAGGTTTTGGCAAGCCTGCGAACGTTCTCAATGACATCCCGATCTCGCGCCCGCCAGCGAATATCCAAAGTGCGATCAGCATCTGAGTATCCAAAGTCAGGAATAGCAGCTTTGCCATCCAGCGTCGGTATCCGATTATTCCGGCGCTCAAAACCCAACAAACCGTCCGGATCCAGGTCGAAAAGCTGCACGTAACCATCAAGGTCGAACAGTGGGGCGGCGATCGATACGTTCATGTTCTAAGTCCCAAAAGCATTTCCTCGCCCTCAGCGTTAACTTTCACCTGCAAGTTTTCGAGTATCTGGTACCAAATTGCTTCCAGGTGAGGCTCGAGGCCCGGAGCATTCACGGTGAGCACAGAGTCACCCCTTGAAATCTGCCGTGTCTTTTCCTTGATCAGATCCACCTGCGCCTGTGTTAACTTACTCTGGTCATTCAGCGCCTGTTGCCGGAACTCATTCTCCTGGCGGATCTGTTTGGATAGGTCGATCTGGGTGGAGCGGCTGGCGTCATCAAACCCGCCGAAGAGGTCGGTGATCACCTTCCCCGTGTTCGCGAACGTATCGCTGATGGTGTCTGCAATTGCCTCTACTTTCTTGGCGTTCGCCTCCACCTCAGCAATGTCCAGCGAAATGTTCGCCTCAATGTTCTTTATCCGCTCATTGCTGGCGATCTTCTCCATCTCAATGAAGAACTCTTCGGATTTCTCCACCGCCTTTTCGGTTTTCTTGGCGGTATCCTCCATGGCATCGCCGGACTTGACGATGGTACCGGAGAAGGAATTGATCTTGCCGGTGGCTTCGTCATAGCCCAGTTGCAGCGATTGGTTATTGTCGGAAAGCTCTTTGGTGGTGCGAGAGACCTCACCAAGCGCCCCGCCGCTCTTCGTGACAGAATCACTCAGCTCATCCAGGGCGGTGGTCACTTCCCGCTGGTTGCCGCTGTAGTCAGAGAGGGAGTCGTTAAGGGCCTTCTGTTCGGCGGAGTTTTTGACCAGCTCTGCAGCACGGTTGTTCAAAGCTTCGATATCCAGCTCTGCCGCCTGTTTAGTATTGTCGAGGGATTCGGCCAGGCGGTCGTTCAGATCCCGCAGCTCATCGGTTTCGCGGGCAGTGGCTTCTACCTGGTTGCCGACACCCTCAAGACTGCCGTTGATCTTGGCGATCTCATCGGCATTGAACTTCTCATACAGCCAGCCACCAATGGATTGCCCAAACTCTTCTTCGATAGGCCCGATGATGTATTCATTGATCAGCGTGCCAAGCCCATAGCCACCGGCCAGAGCCAGACCAACCAGGCCGAACTTGCCGGCACCAGCCGCAATGGTTTTCACGCTGTTCAGGTTTCCGATCAGAGCCTTAAATCCCTGCGCACCGGCCAATGCTGTGAGACCAGTACCGATAGATTCGAGGCCGCCGGCAAGCCCGCCGATGGCTGGGAGCACGGTGTCAATTGCTTTGCCAACACCCAGCAGCTCGCCGATGCTCTGTTTGGTCTGAGAATCCAGATTCTCAAAGCCCTCGATACCTTTACCCAGCGCAATGAACAGGGGCTCAAGCCCTTCAGCAATTCCGCTGGAGACCTGAACCAACGCAGTAAACGCATCCACCACACGCTGCATTGCGGACTGAAGGCCTTCAACAGTGGAAAGATCCACGTTACCAAACAGGCCCACAAACAAATCATCGAGCTCTCCACCCAAATCACCAAACGATTCAAGAAGGTCAGAGAAGTCCAGCCCTGAGAGCGCTTCAGGGAAGTTTTGGGCGATAACCTGAAGCTTTTGGTCGATGTCCTGAGCAAGCCCTTCCAGGCCGTTCAGTATCGGTGCGAACGCGCCATCATCCAGCTTTATCTCATTGCCCAGGGAATTGAAGATGCTGGTGATCGACTGAACAACCGAGCGGGTCTCGTCCGTGAGGTTTGAGCCCAGTTCGATTAGCGCTGAATTAACGTTGTTCTGAAGGGTTTGTCCAAGCAGCCCAAGAGTATTGGTCAATTCCTTTGAGGCAGTTACCGCATCACCTGCGTTGCTGCCGTATTTTTCAAGACTTTCCGAAAGTCTCTCGGAGTTTTCGCCAGTCAAGGCAAGCACTGGAACGAGTGCCTCTTGTGTGCCGAAAAGCTCTCTGAGAACGGTCACATTGCCGCCAGTCTTATCTGTGACCTCTTGCAAGAAACCTGCAAACCCCTTGCTTGCAAGGGCGCTGGCGTTGAACTCAATACCAAGCTCATTGGCCAGTTCAGTTGCCTGCTTTGAGGGGCCTATAATTGAGTTAAGAGCAGCCCTTATGCCAGTAATTGTTTCGGCGGTACTGGTGCCGGTCCCGGAAGTAATGGTGGCAATGGCTGCGCCAACCTCTTTGAACGAAAGCCCTGCCGCGTCAGCGATAGGGGCTAGCCTACCGATTGTAGACGCCAGTTCCGGTATCGTCGTTTGGCCAAGTTGAACCGTTGTAAAGAAGTCGTCAGCGAATGCGCTGGCCTGATCTGCCGATGCGCCAAACGCATTTAGGGTGCTAACGAGAGCAACAGTGGTTTCGCCAAGATCAGCACGACCTGCAACCGAAAGCGTCTCAGCGGCAGCCAGCAACTCCAGCGAATCCTTGTAATCAACGCCGGCAGAGATCGCGCTGTAGGTGGCGCTGGTTATGGCATCGAGTGATGCGGTTGACGTTTCCGAATAGGAAAGAATCTGATCTTGAAAATCCCGCAGGTTGTCCGCTGGCTGCCCGATCAGGGTGGCGATCTCGCCGAATGCGGTATCGAAATCATCCGACAGCTTTACGGCGAAGGCGGTGATACCCACACCAGCTGCAGCCAGGGCAAGATCCAGCTTCACGATGCTGTCTGTGATATCAGCCAGAACGCCGGTCACGTTGCCGGTTTTGTTCACCAGGCCATCCAGCCCGCGGCCAACAGAACTGATGGCGCCGCCGGTGTTATCAACGCCGCCGAAGATCAGCTCTACCGTTTTCTTGAGGTCTGCCATGTTTTCTCCGGGCATTAAAAAACCCCGCCGGAGCGGGGTTCTGTGGGATCAAATCTAGCTGTGAGGTCTATCTGCAGTTTTGCTGAATTCGGCGCCGAGCGTCCGCGATCTTGGCTTTCACGTACCGCATATCACCAGCGCTGTATCCCGCACTGCCGATGTCGTCCCGGGTCTCTTGATAGTAATCGAGGTCAGATTGAGCGGATTCGCAGGCGTAGTTGGTTTGGTTTCGCTCAGCCCTGGCTTCCGCCATCCGTTCCTGATGCCGAGCTGCTCTCTCTCGATCAATCCGGTCAACCAATTGCTTTTGCTTTTCCGTAACCATGGAGCCGGTCTTGCTTTCCCGGATATGCACTTCTTCCTGCTGACCAGGTGGAGGCTGATTCCCGAAGTGAACATTGCCGTTCTCATCGGTCCACTTGTAGACTTGGGCAACGGCGGAGAATGAAAGGGTGGCTAACAGCAGGAATAAAAAGCGCATGGATTACCTCCGTGTAACAGGTTGTAAAACCATAGCACATTACTTTTTGCTCTGCGCTTCAAACCAACGGCTCCACAAGCTCACTTCAGTTTCCGTAAGGTAGCCCTCTGGAAACACATCAGGCCGGATCTCAAACAGAAACCGGCCCTTGCGATCCGCCAGGGCTAGGCTGGCTTGGATGTCTGGCTCTTTCCAGAGGGCTTTCGCTTTACCTGGGCAACCTTGCCCTGGCCGGTCAGGTCATAGATATGAACGGACAGTTCCAGGAAGTCCATGGGGTAGGCATCCGCAATGCGCACCACATCCTGAATCTTCAGCTGCGGAGAGACCACCGCCATCTGAACGTGAGAGAGCTTTTTCGCCAGTGCCTTGGGTGTGTCATCACCAAGCCCCAGGCCAGAGAGCAAGCCCTGAGCCCTTTCGGATTCGGTGCCGGCCAGTTGCTCTGCCACCTTCAGCAGCACTTTGCTGTTGTCCGCTTCCTGGTCTGCTTTTGCCAGCTCCTGAGCTGTCAGGCCGCGCACCCGGTAAACGACCGGCTTGGGCGTGGCATCATCGCCCTCACCTTCATAGCCACCAAAGCCAGCAGCGGTGAGACCAGAGAGCGGGACATCCTGTGCCCGCTCCTGAAACTTCGCCTTGCGGAAAGCGGCAAGGTCAAAATTACTCACAGCGATACCTCTTTGCCCTTCTCATCCACGTTGATGGTGCAGCTGGCCACGATATCGCCACCAGCCGGGAAGGTCCGGGCAATGGACAGCACGCCCTGCTCGATGAAGTGCTGGGGCCGATTCTTGTCTGGATAGAAACGGAAGTACAGGTTCTGGCCCTGAACACTCGCAATGGTGTCGCTGATCCCATCCGTGAGATCCACGCTGAAGCTGGCGTTGTTCAGGCTCTGGGAACGGGAGTTCTTAACCCGGGTGTAGGTCTGCTTACTGGAAGAAGAATAGCCCACCTCGGAAGGCACGAAGTCGTAAGCATCGAACGCTTCGATAAACTCCGGTGTGGCAAAGCTGGCATAAACGCCTTTGGTCACATCGCCAGTGTGGATCTTTTTCAAAGCGGAGCTGAAGCTCACCTCACCATTCACATAATCGATGGTGGCGATCGGGAACACAGCGCTTTCCATGTGCACGTTCACCAGCTGGAAGATCTCGCCTTCTGTCACTGCAGCAGCGGTATCGCTGCTCAGGCGAACCTGGGCAAGTTCAATGGAACCAACCGGAATCAAAGGCGGTCCACCGGCATCGCCTCGGACTTCAGTGAAAGACGCGCCTTCCGTTCCAGGAACAGCAGTCACATCGCCAGCGCTATCACAAACAATACTGTTGATCATGTGGGTTTGGGTGGAGGCTCGAGTTACAGAAATGCTGGACTGAGCAGCCACAGCCAGTTCTTCGCCCGACACAAAGGCGGTGAAGGCTGCAATCGCTACCGCATCACTGCCAGATGCCGGAGAGCAGGCACCACCGGTTACCACACCATCAGCCCGAACCACTGGCGCAAAGCCGGCAGCCTGCGACCACAGCTCTTCGCCGGATTCAAAGATTTGCGCATCGCCAGAATCGGACAATGCAGTCATAGGAAAGGCGTTCTGCCCGCCTTCAAATTCGAGCAGCGCGTTGTCTGTAGACATAGGGTTTCTCCTGGTTTTCAAGCGCCACCGGGCGCGGGGTTTGTCTGACTGGAGGTGTTACTGGTAAGGGCTGGTATTGCTGGTTTCGTAAACGATCTGGAAAGTCACCAGAATGATCATTTCGTTCTGGCCCGGATCTGGGGAATCCAGAACCGAATCTGTGTAGCTGATGTGCTTGCAGAGCCCGCCAAGGGTCTGATCGCTGGCCAGGGCATCATCAAGCATTGCCGCCAACATCTGATTACCCTGAACACTCGAGTTGATGCTGTGGTCACGCTTCGCCATCTCCCCGACGTTGAGCGTCAGGGTCATTTCATACTTCCGGTACTTCAGCTTCTCGGCAGTTTCGGAAGGATCCCAGATAACCCGTGATGGCAGCTCTTCCCTGTTGTCCAGCTGTTTGCCGCGTTCCGCTCCCACTCTGGCCGCAAAGGCCTGAACAACCTGTTCTCGAATGCTATCTGGCATCAGTAGCCCCTAATAATGGCGTCGATTTCTTTTTCGAATTGCTGCATCTGGTACAGCGCCAGGGGCTCAGCGATGTCTTCTTTCACATCCGTGAACACCTGGGAAAGCGAGGGCCCGTAGAAGACTTTGATCCTTCCGCCGTCAGAACCGATCTTCGAACGCCGTCCGGCGATCGCAACACGGCCATTGGTGCCAGGCAGAACCATGTAGAAAGGCTTGCCCTCAATCTCGCTGTCACCTTCAAAAACCTTGGCGCCACCCGTTGGCTTCACCTTCACTCGGATTCCACGCTTCGGAATCGCGGGCGGTTTGAGCCAGCTGGTTTTGTCACCGGCAATGCTTGTATCCGTTGAGAAGCGCGAAAGCAGAAGGCCCCGGGAAGGTGTCGAAATCTTTGCCTGGAGCTTTTTCTGTGAGGCCTTGGTGATCGTCATCAGGCTCTTCACATAAGCCGCATTCAGGCGAACCTGTTTCCGAATCTCTTTACTGGACTCAGTGCGGCTCTTTGTAATGGTTTTGTTGAGGGATCTGGCATGCGCACGAGTGGCCCCATCCGAAAACTTCGCCAACAGTGCCCGCACTTCCTGCAGGCTGGAGCGATCAACTTCAACTTGCATTTGCGTAGTGCCTCGTCACATGCCCGTCATCCGTGATCAGCCCATCCAGCACCCATTCGGTTTGCTCGATGGTCACCCGATCACCGCGCCGGGGCCGGTCAACGTAGCTCTTCCGGATTTCGATCTGATTCCGGAAGGTGGGCAGGTTGGTGTCATACACCTGGCGCTGTTCCACATCGCGATCCAGAATGCAGCGGATCTCAAAGCTGGCGCCCTGAGCATCGGTGTACACCGCATCCACGGCGAACTTTTCATCAATGGCGGACTCAAGCCGGTCCGCCATTGAATCGAACTTGCTGGCCATCAGTCGCCGCTGGCGCCGTCGCCGGTTTCGTCATCGTCCGATGCGCTACCGCTGGCGTCTGGTGCAGCGCCAGAGGCCAGCACAGGCCGCTCACCTACTTCGCCATCGTCCTTGATCACACGAACACAGCTTTCATAGGTCTTGAGCTCAGCAGCGGTCAGCTCAGTTTTGGTCCCAGCTTTGATCACTGTCTTCTGACGGGTGTTTTTATCGCGGTCTTCAACCCGCTTGATAAACACCACTTTGGTTTTCTTTGCAGCCATGTCATTCACCTTTCAGGATTCGATTTAGATATGAAAAAGCCGGCCCATTTCAGGTGAAAAAGACCGGCTTAATTCATCATTTCAGTGCACCGGTTACGGAGTCGGCAGCACCTTCGCACACAGGGTGGCGTCGATCCGGCGAAGGATCGGCAGCGGGCCAGATTGAGTCATGATGTACTCAATACCGGGGTCGTCTGTGGTGAAGTTCTTCGGCCACATTTCCGCTTCCTGGTACTGCGCGTTGGCGTCCAGAATCGCACCATAGGCACGAACACCGCTTGCGCCCGCGGCACTCACGATCACAACATGGCCGTAGGGAATGAAGTACTGCTTGTTACCCTGGGCATCCTTGTACCAACCTTTGTACTCCCAGAGTTCCGGCCCAGTCTCACCGAAGCGGCCGCGATAGAAGGCATCAGTTTCAGCAGGCGCCATCTCAAAGGTGGTTTCGGAGCCGCGGCGAGTGCTGGCCAGTTCTTTGAACTCTTCGTTGCCAATGGCTGCGCGGAAGGTACCAGGACCGAAGATCACGTGAGTGGCTGGCGCTTCAACATCCCCGAACCAGTCCTCGACGTCTTCCGCCGGCTTCGCGGTGCTCTGGTTCCATGCCCCAGCACCAGCAGAGATATCGACGGTGAGGTTTGGATCACGGCGGAAGTCCAACAGCTTCTCGGGATACTTCGGCCCAGAGACAACTACCTGGCCCGTCAGAAGCTCCTGGGCCAGCATCCACTCTTCCCGCCGGCGGATCTTTTTGCGGTGAGTGGCCAACAGATCCACGCGAATAGCATCGGCACGTTCCTCTGGCGTCAGGGGACCATTGAAGCCTTCGCCAGGGCGGCGCTCAAGAACCCTTGAGGGATCCACTACATCCTTCGGTTTCAGGTACGGCGGAATGAACTTTCGAAGTTCGCCGCCCGGCTGCTGGCTCACCTGGCCAGGCACGTAGGGACTCACGAACGGAGCCAGTTTGAAGTCTTCATCCCAGGCATCAAAGGCAATTTCTTTGGTGCCGAAAGTCACGAACCCCGGGCAAAGCAGGTTCAGCAGGAACGGCATGAACGGATCCAGACGGCGGGTACCGTCCAGCAACTCAGTGGTGCTGTAGGTCATGGGGTGATCTCCTCAGATCTGGTTAATCAGGTGATGCTGGTAACGCAGGGCTACCGGGCGATCACTCCGGGGTTACAAGTGAAATGGGCGTGCCGTCGAAGGCGGCCAATTGCTCGATGTCGCTCCAGGTGCTGTGGAAGCTCACCTGGGTTTTGTCCAGGTCGCCGCCTTTGGCATACACCACGTTCATATCACCACCGCTGGCATCTGCATCGTGGTTCAGGAAGCCGATCGGCTTTTCGGAGCCGTCAGTTGCGTCTTCCTGAGACTCCACGAGCTTGCCAGTTGCGGCAACACGCCCAATCGCCCGACCTCGGGGCAAGTTCTGGCCACTGGCCAAAGTGCCGCTGTCGAATGCCACCAGGCCGCCCAGAATGAACGGCGCCGGCTGGTAAGGCACGTATGAAGAGCCTGCGTAGATATCAGACATGGTTGTTTCCTCTCGGTTAAAAACAGGTTCTCAAACCGCCCGCCAGTGGCGAGCCGTTCCGGGTTAGTGGACTTTGTTGCTGCCGCCGGTGGCCTTGGCATGAGCAGCGGCCAGCTTGGCGCCGCCTTTGAGCTCGCCGCCCTGTTCGCTGCCACCAGCGTCCGCTGCGATTTCCGGCTGCTTGGTGTTACCCATGGCTGCGTCCAACAGGCCTTGCGGGCCAGCGGCTACGGTGGTGTGCTGGTCAGCAGCTGCCAACATCTCTTTGGCTTCTTCCACAGACATCGTGGTTTTGAACGCCAGGTGCTGGGCCAGCTTGCCCCGGCCTTCGGCTTCCTCACACTGCAGGATGCCGGCAATGCGGGCCTGCTCTGTGGCGGCAGCATCAGCAGCCAGCTTGGTGGTATCCACGGTGTCCGGTTGCTCAGTGCTGGCTTCCGGGGCGGGTGCCGGTGCAGTGGCCGCCGGCTTGGTCTTTGATTCAACCGTCATAGTGCTAACTCCGATTGTCGTGGTGGTTTGGATGTAGTCAGAGAAGGCGGCCAGCATGTCGTGGCCATTGATGAGCTCGTCCGCAAATCCAACATCGATTGCGTCTTGCCCGGTATAGATGGCCGCCTCAGTGGCAAGCACATCCGATGCAGAAAGGCCGATATGGGTACCAACCATCTCCGCGAATTCATTGCGGAGCCGGTCTGATTCGGCCTGGAATCTGGCGAGCACCTGCTCAGGCAGGTTCTCGTAGGGGTTGCCATCCACTTTGAAGGCGCCGGAGTGAATCAACGTCACATCAATGCCGTTGGCCTTCAGCTGCTCTTCAAAGCTGGCGTGCATCATCACCACACCCACGGAACCGGTCCGGGCGCTGGTGGTGGTGTATCGGTAATCGGTGGCGCTGTGCAGGGCCATGCCGGCGCTGCAGGCCATGTCGTAGGAGATGGAGGCGATCGGCTTCTGGCCACGCAGCTCATTCAGCCGGCGGGCCGTATCAAAGCAGCCAGCAACCTCTCCACCCGGGGTGTCCATATCCAGCAGGATGCCGTTCACGGTTGGATCCGCCAGGGCTTCCTCTACCCGGGCAATGATCCCGTCGTAACCGGTCATTCCGGAATACGGCTGCAGGTGCCCGAACTTGTGAACCAGCGTGCCGGAGACCGGAATCAGAGCAACGCCCCCGAGTACTTCATAAGGCCGATTACGTGGCCGATCGGAACCGAACGAATCCGCCCGCATCCGCAGCTTTTCCTGCGATTCAATCAGGCCGAACTCATCCTGCAGGCTGGCAATCCCCAACCGGGGCGCCAAGGCGCCAAGAAATACCCGGGCATAGCCAGGCTCCAGCAACAGCGGCTGATTCAGCACACGGGCTGCAATGTTCTGGTTTCGCATAGTTTTCTCCGGGCATTAAAAAACCCCGCCGTGGCGGGGTGGTGTTTGGTAGCAGGGGCTGGACTCGAACCAGCGACCTTCGGGATATGAGCCCGATGAGCTGCCAACTGCTCTACCCTGCTAAAACTCAGTTTTCGGCGACTGCCTCCGGCTCCTCCTGTTCGGGAGCAAGGGCCAACGCTTTCACCCAGCTGGGTGGCGGCAGGCCGGCTTTTTTCCGCTCGTCCATCTCCCGCACCTGCTGGGCAAACACTTCCTGGTAATCCTCGCCCATCTTCGCCAGCTCTTTCTCATAGGTGGAAAGGCCGGATTCAATCAGCAGGATGGATTCCTTCACTTCCTTGAGGCCGTCGATGGCGATGCGGCCGGAGCCGATCCACTCGCAGTTGCACCAGGAAGCCTTCGCTTCGTAGAAGCCACGGGTGGCGGATCTCGGCAGGCGGATGCGCCCGCTGTCGATCGCTTCCTCGAGCCACAGCGCAAACACCATGGAGGCAAAGCGACTCGGGATGATCTTCCGGCGGCCCATGAAGTAACGCCAGCTCTCCATCATGCTGGCCCGGGCGGTGCTATAGCTCAGCTGCCGGTAATCCTTGGTCAGTGATTCGCTGGAGGTGTTGGTGCCGGCGGCAATCCAGCGGGTGATTGAGGATTCCAGTTCGCTGAAACCGTTATCGGCATTGGCGCTGGTGAGCAACTTGAGCTCTTCACCCGGCATCAGGTGCGGAATCTTCACGCCATTCAGGCGAACATCTGCGCCCTCGTGATAATCGGCAACGGTGCTCAGATACTTTTTCAGGTCGGTATCGCTGACCTCACCGCCAATAATCTGCATGGCGGCTTCACTGCCCAGCTCGCTTTCAATCACCGCCGCGTACATGGCGTTAACAATGGCGTTCTGCAGCTTAGTCTGTTGAAGCTTGCTCAGCTGGGGCAGCTGTTCCATCACGCTCAGGAACTGGTTTTCCCCTCGGGTCTGGCCATCGCCACGGGGCTCGAACACATGCAGGAACTGCTGCCGGCCCCAGTCGGTTTCCCGGGGCACGAAGCTCCAAGTGTTGCCCATACCATCGGACAGCCCGTAGCCGGTGATGTCATGGTTGCGCACGAAGTAGCCGGTGGCAGCTCCGAAGCGGTCCACCATCACTCCGCCCCGAAGATTGTTAGTGTCCGGACGATTGTTCGGGTTGCACACCCGGTGGTGGTTCACCAGCTTAATGGCCGTGTTGAACAGCGCACCGGGCCGGCCCGTGATCCATTCGGCGGAAGCCATGCCCTCGCCGGCGCTGGTGTGGTTGGCCGTGATTTCCCGGCACATCATCGTCAGGGTGCGCTTGCGCTCGGCATCCACATAGCAGTTGATCGGGTCTTCCGCGTATTCGGTGAAGGCGTCCTCCACCTCTTTCGCAAAGGCCCGGGCATCCTCTTCGCTCATGCCCAGCGCCCGCCATTTCGGCTTGTAGCTGAGCCGGAACATGTGGCCAACGATGTTATCCACGTGCAGCTGCACGCCGTTTTTGGCCAGTGCATGGTTGCGCACCAGGTCTTCAGCACGTGCGTTGCCACGCTTCAGGTCTGGCAGCAGGGCCGCATCCGCCGTTTTGGCGCGCGGATTCCAGCGCTGCAGCTGGCCACCAAAGCCGGTACCGGTTCCGGTGTAGCTCTCAGCCTTCCGGATCGGCTGGCCGGAACTATCTACAAAGCTGATTTCTGGAGTCTTCACAGAATGAACCTCGCAGGACCACGGCGACGGCCAGCGCCACCAAGCTGGCTTTCCAGGCTGGCAATGTAGGCCGCCAGGTCTTTCTTGCTGGCCTGGGAGAATTCAACGGTTTTGCCGTCCCGCTGAATGCGAACCACGGCCTGCCCGGTCAGCAGGTTGTGGTAGGCATTGCGGGCCTCCAGCAGCTGGGTTTCAAGACTCATCGCATTCTCCGGGCAATATCAGCCAGGCTTCCGCTTTCGGAATTGGCTTTGGAAGTTTGAACAGGCTTTGCTGCAGGCCGCTCTTCAGCAGCCCGTTCAGGCGCTGCCGGTGCCAGCAAATCGCCCTGCTTCAGTGAGGCCTCGCGGGCATCCCACTGGTCTGGCTTTCGCACATGCAGCTTCAGCACACGGGCCGCGTGCAGGGAGTAGATCTCGCAATCCAGAGCCTCGTTTCGGACGCCTGATTTCTTCTGGTAGACCTTTCTCCCGCCACGCTGGCGTGAGGGTGCTTTGATCTCACTCAGCACCTGGGTGAAGTAGTCCGATCTCACCTGCTCATAGAAGTGGATCCGCCCGGGCCCATGGCCCTCCAGTTTCAGGCGCCCGAAGAACAGGTCTTTGGCTTTGTGGACACCAACAATGTGCACCTGCAGGCCGTACTTGCTGGCCTTCGTGGTCTTATTGTTCAGATCCACTTTCTTCGGTGGGCTGACAATCTCACGGTTCAGGTTGTTGGATTCACCCTTGCCGGCCATGATTTTCACGCCCCGGCGCCGGCGCGATCGCACATACTGGTAGATGGCGTCGTTGGTCTGGCCGTCGGAGGAGTCCAAGGTTGCCGCAGACACGTGGATCGGGAAGCCCAGTTCATGCTGGTACACGCCGAAAATGAAGCGGTCCAGCTCATCGTAAACCGGGTCTTTCGGATCGATGCAGGTGCGTGCCGCGGATATCTCACCCCAGTACACCAGCCAGCTTTCTTCGCCCCGCCCCCAAGCACGGACCACGATGGCCAAGCGATCGTGCTGAACGTCGACACCAACGGTGAGTTCCAAACCACCTGCCGGAACAGTGAGCTCCTGGTACTCCAGGGCCCGCTCTCTCAGCGCATCTTCGCCGGGTACATCAGTGCGGTACTCATAGGCCAGGCCGAGACAGCTGTTCTCGAAAACGATCATGTCGCTTTCGTCGCCCTGATCCAGTTCCTTGCGGGCCTTCAGATAACGCTCAACCAGCATGGCGAGCTTGGAGCCCGGGAACGGGCTGTAGAGCTCATTGATGTAGAAACCGGCCACGCCCCGGAACGGCTTCTGGGCTTTCCAGTAGCCTTTGCGCACGTTCCGGTTCTTGTCGACATCCCGCCAGGGCACCCCGCAATGGGGGCAGACGTAACGGGCCGTGCTGGGCTGGGCGGTACCCAGGATCTCATCGGGCACCTCGGCGCCCTCATCCCAGATCACGTTTTCCCAGGACAACACGTGCTCATCGCCGCACTCATGGCAAGGCACCATGAACACCCGCTGGTCGCTGGCCTGGTAGGCTTTGTCTACCCGGGACAGGCCCTTCACAGTGGGCGTGCCCCCGAAGATCACCTTCCGGTATTCGTAGGTTTTCGCGCGCTCCTCGAGGAGCTTTACTGAATCCCCCTGCCCTTTGACGTTGGTGTTGCAGTCGTCCGGCTCTTCTACACAGACCACCGGGGCAGAAAGTGACTTCACGTTGTCCGGTGCGTTGGACGCCACCAGTGCCAGAAAGCCGCCCGGGAACTTCTTGAAGTCCGTTCGGTTGCCGGTGCTCCTGGAAGTGGAGACATCCACCAGTGGCCGAAGCACCGGTGAGGATTCGATCATCGGCACGAACTTTTGATCCAGGTACTTCCGGATCGTCTTGTCCTTCGGAAACAAAAGGACGATCGGGCAAGGATCGTTGTGAATCCGGCGCGCCAGGTAGTTGTTCCAGACACCATCCGTCCACGCCACCTGCGCAGACTTCCGGCAGACCACCTCTTTCACGGTGGGATCGTCCAGGGCATCCAGCATGCCAGGCACCCACGGCGTGAGATCCGTGGAGTATTTGCCCGGCATCGGGCTGCTCTCCTGGGCAAGGTACCGGTACTGGTTCGCCCAATCAGTTGAGCTGATCTTCTCCGGCGGCTCGAACTTGGCCAGAGCCTGGGCTATCACCAGCTCCAGGTTCGCAGCCAAGGCCTGCCAGCTGTCGGAGGATTGATCGAGAATGCTCATTCAGAAGCTCGATATCGAGATCGATGTCGTACAACGTATCGATCTCAGTCTTGAGTTTAGGGTTGCCAGTCAGCACACCTGTGCGGATAGCCAACACCACCTGTTCCAATCGAGCCCCCACCAGTGCCGCCGGCACCAGTTCTTTCAGATCCTGCGCATAGGCCAACTCTGCCCGGTTGCCTTTAATGCGCTCCAGGCGCTCACGGGCCGACTCATGGCGCGCGCCGTTAACCGCACGCTCCATCAGCCATTCGTGAACATCCTGGGTGTCGTACTCATTCGCCTGACCCCGACCGCCAGCTTTGGCAATCGGGAACGAACCGTCTTTCTGGTAAGCCGTGAAAGACCTTTCGGAAATACCGAAGATCTCAGCAAGCTCTCGCTTGTTTACTCGCTTACCCATTGCTAACTCTCTGATTCAAAACCAAGGAAGGAAGGCCAAGGTTGCGCCAAGTCTGCGAAAAAACCGCGAGTCTGCGCCCCCTCAGTGGAGCCAGCCGCCAGAAGGACCCGTGCCCATCAGGCTGTGACCTTGAACTCCGTGGCACCATCTTCAGCAACACAACGGATTGCAGTTACAGCGTTCACCATCAGCGAATCGGTGTAGCCGCTGACATCGCCTTCAGACCAGGGCTTTCCTTCTGCAGACCCATCTTCGACTGCAGTCACATCATCCTGAGTGTATTCAACCCGGGCGGTACCAGCTGCTGGCGCCACACTCACCAGGACATCACCAACCCCAGCCGGTAGGAACAGCCACTCACCCGTGGCACTGGTCACTGTTTCTTTATGGATGAAGCGCTGCCGGGGAATCGTGCGGTTCTGCTGGAACTGCTGATCATTCTGATCGGGAGAAAGAGTTTTAGGCATAGTGGTCACCTGAAGAGTGTTTGGTTAACGGATCCAGTCAGTGAACGGAACAGAGGCTGGAACAGACCCCTGGGGGAGGTGATGATTTCATCGACCACCTTTAGCGTTGCTGTCACCACACTTTCGTTGCCGGCATCGTCAACACCTGTCGCTGTCATTGTGTAGGTGCCAAGCGCGAGCTCATTCAGCTGTTGAGTCCAGGCGCCATTCGATAGGGTCGGGGTGTAACTTGAGCCATGAGTGACATCCACACCCTCAACCTGAAGCGTGATTGCGGATGCATCCCCTGCACTGCCTGAGGCGATGGGGGTGGTATCAAGTGTGGTCAGAGCATTGATGGTGATTGCCGGAGAAACTCCATCGACCAGCACGCCGGAGGTGTCACCGATGCTGTTCAGCGTCAGATCCGCATCATTACCAGCCGCGTCCTTGATCGTGCCGCCGTCCAGAGTCAGCGTGCCAACCGATACTGCGCCTTCATCACCTGATTGAACGGTATAGCTGAATACGGTTTCAGCTGTCCCGTCACCTGAAGCGTAATTGGCCTGCCTGGCTGAGCCGCCGATGGTGAAGTTAATGGCCGGCGTTCCAGTGACGTTGACCGTTTCATTCCAGTTCGGTGTGAAGCTGAGAGTGTCGCCTGGGGTGTAGCTGTCCGCCGTAGGGACGTCCACTGACAGGGTGATTGCTCCGGTGCCGTCAATGTTCAGAGTGCCGGTGAACTGGCCAGTGCTGGAATTAGGGGTGCGCCAGGCC
Organism: Marinobacter sp.; assembly: GCF_041690455.1. Classification (GTDB taxonomy): domain Bacteria; phylum Pseudomonadota; class Gammaproteobacteria; order Pseudomonadales; family Oleiphilaceae; genus Marinobacter. The sequence continues at coordinate 22,471 of NZ_JAWLHI010000035.1, forward strand.
AGAGTGAAGGTGGTGGTTGTGTCGCCGCTGGCCGTCACTGTCACCGCGTCCAGCGTATTCACATCCTGCCGCCAGAGCTGACCGTCTGAAATGGCCTGCCAGTCAATCTGGACCTTGGCCTGATCGGTATCTGAGATGACTGCAAGTTCAACCGTGCCAGTGGTGGCAAAGTTGGCGTTGGCCATAATGCTATTCGGGTGGGCGTCACCGTGGCTGGTCAGCACATAGGAATAGGTGATCCCGCCGCCCGTGTAGGTGCCGGTATACCCCAGATCATAAGCCGTGCCAACTGACCCCAGGTTATAAGCCATCAGATCAGCCCCACTGTCTCGCTGGCGATAATGCTGTCACCGGCTGCGGTTCTCAGATGAAGCAGAACCGGATCGGCGTCTGCCGCTGCCGTACTGGATAGATCAATGTTGCCAAGGTTGCCCGATGCATCCGTGGTGGCTGTGCCGGAGTAGTACAGCTCAGCGCCGTTGATGTTCTCGCCATCGGTGACTCGCACTTCCACATTGCTTAGGCTGGCCAGAGCAGAACCGTCCTTTTGCAGCGGGTTGTTGCTTGGTGCTACTCCGACCACATTCACCTGCACCGTAATCGTCTCGGTGCCTGTGCCATCGCCAAGGACCAGATCGTATTCGCCAGAAGTGGTGATCTCATCGGTAGCGGCACCGGCAAAGCTCACCGTTGTTCCGGCTTGGCTGATGTGGTCGAACACGTTGACGCCGTTCAGGGTGGCAGTGGTGATGGTGCCGAGGGTGGTCTCTATGTCGAAGGTGGAAGATTTTCGGATTTCTTGCGCGCCTGATGCGCCAACGTTAAACCCAACAGCAACATATACCGCATTTTCAGTTCGCAGGTTGTCTTCGATGATAAGTTGCTGATCGCCAGAATCATCTTGCTCATGACCCAGCAAGTAATCATTTGTTGCGGCATCGACAATTTGCTCGGCATCGGCACTGGTGCCGTCATCAATTGTCGCCCCCCAGTTGGCAGTCTGAATGTAACCGATGAACAGGGCCGCGCCTGCATTTGTATTGAAAGTCGGGTTAACTGGGGCGCTCCAGCCTGAAGTCAAAGATGCCGATGCATCTTCAGGCGTCACGCCATCCCACTCGCTGATCTCGTGGGCCACAAACGTTGCACCAAAACTGCCAGTGTATGCAAGAGAGTACGCCCCTGCGTCTTCCGGCAGATCGGAATCAGACCAGTACAGCAAAAGTGCTCTAGCCGCAGACCCCGGATCGTCGTAAGGCCCAATGGAGCCGCTAGGGGTTACGCCTTTATAGGTGAAGGATGCTGCTGAAATGTTGGGAGGGTTTCGATCTTGTACCGCGACCACAACCAGAGCCCTGCCGGGAGTAGACCCGTTCGCCAGCGTGAAATCGGCTGTAGCATTTAATCCTGCCGAACTTCCTATAATTGCCATCTTATACCCCTATGCAGAGATTGCCGGCGGAATCGGTGTTGACCGGAGGGTTTGCATTGGTTCTGATCATCATTCGGTCAATCCACATTGACTGAGCCTGCGGCGACCCTGTTTCTGCGCCAGCACTGGCTGCCGTTTGCTCGGTTACCGGATCAAAGGACTCAAAAGGGGCGCTGGTTGGCGGATTAAAAAATGTGCATATATGAACTCTGTCAACCTCGTGGGCGGCATCCGCCATAGTGCCAATATCCCTGACCTCTTCCAGTAAAACCCCATCAATCCATGACCTAATTAGCGCAGTTCCGCCATTATCAACACCTTCAGTGTCGAATTTGACGTACATTTCGTAGGTATGCCATTCGCCGGGAATAATCTGGTCGGCGGCCCTGCTGCTGCCGGCTGCTCTAATGTCGTAATCAGCTTCTGGCTCTGAGCGGTGATACCACGCAACAGAGTCAAGCCCTTGGTCTCTCCTGCCTCCACAGTTGTACCAATCCACATATCCTGCATTCGATTGACCAACTGGGCGCGTGTGAACCCGCATGAATTTCCAGCCGATATTGTTATTGAACAGCCAGCCTTCTTGCCATCGAGCATCAAGTCTTACCCATATCTCGTCACCTTGACCTAGCATTGAAGACAGGTTTTTTTGAATTCCGGTCTGGCTCCCGCCATCGTTATTATCAAAACGCGCCGATTTTGTTCCGACGCTTGCCTGATCATCAGCAGCGTAAACCTGAAAGCCCGAATCAAAGACGGTGTTGGTTATGTCATCACCAACCGTGAGCCCCTCAAAGTCCTCGAAAAACTCAGCCCCAGTACCGTCGTCAGTTCCAGATGGCGGTGACACTCCGCCACCACCTGGCTCGAGACGTGCCACAGCCAGCGTCACATTCGGAACATTTAGCGGCGAGTCAGAGGTAGCCATTACGTTTAGCTCCGGGATAGTGTCGGAAATTTTTACAAATACAGTGCCGATTAAGGTAGGAGGTGACGGAAAGTCGCGCCCAAGTAGGCGTGGCACAACTCATGCTTTAGCTGACTTCCGACATACTCAAAAGGGATATAACAATGAAAATTTTATGGATAACCTTGCTTTTCTCTATCTCAGTCAGCGCCCAGGCAACGATCTACAAAATAGAGCAGGCCTATGGCCTTTATGGGGGGTACGTCCCCGGTCAGACCGAGCCAGACTTTACGCTAGAAGCGACATTCTTTGCGGATACAGAGACTGAGACTTTCTTCGGTTGGACTGTAACCAAAGACGGTCAGGCTTTTGGTCAATACCAGGGGCATCGGCCAGTCCCGTACAGCCCTTATTTCGATGAATGGCTTGGGCACTCTTTCGTGACGCTTAATAACGGCTGGTCACTTAGTCTTTATGACATAAATGTTGAAATGGTTGGCAACCAAGGGTTCTTTGGATCTCTCGTTTCAGGCGGCTGGTATTACAACATCCTTGATGTCTACAGTCCTGAAGGAACAGGATTTGGGAGCAGTACCAGAAATATAAATGTGTCCAAAGTTACAGAGCCTTTAACGCTCAGCCTTCTGGCTCTCAGCCTGGCCGCTATCGGCATCAGGCGAAGGCTTCGTTAATCAATCTTGCGCCTGATGATCAACCGGGCGCTCATCCCAAGCCCGGATGTCGTCCTTGTCGCCTTCGCAGGCCTGGAACGTTTTCTTCAGTTGCTCAGCCCACACAGGGCACCAATCAATCCGCCTGGGGGGAGCTGGCAGAGTTCGCTGCACCAGGTAATCCGCTGGCACGCGTTGCTTCACGTACTCGGTTCGGGTCAGCCACTGTGCCGGCCCGCATCCGGTCATAAACAGCATCAGGCCACACATACTCAGGGCCACTACAAGGCGCATCTTTCACCAGCTCCTTCAGCTCAGCCTCAGCAACGGCCAGCTGGTCGTTAAGGGATCGCTCACGCTCGGAGCGGATCACAGCCTGCTGATCGCGCCAAGCAATGTCTGCCTCGAGGCGAGCAATTTCGTTGAGGTTTTCCTGGTTGGTGACCTTGGCCTGATCCATGGCCTGGGTGAGGTTGCTGTTTTCCTTGAGCAGCTGCTCGCGATCGCTCCAGAGCCACCAGAAGGCACCAAGCAAAGCAACCACCAGTGTTCCGATAATCGGAACCAGGTACGGCGCCAGCTTTGCCTTGGCGGCTTCCAGAATCACTGCTTCACCTTCCCTGCCCAGGCCTCGGCAATGTTGTTGCCGAAGTAGCTCACGATCAGCGTTACGCACACGCCGTAAGACCAGCCGATCACAGCGGCCATAGCTACCAACGTACCGGGCTTCCAAAGCTCAACCGCGGACCACAGAAAGGTCTGCAAAAAGGCCCACCACATCCCCGCGTAATAACCACGGCGCCGATGTTTCCACCAGCGGTTCGGATCTGGGTGGCTGTCGTCCGGCATTACCGCTGTTCCTCGCTGGTCATTCGGCGCTTCAGCAGCTCCAGCTCTGCCTTCAGGGCTGCCATCTTGGCGTTGCACTCTTCCCTCTCCCGGCGAAGCTCTGTGGCGTGCTGATTGGCCTGGGCCTTCAGGGCAATATCCAGATCACGTACCTGCTCATTCAGCCGGCTCACTTCGTCCACCAGGTGCTGAATCAATGCGTTTTCCCGCTGGGCCAGGTTCTCATCCCGGGCAATCTTGCCTTTGGTGTTGATCCCAAACAGACCAACAACCACATAGCACAGGGTCATGAACAGGCCACCGATGAAGGCCCAAACGCCGCCACCCTGGCTAAAACTGTCGACTATGGCGCTGAAAGGCATCCGATCATTCCGGGTCATTTGGGCTCGGGGTTATGGATATTGGTACCAGGGCAGCTGGAAATGAGGCCCATCCTTGAAAGTATCCCAGTCACCGCCCCACTCGATAGGCACGCCAAGCTCCTCAGCGGCCTGTTTCATCGCATCAGCGATCTTGTAATACAGTGGCCAGTCCCAGCGCACACCGCCGGTAACCCAGGCACCCAGATCCACCGCATGGCCAGTCAGGTGCCGGCTGTTCATGGTGGTGGATGCGCCAGAGTCGAACAGTTCCTTCTGGCGAGACCTGGAACGCAGACCTTCCAGAACCGTGAAATCTACATCAGTGATCTGGATGGCCCGCTCAACCACAGAAAAGAGATCGTTATGCACGCCAGAAAGCCTGGCCAGTGATCGGCTGCTCAGCTTGAAGCCCATAACGCTCTCCCAGAATTGGAAAACAGCCCGAGACAACAAAACTCGGGCAAAGGTCCCGGCATGTTGGACCGTAGAGACACTTCCGATGATCAGAACCGCAGCCGGCCAAACCCACCAAAACCCCAAAAGAAAAACCCGGCCATCGCTGACCGGGTTTTAAGGGCTCTTTTGGTGTTCAGCCATACTTCTGCGACTGTACGTGATTCAGGCTATATTCGTGCATGCACAAAGTCAATCTACTTTAGTATTTTTTAATCTGCTTACTGGAAGAGCCGACCATCCACCCAGGCCTCCGCACTGCGCAAGAGCACCCGCACCTTCTCCCGGCTCATTTTCACTTCCAGGCCAATCATCGAATAGTCCCAGCGCCGAACGTAGTAGGCCAGCACCACCTTACCCAGGTCTGGCTCACGCTTCTTCAGGCAGGCCACCGCCCGGTCCACCGCCAGGGCCTCGTCATCCGGCACCGTACAGCCACCCACACCAGCCGTGAGCTGAACCGCCGCATAGCCTGAGTTAACCCCACCACTGCGAACCCACATGCCCCAGTCCTGCAGTCTCCGCCTTGTTTCATCCAGCATAGCTGTCTCCATTTTCCGGTTTTTTGATTATGTGCAGGGTATGTGCAGGGTTAGTTTTCAACCCTGCACATGTTTAGACCTACTCTCCCAACGCATGTGCAGGGTGTGCAGGGTGTGCATGGTTATTTGCCTCACGCGCGAGAATTTTTTTATTAGGGCCTTACCGGCCCACACACAACGCACGTATTACACACGCGCACGTGCGCGAGAAACCCTGCACACCCTGCATACCCTGCACATCCGTTCTGCCCCATGGCCTGAACGTGTGCAGGGTTGGTTTTCAACCCTGCACATACCCTGCACATCTCTGCACGCAGTTAACCCAGGCATCAGTCCAACTCCATTTTTGCGGTCTTGCGCCGGAACTCTTCCACGCAACTACCCAGCACATCCATTTTCGGCTTCTCTGGAGGGGGTTCATTAACCACAAACATCATGGACTGGTATTTCACGCCCTTGATCTTGAACCACTCTCTGGACTTCTCCAGCCGGCTTGAAAAGATCGTAATCAGCTTCGTCTCAGTGAGCGGCCGGTTGCCGGTTTCGTTACACCAGCGCCGGTAATACAGGTAGAGATCCCGAGTGGTACAGCTGATGAAAGGCGCTTCCAGGTCTCCGGCTTCCCAGTCCCGAAAGAACACCTCAAAGTTCGGCAGGCTGAACTCAATCACACGCTGCCTGGCAATCGTGTCCAGAGGTTTGGTATGGGGCGAAAAATCACCCAAGGGATAATCCAGCAGCAGCTGGTAGAAGGCCGCCGGCCCACCGTTGGCCAGCTCGAAAGACACTCGGTTCTGCAGCTCCGTACTCAGCGTGCCCTTGGGCCAAACCACCAGGAAGCGCCGATCAGAAGGCTCCAACGGGAACGGCTGGATCTCATTACTGAGAAACACCCCGTTCATGTGGTTGGCTTCCTCCCAGCCGCTCACGAACTTCCGTTCAATGCGCTGGGTCTGCCCCGTGATCATGTGCTTGATGGTGCCCATCTGGTTGTGCTTCTCTGATCGGGAAAGCACTTCCTCAAAAACCGCATACAACAACCGGCTACGCCAATCCGTGTACTGGGATTCCAGCTGATGCTGGCCAAGGATCGCTGCATACCGCCCGTAGATCATCCGCATCACTTCGCCGAAGAACAGCGATTTACCACTGCCGTGCACATCCGAATGGAACAGCAGTGCCGTATCCAGCTTGGCACCCACGTTCTGAAGCGGGTACGCCAGCCACCTCACCACCCAATCGATGGTTTCCTGATCGTGGTTGCACAGGTGGCACAACAGATCAAAGATGCCCTTACACTTCTGGTACTTCTCAGCCTTGGCCATCTCATCCGGTACCAGGGGAATACCGGTGAAGGTATTGATGGTGGTTTCCGTATCGGCCTGCTGGGTAGGGTCAAAAACAATGTTGTCCTGGTCGATCACCTTCCGCCTGCGATGTTCCATCCAGCGCGTGTAATCGTTTGGCATGTAGGCCTTCAGCGCCTCCAGCGGTACCACATCCTGCCGCTGCTTATCCCAGGCATTCTTTGTGGGATAGATGTAAACGAACCGCTCAATCATCCGGAATAGAGGATCGTTCGAGGCATCCTTCTGCTGCTGCCCGTTCACCTCCACCCAGGTCATCGTTCGCCGGTTCGGGTGCTTCATCCAGGCATTGAACAGCTCATTGCCCATGGTGGCCTTCATCCCGGCCTGCTTGTACACATTCTGCTGATGCGAGTCATAGACCTTCGTTTCACCATGGATCAACGCATAACGTTGCAGGGCCTTCTGAAGGCTATCGCCCTCCCCCGCACCCCCTGAATCAGAGGGGGCCAGGGGAGATTCATTCCCCGGGGAATCATTGCTGGCAGGCCCGGCCTCGATAGCAGCCATCACCTGATGGCGAACCGCTTCAAGCCCTTGCGCCTTATGCAGATCGTTAAAGTCAGTCAACGCCATCGGCAGCCTCCGCAAATTCCGGAACCACCCAAACACCGTTCACAGCCTTGGCCGCCTCTTCTGCCTTCAACCGGCCCGGGTTCTTGCCGATGCGTTTCTCAGTCTCTTTGTCTTCATCCCCGGCTATACAGATCCGGGCTGTAGGGAAGAACTGGCGAAGCACTTTCGCCACGGGCACCAGGTTGCCGGAATCAAAGGCCACCGCAACCGCCAGGCCGGTGGCCATGTGCACGCTGGCACCCGTGGCGTAGCCCTCCACGATTACAACCGGGCACTCTGCCTCGGGAATCTCGGTAAGCCAGTGAAAAGAACCCTCTTTCGGCGTGCCGGTGAGGAAGGTTTTCTCACCATCCTCCGCAATCCACTGCAGGCTCACCAGGTCCAACGCGAACAGCTGGGGGCCATCGCAGGCAACGGGCTTGTAAACAGGGACAACCACACTACCCCGGCTGTAACGAAGCCCGAAGGAAGCAACACCTTTGGCAGCCAGGTACTTGCTGGGCCCTTCCTGTGGCAGCTTGCTCCAGATGCGCTGTGCCCGCTCCTTACAGGCTTTGGCCGCAGCCTCTGCCTCTTTGCGGGCCTTCTCCTGAGCCTGCTTTCGCTTGCGCTGGTACTCTTTCCTGTCCTCTTCAGTCAGCGAACCGGCAGGCATACCCACCTTGCGCTTTTCATCAGCCTTGTAATTGCCAAAGGCACCCGCCAGGCCAATGCCACCAGAGTTCAACCGGAACTCGTGAACGACATACCAGCCGGATTTATTCTTGCCTTTGTCGGGGCGGGGATAAGTGACAGGAACCCGGACCAGCTTGCCCGAGGTATCGATGGAGTCGACCAGGAGGCCGAGATCGCGCATCTGGGTGAGCACCGCATCAATATCCATTGCGGCCTCCGCAATCGTGAAAAGGTGACATGGAAAGAGCCCTCGATCCAGTATCTTGTTGGTTACTTATGCAACTGAGTGTTCTTTGGAATGATCAGGGGCAACACCGAACACATCGGGCCGCATTTCGTAACGCGTAACCGCGCCATCTGACGCCCGCTCCAGTTCAATGCAGTGTTCGGAAGGGACCCGCTTCCAATAGTTCAACGCAGGCGGAGAAATGCCACAGATTTCAGCAACTTTGCGCTTGGTTTTTATGTTGGGATGAGCTTTCAGTTTTTCGAAGATCGTGTCGAGGTGCATCGCTCCGGTCTCGCAGAACTTAATTTAATTAAGTCGAGCTTAACCCCGTTGCTGTGCATTGACAAGGTAAGAATTTACTTTTGCGCCATGAGCACACATGAAGATTTTCTTAATCGGCTTAACGAAGCCATCAAAGACGGCGACGCCAAACAGGTTCGCATCGCAGAGTATTGCGATGTATCTGAACAGGCAGTTGCCAGGTGGAAACGCACCGGCCAGATCAGCAAAGAGAACTTGATAGCCCTCAGTGAAATCAGCGGTTATCGCTATCTCTGGATCAAAGATGGCGAGGAACCAAAGCGCATAGCCTCAGTCAGCAAAAACCGCAGCGAATACATGAAGGCCGAAAACACCAAGGTCTACTACGCGAGGGACACAGAACAGTCAGACGACGTTGAGCAGCTGGTTGAGGCCATACGAAAAGCGCACGCCAATAGAGTCCTTAGCGATCAGGCGATCACTCACCTGACCAGCTTCATCAACGCACTCAACAACCGGCGCTGAACAATCCCAAAAAAACGGAGCAGAAAATGGACCTTCTCACCGTGTTAATTATCCTTGCAGTCCTGATAGCCGTGTTTGGATCAGCCAAAGGCAAAGGCCGAAAAAAGTCACGATCCAGTACCACACGCAGCAGTACCAGGAAGCCCGCCAAACGAATCGCAGATCGCGAACCAAAGCCAGACCCCTATTCTATCCTCTACGATCACTGGAAAAGGATTGAACAGAAAGAGGTAGCGGTGCCTGCCTGGTACCATGACCCCGTAACCGAGCATCAACTGGCGCGGCTGAAGGATGACGGTATTAAGCTACCAGGCCGCCCGATTTCAAAAGGTCAGGCTTCTGATCTGATCGGGCTGGGTGAACCGCCGGATCCTGGCCAATTTGAAATGCTGAAATTCTTCAAAGTGTCCGGCCTTGCACTGAAGCACAGCTCCATAGCCGCGATTGAGATTGACCGCCTTCTAAGCGATCCGGAAAAAGCAAAGAAATGGATCAACAGACCAGCTACCCCCATCCAGAAAGAGTACTACCGCTATTTTGGCATCCCTGTGCCAAAAGGACTCACTGCATCAGAGGCAGAAGAGAGGATCGGCTCGGATGATCTGACTGACGAGCAAAATGACGAATGGTTTGCCTACTCTGAATTGATTGAAGAGCTTCAGGATAAGGATTTCCGTGAAGATTACGACCTGAAGAAGCCTTCCCTCCCTGTTATCCGTCAGGCAATCCAGCAGCACCTTGCGCAAGGCGAGAAGCTGGACGACCTGATAGCAGAAGATCTTGTCGACACAATTCTCTCCATAAAACCCGACCTCGAAAAAGCTTAACCAAACCGGATTAAGTTTTTATAAATCTACTTGACTAACCCCTAAATCGGGGTTAAGTTTGCCTTAATCTTAATCTAATTAAGGCGAACTAAATGGACACCTTCACCGCCACCGAATTCACAGCCTGCAACAAAGACAACCTCTTCACGAAGAGCCAGTTGGAAACGCTTGCCTGGATGGCGGAAGGGAAAGAGAACTTCGCCATCGGCCTGCTACGCGGCCACGGCGAACCCGGTGCCAAGAAGCTCACCTGCCAGGTAATGCACAAACTCCAGTGCAACAACCGCTGCCTGGCCGTCTCCCGCGCCTTCGCTTTGGGTTACCTCAAGGCCGCAGCCGCCACCCGTAAAGCCGCCGATGCCGCCAGGAACAACGCCGCCAAGGCCATTGCCGGCGTGCTGATTGTGATCAGCGGCATCACCGCCGGCACCGGCACCAGTGATTCATTCCTCAGAACAGCCAGCAGCCGCAGCCAGGGCGTGCACCGCGTGCGCTGGGAAGAAGTCCTGCCGGCCAACCACGGGGGCGCCAATTCATGAGCCAGCAAACCACCCCACTCTACGAAGCCGCCCGCATGCTCAACCTCGGGCCGCAAAAACTTTACCGGGCATTGCGTCACCGCAAGGTGCTGGACAACAACAACCTGCCCTATCGCAGCTACGTGCAGCAGGGCCTGTTCACCAGCGAGCTCAAATCCTACGAGCACCCAACGCTGGGCCCGAAAACCTACGCCACGCCACAAGTCACCGACAAAGGCATCCGCTGGCTGGCAGAACAGTTCGAAGTGGAAATCACCGAAGCCTCCAACAACACAGCCCCTGAAGGAGCAACGCACTAATGCATTCCGAAAACCGCCCCACAGCCCAACAGCTACTCGCCAGCTGGCAACTCATCTGGCAACGCAAGCTCAACGGCAAGCCGGAAGAAATGAAAGAGGCCATCGCCAGCCACGTGAACCTGTTTCCGAAGGGCAACCAGGCCGAAACGGAGGCACGCACCCGGCGAACCGTCGCAGCTTACAGCGGAGACCCCGCCGCCATCCGCGCATTGATCCAGCGCGGCAAAGCCACCCTGCGCACCGTGTGAGGCAACAGCCATGGCAACCGTGAACTTCCCAGACAACACCCCGGTAGCGGACCTCAAGCAGGCCCTGGCCGCCGTTGGCAAAAGCCTGCAGTACCGCCCGGGGCCCAACAGCAAACCCCAACCGGAGGACGTGCCCCATGGCTACAACCGCCGCACTGCTCATCTTCAGCCTGTTCCTGGTCTGGCTGATTAAACACGCAACCATTGAAAGGACGCACCACGATGACATCACCGATGGCACAACACACAAGCGCGAAACCCTCTGGCTCTGCATTCCCTTCGCAGGGCGCAAGCGCCGGGTTCGGCTCCATGAGCACACCTTCACAGCTCACGGCCCTGGACGGCCGCCTGCGCTGGCTGGATCTCAACACCCGAGCGCCTGTTGTCAATCGTGCCCTGAACACCATGTTCTCCGCCGCTATGCAGGACGGCACCGACGCCAACCGCGCCGGTCGTTTTTTGCTGAGCCTATGGAGTCCAGACCAGTACCCCCTGGACCTGAATGACCTGGGCTATTTCGATCGCGAACTCAACTACGCCTGCCGTCACCTGGCGAACTTCATCATCGCCTGCCAGGTGAGCTTCCGGCAGCTGGTCACCCAAAGCGATATGGAACCCATCATCGCCGCCTGGGGAGAAGAGCACCCATGAACACCGCCGCCAAGCAACCAGAGCTCACCTTCGAGGAGCTGCAACAGGCTTACGAAGAGCAGAGCCAGGCACTGAATGAACTGGTGGTCCACTTCGATCGCACCGTGGCGCACCTGGAACACGCCACCAGGCTGATCGCCAAACAGGGCCAACAGCAGGGCGAAGCCATCGGCTGGCTGCGAGACATTCGCCACGCCGCCGGAGCCACCGGCCCGGACATCAGCCATCAGGACCTGTGCCGAATCATCCAGGACCTACGCCGCCGCGCGTTCGTGAACGAAGCCACGCAGATGCGGAGGGCCCACTGATGGCCCGCGCCTGCATGACCAAAACCCACAACCTGGCAGCGCTGATGCGCCTGTCCGATCTGGAGCTCCGGATAGAGATCCAGACAGCCGCCACGGCTGACCCCCTACAGGGCCTGCACCTGTGCCACGAACTGCTGAATGCCGAGCAGTACTACCCCACCCGCCGGGGCCTCAACCAACTGGTGGGCCGGGAGGTAGAGCGCATTGGCCAACACCTCACCCAGAAACCGGAGAACATAAAGTGAGCAACCAGAACCGGGGCACCGACCTGCCCGAATTCATCAACGATCTGGACGGTGGCGTGTTCGCCGAAAAGGTCTCCCGCGCCTTGAGCGATGTGGCCGCCGGAGTGGTCGACCACAACAAGGCCGGCGAAGTAACCCTCAAGTTCAAGATCGAACGCATCGGCAACAGCTACCGCGTTGGCATCAAACACACCATCGATTACGAAGTGCCCGAAGCCAACGGCAGCTACCGCCAGAAGAACACCACCGAAAGCGTGATGCACGTGAATAAGGGTGGCCGCATAACCGTCTGGCCGGAGGACCAGCACCAGCTGCTGACCAAAACCGGCGAGCCAAACCCACAGGATCAGGAGTAATCCATGAGTCTCGAACAAGAACTCAACAACACGCTGGCCACCGTGCTGCGAAACATCCAGGCCGAAACCATCCAGCGTTTCATCCAGGAACAGACCGATGGAACGGTGGCGGCCCTGCCCGTGGGCGTAACCGTCAACGATCTGGAGCAGTACCTGGAACAGCGACGCCGGTATCGCGGGTCTATGACCACCAGCCTCATCGCTGAGTTCGTGGAGTACGTGACCGCCACAACCGAGGACTACGGATGGGTGCCGGCGGCTGGGGATTTTCCCTGCTTTGTCAGCCCCTCGACCATGAGCGCAAAGACCTTCTTCAACCTGGGTGATGCCGAAAACCCGGGCCATGGTGACCACCACGCGAATCTCCATCTGGAGAAAACCGAAGCCTTCAAGCAGCTGCTGGAAACCAACGGCCGCAAGTTCGACCAGAAGAACCTCGCCGAATGGCTGGAAGACTGGAAAGACCACCTGGAAGCAATCGCCGAGGATGGCACCAAAAGCATCCCTCTAGCCGCAGCCGTCTCAGCAGTGCGCCGGATCACCATCGGCACCAAGGCAGAAGCCACCAGCGAAACCCGATCACTCAGCACCCACCAGAGCGCCATGGCGGAAGTGGAAGCCAGGAACAAAGACCAGTTCCCCTGCTTCCTGAAATTCACCTGCGAACCCTACCAGGGCCTTGAAGAACGCACTTTCACCGTACGCCTCAGCCTGATCACCAGCGAAAATCCCATGATCAGCGCCCGAATCGTGCGCCTTGAAACCGCCCAAGAGGAAATGGCCCAGGAACTGGAAGAAAAACTCCGCACCGGCTTTGAAGACACCCCCGTGAAAACCTTCGTGGGCAGCTTCAACCCCGGCAAATAAACCAACCGCGCCCCACGGGGCGCATCTGAGAGGGCTTTCGCCGAGAGCCCTGCCAGATGCCACAGAGGAAGTTACTTATGAAAATTCTGCGAAGACAAGAAGTGTCAGAACGAGTCGGCCTTAAGACCACAGCGCTCTACGAAATGATCAACCGAGGTGAGTTTCCGAGACCTATGAAGCTCTCGGAAAGGGCAGTTGGTTGGCTGGAATCCGACATTGACGAATGGATTCAGTCACGAATTGAACACCGCGATCTGACTGCACTGGAGGAATCAGATCAAAACCTGTGGACCACGGTTAATGCAGCGCTGGATTCCAGCCAGAGAAAGCAGGCGAATCAACTTTTGTTTGAGCTGCATTCAATTCGCCGAGCTTTTGCGGCCTACACGAACGCGAACTCAGGTATCGAATGCCAGTTAGCGCAGCGCCTGAAGAAACTGACAGACAAATTCCCCAACCATCTTGAGGACTGATCATGGACCTGAAACAACACGCCGCTGAATTAGCCAGATTCTGGCTCCACGACAACGCGGTAATTATCGACACAGAGACCACCGGCCTTACCGAGACAGACGAGATCGTAGAGATCAGCGTCATCAACTGCCATGGCAACACCCTGCTGGATACGTTGGTGCGCCCTGCCGGCGAGATCAACCCAGCGGCACAGGCCGTGCACGGCATCACCCTGGCAGAGACCGCCGATTCCCCTACGTTTGACCAGGTGCTGCCAGAGCTGCTGTGCGTCATCCAGGGCAAAACCGTGGTGATGTACAACTCATCCTACGATGCCCGCCTCATCCAGCAGAGCGCCATGAAACGCGGCTGCATCGCGCCAACCCTTTACCCGCACTGCGCGATGAAAACCTACGCCAAGTTTTACGGCCAATGGGACGACTACCGCGAAAACTGGAAATGGCAATCGCTCGACAAAGCCGCCCGCCAGTGCGGAGTCACCGTAGACGGCAACGCTCACCGCGCCCTCACCGATTGCCACACCACCCTCGGCGTGATCAAAGCCATGGCCGCCTACCACCCGGCAGCGGCCTGAACCAGGAGAACAAAACCATGGAACAGATTCAGGACCCAATCTACAACGGCAACGTCACCGTCCGCTGCACCGCAGAGGAATACGAAGCCAGGCAGCGCCAGAAACAGGCAGAGTCACAGCAGCGCTACCAGAACAACCCCCAGGCCGCCGCCACCAAGCTCTACCAGATCGCCCGGGGCGACACCGGCGGAGGCCGCGCAGCCAGCGCCCTGCTGCTCTCCCTCTGGAACAACAACTACGTGGCCAACCTGCGCGACGTTATCTGCAGCCTCGACATCGACAACACCGAAGCCGCGATCGCCCTGCTGGCCACACTCGGCCCGGGCCACCACCTGGAACGCTACCTCACCCAGGAACAGATCATCGAAATCATCGATGTGTGGGGCGACATGCACGAGCGCCGGAGGGCCTGAGCGTGACCACAGAACAGATTAGCCGTCAGGACTTTGAAGAGGCCCTGCGCGAAGACGAGATTCAGCAGCCCAAGCCAGAGCCTACCGGGCCCCAGGTATTTGCTCAGGCTGAGGGGTATCTCAACAAATACCTCGGCAGCAGCGCAGCTGACTGTGCATCCACGCTTGATTGCGCTGTAGCCAATCACCCGGAGACCACCCTTGTGGAAATCGTCCACTGCCTGATGGTGATGAACCACAAGCGCATCGAAAGAAAAGCGCACCGGACCGCCATGCTCAAGGCCGCGCGCAAGGCATTGAACAAGATTGGAGAGCTCCCCCATGGGACAGAAAACCGGAATTGAGTGGACCGAATCCACCTGGAACCCGATCCGTGGCTGTTCCCGAGTCAGCGAAGGCTGCCGCAACTGCTACGCGGAAACCGTAGCCAACCGGTTCAAGGGGCGAGGTGAACCCTATGAGGGCCTGATCGCCAAGGGCGGCCAGTGGAATGGAGAGGTGAAACTGGTCGAGCACAAGCTCGATGAGCCATGCCGATGGAGCAAGCCGCGAATGATATTCGTGAACAGCATGAGCGATCTGTTTCACCCCGCTGTCTCATTCGAAACCATCGCTGGCATTTTCGGAATCATGGCCGCAGCCTCCTGGCATACCTTCCAGGTGCTAACCAAGCGGCCAGAACGAATGCTGGAATTCTTCCAGTGGATCGAAGAGCACCCGGAGCGCAAAGACTTCGACAACCCTCAAGCGCGAACCCAACTTGGAAACAATCACTGGATTCCCTTCTTCCTTGCTCAAAAGGCATCCGAACTTTTGCCTGATAATGGCGCGGGCTTAACCGTCGACATCAAGGGGTGTTGGCCCCTGGATAACGTATGGCTTGGTGTGAGCGTTGAAGACCAAGCAACCGCGAACTTGCGCATACCGCAGCTCCTCGAAACTCCGGCTGCTGTTCGGTGGATCAGTGCAGAGCCTTTGCTAGGTCCGATTATCCTGGACGACTTTCTTTTTCGTGGCGATCACAGCTTACGTGAAACGGATCCAATGGCGGCCGCGATGCTTGCTGAATCTGTGGCAGATGGTCATGGATGGATACGGCCAGCGCTTGATTGGGTGGTTGTTGGCGGGGAATCCGGTCCAGGTGCAAGACCTATGCACCCCGAGTGGGCCCGATATCTCCGCGATCGATGCCAAGCCGCTGAGGTTCCATTCCTGTTCAAACAGTGGGGTGAATTTCTTCCCGACAACCAGAACAGAAAAATGACGGGGCCCTTCGATCCGAACGGGGCGATTCGAGTCGGCAAGAAATCTGCCGGGCGCATGCTCGATGGCCGCACCTGGGATGAATACCCGGAGCCAGCCCAATGACCACCGAACGCCAACCCTACCGCCCGCAGCCAGACGAGTGGGAAGAGGCAGTCACCATGCTCTGCTTCCAGTGCGCCCGCATGAGCAGCTGCTCTCTGATCGACCAGATGATTGAGTGCAAGGATGGCGGAGATTGGCCCACTGGCGGCTGGGTAACTGATCCCGGTGCCGGCATCAGCTGCCTGAGCTATCAAACGCGACCGCTCAAACAGCTGCAGCCGTCAGAGATCCGGGCAATCGCTGCAACCAACCCAGCCACATGCCAAGGCTGTGCCGCCCGCAAAGGCACAGACGCCAGCCAGTCACTGCACACCCGCCGAGACTTCACCACCGCCGTGCGCCTGCCTGGCCTGTTTGTGTGCCATGAAGATCCGGAAGGAAAACGCCCGTGTGGAGGCTGGTGCAACTCAGTGGTGGCACGTATGGAACACCAGGAGGCTGCATCATGAGCACGAACACCAGGCCGATCCTGCTCAATTGCGAAATGGTCCGCGCCATTCTGGAAGGCCGGAAGACTCAGACACGGCGTGTAGCGACTAACGTCTACTACGATTCGCAATATCGAGCCAAATGGAAGGCGGTCTGCAAGCACACAGAAGTCTCAATCGACACCCCGGGCGCGATGCTTGGCGATGTCTGCCCATACGGCCAGCCAGGTGACCGGCTGTGGGTGCGCGAGACATGGGCAGACGCCTCTTATGACGATGGTCTTTGCATTTGCTATCGCGCTGACAAAGAACGAAAGGACGTTACCTCGAATTTCGCAGCAACCTTTGGGCGTTTGAAATATGCGAACTGGGCACCCGATCTGGAGTCTGGCGCCGAGGGTCGGTGGAAGCCCTCCATCCACATGCCCCGCTGGGCTAGCCGGATCACGCTGGAGATCACCAATGTTCGGGTGGAGCGCTTGCAGGACATCAGCGAAGCAGATGCCAAGGCGGAGGGTGTGATTGGCGAGAAGGAAGCAGCCGGTGCCGGACTGGCATGGTACGACAAGCCGCGCCGGGCGTTTCAGTTTCTGTGGCAATCCATCAACGGCCCCGATTCATGGGAAGCCAACCCCTGGGTATGGGTAATCGAATTCAAACGAATCCCCCAGGAGGCCACCTCATGATCACCGCCCGCCTCAACCGACTCCTAAAAGCCTACCGCATCGCCAAGCAACTATTCGGCGAAGCCAACCAGGGCCGCGTTGTTCCCGGCCCGGTGTTCCGCTGGTGCCACAAAGTGCGCATGGCGGTCTGGGCCGAGATCAACCTCGTCAGGCGCTTCATCCCCCACATCCGAGCCGCCAACCTCAAACAGGAGAAAGCCATGACATACCGAACCGAAGTAAACGACGCCGGCGAATCCCCCTCAGCCAGCAGCCGCCGGCAAGACGACAAGGCCATGAAGGACATCATCAGCGCCCTGCAGGACGGCGCCCACCTGCGCATCCACACCAAAGTGCGCCGCGCCGCCATCGAAGGCCTGCCAGACAAAGACTTCCGCAACGGCCGAACCATCAGCGCCCACCGCTGCAAGAAGCTGGCAAAGGAAGGGATCATCCGCGAAGTCGCCATGGACCGCTACGCCTTCAACCCAGACCTGGAACTGGAGGCCCTGTGATGGACAACAAAACAGCACGGCAGGATCTGGAGACTGTGCTCCGGGTGGAAGACCTGGCACTGGGATCGATCCGCAAGCTTCGGGTGATTCAGGATTGGTTGAGGGCTGAGGCTGCCGTCGCACAACAGGCACCAGACCAAACACCGGCGGCCCGTTGGCGGGAAGCAGGAGAGCCCGACCCTCACGACGGCAAGTACGAAGGTGAGCGGGCTTCATTGTGCAAAGGCGATATGACAGATGACGAGCTCGCCAACGAAGTTTACCTCTACCCAAACATTGGGAACCTGACCGCCGCAAAAGAACGGATCCGCTGGCTGTCGAGAAAGCTGGAAACAGACCGCCCAGCCAAGCCCCAAAGCAAGATTCCGGTTGGCTGGCCTACTCCTGAAATGGTTCTGGCTTACAACGTCCATGGAACCAATTTTCCAGCAGAACCACTGCCGGAAGGCCCTCCCAGGAACCTCGATGTTGAGGCGTTCAGGGCCGCTCTCTGTGCTGCACCAACCAACACATCCGAAGCGGAGCCCTTCCAAGATCGCGCTGCACCTTGGCTGCTCGAATGTTTCGGCGAAATGATTGCCCGGGACAAGGAAGAGCGGAATCACCGGTTTCTGGAAGAGGCTCTGGAACTGGTCCAAGCATGCGATTGCACCGCTGACGAAGCCCACAAGCTGGTTGACTATGTGTTCGGCAGACCCGCTGGCGAGAAGTCTCAGGAAGTCGGCGGTGTACACGTAACTCTCGCTGCCCTCTGCCTGGCTCAGGACATCGATGGCCAGGCCGCTGCCGAAGCCGAGCTTTCACGAATCACCCAGCCGGAAATGGTGGAGCGCATCCGGGAAAAGCAGAAGCGAAAGCCGTCGATGAGCCCGCTCCCTGGAGTCTACCCAGAAAGACCATCAGCGCCAGCCGATAGGGGAGCCGAGTGATGGCCAAAGCAATAGCAAGAATCTGCGATATGCGAGATGGAAAAGCTCTGCAGCTCTTCGTTGAAGATGATGGTGATGTGATTGTTTCGGTAATACCCGAAGGAGGTATCTACTCAAAAGGCGTGCAGTTCTGCATGTCTGGCAGCCAATCCCGAAGAACCGTCATGGCATTACACGAGCTCTTCGAGGCAATGCAAGAAGATGAAAAAGATCTACCACAAAGAGCTGGCATGAGAGTTGATGATCACGAGGACTCAGACAATGGCTGAGCAATGTCAGACCCAGTCGGTTTACGCCAGCGGCCACATGAAACAGAGCGCCCTTTTCGGCGAAGACGTTGTGCTGACAACCGATATGTCTGTCCTGCTCCAGCTGTTCACCAACTACCGGGGCTACGACATTGCACAGGATTTCTTTGGCCTCAGCCATAGGTATCACAGCGTCTTCACCCACCCGGACAAACTCCCGAAAAGCAGCTGGAGTGAGGCCCGAGTGTTGGCCGCAATCAGGAAGTGCGAAGAAGCCGATCTGATTGTCGAGCGCGAATATAATTGCGGCCACCGATGGACCATTACCACACGCGGAATTGCAGCCAGGCGGGCAGCTCAATCGGTGAAAAGAGGACTTACAAGATGAGTGCATCTACCAATGAAAAAGACTGCCCCACCTGCGGCCATCCAATGCAGTGGAAGAACCTGAAAACGGATCGGTGCCTCATGTGCAACCCGTATCCGGAAGACAGTCCTTCAGCGGCATTAATGAATCCAGCGATATCCGCCGAGCTTTTATCCGAGAACCGGAAACTACGGCAGCGAATCACCGAACTGGAGAAGGTCGCCACCGATGTCCGACGCGATCTCATGCTCCGAGCAGAACCAGACTGGGACGGCAGCGGCCAGAAGGTAGTGAACCTTAGTGCCAGCATCTGGGATGAGCTGAACCGAGTACTGGATATCAAAGGCAACAGGCGGGAAGGCAAGGAAGAAACCTGCACCTACCCAGACTGCCAGTGCCCCTTCGACATGGGCCCAGACCACCAGTGCCTGAAAGGCCTGCCTGTAATTCGCAAGTAGCGAGGAACCAATCATGAGCGCTGCAGAGAAAATCGAACAGATGCCCGTTCAACGCGGCAAGTGGGTGCGCGATCGCCTGTTAATGCCTATCTTCGGCATCACACCAGAGATGGCCCGCAAGTACCGGGAACGCGGTGTGTGGCTGGAAGACAAGCATTGGCGGTTTGACCCCCTCCGCCGCGTCGTATACAACCCCTCAGAGATCGAAAATTGGTTTGAGGGCAAAATGTGACACTACCCAAAGGGCTCGAAAAATTGCCGAGGGGCGTTGAGATCCATGGCAAACAGATACGGATATCGTTCACTTTCGCTGGCAAGCGGTGCCGAGAACCGGTGCCAGGTGTGGCCAAAATCTCAAAGGCCAACATCGCCTACGCCGAGAACAAGCGCCGGCTGATCCTTACTGAGATCAAAGAGGGCCGATTTGATTACGCCACCCACTTTCCCAATTCAAAGAATGCCGCCAGGTTCTCAGGCTGGGGCGGTCCAGATATGGGTCGCCTTGTTACCGATGGCGTGAAAGAGTGGCTGGCTGTTCAACAGAAACGAAAGGCCACCAGCACCTACCGGGGCTACAAGTCAAAGGCCCAATCGGTTCTGGATAAATGGCCTCACCGTCGCATCGCAGATATTCCCAAGTCTGAAATTGAACTCTTCCAGGCAGAACTTCTCGGGCGGGGACTGAGCCCGAAAACCGTCAACGATACCTTCACCGTAATTCGCGGTGTGTGGGCCACGGCTTTTGAAGACGGCATCATTCGCACCAACCCACTGGACAGAATCGCCAACGCAGAGCGGGATGAAATCAAAGACTACGCCGATCCGTTCACGCTGAGAGAGCTCGAACGCATCCAGGGTGTGAAAACAATGCGACAGCAAGACATCAACATGATCATGTTCGCCTGCTGGTGCGGCCTATCGGTTTCCGAGCTGATCGCTCTATCATGGGATGATGTGGACACGGTGGAATGGGTGATTCATGTGCGCCGGGCGCGGGTGGATGGCCAGTTCAAGGTGCCGAAAGAGCGTGCTCGGGTTCGCAGGGTTGAGCTGATTGAGCCGGCAAAGTACTGGCTGAAGCGCCAACAAGCAGCAAGCTTTATGCTCCCGCCTATGATTATTCAGGTGAAACAGCGGGACAACGTAACCATCAAAGATGACACGCTACGCCTGGTATTCCGGAACGGCCTCAGCAATCTGGCCTGGAACGATGCCAGCCTTCGCCGCTGGTTCAAGGGCCACCTGTCCAGGGCAAAAGTCCGGCACCGCGGCCCGAACCAATGCCGCCACACCTTCGCCAGCCAGATGCTTTCCAACTTTGTCAGCATGGAATGGGTAGCCAGGCAGCTGGGCCATACCGACACCACAATGGTGAAAAAGCACTATGGCCGCTGGATTCACACCGACACGCCAAATATGGCAGACCAGGTGTCGAAAATGCTCGGCTATGACACGGACAAAGGCGGACAAAAAACCCCGGATTCTGCCCCAATTTTGCCCCAAAAATAAAAAAGCCCCGACTTTCTATAAGAAAATCAGGGCTCTGGTATGGCGGAGAGGGAGGGATTCGAACCCCCATACACAGCAGGACATAAAAGGACAATGCTGTAAAATCAGATTGTTATGAAAATTCCACCGGACATAAGCG
>NZ_JAWLHI010000036.1:0-42311 GCF_041690455.1 Marinobacter sp.
TTCGGGGATACCATTGCCTGCGTGTTCACGATCACCGAGGTGGATGATCGGAACCGCGCGAGGGCAGAGGCAGTATTGTCGAACCAGCATGGAGAAACAGTGATCGAAGCCTGGCTGACCGGTGTGCTGCCCGGCGAGCCGGAGCGTCAGATCATGGCGCAGACGGCTGGCGATTCTGATCAGACGTTCTAGAATTTGTGGAAGGTTCGGTACCCGGGATTGGAAGCCGGCCAAACGCAGGATGCGACAATGAAACTGTTCATTGTGGACGACCATCAACTCTTTATTGATGGTATGCGACACCTGCTGGGTCACCTGGACGGTGTCAGTGTCATTGAAGAATGCAATCGGGCTGAGGAGGCAATCAAGAGGCTCGAGGCAGAGGACAGTTTTGACCTGGTTCTGATCGATCTCGGTATGCCGGGCATGGATGGGCTGGCCATTCTCCAGCGGCTCAGGGAAACCGGCTCCGTCACCCCGGTGGTGGTCGTTTCCGCCGAAGAAAACATTGCCCGAATCGGACATGCGCTTGAGCTGGGGGCGCTGGGCTACATTCCCAAGGAGCAGAGCGGAATCGACATGCTCCATGCCGTGAAGCAGGTGTTATCGGGCGAGATCTACGTGCCCGATCCGGTTCGGGAGCGCCTCAGTCTGTACCAGTCCCGCCGTCATCCTGAGCACGGCACCCTGACCCGGCGCCAGATGGATGTCCTCAATCTGGTCGCCAAGGGCTACTCCAACAAGCAGATCGCGGCCGCATTATTCGTAGCCGAACATACGGTCAAGGTCCACATCGCCGCCATTCTGAAAGCGCTCAATGCCACCAATCGAACCGAATGTGTGCACAAGGCCCGGAGCCTGGGGTTGCTGGATTAATCCGCACTGGCAGTGCTGGTGAGCTGGCGCTGTATGAGGCTTCTGAGCCTGGCCGGGCTGACCGGTTTGTGAATCATCCTGAGGCCACTCCTTTCAACCTCCCGCAGCTGCCGGGAACTGGTGGTGCCGGTGATAATGATGCCTGGTAACTCGGCCCCGTATCGTTGCCTGAGGCTCCGGATTACCTCAACACCATTCTTCGAGCCCTCCAGACTGAAGTCAGACAGCACCAGGTCCGGTCGCTCCGGCGATTGCTGGAGGGCTTCCGCCAGGGACGACACGGCAGTGACCCTGAACTTCCAGCGGCTCAGCAGTGTGTCCATTGCATTGAGCACATTTCTGTCGTCGTCGATGACCAGAATGTGATGTCCTGAGGCCTGCCAGATCGGCTCCGCGACTTGCTCTTCCCGATGTTTGATCCTGGTTGGATCACCGAGTGGAATGGTGAGGCTGAAAACGGACCCCCTGCCTTCGTCGGAGCGCAGGTCCAGTGGCAGCTCCATCAGCTCACAGAGCTTGTGAACGATAGCCAGGCCAAATCCCAACCCTTTGTCTCTCTCATCTTCGTGGGGAGAGGGGTGTGCCTGTTCGAACTCCACGAAAACTCGCTCCCGTGCCTCCCGGGGAATGCCGATGCCGGTATCCCATACCTGGACGAGTATCGAGTCCTCCCTCGGGCGGGCGCTGATGAGAACGCCCCCCGAGCGGGTGTATCGAATGGCATTGGCGATCAGATTACGCATCACGCGCTCAAGAAGGCCCCGATCGGCTCTCACTACGGCGGGTCGGGTATGAAGCCTGAGATTCAGTTCCTTCTGTTCGGCTTTTTCCCGGAATTCTTCCGATAGCTGAATGAGAAAAAATTCAATGTCGAAGTCCACTGGTTCCGGCTGGATAATATTGGCATCGAGCCGGGAAATATCGAACAGGGCATCAAACATCCGGCGCATGGCGTCCAGGGAGGCATCGATCCGGCGGAGAATGCGTTGTTCTTCCTGTGGGCTGCCCGCGCCTTTGAGTGCATCGAAGAAAAGCGAGAGTGCATGCAGAGGCTGCCGGAAATCATGGCTCGCTGTTGCCAGGGTACGGGACTTTGCCCGGATCGCGGTCTGCAGTTCCTGGGAGCGTTGACTGAGCTGATCTGCAAGATCGGCGGTTTCAAAGCGAAGGTGCATTTCCGAACGCACGATGGAATTGAGCTTTTTGGCAAAACTGTAGGATGCCAGAATCGCGAACGCGACCATCATCGCCAGGGCGAACCAGGCCACCTCGCCGAGGCTGATAAAGTGTGCCACCAGAGCTCCCTTGATGGGCATGCCGTAGCTGTAATACAGGGGCAGCCAGTGGGTACCGGCAGAGATGGAGCCGATGCCGAGGATCAGGGCCAGGGTGATCATGAACACCTGGTGTGGAACGGACTCGGTGCCGGCAAACAGAAAGACCGCGATTGCCCACAGGGTACCGAGGTAGATCTGTAACAGAAGAAGCTTACGATGCCAGGGTTCGGCAGTGGTGGGGGTGACATCCTGTTTCCGGTAGGCGGCCGTGAGCAGATAGCGGGTGCCAATGCCCGCGATCACAAGAACGAACCATCCTGAAAGCAATACCCGGTCCACCTGGTTCCACAGAACCAGAACAACGGTCAGGGGAACCAGGATGGTAATAGCAGCCCACTCACGCATTTTGTTGAAGTGAGGGGCCAGCGCCTCGAACGTGATGCGTTGCTCGATCTCCGTGGCATTCATGGGTGGCCGGTTACCTCAGCGCCTGTATGGTTCGCTGGTTTTCCTGGTGTCGTTCCACGAGAACCGAGAAGGTTTGCGGACGACACTGAACCCACCAGGAGCCGACAAAAGGCCTCTGGCGGTGCGGATGTGCCACTTCGCGACCGGTGTTAACGAATCCCCAGTTTGTTGCTTCATCCAGAAGCATGGCCCGTTCTCCGGAGAAAGCAAACGGCTGGGTCCTGGCGGGGCCACCACGGGGATCGCCGGTTTTCATGTTGCCACAGACCACCATGCCTCCGTCCGGGCCCGCGCCGGCAACGCCGTAGACGTTGAAAAACTCGACGTCTCCTGCATTCGCCAGCAGCTCGGCGACAGAGTTGGTGGCAGCGGCTTTCTGCTCGGAAGAGAGAATGACCAGCAGTGATTCCGAAGTATCGGAGGCTGGCGGGTCCAGTGATGCATAGCGCTGGGTATCGGTGCTCGCACAGCCGGTGATAGCGGCAAGCGCGAGCAGTAAGGGTAAGGTTTTCATTGATATCTCCGCTATTCCCTGTTCAGGCTCTGGTTGAGCCGTCTCCCGGCGCTGAGATGGGCGCCGGGTCCTTGCGTGAAACTGCAATGAGCGTCACATTTCAAGTATTGGGAATCGATGGCGGTTCTTGTATTACTCAAAAGAGCTAATTTCATGGCCCGGAATAAACAGACACGGAAAGTCCTGTAACCATGATCATCCACGTACTGAGCACTCTGATCTTTCTCGTCCTTGCCGGACTGTCTGCCCGCCGGTGGGCAGACCACAGGGCGGACCGCCGGATTATGGAGTCACTGGTCCGAAACCAGCCCCGAGATCCCGACCGGTTTGACCCGGCCATGGTTGACCGCCTGCCGGAACCGGCCCGGCGTTACTTTCTTTACACCATCGTCCCGGGAACGCCGCTGTACACCGTGGCAACGTTCTCCATGGAGGGACGGTTCGGCATGGGAGATCGGGACAAGCCAGATTACCTGGCGATGTCGGCCCGGCAGACCTTGGCGGCGCCCGTCGGTTTCATCTGGAGTATGAATGCCCGGCGCGGACTGATGCGTATATCGGGTTCGGACACCGGTCGCTGGACACGGTTCTGGCTAATGGGGCTGCTGCCAGTGGCCCGCATGGGGGGCACTCCGGATCACGCCCGCTCGGCCTTCGGGCGGTACGTGGCAGAAGCCGTGTTCTGGACGCCAGCAGCATTGCTGCCGGGGCCGAACGTGCACTGGGAACTGGTGGATGTGAACGTCGCCCGGGTAACGCTGCGCCATAACGGGTTATCCCAGTCGGTGGATGTGACGGTTGCAGAGGATGGCCAACCGCTTCAGGTGCATTTTGACCGCTGGAGCAATGCCAACCCGGAGAAGGAATACCGCTGGCAGCCTTTTGGCGGGTATCTCTCCGAATTTCGGGAAGTAGAGGGCTTCCGGTTGCCGATGCATGTTGAGGCCGGCAACCATTTTGGCACGGAGCGTTATTTTCCGTTCTTTGTGGTGGATGTAACGGAGATTGCCTTTCCCCATGACTGAAAGAACAGATAGCCCGGGCAAGCTGCGGGCCTGACCCTCAACGGACCACAAACACCGAGATATCACTGTGCTTGACGATGTTCGCGCCATTGGAGCGCAGCAGGTGCAGCCTGTCACCAATACCCGGTGGATGTGAGGCCATAATCACCAGGTCGGCACCCGTGTCCTTGATGGCATCCAGCAGCTTGTCGTCCAGCTCGACCGCAGTGTCTACCGACTCCAGAACTTCCGCGTCGGTTTTGATGCCGTGGGCCTTGCCCTGTTCTTCGGCAAATTCCTTCATTTTGGCGCGAAGTTCGTCCGGATTGTGGGCGGCGGCGCCGGGCGTGCTGTTGGTGACGGTGACATAGCAGAGGGTGGCGCTGTAATGCTTGGCCATGTCGATGGCGGTGTTCAGGGCCTTGGGTATTTTGTCCAGGTGGGACAGGTCTACCGGAACCAGGATTTTGTGATACATGGCGGTACTCCTCTTTGAGGGAGGAAATGAACGATGTGTTCCATACTTCAAGGGTGGCACTGAATGGCGGCTGGTGCCAACCTCAGTGGCGCAGGCTTGATTTCAGACAAGTTTTAGCTGATCCCGCCACTTGAACAGTTTTTCAAAGGAGGCAAGAACGATGAAGTATATTTTCGAAGTGCGAGTACAGGACGGACACACCGCGGAGGAGTACGCCGACGCCTGGGTGCGGGCCAGTGAGTTGATCCAGAAAGCGCCGGGTGCCCGAGGCACCATGCTTCATCGAAAGATTGGCGAGCCGAACACCCTGATTGCCATCGCATCCTGGGACAGCAAGGAAGCGCGGGATGCCATGGAATCCGACAAGGACCCTCGGATAACGGAAATCATCCGCAGCGCGGCTCCCTTTGTTGAGATCACGCCGCTGGGCGAATTCGAGGAACCGGAGTGGGTGGTGATGCCTCCGGACTCCGGGCAGGAATGGGGGATGTGAACGACAGCTGAACCGGCGAGGAACGATCAGGTGGTCTATATTTATCCGACGCCCAGTATCGTTCATCCGGAGGTCAGTCATGTCTGTTCGTGAAATACCCCTGTTCATTGATGGTAAGCCAGTCCGTTCGGAGAGTTCGGAGTGGCGTGATGTCGTCAACCCGGCTACCCAGGAGGTGGTTTCCCGGGTGCCGTTTGCCACCGAAGCGGAAGTAGAGCGGGCCGTCGCCTCTGCCAAAGAGGCGTTCCGAGAGTGGCGGAAGGTCTCGCTCGCCCAGCGCATGCGCATCATGCTCAAATTCCAGGCCCTGGTGCGTGAGCATACCAAGGAACTGGCAGCCCTGATTACCGAGGAACACGGCAAGACCCTGCCCGATGCGGAAGGTGAGGTGGGCCGGGGCCTTGAGGTCATCGAGTATGCCTGTTCGGTCACCTCCCTGCAGTTGGGCGAGATCGCCGAGAATGCGGCAGGTGGTGTGAATGTCTACTCGTTGAACCAGCCACTGGGTGTGGGCGCAGGTATCACCGCGTTCAACTTCCCGGTGATGCTACCCTGCTTCATGTTCCCGCTGGCTATTGCTACCGGCAACACGTTTATCCTCAAGCCTTCCGAGCAGGATCCCAGTTCCACCATGCGTCTGGTGGAACTGGCCCATGAGGCCGGCATTCCTGCCGGTGTTCTCAATGTGGTCCATGGCGGGCCCGATGTGGCCAACATGATCTGCGACCACCCGGATATCAAGGCGCTGTCCTTCATCGGCTCCACCCACGTCGGCACCCATATCTACAATCGCGCCGGTGCCGCAGGCAAGCGGGTGCAGTCGATGATGGGGGCGAAGAACCACTGCGTGATCATGCCCGATGCCAACCGCAGCCAGGCCATCAACAACATGATCGGTTCGGCATTTGGTGCGGCGGGCCAGCGTTGCATGGCCAACTCGGTGCTGGTCCTGGTGGGGAAGGCCCGGGAATGGATGCCGGAAATTATCGAGAAATCGAAAAACCTGAAGGTTGGCCCGGGCATCCAGCGAGATGCGGATCTGGGCCCGCTGGTTTCTCCCCAGGCTCTCAAGCGGGTCGTTGGTCTGATCGACAAGGGCGAGAAGGAGGGCGCTACCTTGGCGCTCGACGGTCGTGGTTGCACGGTTGAGGGGTGCCCGGAGGGCAATTTCGTGGGGCCCACGATCTTCACCAATGTGAAGCCGGATATGACCATCTACCGGGAGGAAATTTTCGGGCCTGTACTCTGTGTGGTGGAAGTGGATACTCTGGATGAAGCCATCGAATTCATCAACCGGAACCCGAACGGCAATGGCACTTCCATTTTCACCGGCTCCGGCTGGGCTGCCCGTCGCTTTGAAAACGACATCGATGTGGGGCAGGTGGGCATCAACGTGCCGATCCCGGTGCCGGTTGCCTTCTTCAGCTTCACCGGTTCCCGGGGCTCCAAATTGGGCGACCTGGGGCCCAACGGCAAGCAGGCGATCCAGTTCTGGACTCAGACGAAGACGGTTACCGCACGCTGGTTTGAGCCGGATCATCTGTCTGAAGAGGTGAACACCACCATCTCGATGAAGTAGTACTGCGGTGCCGTTCGAAGCTGGCGGCCCAATGTTGATCTATTGCCCCGACGGCTCCCGAAGCTGGAGTGTCAGGTCCTTTCCGAGCCGGTAACTGGCGAAATCCCGGGCCAGATAAAGCGTACCGCGATACAGGCCTGTCGCTTCCGCCTCGACTTCGCCGATGTGCGGGTAGGCATCCCGGCTGAGCTGATAGCGGGAGCTGAAATGCGTCAGTACCAGGTTGGGAATGCCCACAGCCTCTGCAAACCGGGCGACCTGTGCCGCCGAGCTGTGCTGGGGCCAGGAGCCGACGTGGTCGGCCACTTCCTGGGTGTAGGTGGCTTCGTGGATCAGCACGTGGGCGTCCTGACAGGCGGCCTCGAGTAATTCCGGGTTGTCGTTGTCGCCGCCCACGACAATTTTTCTCGGTTGTCGGGAAATGGCGGTGTACTGGTCGCTACGAAGTACTGTTCCGTTTTCCAGCACCACGTCCCTGCCTTGCTGTAGTTCGCCCCAGGCCGGGCCCGGTTCGACACCGTCAGCCTCGAGTTCGTCCTTCAACAGCTGTCGCTCCAGGTTCTTCTCGGTAAAGGTGAAAGCGCGGCTGGAGACCCGGTGGGAAAGCGGGGTGGCCATGACTTCGACCGCATCGTCTTCCCAATAGAACTCTTCCGCTTCCGAGTCGATGTATTTGAGCTCATAGCTCAGGCTGGAATCGCTGTTTCCCAGGGCGGTTTCCACAAAGGTTTTCACCGGCCTGGGTGCCACCAGGAACAGGGGCTCGGTACGGCCCAGCATGGAAGCGCTGGTGAGCAGACCGGGCAGCCCGAAAGTGTGGTCGCCGTGCACGTGGGTGATAAAAATCGCCTGCAGCTGCATCACGGAGTGGCGGGTATGCAGCAATTGGTGCTGGGTGCCTTCACCGCAATCGATCAGGTACCAGTGTTTCGGTTTGCCGTGCATCAGTGCCAGGCCAGTGACATTTCTGGCTTTTGTCGGCGTGCCGGCGGAGGTGCCGAGGAACGTGAAATCCATGGGGTTTCCTGTTGGGGCTTTTGAAAGAGTATAAAATTGAAAGACAGGATCACAAGGCGGGAGTCACCGATGGCAGAACCGACGCTCATGCAGGTCCAGTTGCTCAGCCCGGATGAGGTGGTGGATGCCTGCGATGAAGTCGCACGCCACATCCTGGCCAGTCGGTTCCGCCCGGACATGATCGTCGCTGTCGCCCGGGGTGGCTTCATGCCTGCCCGTTTCCTGTGTGATTTCCTGAACCTGGGGACACTGTGTTCCATCCGCGTCCAGCATTACGAGGCCGGTGCCAGCAGGGGTGAGGAGGCCCGGGTGACCATTCCGCTGGCAGCGGACATCCGCGGCGCCCGGGTGCTGGTGGTTGACGATGTTAATGACAGCGGCGATACCCTGCGGGCGGCGCGCTCCTACTTGGAGCCCCTCGGCCCGGCAGAGCTCCGCACCGCCGTTCTCCATGAAAAACTGGTGACCACCTGCCCGGCGGATTTCAGTTCCGGCGAGGTGCGAAAGTGGCGCTGGATTCTCTATCCCTGGGCCATGGTGGAAGATATCGCCCAGTTTATCCGGGAAATGGTGCCGGCACCTCAGGATGCAGCAGAAACCTTACGGCGTTTGCACACCTGTTACGGGCTGGCGCTGACGCCAGTTCAATTGACCCGTGTGGTCTATTTTGGCGGCCTGCCGCACTCACTGCTGCCTGCTACCTGAAAAAAGAACCCGCACCTCGCAGGCGCGGGTTCGCGTCAAGCGAACTGCCTTACCAGCCCTGATAGTATTGGCGCTGGCGGTTCTGTAGCTGTTGGCGCTGCTCGTCAGTGAGCACGTCGTTCATTTCCTGCTGGAATTTCTGACGCCGCTCGTACATTTCCTGCATTCGTTCCTGCTGCTGTTGCAAGTGCCGGTTCTGGATCTCCTCCATGCGTTTTTTCTGCTCATCCGTCAGATCCAGTCCCGCGCCCGGTCCCATGCCCGGGTAGCCGCCCATCATGCCGGGACCCATTCCAGGGGCCATACCACCTTGCATGCCAGGCCCATAGCCCATGCCGGGTCCCATGCCGCCGTGCATGCCCGGCCCATAGCCCATGCCTGGCCCCATACCGCCGTGCATGCCGGGACCGTAACCCTTGCCCGGTCCCATACCGTGCATTCCGGGGCCGTAACCCGGGCCAGGACCATACCCCATACCAGGGCCATAGCCCATTCCCGGGCCGGGCCCGTATCCCATGCCGGGACCCATACCCGGACCCATGTAACCCTGGGCCGCCGCGAGGCCGGAAAGACCCAGCCCCATAATGGAGACCAGCAATGTTTTCCTGAATGCTTCTGAAGTGCGCATTCCGGCTTCCTCCCTGTTGAATCAGATCGTAAATCCCGAAAGGGACTTGTTCACACTAGAGCTTGGCACAACTTTGTATATCGGCAAGGAGAGGGACGGAGTGGGGGAGGAGTTGTAATGTGCCGCTTTCGTCTGTGGCAGTTGAGCGGTATATTCGGAGGCAATCACGGAAAATCATCAGAAAATAGCTGAAAATATTACAAAATTTCCGGTTTTTATCGCTTTCAATGACCAACGGAGACAAAACGTGACCGAACCCTTCTCCTACCAGAGTTTCTCGGTTGATGTGTCCAATCACATCGCCCATGTCCAGTTCAAACGGCCGGACGCCCTCAATACCATGAACAAGGCCTTCTGGCTGGAGTTGCCACAGTGCATGCAGGACATCGAGGCCAATACCGATGCCCGCGTCATCGTGATCTCGTCTACTGGCAAACATTTCTCCGCCGGCATGGATCTGGGTGTGTTTACCGATTCCAAGGCCGTACCCATGGGGGGCGACCCGGGCCGGATGGCCGAGAACCTGCGCCGGGTGGTGCTGCAGCTGCAGGACACCCTGAGCTCCCTGGAGAAGGTGCGCCTGCCGGTGCTGGCGGCGGTGCATGGAGGCTGTATCGGTGGTGCACTGGACCTGGTCTGCGCGGCAGACAGCCGTTACTGCACAGCGGATGCCTACTTCACCATCAAGGAAACCGAACTGGGCATGACGGCGGATGTGGGCACCCTGCAGCGCCTGCCCAAGCTGATCCCTGAGGGTGTGGTGCGTGAGCTGGCCTACACCGGTCGCAAGTTTGGTGCGGAAGAGGCCCACCGGCTGGGGTTCGTGAATACCGTGTACGAAAATCACGAAACAATGCTGGAGGGCGTGATGGAGATCGCCGCCCGGATTGCTGCCAACTCGCCGCTGGCGGTTACCGGCTGCAAGGAAATGATCAACTACAGCCGGGATCACTCGGTGGAGGACAGCCTGAAGTACATGGCCACCTGGCAGGCCGGCATGTTCCGCCCCGACGACATGATGAAGACCTTCCAGGCCAAGGGTCAGAAGCAGCCGCCAGAGTACGATGACCTGTTCCCGGTGAAAGACCTGTTCAGCCAGTAAGTCATGGCAAGAACCGGAGGGTCTTCCATCTCGACCCGGGCCGCCCTGGTATTCCAGGGCGGCATCGGTGTCATTGGCCTGCTGGCGGTCTGGCTGTTCGATATTCCCGTGCAGTGGGGTGGCCTGAGCGGTTTGGAGATAATTCTGTATGGCGCTCTTGGCGCCGTCGGAACCTATCTGACCCTGATTCTGGTAACCCGGATCCCGGGCCTGTTCCCGGACAACCTGGGACAGCAGATGCGCGGGCTGCACCGTTTCGCCCGAAGCTTTTCCTGGACGGTTCTGGTGGCGTTGTCGGTGCTCGCCGGTGTTGGGGAGGAGCTTCTATTCAGGGGAGCCGTCCAGGGCTGGCTGATTCAGCACACCGGGCCCTGGACCGCGGTTATTGCATCGTCAGTCCTGTTTGGTCTGGTCCACTACGTGTCATTTACCTATTTCCTGGTGGCCACGGGACTCGGTCTGGTCCTGGGCGTTGCCTATCATCTCTCCGCCAGCCTGGGCATGGTCATGCTCTGGCATGCGCTTTACGACGTGCTGGCCCTCTATTGCCTGCTGCGTTTCCCACACTGGTTCGGAATTGATTCCGCAGGCCCGAGGTGACCGCCTCAGCCCTGGCTCTCGCTTTTTCTCGCCTCGAAGTTGGAGAGCTCCACGTTGATTGCGTTGGTGGAAATCTGGATCTCGTACAGTGAGTAAAGGAGCGATAGCGACAGCAAGACCAGACTGATACCAAACGCCACAATGCCCGGCATTTCAGATCCCAGAAACAGCAGGAACATGGAGACTGTGCAAAGGAAAAAACTGAGCACACCAAAGGTCTGCATTCGTTTGGTCAGCACGATGCGCTTTCGAAGCATGCCGATCTGGCGGGCAATCAGGGCGTGATCGTCTTCGGAATCCATCTGCTTGAGCTGGCGGATCAACTGCGCCAGCACCAGGAATCGGTTGGTGTAAGCCAGTAACAGTAGCGAGATGGCCGGGAAGAGCAGCGCGGGGGTGGTCAGGTCCAAATGTAAATCCTGTAGTGTTCAGGTGTGGTTTCTTACCAGTTTTCGAAGGCAATAAGCTCTTTACTGGTAACTGGTTGGTTGTAAACATGAGCCCGAGCCATTGCTCAGACCGGTGATACGCCAAAGAGCCACTGGTGGGCCCAGAAGACCGTGATGACGTATACCGCCAGGCCGCCGACAACTGCAATGGCATCGTTTGCCCGTGACGCCGGCAGCGTCGGGATTGACCGCTCGGTGCGGCGTTTCATGGATATCCGGTCCACCACCGCCCAGGCCAGGAAAGCGCCGAAAAGCAGTACATCGTGCAACATGCCGTTTGCCAACAGGTGCGCCAGGGCCCAGAGTTTTACGGCAACCAGCATCGGATGTTTGAGCGTTGCCTTGATCTTCCCGGGGAAATACGTGGCGAACAGCAACGGAAAAACCGGAATCAGCAACAGCATGGCCAGGTGCCTGAGCCAGCCGGCAGGTGTGTACAGTACCGTTGGGTCCATCCGGGCCGTCCCATATCCCCAGACAATCAGCACCAGGCCGATGATAGAAACCAGCGAGTAGAGGCCTTTGAATGCGCCCTCCCCAAGCCGATCATGTAGCCGGTTGCGCAGTGGTTCATTGACGATGGACAGGGAGTGGATTCCCAGAAACAGGATCAGGCCGACTATCAATATGCTCATTTAAAGCGACTCCTTGGTTTGTTCCTTTCCGCGGTACGTACGCAGGCATTCTGCAGGGCCTTGGTAAGGCGATCCATGGCACCTCCGCTGTGGCGCCAGAAATGCCAGTATAGCTTTACTTCCAATTGTTGCCCGATGGCGATGCTGGTCAGTCTTCCCGCCGCCAGCTCCTCCCGCACCTGGATTTCCGGAATCATGCCGTACCCCATGCCGGCGGTTGCCAGCTTTACAAAGCCTTCTGAGGACGGGCAGAGATGGTGGGGAAAGGAACCATGAAAACCGCATTGTGCCAGAAAACGATGCTGCAACTGATCGTTCGGTCCGAATACGATCGCCGGTGCTTTGCGTAATGCTGGCTCGGTCAGTCCTCCCGGAAAATGCCGCCCGATGTAATCGGGGGTTGCCAGCGGCAGGTAGATCATTGAGCCCAGTGGCACGCATCGCGCGCCCGCGACCGGTTGTGGGCTGCTGCACAGGCAGGCGGCGACATCGCCCTCGCGCATTCGGCGCAGACCAATGTCCTGATCCTCTATCACAAGGTCGAGTAACAGTTCCTCGTCCCGGCAGAACTCAGCGATGGCATCGGCCCACCAGGTGGCCAGGCTGTCGGCGTTTAAAGCAATGCGTAGCCTCGCCGATGGCTCGTTCAGGGTAGGCAGGGATTTCGCCAGATCCCGCTCCAGCAACTGCACCTGCTGAACGTGGTTGAGCAGCCGCTGGCCGGCGGGCGTGGCTTTCAGGGCTGGACTGCGAACAAGTACCGGCTGACCCAGCCGAATCTCCAGTGTGCGAATTCGCTGGGATACTGCCGACTGGCTGAGCCCGAGGGCAGCGCCGGCGCGCTCAAAACCTCCGCATTCGACGACCGTCGCCAGTGCTTCCAGCAGTTTGTAGTCAATCATAAGAAAAACTGATGCAATATTACGAGTATGAATTTCAAGTATATAGCCGCCGCGGTATGCTTGCGCCAGTTTTTCAGGGAGATTGAGCGTGCTTGAGAGTTATCTGACCGGATTGGTGGTTTGCGGCGGCATTATCGTGGCGATCGGAGCCCAGAATGCTTATGTGCTGAGCCAGGCCATTCGCCGCGAGCATCACTGGTGGTCGGCGGGGCTGTGCATGGCCTCGGATGTGATCCTGTTTACGCTCGGCATGTTCGGCGTGAGCGCGGCGCTGATGGCTATGCCCCAGGCCCTGGAGCTGCTGCGCTGGCTGGGGGTGGCGTTCCTTGGCTGGCTGGCCCTGCAGGCATTGGTGCGTGCGAGTCGGGGCAGGGCGGCGCTGGAGGCCGGGGAAGTCACCCGGCGCAGCCTGAAAGGAGTCCTGTTCACCACCCTGGCCGTCACCCTGCTCAATCCCCAGGTTTATCTCGACACCCTGCTGCTGATTCCGGCTGTGGGTGCCCAACAGGAGGACGCCACCAGCTTTGTGGCGGGCGCCAGCAGTGCCTCGATCCTGTGGTTCGGCGGGCTGGCCTGGTGCGGGTCGGCACTCGCCCCGGTCCTGTCACGGCCGGCGGCCTGGCGGATCATTGATGGGGTGATCGGTCTGATGATGGCCGCCATTGCTCTGCAGTTGGCGATCGGGGGTTTGTAACGCTGGCTCAGAGCCGTTGGGAGAATCGGATCAGTCTTCTTCGAAACGCCTTGCCTCGGTAAAACGATCGGCCCAGTAATAGCCGTCCAGTTCTGACAGGGTGACGCCGACAGAGGTGGACGCATGAATGAACCGGTTCTCGCCCATGTAGATTCCGGCATGCTGCTCCTTGCCGCCAATCCTGAAAAACACCAGGTCCCCGGGTTCTACCTGGTCCGGCGATACCTCCCGGCCATGGCGAAGCATCTGGGCGGTGGTGCGGGGCAGTTGCTGGCCGAGACCCTCCTGATAAGCCGTGATGATAAACCCGGAACAATCGAACCCCTGGGCTGACACGCCACCATATTGGTAGGGCGTACCCTGATAGCGCTCGAAGACCTGCCACAACCGGTCGACCTTCTCCGGTGAATCCGTCGTTTCGACGGGTGCGGGCTGTACGCTGTCCCCGGTCTGCAGGTGCTGATTACTGGCACAACCACCCAGCGCCAGGCCAAGTACTATCATTACCAGTATTTGTCGCAGCATTGACGCCATGCCGTTACTCCGCAACATTGAATCTGTATAAACCTTATTACTGATTGGGCCGGATGTCAGGTTACGGCTTGTTTGACGTAGGCAGGAAGCGATTTGTGGGAGCAGGAAAACGCACGAGGGCACGCAGGATCGGCCGGTGGTTAGCCGCGGCCGTCGTTGTTCTGTTGCTGGTGGTAATCGGTGCCGGTGTCTATGCCCGGGACGCCTGGCAGCAGTTGATGGCGAACCAGGCAATCCAGCAGTTTGAGTGGCAGGGAATGCACCTCTCGCTGGCAGGCATTCGTGCCGATGGTTTCTCCCTGGTGAGCTCCGATCCGGCGCGACCGTTCGCGTTGAGCGGTTCGGGTTTTGTGTTGGGCTGGGACTGGCAGAGTCTCTCGCTGGCCAGCGTCCGGATAGAACAACTTGAAGTTGAACTACCGGCATGGCCGGAGCCTGCAGCGGGCGGGTCAGGGACGAGTCAGTCGCTGTTGCCCGAGCAGGCACCGGCGTGGCTTCCGGACACCATTTCGGTGAACAGTTTACGGGTCGAACTGCCCGAAGAAACCGTGATCCGCGGGAACATTCACGTCGAGTTGGCGCCGGCCCCGGAGCAGTGGCGGATGGAAACGACCGAGCTCTGGATCAGCGGCGCGCTGCCGGACTCCGAGGGTTCAGGCTGGCGCGTCAACGGTATCGAGGGCCGAATCGGTGTGGCAGGAAACGCCGGTGTGGAGTCAGCCAGGCTGGACGTTCTGGCCGGTTCAACCCTGAATATGAATGGAGTGGTCAGCCCGGATGGGGGCGAGACGGTCCGCCTGGAGCAGGTGAAAGTGCGGCCGGGGGGTAGCATCCTTGAAGCCGGCTACAGCCTGAGCGACCGAAGCCTGAAGACAATGCGATTGACTGGCCCCCTGGCTCTTGATGTCGGGATGTTGCAGCAGGCCAATCTGAAGCCACAGTCCTGGAGCTTTGAGGGCCAGCTGGACGGGGATCTCAACCGGGTCGATATCCGTGGCGTGGCGAAGGGAGCCGCGGGGCTGGTTTTGGATGTCGATGCCCGCTGGCCCTTCAGCGGAATTCTACGGGTGGCTGCCAGCGCAGAGCTGGAGGGCAGTCAGGCCAGCCGGATCCTGGCGGAAACCCTGGAACAGTGGCCAGCCGGAATCGAGATCAGCGACGGGCGTCTTTCTGCGCAGGCCAGTGTTCGC
This sequence comes from Marinobacter sp., assembly GCF_041690455.1. Taxonomy (GTDB): domain Bacteria; phylum Pseudomonadota; class Gammaproteobacteria; order Pseudomonadales; family Oleiphilaceae; genus Marinobacter. The sequence continues at coordinate 15,146 of NZ_JAWLHI010000036.1, forward strand.
CTGCCGGACAAGGGGCCAGAGCTTGAGGGCAAGGTAATCGCCAGCGGGATGTCCGGTATTACGGATCGAATGGCCTGGACCGGACTGGATGGCACCCTGGAGCTGTCTGTGGAGAACAGCCTGGTCATCCGCACCTCGGAGCTGCAACTGGAACAGCTCAATCCCGGTGTGCCGCTGGGGCCGGTATCCATCACCGGCAGCTACCGGGCACCGTTGCAGGCGCTGACGAAAGGAACGGTATCACTGATCCGGGCTCGCGCCGGATTTCTGGGTGGGGAGATCCGGGTCAAACCGGGAGAGTGGAGCCTGGCCAGTCTGCCTGTAACTGTCCCGGTGTGGCTCAATGGTATACAGGTCGAACGCCTGATGACGGTGTATCCCGCCGAGGGACTGGCAGGCAGTGGCACGCTTGAAGGCGAGATGCCACTGGTGATCGACCGCGATGGTGTGGAGGTTGCCGGCGGCAATATCAGGGCCGTGGCACCCGGAGGCACCCTGAAACTCCCCGCGGACCGACTCCAGGCCCTGGCCCGGAATAACGAGACCATGGACCTGGTGGTCGGGGCCCTTCAGAACTTTAACTATTCCGTACTCAACAGCACGATAGACTATGATCAGGAAGGAACCCTGAACCTCGGCCTCAGGTTAGAGGGCAGCAATCCGCAGGTGCGGGATGGTCACCCGATCGTGGTGAACCTCAACCTGCAGGAGGATATTCCGGCACTGTTGACCAGCCTGCAGCTCAGCGGTCGGGTGAACGAAGCGGTCACGGAGAAAGTCCGGAAACTGATGGAAAAGCGTGAAGCGGGTAACGGGAACAACTGATCCCGCTATGCCGGCCACAACCTACGGGGGAAATCTATGAAAGCGCAGAGCCGGACATTTCCCGGCGCCGCCCAGGTACGACAGGGGGCTGTGATAGTCACTATTGCCTTGCTGTCCGCAGCCTGCACGCCAACAGTGCAGATGGCGGCGCCAAAGGAGCCCATTACCGTCAACCTGAACGTCAAGATCCAGCATGAGATCTATGTGAAAGTTGATAAGGAAGTGGACGAGTTGTTCGAAGACCAGGGCCTGTTCTGATGGTCGTGGACGCTTCAACGGGGAGAGAATCATGAGATTGTTCAGTAAATTCGGCGTGCTTCTGTTGGCCCTGTGTCTGAGTCTGCCAGCGCTCGCCATGAGTCTCGACGAGGCCAAGCAGCAGCTCGATAGCGCCAAGCAATCCGGGCTGGTGGGCGAGACGCCAACAGGCTATCTGGCAGTGGTCAAGGCTGACGGCAATGCCCGGGAGATCGTTGACGCCATCAACGAGGCCCGGCGCCAGGAATACAGTCGCATTGCCGCGAAGCACAATATTCCGGTTGCCGAAGTGGAGGCTGTTGCCGGCAAGAAAGCAGTGGAAAAGACTCCTGCCGGCCAGTTTGTCCGGGTCGGTGACAAGTGGGTGCGAAAATAGCAGGCCGATCCCGGTCTACTTTTCCCTCTTCAAAAGCTCCGGATCGTTATGGCGGGGATTGTTGACCGCCTGGGAGACTGCGTATTCCTCCAGACGCTCCGGAGGCAGACGATGGGTTGCCGCCCGGATCTCGCCGCGGCCAGTGAGTTCCGGGTTGAGCCAGTCCCGCAGGCAGCCGGGATCAAGCACCACGGGTTGGCGGTCGTGGATGTGTTTCAACGCGTCGTGGGCTGGTTCGGTGATGATGGCGCAGGCGGTGGTTTCATCGCCTTCCATCGGTGTCCAGACGCCGGCAAAGAAGATGGCCGGGTCACTGTCTGGAGCCTTGGGAGTCACGTAGTGGGGTTCCTTGCCATGATCCGTTGCCATCCATTCATACCAGCCGTTGGCGGGGATCAGGCAGCGGTGGTGGGCGAAGGCCTCCCGGAAGTATTTTGAGGTGGCTACGGTTTCAGCCCGTGCGTTGATGGGAGAGGGCGCTTTCTCGCCGGCCCAGACCGGACGGAAGCCCCAGTGGGAGTGGGCCATAATCAGGGTGCCGTTCATGGTCATGCGGATCATGGGGATACCCACCCCGGGCGTGATGTTGTAGCTGGGGCCAAACTGGCCATCCACCTCCAAGCCTTCCGGAAAATATTCCAGAATCAGGGTTTCCGGTGGCGTGTAAAAGGTAAACCGTCCACACATGGGGCAACCTATTCGCTCTTGCCGGCCTCGACATCGGCCAGGAATTCCCGGATGTCCTCGAACGCTTCCTCGGCCTCCGGGAGCATGTCCCCAAAAATGTGCCATACATGCACCATGCCTGGCCAGGTATGGAGCTCCACCACGGATCCTTCGGACTGGGCCTTGGCCGCGTAGCGCCGGGCGTTATCCAGCAGCATTTCGGTATCACTGGCATGGATCAGGGTCGGCGGCAGGTTGGCGAGACTGCCCCGTAGTGGGGAGGCGACCGGGTTGGTGGGTGATACCCGTAATGCCGCCAGGGTTCCCCACCAGATAATCGGTAACGGAATCTTGGCCAGACCGCCAAACACCGGGCCCAGCAACGGGTCGGTGGGAATGTTATTGCGGTTGCTGGGAGCGGTCAGGGTCAGGTCTGTCGAGGGCGCCAGGGCAACCGCCGCATCGGCCTGCCGGAGCCCGTTATCCCTCGCCCAGGCCAACAGGCTCAGGGTATGGCTGCCACCGGCGGAGTCTCCCGCCACCACGATGAAGCTTGCGCGCTCCCGACCGTCCGGTCCGTGATCCAGGAGCCAGCTGTAGGCCCTTTGGCAGTCCCGTATCCCGTCCATGAAACGGTGTTCCGGCATTAGCCGGTAATCCACGGCGAAAACTGCGGCATTGGCCAGCCTGGAGAACCGGTCGGTAATGGTCCGGTGGCTTCTGGGGCTGCCCGCCGCCCAGGCTCCTCCATGGATATAGAGCACACGCCGGCGGGTATCGACGCCCGGCGCAATGACCCATTCACCGCGTGGCTCCTCGTTATGCCGGAACTCGGATACCAGCTCCATGCCTTCACTGAGGGTGTCCATGTGCTGACGCAGGGCCATTAGCCGGGCCTTGCCCTTTAAATCTTTGGCGGCTTCCCTCAGCTCCCGGAGCTGTCCCAGAACCTGTTGATGACCTTCGCTCGGGATTCTTTCCCGCACCGGGTAATCCTTGTCGTCCAGGTGGGACAGGTCTTCAATTCTGAACAGGAAAAAGGTGGCGGCCACGATGAGCAACACGATGGCCAGAACAATCCAGATAATATCCACTGCGTATCCTTGATGGCTCCCTGGAGCGGGTGGGTCTATGCTGAAATCATAACCGCGTAAACGGGCGGGTGCTGCCCCTGAATGTCACAGAAGGAGTAGGCCTTTGCAAATAGCCTATCGGGCCCGGGACATTACCGAAGCACACATTGTAGCCGGGTTTCTGGAGGTCCATGGTATCGAATCCCACGTTGGCGGCCATTACCTGCAGGGCGCTCTGGGGGAAATCGGTGCGGCCGGTTTCAGCAATGTCCATGTGGATGATGAAGACCTCTACCGGGCCCGCGAGCTGATCCGGGAATACGAAGAGGGAGGCTCCACAGTAACCGCTTCATCCCCGGATGAGGACAAACCCGACCAGTACGCCCGCTGGTTTCTGCTGGCACTGATCGTTACAGTGTGGCTACTCGTCCAGATCTACTGATCCAACCAATTGAATCCAATAGTGAAACGGAGGAATCATGTCTGCATCCGGAGTAGTTGTCATTACCGGTGCCAACCGGGGAATCGGCCTGGAACTGGCACGGCATTATGTCCGTGAGGGCGGCGACGTGATTGGCGTGTGCCGGCAGTCTTCCGATGAGCTGGCGGAGGTGGCCTCCGAGGTCATCGACGGGGTGGACGTCACCACCGACGCCGGCATCGAAAAACTGAAATCGGCCCTGGCGGGCAAGAAGATCCGGCTGCTCATCAACAATGCCGGCCTGCTGCAGGACGAGCAGCTCGGCAGCATCGATTTCGATTCCATCCGCAAGCAGATGGAGATCAACGCCTACGCGCCGCTGCGGGTCGCCGAGGCACTGGTTCCGCAGATTGAAGAGGGCGGCAAGATCGCTAACATCACCAGCCGCATGGGCTCCATTGCCGACAACGATTCCGGCGGCCGTTATGGTTACCGCGCCTCCAAGGCGGCCCTGAACGCTTTCGGCAAGTCCCTGGCGGTGGACCTGAAGCCCAAGGGCATTGCCGTTGCCCAGTTGCATCCGGGCTATGTGAAGACCCGCATGGTGAACTTCGGGGGGATGATCACGCCCGAGGAATCGGCCCGTGGGCTGGCGGATCGGATCGCCAACCTGAACCTGGAGAACACCGGCTCCTTCTGGCACAGCAATGGCGATGAGCTGCCCTGGTAAGCGGAGGTCACTGTGACAAACGAAGCCCGAGTGGCCCTGGTAACCGGCGGAGCCCGGGGAATTGGGCGTGGCCTGGTTCAGTTCCTGGCCGACCGTGGCTGGCAGGTGGCCTTCTGCGATGTTGACCGGGAGCAGGGTGAATGGTTGCAGCAACGGCTAGGCGACCAGGTGCGGTATTTCCAGGCCGATGTGGCCAGTGAAGCGGAAGTTGCCGGCATGATCCGCGCGGCGACCGACTGGCACGGCCGACTGGATGCGGTGATCAACAACGCCGGGCTGGCCGGCCCGGAGAACGGGCCTGTTGAGGAGCTGGACCTGGCTGTCTGGCAGCGTCGACTGGATGTGAACCTGACCGGTCCGTTCCTGGTCACCAAGCATGCGGTGCCCCATCTCCGGACGAACGGCGGCGCCATCGTCAACATCGCCTCCACCCGGGCCCTGCAGTCGGAGCCCGACACCGAGGCCTATGCCGCTACCAAGGGCGGCATCGTTGCCCTGACGCACGCCCTCGCCATGAGCCTGGGGCCGGAGATTCGGGTCAACTGCATCAGCCCCGGCTGGATCGACACCCGTGCGTGGCAGGATAAGGAGGAAAAGGCTCCGCCACTGTCGGAGAGCGATCACCGTCAGCACCCCGCCGGTCGGGTGGGAGAGCCTCGGGATATTGCCAGCCTGGCGGCCTTCCTGATTTCCGGCGAAGCGGGTTTCATCACCGGCCAGAACTATGTGGTGGATGGCGGTATGACCCGCAAGATGATCTACGAGGACTGAGCCGTGCCCCGGGTGTTTTTCGGGGTGGAAATCCCGTCAGAGGTCAAAAAGCGCTTGTTGGCGCTCAAGACTCCGATCAACGGAGCCCGATGGCAGAGCCGCAACCAGCTGCACATGACCCTGGTCTTTATCGGAAGCGTGAAGGATGAGGACCTGGAGACCTTGAGCTACTCAGCCTCCCTGGTCTCCACGCCCGCCTTCGAGGTGGAAGTGACGGGCTTGGGTGCCTTTGGCCGCCCGGAACACCCCCGGAACCTCTGGGCCGGGGTCTCCCCGGAGGCACCGGTGGCGGAGCTGTATGATCAGCTGTCCGCCCAGGTGGCGGCTGCCGGTTTCGAGACGGAGCACCGCGGGTTCCGGCCACATATCACAGTGTCCCGGTTCCGCAAGCAGGCCGCCTCGATTGTGAGCCTGTTGGAAGAGCATGGGCAGGACCGATTCGGGGTGCTCCCGGTGACGGAGTTTGTCCTGTTCGAAAGCGCCCCGGGAGCCGGAGGATCGGTATATACCGTGATCCAGCGTTTCCCGCTGCAGCCGCCGCTTGACGAAACGGATCAGCCCGACCAAATATGAGTGCATGTCCCCGCGCATTTCCGCGCCTGCTTCGAGGTATGTATGTGCCCACCTTTTTCCGATCCCGACCAGCGCCTGTTTGTTCGCAACGCCACCCTTGATGATATACCCGGTATCATCGACCTGAGCCACCGGGTCTACGAGGGCACCGGCATGTACGGCTACACCAAGGGACCGCTGACCGGGCAGATCAATACCTTCCCGGAAGGGCAGTTTGTCGCCATGCTCGGGGACCAAGTGGTGGGCTATTGTGCCACGTTCCGGATTGCCGGCGAGGTGGCCCTGGCCCGTCATGACTGGACGTCAATCACCGGCAACGGTTACGCCTCCCGTCATGACCCGGAGGGCGACTGGCTTTACGGTATGGAGGTGTGTGTTGATCCGGAGTGCCGGGGGTACCGGATCGGCGAGCGCCTTTATAACGAGCGAAAAAACCTGTGCCAGACCCTGAACCTCCAGGGCGTGGTGTTTGCCGGGCGTTTGCCTACCCTGCGCCAGAAACTGAAGAAATACGGCACGGTGGAGGCCTATGTCGATGCCGTCCGAAACAAGGAACAGAAGGACCCGGTGCTTTCGTTCCAGATGCATCAGGGCTTCGAGATCCACGACATCATTCCCCATTACCTGGACGCCGACCATGATTCCATGGGCTATGGCATTCACCTGGTCTGGCGAAATCCCAAGGTTCCCCAGAGCGGCCAGGACGAAAAGCGCAAGCGTTACGGGCACCGAATGCCGGATACCGTGCGCATCGGCACCGTCCAGTACCAGCAGCGGCCCGTGGCTTCGTTCGATGAGTTCAGCGAGATCGTCCGTTACTTCGTGGATGTCGTTTCCACCTACAAGGGCGATTTCGTAGTGTTTCCCGAACTGTTCACCCTCCAGTTGCTGTCCATCGAGGCCCGTGGCGGCAGCCCGGCGGAGGCGTTCTCGGCGGTCACCCACTACGCCGAACGCTACCGTGAGCTGATGCGGGATCTCGCGCTACGCTACAACATCAACATCGTGGCGGGCTCCACCCCGGTGCGGGAGGAGGATGGCACCATCCGGAACATGGCCCATGTTTTCCTGCGGGATGGCCGGGTCTATACACAGCCGAAGATTCACCCGACACCCAATGAGGCCTATTGGTGGAACGTGCGGGGCGGTAACCGGGTGAATGCCATTGAAACCGATTGCGGCACGATCGGGGTGCTGATCTGCTATGACGCGGAGTTCCCGGAGCTGGCCCGGCACCTGGTGGATCAGGGGGTGAGTATTATCTTCGTGCCGTTCTGCACCGATGAACGCCAGAGTTACCTGCGGGTCCGCTACTGCTGCCAGGCGCGGGCCGTGGAGAACCAGGTCTACGTGGTGTTGTCCGGCAATGTTGGCAATCTGCCCAACGTGCCGAACATGGAGATCCAGTACGGCCAGAGCTGCATCCTGACCCCCTGTGACTTCCCCTTTGCCCGCGACGGCATCGCGGCGGATACTGAGCCCAATGTCGAGACGGTGGCGTTCGCAGACCTGCGGCCGGAGACCCTGATCACTGCCCGGAACAGTGGAACGGTGAAGAACCTGCAGGATCGCCGGCACGATCTCTACAGCGTGAACTGGCGGGGCGAATAGTCCCGGTTGGCGGTTGTGGCTGGTACTCGAAGCCGGTCTCTGCCATATTGTTGACCGACTATGGCCGCTGGCCAATCCGCTTTTAAAACAACAAGTTCAGGGGCTCCATGGAAAAAACCCGGATTACCATTGTCGCGATCACAGGCATTGTCCTGTTCTTTCTTGCCAACTACCTGTGCCGGTTCCTGCTCGGTTTCAGTGGCCTGCTGGCCTCGCTGATCATTGCCGCGGCCATTGCCGCCTACATGGGCTTTTCAGTGGCCAGGGCCCTGGAACGCATGCCTATGGACGAAGAAAAATCCCGCTTGCTCTGGATCTATGGCGGTTTCCTCGGGGCCTTGTTTGCCGCCTTTGCAGCCTGGCTGTTCCTGGGCGAGGGCTTTGATGCCGTGGTGCTGGCAACCCTGTTCCTGCATTACCTGCCGTATCCCGCCCTGGCACATGTTTTCCTTTCCGAGGGGCTGATGCGCCGCTTTCTCGGCAGCAAGCACAAACCCTGATCACCGGAGTCCCGGATTTGAGTGAGCTACGCCTGGACACGGTATCGGTTGGCACCCTGAAAGAAGTCTCGTTGCAGGTCGGAAGCGGGGCGGTGGTCTGCATCTCAGGTGCCTCCGGAAGCGGCAAGAGTCGTTTGCTGCGGGCAGTGGCCGATCTGGAACCCCATGACGGCCGGATCTACCTCGATGATGCCGAACAGGGTTCCTTGCCGGCCCACGAATGGCGCAAACGGGTGGTGATGATTCCGGCGGACAGCCAGTGGTGGTTTGATGAGGTCGGCGCCCACTTCGCCGAGAATGCCCGCCACACCATGCCCGAAGCTCTCGGTTTTCCTCCCGGAGTGATGGACTGGCCGGTGAGCCGGCTGTCCTCCGGTGAACGCCAGCGCCTGGCCCTGTGGCGTGCGCTGGCAATGGCGCCGGAAGCCCTGTTGCTGGACGAGCCCACGGCGAACCTGGATGAAGACATGACGGGTGCGGTGGAAGCCTGGCTGCTGGATGAAATCCAGCGCCGGAACCTGGCCGTGCTCTGGGTGGCCCATGATCAGGGACAGATCCGCCGGGTGGCGAATCACCACTACCGCATCAACGGATCGCAGCTGGAGTGGTTGAATGGAAGTCATTGATCTTGCCTGGTGGAAGCTGGGGCTGGCCGCCTTGCTGGTTCTGGCGCTTGCCGGCGTCAGCCTTTGGGCCAGGCTGGGTATCACCCGCAGCCTGCTCATCGCCAGTGCCCGTACCGGCATCCAGCTGGCCCTGATCGGGCTGGTCCTGGAAGCGCTGTTCGCGTCGGCGAGGCTGTACTGGATTGCCCTGTTGGCCACGGTCATGCTGCTGGTGGCTGGCAGGGAAGTGATGGCCCGTCAGCAACGGCGGTTGCGGGGAATCTGGGCGTTCGGCATCGGTACGGGAGCAATGTTCGTTTCCTCCTTTGCCGTCACGATACTGGCCCTGACGGTGATTATCGGTCCATCGCCCTGGTATACCCCTCAATATGCCATCCCCCTGCTGGGCATGATGCTGGGCAACACCATGACCGGGGTGGCCCTGAGCCTGGACCGCCTCAACGAATCCGTCTGGCACCAGCGGGCGGTGATCGAGAACCGGCTGATGCTCGGGCAGACCTGGCGTCAGGCGGTGGAGGATATCCGCAAGGATGCCATGCGAGGAGGCATGATGCCGTCTATCAATGCCATGGCCGCCGCCGGCATCGTCAGCCTGCCCGGCATGATGACTGGCCAGATCCTCGCCGGCAGTCCACCCGCGGTCGCCGTGAAGTATCAGATCCTGGTGATGCTCATCATCACCGTCGGCACCGGTTTTGGTGCCCTGATGGCTGTGTCCTGGGGCAGTCGCCGGCTGTTTGACGAGCGCGAGCGGCTCCGGCTCGACCGGCTGGTGAAAGTCGGCAAGTGAATCGAGGCTGGTCAACCCTGTAGCGAGGTTGTTATATTATAACAATTTCGAGGCCCCTAACTGATGCCGGACATTTCCCACCCCATTCCAACCAACCTGATCCTGGGTTTCCTGGGTGTTGGCAAGACCACCGCCATTCTCGATCTGCTCCGCCACAAGCCGGAACACGAAACCTGGGCCGTACTGGTCAACGAATTCGGCGAAGTCGGCATCGATGGTGCGCTGCTGGAGAACGAGGGGGCGTTTGTCAGGGAGATACCGGGCGGGTGTATGTGCTGCGTGGCAGGTTTGCCCATGCAGATCGGCCTGAACCAGCTGATCCAGAAGGCCCGACCGGACCGGCTGCTGATAGAACCGACGGGGCTGGGCCATCCTTCCCAGATTCTGGAGACCCTGACCAGCGAGCATTACCGGGACATCCTGGCGATCGGCCCGGTGATTACCCTGGTCGATCCGCGCAAGCTGGAAGATCCGCGGGTACTGGACAATGTGCAGTTCCGGGACCAGGTCGCCGCCGCCGATATTCTCGTGGCCAACAAGACCGACCTGTGTACCGACGCCCAGCTTGCGCACTTTGACCAGTGGGCCGCAGCCCTGGAGCCCGCCAAGCAGCAGGTGTTCCATACCCGGTATGGCCACCTGTCACCTTCCTGGCTGGATGGTAAGGCAGATCCAAGAGACGTGAGCGATCCCCATGCCCACCATCACCACCATGGCAAGGCTGCTGCCCCGTTACCGGATATCGACGAGGAACCCTGGCAACTGGTCAGTAACCGGGGGCAGGGGCATTACAGTCTTGGCTGGCGGGTTCACCCGAAACTGGTGTTCGATGAAAACCTGTTGATGGCCCTGGCCATGGATGACCGTATTGTGAGGTTCAAGGCCGTGGTGCACACCCTGGACGGCTGGCGGGCGATCAACATGGTGGATGGGGCATTATCGGTATCGCCGTCCGAGCCCCGTGAGCTGACCCGGATCGAGCTGATCAGCGCGGTTGAGCCCGACCGCCAGGAATTCGATCAGGCGTTCCGGTCTGCAGCGGGGCTGGACTGACCATGGTCAGCGCCGAACTGTCCCGTTGCCCGGTCTGTCTCGAGAGGCATCCGGAATTTTTCCGGCAGATCGGCAAGCAGGTCTACCTGCGGTGCCCCACCTGCCTGGCGACCATCATGGCGCCGCAATCCCGGATGACCGCAGGCGAAGAAAAGCAGATCTACGAACTCCATGAAAACGACCCGGAAGACGCAGGCTACCGGCGATTTCTTGCGAAACTCGTCGATCCGCTGACGGAACGGCTGCCAGCCGGGGCAGAGGGGCTGGATTTTGGCTGCGGGCCGGGCCCGGCCCTGGCCGGAATGCTGAGAGAAGCCGGTTTTGCCATGGCGCTCTACGATCCCTTCTTCCACCCGGATATGGCGAGTCTGGACCGAACCTACGATTTCATTACCTGTACCGAAGTGGTGGAGCATCTGTACGAGCCCGCCGAGGTTTTCAATCTGCTGGACCGGTTACTCAGGCCAGGCGGCTGGCTGGGCATCATGACCTGTTTCCAGACTGACGATGAGCGGTTCGATAACTGGCACTACCGCCGGGATCCGACCCATGTGGTGTTCTACCGGCAGGCTACGTTTGAATGGCTGGCACGGAAGTATGGCTGGGCGCTGGAAGTTCCCGTGAAGGATGTGGTGCTGCTGAGAAAAGGCCGATAATCACCGGCCTCTTCACTGCGTGGATACCGGGCAGGATGGCAGCGCCGGGCAGTTCTCGCCGTCGCCGGTTTGCCCGGTACCGAAGGCTGCCTCTTCCTTGCCAAACCGCTCCGGTGACAGGCTCCGGGCGCAGGAAAGCGCGGCTGTTGCCTGTACCGGGCAATCCGCCTGATCCAGGGTATACGCCAGATTGTTCCAGCCCTCGGCGTAGTCCGGAAATTGCTCTACCACCCGCCTGAAATGGACCACCGCCCCGGACCACTGCTGTTGGCCGTAGGCCAGATTACCCTGGGCCATGATGGGCGCCGGTTGTTGCGGCCAGGTTTGCTCCGCGGTCTGGTAGGCACTGAGTGCCGCCCGGGTATGCCCGGTGGACTCCAGGTCGTGCGCGGCCCTGAGGAAAGTGAGGGGTTCTGCCGTGGCGGGTATCTGCTCCGGAGGCAGAACCACGACAGCCCAGCGCTCGGCCCGGCTCCAGGTGGCATGGAAAGCCTTGTAGGGCATGGCGTGGTGTTTGCGGGTATCCGTGTTCAGGATGATGGTTTCATCGTCACTGTCGAAGCCCACCACAACCGCGAAATGCCATTGGGGCCACCAGTCGATGAGCAGGTTCTGCATGACCAGCACCGGGTTACCGGCACTGACTTCCTCGAGAACGGCCTCGAGTTTCGGCTCCAGCGGGTACACGACCATATTGTGTGAACGGGCACCCGCCACCATCTCAACCTGCAGCGAGCCTTCCCGGGCGGGAATGTACACCAGTTCCTTGAGCACTTCAGGGTCGGTTTCCAGTCCCTGGCTGTTCAGCATCATGGCCAGGGAGGCGGGGCCACACTGGTATTTCTCCTGGGCGTAGAAGGGCACATCTTCCAGAAGAACATGGTTGGGCAGTACGGGCTTGCCAGCTTCGGATTCAGGTTCCGGCCAGGGCGGAGTGGAGGCACAGCCTGCCAGCAGGACCAGCCCGGTCAGGGTCAGGATCCTGCTGGCAATCCTCAGTCGATACATCAAAACGTTCGATCAGCGGATACAGTTGATGAACGAGAAGATGTTCGTGGCACACAGCATGTCGGTGATGATGAATACCAGCAGGAACAGCACGATGATCCCCACCACATCCTGGCCGGCGGGCGCTTCTGCCAGCTGTTGCTCGAAATCGGCCAGCTCGGTTGGTGTCAGGTTCTGGATGCGATCCGCCACCTGATCCTTGCTCACGCCCATCTCGGCCAGCTTCTCCTGCACTTCCTGTTTTTCCAGCATGTTCAGGAGTTGTTGCCGGTCCAATTCCACCTGTTGTTGCTGGATGATTTCTCCGGTTCCGACCATGCCGGCATGGGCGGTGGTGGAGAAGGTAGTGGCCATGGCCATGAGTACGGCCATCACCAGTGAAACCTGCTTTAGATAATTACGTATCTCGGACATTCCAGGCTCCTTCTTGTGTTGTTCCCTAAAACAGTAGGTTCAGATATGTATTCATTCAACATACAAAATTGTCATGGTCGCCGGACTTCAAGGCGCCGTTCGGGCCAGTGCAGGATCGCCGACCGTCGAATCATCTTGCTCGCAAGCTGGGGAAAAGCCTCCTCGATTACCCCGGCTGCGAAGTTCCCCAGAAAGTCCGACTTGAGAACAGCACGCGCTTTCTGGGGGCCGGGTTCCGTATAGGGTGCTGACGAGAGTAGTAAAAAACCGTCATCGGGAATCCGGCCGCTGTCCATGTTGTTCTGGATGATGCCGGCGGCCTGGCGGATGGGATGGGACAGATCCGGGCTATACGGGCCAATGATCAGGGCCAGGTTGGGCGCATGCAGGAAATCGAAGCCGCGCCCGAGGCAGATCACCCACTCCCGGTGTTCGATATCCAGTTCCCGGTCACTCTGGCGGATCTTGTGGATATGGCGGATGTTGCCCTGAACCAGTGGCAGCAGGTCCCGCTGAACCGGTGCGGGCATGTCCGGGCAGAGCGCTGCGATCTCTGCATCCACGGTGTCGATACTGTCCAGGGGTGCGTGAGCCAGGTCGAGGGTATGCTCGTGCCGGCCATGGAGAATCAGCGCATCCTCGTCGGTTTCAAAACCGCAGACCAGTGGATAGACGGTCTGGTGATCCCTGCCGAACAGGGTTTCCAGTTGGTCGCGAATCCTGAAGGCATGGGCCCGGGCCTCGTTGGTGTCGCAGTCGAAACCGGCGCAGCCGCGCTCCCGATGTCCCCGTGAAAAGTGGTAAGTGATAATGACCAGGGCGCGCCGGCCTTGCTTGACCGCTTCCTGCACGGTGTCTGCCAGCAAGTCACCCAGGTAGGGCCAGCCAAGTTCGAAGATGCCCCCGAGGTTGCGGAACGGATGAATGACACCCAGAGGAGTCTGCGTCGCGTACGGCAGGTGAATGCGCCCGTCCATGCACTTCATGGCAATGATCAGGGTGTCGTGTTCTGCCAGGTAGCGCTGGCGGGACAGATAGTTGTCAGGGCTGCAGAAGCTTGCGGAGTGTTTGCGGCTGAGCTCCATCAGCCAGTCGATGCGCTCACTGATCGGTCGCGTGTGTATTGCCGTAGTCATTGGCTGGGGCCCTGATGCTCAAGGTTTTTTAAACTCTACTATACGTGACCCCGCTCTCAGGTAAACAAACCCTTACAAAAAACGCCGGCCGGCAACTGTCCCATCATCGGTTCGCTTTCTAAACTAGCCGGATCAATCATTTACAACGAAGTTGCCTGTGAATCCATTATCACATCCGTTATCGAGCCTGTTCAGTCTGCGTTCGCTCGTGGTCGCCCTTGCGGCTGTCTTTATCGTGGCCGGCGAGCAGATCCCCTGGGTGGCTTTGCTGGACAGGGAGCTCCTCGCATTTCTGGGCTCTGAAGAGTCCGGTGGTCTCGATCTGCCGGTCTGGGGCCGGCTTGCGGTTGATGCCGGCCTGGTAGTAACCGCGGGCTACCTGGTCTTTGCCATCCCCCGGATGGGTGCCGCTGTTTCGTTACCGGTTACGCTGCTGCTGGGCGGCGGCCTGCTGGTGCTTCAGGCGGCGCTGATGTTCTATCACAACCTCTGGCTACCCCTGGGAGAGATCAACACCCTGCTGGCGGTCGGGTATGTGATCATGCTGTTCTGGTTACAGCCCTACCGGCAGATCCGGTCGCTTACGGAAAACGCAAGGGAGGCCCGGCTGAAGCTGGGCCAGCTATTGCTGGACCAGGGGCATACGGATGAAGCCCTAGGGGCTATCGCCCGCTGTCCCGAAGGGGAGGAGAGCCTGGATCTGCGCTACCGTATTGCCCTGCAGCAGGAGCGCAAGCGTCAGTACGACAAGGCGATACAGACCTACCAGGCCATCGTCTCCCGCAAGAAGAAATTCTGCGATGCAGCCGAACGCCTGGCCGCGCTGGAGAATCTTGCCTCCGGGTCGGCAGGAGCGGCAGCCGGCAGCTTCGACGCTACCCAGACCCTGGTGATGCCGGACCAGTCGGTCAGCCGGCCCACGCTGGGGCGCTATGAAATCCAGCGGGAACTGGGCCGGGGCGCCATGGGGGTGGTGTACCTGGGCCGGGACCCGGCCATTGCCCGCACCGTCGCTATCAAGACACTGAGCTACCAGGCCTTTGAAGGTGAGGAGTTACAGGCTCTCAAAAGCCGCTTTTTTCGTGAGGCGGAAGCCGCAGGCCGGCTCAGCCATCCGGCCATCGTCACCGTTTACGATGTAGGAGAAGAGGCGGACCTGGCCTATATCGCAATGGATTACGCCCGGGGCCGGCCCCTGAGCGAATTTGGCCGGGCCGGCCGGCTTTTGCCGCTGGCGACCGTACTGGATGTGGTCGCACAGGTGGCGGATGCCCTGGCCTATGCCCACGAGCAGAAGATCATTCACCGGGATATCAAACCGGCGAACCTGATCTACGATCCTGACAGCGGTGACATCCGGATTACCGATTTCGGGATCGCCCGGATCGCTGATGATTCCGTCACCCGGACCGGAAGCGTGATGGGTAGTCCCCTGTACATGTCCCCGGAACAGTTGAAAGGGCAGAAAGTGACGAGAGCCTCGGACATCTACAGCCTCGGGGTTACCCTGTACAAATTGGTGACCGGGGAAACCCCATACCAGGGGGACACCCTGGCCAACCTGACCTATCAGATCCTGAACAAGCGCCCGCGCAGTGCCCGTTCGCTCAATCCGGATCTGCCCAACGGTGTGGTCAGGCTGATCAACAAGGCGATCCAGCGTGAGCCTGACAAACGTTTTGCCACCGCTTTCGAGATGGCCGAAGCACTCAGACGCCAGGCACAGCGCGAGGCAAGGGAGGTGACCTCCTGATGGACTATGACATTGCTGGCGACTCCCACGTAGGGGCGGTCCGCCAGACCAATCAGGACAGGGTGGAGTGGCGGCGCGGCCATGATGGCCGCCAGGTTTTGCTGGTGCTGGCGGATGGTATGGGCGGCCACCAGGGCGGTGAGCTCGCCAGTCAGCATGCGGTGGCGGCGGTGCTGGATTCGTTACTGCCCGCGCTGTCAGCTTCGGTGGTTCTGGATACGGTGGCGGTCCGGGAACGGCTGGACGCCGCCTTTGCTCTCGCTACGGCGAGGATACAGGAGGAACAGGCGAAGGACGCCCGGCTGGAAAAAATGGGCACGACCCTGGTGGTGGTCTGGGTCATTGATAGCACCGCCTTTATCGCCCATATCGGTGATTCCCGCTGTTACCTGATCGCGGACACGGGCCCCCGGTGCCTGACCCGGGACGACACCGTGGTCCAGAACATGATCGAGGATGGCAGCATCAGCGAAGCCGAAGCCCCGAGGGTGCCGTTCCGGAACGTGCTCACCCGGGCCGTGGGCGCCTCCGACGACGCCACGCCCAGCTTCCGGGTGCAGGAGCTGGCACCGGGGGAAGGGCTGCTGTTGTGTTCCGACGGGCTTACCGGAGCGCTGCCGGAGGCCCGGTGGGCCGAAATCATCGAGCAAGTCGCGGAGGCAGATGATGCTGTGCAGGCGCTGATAGACCAGAGCCTTGAAAACGGCGCCGGAGACAACGTCTCTGTTGTTTTAATGATATTGAAGGACTGAGGAATACGAGAATGGCATCACTTTCACAGCTGGTGGACAACGTGGTGGTCCACACCTTTGAGCTGGAACAACCCCTGACCCGGATCGGACGGAAACCAGACAATGACATCCGTATCGACGAGATTTCAGTGAGCGGCCAGCACGCTGTCATTGAAGCGTCACCCAATGCCTACCTCGAGGGCACGATTGATTTCTATATTGTCGACAGCAACAGCACCAATGGAACCTTCGTGAACGACCTCCGCGTGGAGGGGAGGCAACGGCTCAACAGTAACGACATGATCCGGGTCGGCTGGAATGAGTTCCGGTTTATCGATGAGGATGAGAACACCCTGGAGAAGACCGCCTACATCCTCGACTGACCGGCAGTCTTCCGCCCGTCAGGCCTGCCTCTTCAAAACCAGCTCGGAGAAGCGCTGCAGAAGCCCGCTTGCCTCGGGAGCCGGCGCGACTTCACTGAGCAATGTCTGCGCATCCGACCCTTCCCGGTCCAGATCCGGTGCCTGGACTTCCAGGTAGGCCCGCATGATGGCATCGGAAAATTCGGGGTGGAACTGCACGCCCCAGGCGCATTCGCCCACCCGGAACGCCTGGTGGGGTTCAAAATTGGACTTGCCCAGGAGCACGGCCTCAGGCGGCAGTCTCAGGACCGACTGCTTGTGGGTCAGTTGCGCCCGGAAGCGCCGGGGCATCGAGTTGAACAAGGGATCCTGCCCAGCCTCCGGGAACAGTTCGACGATCCTGGTGCCGGTTTCGCGGCCCTTCGGGTGGTAGCCCACCTCACCGCCGAGGGCATGGGCCAGCAACTGGTGGCCGTAACATACACCCAGCACCGGGACACCGGCGCCCACCGCCTTCGCCAGCCACGCCGCTGCGTTTTCACTCCAGTCTTCCCGGTCACTGACCATGGCGGGCGAGCCGGTCACTACAATGCCGTCCCACTGCGATGGATCTCCCGGTTCTTCGCCGTGGGGGAGATTCATCACGGTAAGGTCCAGTTCCGTGGCAAGGCCTTTGATGAACCAATCGTCGAAATCACCGAATCGGGCGCGGATATCCGCGTAGGTGGTCCCGGTTTTCAGAATTAACACTCGTGGGTTTGCCATCTGTCAGTTCACTGGTCGTTCAGGGTGAATGGATACATGTCGGTTTGGGCAAGCTTTGTAAGGAAATGTAGTTTCGTGGATCCAATCCCGGGAACCCTTCGTTAATTTACGTACTTTTTCACAATTTAACCGGAATGGCGGTCCCTAGTTCAATGAGTACATCCTCAAGGTTGTTGTTTTTCGTTCTTTCGACAGTTCTGATTGCCGGTTGTGGCGGCGGATCCGGTGGCGGTGAGTCATCGGCCTCGGCTGTGTCGGACAGCACCGAGCGGAACCGGTCTGCCCCTGAAGAGCCTGTCACGATCCTGGTGGATGGCTGCGAGGTGCAGGAATATCAGGCGGCGATGCTGGAGTATGTCAACGCGGCGCGCAGCCAGGGCCGGCAGTGCGGATCCGAGTTCTTCCCGGCAGTTGAGCCGCTGGTCTACAACTGTCCGGTTGAAGGGGCGGCGAGCAAGCACAGCAATGACATGGCGCAGAACAATTTCTTCAGCCACACCGGATCGGACGGTCTGCGGGTCGGAGATCGTGTTACCGAAACCGGCTACGAGTGGTCCGTGGTCGGCGAGAACATTGCCGCGGGTTTTGACGATGTGGAATCGGTCATGACCGGCTGGCTGGAGAGCCCGGGGCATTGCCGGAACATCATGGACAGCCGGTTCACCGGCGTTGCCGTTTTCAGGGTCGACAGCCGGACTGCCGATTACCCGAATTACTGGACGCAGGTATTCGACAGGCCCCGGTAACGGGGCCGTCATCCCGGCCGGTCAGTCGCTGACTTCGGCGTTGTGATAAACGTTCTGGACATCGTCCAGTTCGTTCAGCATGTCCAGGAATTTCTCGAACATGGCCACATCGTCGCCCTCCACCGGCGTGGTGGTTTTTGGCAGGAACTGGATTTCGTCCACGTCGAACTCGATGCCCTCGAAGGCTGCTTCCAGGGCCTGCTTGGCCTTGGCGTATTCCGTGTTCGGTGTGAATACAGTGATGCGGCCGTCCTCGTTCTCGATATCGGTCACGTCCACGTCCGCTTCCATCAGGGCCTCGAGCACTGCTTCCTCGTCCTGGCCGGTGAAGGCGAAAATCGCGCAGTGGTCGAACATGTGGGCAACGGCGCCCGGGGTGCCGATCTTGCACTTGGTCTTGGTGAAGGCCAGCCGGACATCGCCAAAGGTGCGGTTGGGGTTGTCGGTGAGGCAATCCACGATGACCATGCAGTTGCCGGGGCCATAGCCTTCATACCGGGCCGGAGAGTAGTCCTCGCCGCCACCGCCCTTGGCCTTGTCGATGGCCTTCTCAATGACGTGGCTGGGCACCTGGTCTTTCTTGGCCCGGTCAATGAGGCCCCGCAGCGTCAGGTTGGCCTGGGGATCAATGCCGCCTGACTTGGCGCACATGTAGATTTCGCGGCCGTACTTGCTGTAGACCTTGGTTTTTGCCGCAGCCGTCTTGGCCATGGACTCTTTTCGGTTCTGGTAGGCTCTGCCCATCTGACCTGCCTCTTCTTGCTATTCAGGAAAACGCCGGATTTTACTCAACAAAACGTTCTGGGGACAGGTTTAATACTATTGTGCCGATTCGGCGTGGAAACGGGCGGCGACAGGGCCACCGCCCGGGGAGATCAGATGTAGTCGTTTGGTGGCCTGTAATTGTCCGGGCCCATCAGGTCGATGCCGCAGGGAACATCCGAGACCCAGTTCAGGAACCGCTCCACCATCTCGGGACCCTCGAAACGCTTTCCATGCTGGGGCACGATCATGCTTACATCGAGTCCGCGAACCATGTCGGCCCAGAGGCGACAGACCTTCTGGGAGGCTATGTAGCGTTTGTGGAAGCCAATCATGCTGGGAATATGGCGATCGAAATCCTGAACCGGCTTGTGATCGTCCTCGCCACCGAGCGAGGCGCCCAGATCGCCGGAAAACAGGATCTTCGACACCGGATCGTAGAACTGCAGGTTACCGACAGAATGCATGAAGTGCGCCGGCAGGCAAGTCAGGTAGGAATCGCCGAAAGGCACCTTGGCGCCGGCATCCGGGATGCTGACGATCCGGTCATAAACGCTGCCGGTGAGCTGGTTGGTCACATAGGTCGAAACCAGATGCGGCAGGAATCGGGCCCACAGCCGCGAGGTGACGATCTTGGCACGGGTGTGGACAATCCAGCGATCGATGGCGCCGATGATGTCCGGATCCTGGTGGGACGCAAAGACATAGTCCATGTCCTTGATGTTCATGTAGCGCGACGCGGCCACGGAGAGGGGGGTGTAAGTCAGGTCTCCGCCCGGATCGATCAGCGCTTCGTGCTTGCCATCAACGACCAGGAACTGGTTGGACTGGACGCCCTCACCGGTTACCAGGGAATCGAACATCAGGCATTTGTGGTGTCCGTCATCGAACAGGACAATGGGCTCTGCTGCCATTACTGTCTCCCGCCAGGATTTTGTTTTCGGCCGATTAGCCGGATATTGCAAACCTGGCGGAAGATTACAGAATTGATAAATGCAAATTTTTGCCTCAGGTCAATTCTGTGACATTCATCAAGTAACGGTTTGTTGCCGACCGGGGTGTCAGGCCAGATCCGGCACCCGCTTGATACCCCGGCGAATTCCCTGTTCCAGAGCCCTGGAGACCACTTTGCCGGTGAACGGCACGATGTCCTCGAAGCTGATGGTGTAATGCACCCGGGTCTGGCCGTCCGGAGTATCCTCGAAGCGAATCCGGCCCAGGTGATTGCGTATTGGGCTCATGCTGGTGACCGTGTATTCGATCAGCGTTTCCGGCTCGAAGCTCAGGACGGTTTCCTCAAGGCCAATGGGGCCGATGCCGATCTTGCGGACCGAGCCGATACCGTTGGGGTCGGCCTGGTCGCTGTCCCGGATCCGCTTGATGGGAGCCCCCAGCAGCTTTCCGAAGCGCTGGTGGTCGGCAAACAGGGCGAACACTCGTCGTCGCGGGATATCGAAGGTTTCGTCGATTTCAATCTTGTACTGTGCCATGGCGCAATCTCTTGTTATTGGCGATGACTCCAGAGTAACGGTTCGGCGTATTCAACGAAAGTCGTAGGCGGGCTGCCTCTCCACTCTGGCCTTCAGTGACGGGCCGTGTGCCGGTAATCCCTCGGCGACTGGCCCATTACCTTCTTGAACAGGCGGGAAAAATAGTAGGCATCGTCGTAACCCAGCCGGCGGCTGATGTCGGCAAAGCTCAGGCCGGTGGTGTCCAGCATCTGGCAGGCTCGTTCCACTTTCAGGTGCAGGAAATGCTGGATCGGCGAGGTGCCGGTCTGCTCCCGGTAACGGGTGGCAAAGTGCGCGGGAGAAAGGCCCGCCAGATCCGCCAGTTGTTCAAGGGTAAGGCGCTCTTCCAGATGCTCGCGCATGTAGTTGTGGATGGTGTCCAGTTCGGACTGACGTTCGTGGCTGGTCTCGTCCGCATTCAACGGTACCGCCGCCAGAAGCTGACGCAGGCGGTTGGCGGCATGGATCAGCCCGCGGGTTCGGAAGCCGGTCTGCCGTACCGAAAGCAGGCCATTGAAATCCACCAGCAGCCGGGGCTGGCGGCCCAGGTGCCGGATGCGGGTAGAGTCACCAAACCCCATGTACTTGCGGAAGTCCTCGGCCAGCGGGCCGGTGTAATGCACCCAGTGGATGGTCCAGGGATTATCCGGGTCGGCGGTATAGCGGTGGCTGGCCCCGGCCGGCAGCAACAGTAAATCACCGGCCTCCACGGTATAGGGCTCTCCCGCGACGTTCAGGAAAGCCTTCCCTTCGGTGCAATAGATCAAAAGATTGTCGCGATGGTGCTCCCGGTGCATGTGGTGGCCGGCGGCCTTGCGATAGTGCCCGAAGGCCAGGGGGTAGAGTTCCCGGGTCAGTGGATGGCTGGCCAGCAGGCGGACGATGGGCTCTGGTACCACATAGCGGACGCTGTCCGGTGGCACCGGCCATTGTGAGGTTTGTGCTGTGGATTTGCTGTTCGGAAGTGTGCTCATCGAAAAATAATCCATCATGGGCGAAATTTAGTCAATCACCTCCGGCCAAACCTCGTGCTAGGATTTTTCCAATCGTGGCCGAACCCCGACGGGTGAGGCTGTTCCCACATAACAACAAACCAGGGATTCCAACATGAAGAATGTTCCCCAGTACATTGCCGGTGAATTCGTCCAGAGCCAGACCAGCAACTGGATCGACGTCACCAATCCTGCCACCAACGAAGTGATTGCCAAGGTGCCGTGCGCGACCGAAGAGGAAATGCGCAAGGCCATCGACAACGCTGGTGAGGTGTTCAAGACCTGGAAGGAAACCCCGGTTTCCGAGCGGGCCCGGGTCATGCTCCGTTACCAGGCGCTGCTGAAAGAACACCACGATGAAATCGCCGAGATTCTGTCCCAGGAAACCGGCAAGACCTTTGACGACGCCAAGGGCGATGTCTGGCGCGGCATTGAGGTAGTCGAGCACGCCGCCAACGTGGCCTCCATGATGATGGGCGAGACCGTCGAGAACGTGGCCCGTGAAGTGGATACCCATTCCTGGATCCAGCCTTTGGGCGTTTGTGCGGGCATCACCCCGTTCAACTTCCCGGCCATGATTCCGCTGTGGATGTTCCCGATGGCCATAGCCTGCGGTAACACCTTCATTCTGAAGCCGTCCGAGCAGGATCCGCTGACCCCGATGCGACTGGCCGAGCTGTTCGAGGAAGCTGGTGCGCCAAAGGGCGTCCTGCAGGTGGTCCACGGTGCCAAGGAACAGGTTGATACCCTGCTGACCGACCCGACCATCAAGGCCATCTCCTTTGTCGGTTCTGTTCCGGTTGGCCGCTATATCTATGAAACCGGCACCCGCCACATGAAGCGCGTACAGAGCTTTGCCGGTGCCAAGAACCACATGGTGATCATGCCGGATGCGGACAAGCAGCAGGTCATCAACGCTCTGGTGGGTGCCTCCGTCGGTGCCGCCGGCCAGCGATGCATGGCGATTTCCGTTGCCGTGTTCGTGGGCGAGGCCCAGCAGTGGATTCCGGAACTGAAAGAAGCCATGGCCAAGGCCCGTCCGGGTGCCTGGAACGATTCCGGCGCCAGCTATGGCCCGATCATCAGCGCCAAGGCCAAGGACCGTATCGAGTCCCTGATTGCCACTGGTGAGGCCCAGGGCGCCAAGCTGATGCTGGACGGTCGCGGCTGCACCGTTGACGGCCTGCCGGACGGTAACTGGGTAGGACCGACTTTGTTCAGCGAAGTCACTCCGGATATGGACATCTACAAGGAAGAGATCTTTGGGCCGGTACTGTCCTGTGTGAACGTGGACAACCTGGGTGAGGCGATCGACCTGATCAACCAGAGCCCCTACGGTAACGGTACCTCTATCTTTACCAACCACGGTGGTGCGGCCCGTCGCTTCCAGCATGAAATCGACGTGGGCCAGGTGGGTGTGAACATCCCCATTCCGGTGCCCCTGCCGTTCTTCTCCTTCACCGGCTGGAAGGGCTCCTTCTACGGTGACCAGCACGCCTACGGCAAGCAGGCAGTTCGCTTCTATACTGAGACCAAGACGGTAACGTCCCGCTGGTTCTCCAGTGAAGCGACCTCCTCTGAAGCCAATTTCTCCATTCAGCTTCGTTAAAGCGTTGAGGGTGAGGTCTTGGGCCGGAATCTTTTCCGGCCCCTTCTTTTTACCCTTTTGACATGACAGGAGCCTGGTAATGGACTTTAACCTGACCGAAGACCAGCTGGCGTTCCGGGATGCGGCCCGGGCCTTTGCCGAGAAATCCATGGCCCCCCATGCCGCCCAATGGGATGAGGAGCACATCTTCCCGGTCGACGTGATGAAGGAAGCCGGCGAGATGGGCTTCATGGGCCTTTACACCCCGGAATCCCTGGGTGGCATGGGGCTTTCCCGGCTGGATACCTCTGTGATCGTAGAGGAGCTGGCGGCAGCCTGCCCGTCCACCGCTGCCTTCATCACCATTCACAACATGGCGACCTGGATGGTGGCCAGTTTTGCTTCCGATGATCTGAAGCAGGAGATCGTACCGAAACTCGCCAGTGGCGAATGGCTGGCCTCCTACTGCCTGACCGAACCCGGTGCCGGCTCCGATGCGGCCAGCCTTCGTACCAAGGCCGTTCGCGATGGCGACAGCTACGTGATCAATGGCAGCAAGATGTTTATCTCCGGCGCCGGCAGTACCGACATCCTGGTGCTGATGGCCCGGACGGGCGATGCCGATAGTGGTTCCAAAGGCATTTCCACCTTTGTGATTCCCGCCGATGCCGAGGGCGTTTCCTACGGCAAGAACGAGGACAAGATGGGCTGGCACAGCCAGCCGACCCGCCTGGTCAGCCTGGAAAATGTGCGCATTCCCGCCAGTAACCGGGTGGGCGAGGAAGGTGACGGCTTCGCCATCGCCATGAAGGGCCTCGACGGCGGTCGCCTCAATATCGCCACCTGCTCACTGGGCGGTGCCCAGGCCGCACTGCTGCGGGCCCGCAACTACATGCACGAGCGCGAGCAGTTCGGTAAGCCCCTGGCGGCCTTCCAGGCCCTGCAGTTCAAGCTGGCGGACATGGCCACCAACCTGGTGGCGGCCCGGCAAATGGTGCGCCTGGGTGCGTTCAAGCTCGACAGCGGCGACCCGGAAGCCACCCTGCACTGTGCCATGGCCAAGCGCTTCGCCACCGACGCCTGTTTCGACGTGGTCAATGAGGCGCTGCAGCTCCATGGTGGCTATGGTTATATCCGGGAATACCCGCTGGAGCGCTATGTCCGGGATCTGCGGGTGCATCAGATCCTGGAGGGTACCAACGAGATCATGCGCCTGATCATCGCCCGCCGGTTGTTGGACGACGGCGTGGCTGAGGCGATTCAGTGAGTTGAACGCGAAAACGGGGTCAGAAGAAAGCGTTCTTCAGACCCCAGAGTTGGGGCCCGAAAGGGGTCTGATGAAAGCTTTCATCTGACCCCATGTTCAAGCCGAACCCCAAAGTCAAAACCCGGGGTCAGATGAAAGCCTTCATCTGACCCATCTTCAGGAAGGGAAAACAACATGAGCGACCTCATCCAGCTCGAAAAACGCGGACACATCGCAATCCTGACCATCGACAACCCGCCGGCCAACACCTGGACGGCGGCATCCCTGCAAGCTCTGACCAAAACCATCGAGGAACTCAACGAGGACAAGCACATCTTCGCCCTCGTCGTTACCGGCCAGGGTGAAAAATTCTTCTCCGCCGGTGCCGACCTGAAATCCTTCGCCGACGGCGACAAGGCGAATGCCAACTACATGGGCCAGCTTTTCGGTCAGGCCTTCGCCGCACTGACCGCCTTCCGCGGCGTCTCCATCGCCGCCGTCAACGGCTACGCCATGGGTGGTGGCCTGGAATGCGCCATGGCCTGTGATATCCGCATTGCCGAAGAGCACGCCCAGATGGCGCTGCCGGAGGCCAGTGTGGGCCTGCTGCCCTGTGCCGGCGGCACCCAGAACCTGCCCTGGCTGGTGGGTGAGGGCTGGGCCAAGCGTATGATTCTGTGCGGTGAACGCGTTGATGCCGACAAGGCCCTGAAAATTGGCCTGGTCGAGGAAGTGGTGCCCGCCGGCAAGGGCCTGGAGAAGGCGCTTGAGCTGGCCGAGGGTGCGTGCAAACAGAGCCCGTCTGCCGTGGCCCGCTGCAAGAACCTGATCATGAGTGCCCGGGATGGTCGCAGCCACAGCGATGGCTGGCGCATGGAGCGGGAGCTGTTCGTGGAGCTGTTCTATACCGAAGACCAGCGGGAAGGCGTGAACGCATTCCTTGAAAAGCGCAAGCCGCAGTGGAAGAACCGGTAACCGCCGGGGCGAGGACTGTTATGAGCGATCAACCGATTGTCTTTGAGGAGTGGAAAACCGCGGACGGTGCCATGATTGCCGTGGCCCGGCTGAGCACTCCGAAAAACCTGAACTCACTGTCCATGGACATGATTCACCTGCTCAAGCCCCAGCTCCAGCGGTGGGCGAAGGACCCGCAGGTGTGTGCGGTGTGGCTCGAGGCCGAGGGCGACAAGGCGTTCTGCGCCGGTGGTGACATTGTCTCCCTGTACCGCAGTATGACCGAACCGGGCAACGCCACTGAGGGTGAACGCTTCTTCACCGAGGAGTATGAACTGGACTACCAGATTCATACCTTCCCGAAGCCCCTGATCTGCTGGGGTAACGGGATCGTGATGGGCGGCGGTATCGGGCTCATGGTCGGCGCCTCCCACCGGGTGGTGACCGAGAACTCGAAAATGGCCATGCCCGAGGTGAACATCGGCCTCTACCCCGATGTGGCCGGCGGCTGGTTCCTCAACCGTATGCCCGGGCGCACCGGCCTGTTTCTTGGCCTGACCGGAGCCCGGATCAACGCCTCCGACGCTCTGTTCGTGGGTATGGCAGACCGGTTTGTTAAGCACAGCCTCAAGGAGCGGGTAATCGAGGCGCTCACAGCGAGTGAATGGCGCGATGACAATGCCCACGCCGTGGTTGGCCGGGTGCTCCGGCAGTTCGAGCAGCACAGCCAGGACGCCCTGCCTGAGTCTCCGGTTCGCCAGCACTTTGACGAGATCAACCGGGTGACCGATGCCGACTCCCTGGAACAGGTGGTCAATCAGCTGACCGAACTGGGCAGCCGTGAGGACTGGATGGGTAAGGTTACCAAGGGGCTTGGCAATGCCTCGCCCACATCCCTGGCGCTGGTGTGGCGGCACCTGCATGGCTGCCGGCACGACAGCCTGAAGGAAGTGCTGGACAAGGAACTGGTGCTGTCCTGCAACTGCCTGAAGAAGGGCGAGTTTACCGAGGGTATCCGGGCACTGCTGATCGACAAGGATCTGCAGCCCCGCTGGCGTTACGCCTCGCTGGAAGAAATGGACAGCGACTGGATCGACGACTTTTTCAACTGATTGCCGGATTGGCCGCGGTGAGCCGCGGCCCACTCATCGGAATACAACAACAAGGGGAAGAGATATGGCAAAGATTACATTCATCGGTCTGGGTAACATGGGTGGTCCCATGGCCTCAAACCTGGTCAAGGCCGGCCACGATGTGACGGTGTTCGACCTGTCCAAAGCGGCCGTCGAAGCACTGGTGGGTGAGGGCGCCAAAACCGCGGACACCGCCGAAGCGGCCGCTCAGGGCGCGGAGTGCGTGATCACCATGCTGCCGGCTGGCAAGCATGTGGAAGCGGTTTACCTCGGCGACGACGGCCTGCTGGCCAAGCTGCCTGAGGGAACGCTGGTCATCGATTCCTCCACCATCGCGCCGGAAACGGCCCGTGGAGTGGCGGAAGTTGCAACTGACAAGGGGCTGGATTTCATCGATGCCCCGGTTTCCGGTGGCGTCGGTGGCGCCAAAGCCGGCACCCTGACCTTCATCTGTGGCGGTGAGGAAAGCACCTTCAACCGTGCCAAGCCGATCCTCGAGGCCATGGGCAAGAACATCTTCCACGCCGGCCCCCACGGCTCCGGCCAGGTCGCCAAGATCTGCAACAACATGCTGCTGGCGATTCTGATGGCCGGTACCAGCGAAGCACTGGCCCTGGGTGTGCGGAACGGCCTGGACCCTGCTGTGCTCTCCGAGATCATGAAACAGAGCTCCGGCGGCAACTGGGCCCTGAACGTCTACAACCCGTGGCCGGGCGTCATGGAAGGCGTACCCGCCTCCCGCGACTACCAGGGCGGCTTCCTGGTCAACCTGATGACCAAGGATCTCGGTCTGGCCTTCGACAACGCCGTCAAGAACCAGGCCTCCATCCCCATGGGTGCTTTGGCCCGCAACCTGTTCCAGCTGCACGCCGGACAGGGCAACGGCGAGCTGGATTTCTCCAGTATCCAGCGTCTTTATAAGCCGGAGTGACCCGGGAGGGTGACCTGGTGAAAACGGGGTCGGTTCAGCCTCAGGGGTCTGATGAAAACCTTCATCTGACCCCAAGTTCACCTCACCCTCAGCTCTCGGTTAAAATCGGGGTCAGAAGAAGGCTTTCTTCAGACCCCAAGGCCATGCTCAGGGGTCTGATGAAATCTTTCATCTGACCCCATCTTCAATCCCATCCCCCTCCAAC